>JALOOM010000072.1 GCA_025454395.1 Elainella sp. Prado103
GTACTGCACCAGAGTTCATATAAGCTGCTATCTGGTCAGTCTGATGTCTATTCAGTCTGATGTCTATTCAGCCTGATATCTGATAAGTTTGATGTCTGATCAGTCTGATATCTGATCAGTCTGATATCTGATAAGTTTGATGTCTAATCAGTTTGATGTCTAACTAAGATAGATATCTGGCAAGCCTGCTATTTGATCAGTCAGATATCTGAATAAACCGTCAAGTCGGCAGATCGGCAGGATCCTCTTGCCATCCCCTGCTGAGCCAAGTCCAATCGTTTGAAACCTGATCGAAAAAGGAAACCCACTTGGGCATGTTAGAAGCTCTCGAAATTAAGCGGAAGATTGAAATTTTGTCGAATCGCCTGGGGCAAACCCAGGACTATCTTTGACCTGCCGGTTCTCAGTGCCAAAATTCAAGATTTAGAACAGATTGCGGCTCAGCCAGATTTTTGGGATAACCAATCTCGGGCCCAGCAAACCTTGCAGGAGCTGAACGACCTCAAATCGCACCTGGAACAGTTGGATCGCTGGCGATCGAGTGTAGAAGATACCCGAGCAATCCTGGAGCTATTGGAACTGGAGGCCGACGAGGCTTTGCTGCAAGAAGCCCAAGAAAATGTTGATACCCTCAGCCGCGAACTAGATCAATGGGAACTCCAACAATTGTTATCCGGCACTTACGATCAGCATGGAGCCGTCCTGACGATTAATGCTGGAGCAGGCGGGACTGATGCCCAAGATTGGGCGGAAATGCTGCTGCGGATGTATACCCGCTGGGCGGAGGAGCATCGCTATAAAGTGCGGCTAGCAGAACTCTCAGAAGGGGATGAGGCAGGGGTGAAATCGGCCACCCTGGAGATTGAAGGCAAGTATGCCTACGGCTATCTGAAAATGGAGAAAGGGACTCACCGTCTCGTGCGGATCTCACCCTTTAACGCCAATGGGAAGCGGCAAACCAGTTTTGCTGGCGTTGAGGTCATGCCCATTTTGGACGACTCGATCGATCTGGAAATCCCAGAAAAAGATCTGGAAATTACCACATCGCGATCGGGCGGCAAAGGCGGGCAGAACGTCAACAAGGTGGAAACAGCAGTGCAAGTGCGTCATGTTCCGACTGGGCTGATGGTGCGTTGCACGGAAGAGCGATCCCAGCTCCAGAACAAAGAAAAAGCTTTAGCTCGCCTGAAGGCCAAACTGTTGGTGATTGCTCAAGAGCAACGAGCCCAGCAAATTGCTGACATTCGGGGGGATATTGTCGAAGCAGCCTGGGGCAACCAAATCCGCAACTACGTGTTCCATCCTTACCAGTTGGTGAAAGATCTACGCACCAGTGTGGAGACAACAGCCATTACAGATGTGATGAATGGCGAGTTAGATCTCTTCATTGAGAGCTGTTTGCGGCAAGAAAATCAGTTGGTTGAGGCAGCCAGCGTTTAGGCAACCCAGGTTTGGGCAGCCGATCGAAGCCAAGGGGGTATTCTCACTCGTTGGCTCCTGCCCGACTAGAATGCGATCGATGGCAGTGTGGGTCGTCTGGGTCAGTGGCATCTCGCTTCTGACCCCATAAATCGTTACACTAAGACTGGAATACTTCATACTTATTTACTGAATAGGCAGTTCAGCCGTATCCTATGAGCCCATCCTCCTCCCTACCAACCGCAACTGAGTCGGCCCAATCGGCCGAATCTTTACCACAGGCTACCCGTCCGCCTAGCTATGTTAAGTTGGCTATGCGCAATATGGTACGGAAGGGTGGCAAATCTCTTTATCATTTTGCCCTCACCACAGTGGGGCTGCTAGGGCTGCTCGTGGGGCTTGCTTATCTGACCCATTGAGCATCCGTCTAAGCCGTATTGCGACACATTAAAAAAACTGAGGATGATGAATGGCTCTGCCGCTTCAGGTTGAAGTGAACATTCAGGACTGTTTTTTTGCATCAGTTCCGAAGGCAACCACTGTGCATATCACGGTGGAACAGCCTGCGCTGAACCCTGATCCAGTGTGTCCCGATCCAACTGCAACCATTGCCCTTTCTCCCGATCGTCCCCCTGCCCCGATCCCCGTCCCAACTTGGCAGCACTGGTTTAATTGTTGGTTAGAGCAAATGGCTGCTGACCTGCCATCTCGCTCGGATCAGGTGATCACTCGCTATGAACTGAGTTTACGATTAACGGACGATCGGGAAATCCAGCAACTGAATGCCCAGTATCGCCAAAAGGATCAGCCGACTGATGTATTGGCGTTTGCCGCATTAGAAGTTGAAACCCCCCCGATCGAAGATTTACCGATCGATTTTCCCCTTTACCTGGGTGATATTGTCATTTCCGTGGAAACTGCTCAGCAGCAGGCAAACCAACAGGAACACACACTCCAGCAAGAGTTGGCCTGGCTGGCAGCTCATGCTTGGTTGCATTTATTAGGTTGGGATCATCCTGATCAAGCCAGTCTGGAAGCAATGCTGCAACAGCAGACGATTTTGCTACAGACAATCGGTTTAACGAGCAGCTATGATTCAGGGGAGAATTGAGTTCATGATACGCAGGCTCCCTTGGTTCAATTGCTCTACCAAAATGCGTTCAGTTTTCCCTGGTGATGCAGCTTTGATCATCCACCTGTTTTGCGTTTGGAATCACGACGGCACATGACCCAAAACCTCTCGACTGAGACACCGCAAGTTGCACCTGCCCCCCCTAACGCCCCGAACTCCCTGAGTCGATCGCTCTCTTGGCGCGTTGCCTCTAATCTATTCATTAGTTTTCGTTATGCTTGGGCGGGGATCGCCTATGCTTTCCAGACTCAGCGTAATTTCCGTATCCATGTCACGGTCGGGGTGGTGGCGATCGGGCTCAGTCTCCTCCTGCAGTTGAGCCGAGTGGAGGTGGCAATTATCAGTCTCACCAGTGGAGCCGTGCTCACCATGGAATTGCTGAATACGGCTTTAGAATCGGTGGTGGATTTAACCGTCCGGCAAACCTATCACGAGCTAGCCAAAATCGCCAAAGACTGTGCGGCCGGAGCCGTATTAATTTCCGCCTTGGCGGCTGTGTTGGTGGCGGGTTCGCTACTGTTACCCCCGCTGTTGGTGTTGGTTCGATCGGTGTTGGGATTCTAGCGTTGCAAACAGGCAAGGTGCCACGATGATTTTGGTGATTGATAACTACGACAGCTTCACCTATAACCTGGTGCAATATTTAGGTGAGCTAGGGGCAGAGATACCGATCGCGGCTGAGGTGCAGGTCTATCGCAACGATAAGATTAGCCTGCCGGAAATTCAGGAACTTCAGCCGGATGCGATCGTCATTTCCCCTGGGCCGGGCCGACCGGAGGATGCTGGGGTATCGCTACAAATTATTCAAGAACTGGGGCCAACCTTGCCGATTCTGGGGGTTTGCTTAGGGCATCAGGCGATCGGGCAGGTATTTGGTGGTCAAATTACGGCGGCGGCAGAGCTGATGCATGGCAAAACTTCGCCCGTTGAGCATACCAACGTTGGGGTGTTTGCCGGGTTAGAGAACCCCCTCACCGCTACCCGGTATCACAGTTTGGTGATCGATCAGGCTACCTGTCCGGAAGTGCTAGAAGTGACCGCCTGGGTGGAAGATGGCACGATTATGGGGGTGCGGCATCGCGATTACCCTCACATTCAAGGCGTGCAGTTTCACCCCGAAAGTGTCTTGACCCAGTCAGGCAAGCAGTTGCTGAGGAATTTTTTGCTGGAAGTGAGTCAGCTTCAAGCCGCACCGGCTCTAGTCCAATAGACTGCTCGCCAAATTCTGGCACCAAGTTGGCCAAGTTTCCGTCTCAAATCCCGGTAAGCTTATCTACAGGTTATTTGTACGACAGATTATCTGGACGACAGATTATCTGGACGACAAGCTGGTTCGATAGCAAGACGGTGAGGAGACTGCGACATCATGAAGCGACGACAGTTGGTGCAGTGGGCAGGGGCAGGATTACTAGCAGGCGTGGGGCTCAGCCTAGTCGATCGCAAGCCCGCGCAAGCCCAAGCAAGTGGTGTCACTCTACAATATCTGGGGCATACTTGCTTTTTGTTTAGCGGCGATGGGCGACGGCTGTTGGTGAATCCATTTCGACCGATCGGTTGCACTGCTGGTTATGGGGCTCCTCAGGTAGCGGCCGACGTGGTGATGATCAGCAGTCGCCTCCTGGATGAGGGAGCCGTTGAAGGCTTACCGGGCACACCGCGAATTTTATTTGAACCCGGCGTGTATGAGTTCACTAATTTTCAGATCCAGGGTATTGGTACCGATCATGATGATGTCGGCGGGCGGCGGTTTGGTGTCAACGTCGTCTGGAAGTGGAACCAAGGCGGTGTGAATATTCTGCATTTGGGCGGGGCAGCCGCTCCCATCACCACAGAACAACAGATTTTGATGGGGCGACCGGATGTGTTGTGTATCCCCGTTGGCAATGGGCCCAAAGCCTTCACGCCAGAAGAAGCCCAAGCTGCTATCCGCACCCTGAATCCGCGTTTGGTGATTCCGACCCATTACCGCACCGCCGCCGCAGACGAAGCGAACTGTGATATTCTGCCGATCGACAATTTCCTCGCCTTGATGGGTGGTACCCCTGTTCAATCAGTGGGCAATTCGATCACGATCGCACCAGGTAATTTACCAGAAACCCCAGAGATCCGGGTGATGAGCGCGGTCTAGCATCTGGCGATCGGACATGACGTTATATTTTTATTATCAATGTCAATCGTTTGAAGCCTATGCAAGCAGAATATGCCCAGCGTCGATCGCAGGTGATGGCAAAGATTGGAAAAGGCACAGCTATTTTTCGCAGTGCGCCAACGGCGGTGATGCACAATGACGTGGAATATAACTTTCGGCAAGATAGCGACTTTTACTATCTCACCGGGTTTAACGAACCTCAAGCCGTAGCGGTATTGGCTCCCCACCATGACGAACATCGATTTATTCTGTTTGTGCAGCCGAAGGATCTCGAAAAAGAAACCTGGCACGGCTATCGGGTTGGAGTGGATGCGGCTAAAACCCAATTTGGAGCGGATCAAGTTTATTCGATCGATCAACTGGATGAGAAGCTGCCCCAATATCTGGAGAAAGCCGATCGGATCTACTATCGACTAGGGCGCGATCAGGGATTCAACGACCAGATCCTCCAGCATTGGCAACGTCAACTGGCCACCTATCCTAAAAAGGGCTATGGGCCGATCGCGCTAGAAGATCCGGCTCCAGTCGTGCATCCTCTGCGGCAGATCAAGAGTGCGGCCGAGTTAGATTACCTGCGGCAGGCGGCTCAAATTGCCGTGGCAGCTCACAATCGGGCGCGGGAGTTTGCCAAACCTGGACTCTATGAATATCAGGTGCAGGCGGAAATCGAACACCTGTTTCGGCTGCGGGGAGCCATGGGGCCAGCCTATCCCTCGATCGTCGCTTCTGGAGCCAATGCTTGTGTGTTGCACTATACCGAAAACACACGCCAAATGCAGGAGAACGAGCTGCTGCTGATCGATGCGGGATGCGCCTACGAATACTACAACTCAGATATCACGCGCACCTTTCCGATCAGTGGCCGGTTCACACCGGAGCAGAAAGCGATCTATGAGATTGTCCTTGCGGCTCAATTAGAGTCGATCGCCCAAATTCAGCCCGGCACCCCTTACAAACAAACCCATGATGCAGCGGTGCGTGTGATTGTGGCAGGCCTGCTCGATCTGGGATTACTGCAAGGGGATCCAGAAGAGATTATCAAAGCCGAAAAGTATAAGCCCTTCTACATGCATCGGACTGGCCATTGGCTGGGGCTAGATGTGCATGATGTGGGAGTCTATCAACATGGTGACACCCCCCACAACCTCGAACCAGGCCAGGTCTTCACGGTGGAGCCCGGAATCTACATTTCGCCCTATATCAAACCCGCCGAAGGCCAACCGGCAGTCGAGCCCAAATGGCATGGGATCGGAGTCCGGATTGAGGATGATGTGTTAGTCACAGCGAATGGCTATGAGATTCTCACCGATGGAGTCCCGAAAACGGTGGCTGATTTAGAGCAGACCACTGGGTAGGAACGCGGCATTGCGGGGAGGCAGGAAGCTTAACAAACAAAAAAGTAGAAAGCTGAGGCTATCCTCTCTTTCTACTTTCTGATTGACTCTAAGCTAATTTGGGTTCAGATCCGCAGGCTTTAGTAGCGACGACCGCCACCGCCACCCCGACTGAAGCTATCCCGATCGCCACCGCGGCTGAAGCTATCCCGACCGCCGCCACCAAAGGATGACCGGGGACGTTCTTCTTTCGGACGAGCCTTGCTCACCCGTAGATCTCGACCCATCCATTCTGCGCCATCTAAGGCTTCAATGGCAGCATCTTCACCTGTCGTCGTATCCAGTTCAATAAAAGCAAAGCCGCGCAGTCTTCCAGTCTCGCGATCGGTGGGCAAAGTGACACTCTTAACCTTCCCATACTCTTCGAAGACTTGGGTTAGGTCTTCTTGAGTAACGGAGTAGGAAAGATTTCCAACGTAAATTGACATAGCGTGTCTCCAGAATTTTGAGAAATGCAGAGGTTGAAATTCGGAGAGACGCTTACTGAAAATGAAAACGACTTAGGCATCCGAAATTAAAACGCTCACTGACTCTTTCATCATAGCTTCGGACGTGGGAAAAGCGGCAGTGGGTTTGCCAGGAAATGTTGATGATAGTTAAAGACCATTGTGTCTAGGTACAAAGACTGACAAGCAATTGATCAGGCCAGGATGGGATCCAACAGGTGTCGCGATCCATTTCAACGGTTGGAGCAGACATTCCCTTCAGCGCCGCACTATGCTCCAAATAGAACAGGGCTCAACCAGCCCGATCGGCCCGAAAATTCAGTTCTCTCACCGATCGGATTACCAGCCCCATCTTCTAGCAATTGAGGTGCTGCTCGGATCCATGATGCCCTATGGGTTGTCTCAAAGCGTCTAAGCACAGGGTTCTTTCCCCGTCCCTTCTCTTCCCCCGCGTTTCCCTCCATGTCTCTCTATCGTCAACAAGTCATCGATCAACTCGCGATCGATATTGATCTGTTTCTCCAGCAGGCGAGAGTCGGCTCTCAACCCCTGAGCGATCTCGATCGAGCGATTCTCTATCAATCCCTACTGGGTCACTCTCGTAAACAGATTGCGGCTCACCTGGGGCTTTCTCCGGAACAGGTACGCGATCGGCTCAGCGACTACATCTACCCAGCGATCGATCAGGTAATTCCAACCGAACCCGGCGATAAGTCCGGCAATTGGGTGAAAACGCTCAATTTTCTGCTCAATCCTCAGCATGGGTATCGTCTCCATCCGGCTCCACCGCTGAACAGTGATAACTTTCAAGCCAGCTTTGGTAGGCAACTGTTTCTCTATCCAGCCAATCAGCGGATTGGGCAATCTCAAATTGAAGCGACTCAGTTTTATCAGCAGGGGCTTTACTACTCTGCCTGGCAATGTTTTTTAGATGCATGGCAGCAGGAACAGGCAATGTATCAAAACGGCAATCCTGAAGTGTTGATTTATCTCAACAACAGTTTAGTGGAATATCAACAGTCCTGCCTACAAGATAAACATATTCCAATCTACACCCTGGCCGTGGTCGTTCCCTTTCATCATAACCAGGGACGAATTGCAGCCGAAATTTTGCGCGGCATTGCTCAAATTCAAACGCAGGTCAATTTCACGAGCTTGCAACGGCTGGCAGGCTGGCAGGAGTTACAACTGCATCCTCTAGCGATCGATCAATGGGTTGCTCTCAGCCCAATTGGTTGTCCGATCGCTTTGCGGGTGTTGGTTGTCAATGATCCGAACAATGTATACGATCCTTTCAACCAAACCGCTGAGAAGTTATCAACCTTGGCTGCTCAGCTCAATATCATTGCGGTGATCGGTCACTATTCCAGTGAAATGACTCACAAAGCCCTTCAGTTTTATGGCAAACAGGGAATTCCAGTCATTAACGCAAGCAGCACCGCCAATTCGCTTTCTGAGTTATCGAAAGGAGAGCAACTCTCATTTTTTCGGTTATCAACTCCAGATCAAATTAGTGCAGCCCGTTTAGTTGAGTATCTGGTCTCAGCCCAGAAAACGCAGCAACGAGTTGCCATCATTTACAACCGAAACAGTGTCTATAGTCATTCCTATCGCACAGCGGTGAAACAACATCTCGATCGCTATCCTGACCAATTCGTTCTAGTGGCAGAATGTGGCGATTTGGGAGAGCAGTTTGAGTATATGCAACCTCATCTTCGGCACATCCAATCTATTTCAATCGATATTCTGATTCTGATTCCCGATGGCGGCATTGATCCAAACTCACTCCACAATACTGGCTTGATTAGCCGTCTGAATTCCCCCCACTGTTTAATCGCCGGTTCAGCAACGTTTTATCAAGATACTCTTTTGCATTGGATGCAATCTTGTGACCCAAGTATCCGTCAGGATCACCCTGATCTCATCAATCAGCCGATCGTTGCTTGTGTTCCCTGGCATTGGCACAGCGCCCAAAATGGCTGTCAGAGCCCTAACCCAGTAGCTCAGACTTTCTGTCAGATCGGTAACTTACTGTGGGGGGCAGAAAATCTGACTTGGCGCAGTGCTACAGCCTTTGATGCCGTTTTCGTAATTTTACGAACTTTAGAGCAATATGCTTGTCCCAATTCTCAGGCTCTCCTGATTCATTTGCATCAGTATTGGAAAGAGCAGCACAAAAGTATGCAAGGTGTGACTGGCAAAATTCAGTTTCAGTCCAATGGCGATCGGGCGGATCCACCGACAGAAATATTAACCGTGAGGCGATCGGGTGCAGCCGAGAATCATCTAGCCCAGTGGCGATGGATGCCAGTCGTTTAGTTCGATAAATTCGTGTCAGCAATGGATAAGCAACCGAAGTAAGTTGGAATGGAGAAAAATAATGGTTGATCATCTCAATAGCGTAAGGAAATGGCAATTTTGGATCGATCGAGGTGGGACTTTTACTGATATTGTGGCTCAGCGGCCAGATGGACAGTTGGTGATTCACAAATTGTTATCTGAAAATCCCGATCGCTACACCGATGCCGCACTTCAGGGGATTCGAGATCTATTAGGGGTAGGCACAACAGATCCGATTCCGGCCGATCAAATTGCTGCTGTGAAGATGGGAACGACTGTGGCAACCAATGCCCTATTAGAACGTAAGGGGGATCGAACTGTATTGGTGATCACGCAGGGGTTTCGCGATGCTTTGCGGATTGGCTACCAGAATCGTCCCCAGATTTTTGCCCGACAGATCGTTTTACCGGAAATGCTCTATGAACAGGTGATTGAAGTTAGAGAGCGCATGACTGCTCATGGACAGGAACTCCAGCCCATTGATGCTGATGCACTCCGGCAAGATTTACAGTCTGCTTATGATCGGGGTATTCGGGCTTGTGGGATCGTCTTGTTACATGGCTATCGGTATCCCGACCATGAAAACCAGATTGCCGCCCTCGCCCAGCAAATTGGCTTTTCCCAAATTTCAGTTTCCCATCAGGTCAGCCCATTAATGAAGCTGGTGAGTCGAGGAGATACCACGGTTGTGGATGCCTATCTATCACCAATTTTGCGGCGCTATGTCGATCGGATTACGACCGAGTTATCCCAAAGCGGTTCGATCGGTGATGCACCTCAATTAATGTTCATGCAGTCGAATGGTGGCTTGACTAACGCTCAATTCTTTCAAGGGAAAAATAGCATTCTCTCTGGCCCAGCCGGTGGCATTGTCGGTGCTGTACAGACTAGTCTTCAGGCAGGCTTCTCCCAAATGATTGGATTTGATATGGGCGGCACATCCACCGATGTCTCCCATTACAATGGCAGCTACGAGCGAACCTTTGAAACAGAAGTGGCGGGAGTACGGTTGCGATCCCCCATGATGGCAATTCATACCGTTGCCGCTGGCGGGGGGTCAATCCTCAGTTTTGATGGGGTACGCTATCGGGTGGGGCCAGAATCGGCTGGAGCCTATCCAGGACCAGCTTGCTATCGCCATGATGGGCCGCTGACCGTCACCGACTGCAATGTTATGCTCGGTAAAATCCAGCCCGACTTTTTTCCCCAGGTATTTGGAGCCTGTGGTGATCAGCCCCTTGATCGAGCGATCGTTCAACAAAAATTTGCTGCCCTGGCCACGGAGATTGCAGCCCAAACAGGCGATCGACGCAGCTCCGAACAGGTGGCGGCCGGTTTTTTAGCCATTGCAGTTGATAAAATGGCGAACGCAATCAAGAAAATCTCCGTTCAGCGTGGCTACAATATCACTGAATATATCCTCTGCTGTTTTGGGGGGGCAGGGGGGCAACATGCTTGCCTGATTGCTGATGCACTGGGAATGCAACAAATTTTTCTCCATCCCTATGCAGGGGTGTTGTCTGCTTACGGCATGGGTTTGGCAGACTTAACGACGGTACGAGAACAGGCGATCGAAGCTCCCCTCACTGATCCTCTGTTGCAGCAGCTTGAGGCGCAAATCGCTCCCTTAATTGCGGCTGGCAAGGAAGAGCTACAGGCCCAAGGTGTCGGAGAAGCACAATTGCAGGTGGTGGTAAAGCTGCATCTCCGATATGAAGGGACAGATTCGACTTTACCGATCGATCGCGCTGATCTATCCAGCATGATTACTCAGTTCGAACAAGCATACCAGCAGCGTTATGGCTTTAAATTACCAGAGAAGCCGCTGATGGCTGAATCCGTTTCGATTGAAGTGATAGGTCAAACCAACCCACCGACGGTTGCTGGGCTGGCACCCGATCGCAATCAACCCCTTCAACCCCTGCAAACCGTGCCCCTCTACACCCAGGGTCAATGGCACCAAGCTCCTGTGTTTCAGCGCTGTGACCTTTGTAGAAATGATCAAATTCCTGGCCCGGCTCTGATCATTGAGTCCACTAGCACTAACGTTATTGAACCAGGCTGGGTGGCAGAATTGACCCCGCAAAATCAGCTCATCCTGTCTAAACCTCAGCAGGATGTTGGCCACCCTGGGGAACCAACATGCGCAACGACAGAACATTTACCTCCACCTGCGCAACCCGATCCCGTCCTGCTGGAGATTTTCAATAATTTGGTGATGGTGATCGCGGAAGAGATGGGAGTCACCTTACAGAACACCAGCTATTCAGTCAATATCAAGGAGCGCCTGGACTTCTCCTGCGCCATTTTTGATCAGCAAGGGCAACTGGTTGCGAACGCGCCCCATATTCCTGTACATCTCGGATCGATGGGAGAGAGTGTCAACAGCCTCATCACTCAACGAGGTCATGATCTCCAACCGGGTGATGTCTTTGCAATTAACAATCCTTATAATGGTGGCACTCATTTGCCGGATATTACCGTCATCACCCCTGTCTTTCTCAATCCTGCGCCTGATCAGTACACTATCAGCGATCGGCCGATCTTCTATGTAGCCTCCCGAGGGCATCATGCCGATATTGGCGGAATCACTCCTGGTTCTATGCCTCCCTATAGTACCTCGATTGATCAAGAAGGCATTTTGTTAGATAATTTTCAGCTTGTTGAACGGGGAGAATTTCGATCGCAAGCCTTGTGGGAGCAACTCACTGCTGGAGCCTATCCAGCACGCAATCCCAGCCAGAATCTGGCCGATTTGCAAGCCCAGATTGCGGCTAATCAGCGCGGTGTGGATGAATTGCGTCGTATGGTGGCTCACTATGGTTTAGCGACGGTGCAAGCTTATATGCAATATATTCAAGACAACGCTGAAATTGCAGTGCGTCAGGTGATTGAAACCCTTCAGGACGGGCAGTTTACCTATCCCCTGGATGACGGTAGCCAAATTCAAGTGCAAATTACCATCGATCGCCAAATGCGCAATGCCAAAATTGACTTCACCGGTACTTCTGCCCAGCAACCCAATAACATGAATGCTCCGATCGCCATCTGCAAAGCAGTCGTGCTCTATGTATTCCGAACCCTCGTCGAGGACGAAATTCCCCTCAATGCAGGCTGTCTGAAACCTCTGGAAATGATTATTCCGGTTGGTTCCATGCTCAATCCGCAGTTTCCGGCGGCAGTAGTGGCCGGGAATGTAGAAACCTCTCAGGCCATCACAAATGCCCTTTATGGAGCACTGGGGGTGATGGCAGCCGCTCAGGGAACGATGAACAATTTCACCTTTGGCAACGATCGCTACCAATACTACGAGACCATCTGTGGCGGTTCTGGGGCGGGTGCCACCTATGATGGTACCGATGCCGTGCAAACCCATATGACCAACTCTCGCCTCACCGATCCGGAGGTGCTAGAGTGGCGATTCCCGGTGCAAATCGAGCAATTTCAGATTCGATCTCAAAGTGGTGGAGCAGGGCAGCATTGCGGAGGCAACGGGGTAATCCGGCGAATTCGCTTCCTGGAACCGATGACGGCAGCAATTTTGTCAGGACATCGTGTGATTGCACCGTTCGGGCTCCATGGGGGGAAATCCGGCGCGATCGGCCGTAATTGGATTGAACGCCAAAATGGTGCCATCGAACCCTTGACGGGTAAAGCCGAAGTCATCATGCAACCTGGAGATGTGTTTGTAATTGAAACCCCAGGGGGTGGAGGCTTTGGTTCGCAGACATAGGCTTGTTCGCAGACATAGGCTGTTCGCAGACATAGGCTGTTCGCAGACGTAGGCTTGTTCGCAGACATAGGCTGTTCGCAGACGTAGGCTGTTCGCAGACGTAGGCTTGTTCGCAGACATAGACTGTTCGCAGACATAGACTGTTCGCAGACATAGGCTGTTCGCAAGCAATAGACTGTTCGCAGACGTAGGCTTGTTCACAGTCTACAAACCCGCAAGACAGTCCGACCTATTTCTTCTTTTTGCCGCCTTTCTTCTCTTTTTTCGCTGTCTTTTCTGCTGCTGAGGCAGAAGTCTCAGGACTATTCGCTGTCCGATCCTCTGATGGGCGATCATCTATAGCCCCATTAACCAGTCCATTCAAGCCATAGACCTGACGACTCCCGACCAACGGCACCAGTGCGACCTCCCGCTGATCACCAGGCTCAAACCGCACGGCTGTTCCGGCTGGAATGTCTAGCCGCATCCCATACGCTTGTTGTCGATCGAAGCTGAGAGCTCGATTCACCTCAAAAAAGTGAAAGTGGGAACCCACCTGGATCGGCCGATCGCCCGTATTGGCTATGGTCAGAGTAAGGGTCGGCCGACCGGCATTCAGCTCAATTTCACCCGGTTCGATCAACAGTTCTCCAGGAATCATGGCGCGCTCCATGCATCAGCAAACGAAAGGGGCAAGAATTAAATTACTCTATAAACCCCAAAAATTCCAGCATGACCTAGTTTGAGCATGTACCCATGAGCCAATTTCGGTGAGCCAATTTCGGTGAGCCGATCTAACCAACATCCCGACGAACCGATCGCAGCCATTCTGTCGGATGAGGTTCACGAATTGGTAGCTCGATCGCAACCGTTGTGTCTTGTGTGTTTTGACTCTCCAGAAGCGGTGGCGATTCCCTGGTGAGCAGAAGAGCGTTTGAAGTGGCAAGACTACAAGTGGCAAGACTACAAGTGGCAAGACTACTGGCAGTGAAAATAATGACCAGCCAAATGACGATTGGAGAGTCCGATTGAGGGAGAAGAAGTAATCTTTTCATAATCACTCCTGGGGGCAGGGCGACGAAGCAGTATACAGTCCGATGTATGACTGCGTGAAGCAATGAAAGAATGAATTAATCTCAGATCAATCAAAGCTACTACTCATAACCCCACAGAACTAACCAGCTTTTCCGAAAAATATCATCGTCAATATTGTCTAGAATTATGAAGTCATTGAGTTAAACGCTCGAACGATAACTCAAGATAGATGATTAAAGGGGCTAGCCAAAGCTTTAATGGGTGCTACTTCGATTCAACTACTCACAAATGCCCTAAACTAATCCCATTTGGATTTGTCTTTTTCAAGCTATGCAACCCATCCGTATTCAAGTCATCAATGGCAACACTTTTGCTCCCATGACCCAGGGGATTGATGAATCAGCACAAGCAGCTCGATCACCCCACACAGAGGTGATGACCACGCAACCTCAAGCCGGCCCAGAATCGATTGAGTCATATTATGATGAATTTTTGGCGATTCCGTCGATCCTGGAGACGATTATTCTAGCGAAAGATCAGGTTGATGCCTTTGTGATTGCTTGTTGGGGTGATCCTGGCGTAGAAGCAGCCCGTGAGATTACGACCAAGCCTGTGATTGGGATCGCGGAAGCCAGCATGTATGTTGCCAACATGGTAGCTGCTCGTTGGGGGATCGTCACAACTCAGCACCGCACCCTGGATATGATCCATCAAACGGTTCATCGGGCTGGTTTTTCGCATCGTTGCGTTTCTATTCGCACCACTGGTATTCCGGTGATCGAAACGGAAACAGCTCGCCACAGTACGATCGAAGCCCTCGAAATCGCCGGACGGCTAGCGATCGAGCAGGATAAAGCTGAAGCCCTCTGTTTGGGTTGTGCTGGCATGAGTCGATTAGACTTGGAGCTAGAGGAGCGGCTTGGGATTCCGATTATTGATGCTGTTGCGGCTGGTGTGAAGCTAGCCGAGGCAATGGTGGGCTTAAAAAAACAAAACAGTAAAGTTCTGACTTACCAACTGCCTGCTGCCAAACCGATCAGAGGCTATCCCAACCACATGCAGCCCAATCGCCTCTAGTTCTTACGGATTTATTCTGGATTCATCACTCATCCATTCTGGATTTACCATGGATTCATGACGAATCCTGCATCTCGGATTGGTCTATCGCCGCCGCCTTCTCATCCACCAACTCGTTCCAACTCCCCCCAACACAGCACCCCAGACAATCATCTGCTTGCCACCTTGGGAGGTCATTGCCGGTTTAGGAGTATGGGTTGTGGCAACTAAATCAGAATGGACATGGGGTAGATCGGGAGCTTGACTGATTGCCTCAACATCTACTCCCTGAGCGTTAACTGGCACACTTAGAATATCTCCATGATCACCTTCGCCAATTTCCACCGACCACTCCCCTGCAATCGCTTGATCAGGCTGGAAGCTAAATTTGCCATCGACATCCGTGGTTCCTTCTAGCCAGGGCTGATCGGATTGATTGGGTGCAAATACCTTCACGATCGCGCCCTGAAAAGCTTCACCCGTGCTAAAGGTAGACTGTACTTGCAGCCCATCGGCAACCAGTTGATAGTCGGTTTGGACGGTATGAGCAAAGGCTGGAGCAGGGAGGAGCCAGCAGCTCAGTAGCACAGTCATAGAGAACAGTAGCGTTTTTACCATGTTAATCCTCACGCAGTTAATCCTCATGCAATTTTCTGGGGCAATGGGTCAATGCAATAGGCAGGCTAAATATCTCAGGCTAAATATCTCAGGCTAAATATCTAAAGCATGTCGCTGTAAGTCTTCGATCGCCACATAGTTTAGCGCAGCTTCGTGCGTAGCAGCCAAAATGACAGGTGGTGCGGCTCCGGCTTCAAATGCTTCCTGCCAGCGGGAGGCACATAAACACCATCGATCCCCTGGTTTCAGTCCGGGAAAGCCATACATTGGCATCGGTGTACTCAAATCATTGCCTCGATCGCGAGTGAAGTTGAGGAAAGCAGATGTCACTTGGGCACACACCACATGCACGCCTCGATCATCCGGCCCTGTTTCGCAACAGCCGTCTCGGTAAAAGCCAGTCAACGGGTTCGTGCAGCAGACTTCTAGCTGACCGCCTAACACGTTTTTAGAGTGTGATTGGGATTCAGATCGGGATTGTAAATCGGCATCTGCCATGGGTCTGTCCTCAAAGCCTTGATGAGTGTTTTCTGGGAGCATCTCATGGGAGCATCTCAGTCATTACCAATTCTCACCTGTTTCCTAATCATTTTTTCCAATCATTTTGCTGACCAGCCGACTTGCATCTGGAAAGAGACAAACAGGCTGCCATCGGCAGGAGGACTAATCGGCAGGCAGGCTAATCGGCAGGCAGGCTAAAGGATGAGGTCAATCAAGGTCAATCAAGGTCAATCCCTCAAGTTGATAAAGCTTCACAGAGCAAAAATGGCTCAAATCCCGATTTTATGAGTATCATGTTGCGATTAATTGTGCTAATCGTGCTCGATCGGGTGCCTGCCACCGCGCTAGTCCGCTACTTCATTTGGTACTGTTTTGCAACCAGATTTGCAACTTTGTAACCAGATTTGCAACCAGAGGGTTGGTTTTTGATCGGTGATTCCATGGTTACTTCATCTGCGTTCTTATTCACACTGAGTTTTAGCCTGATCGCACTCATGATCTTGAGCCTTGGAGTCTGGCTCTATGGTTCTGCCCTTTGGGCCGCGTTCGACTATCAACTCCATGCTTCCCCTGAGATCGATCACGAGTTCCACCCCAAACTCAGCTTATTACTGCCGCTGCATGATTTGGGCGATCAAGGTTTAGTGAATCGGAACCGGGACAACCAGGGCGAAACTCTCCATCCCGATCTTTATGCCAACTTGCGATCGTTCTGCCAGCAAGATTATCCGCACTATCAAATCATATTTGCCGTATCCTCCACAGATTTTGCGGCGCTTGAGGTTGTGCAGCAATTGATGCAGCAGTTTCCGGAACAAGAGATACAACTCGTCGTGAGTGAGCAGAAAATGACCTGCCTTGCTCGAACCCCCCTGTTGTCTCAAGCGATGGCGGCTGCTCAGTATGGGTTGCTGGTGGTGTCTGCCCCTGAGATTCGGGTCGGAGCAGACTACTTGCAGCAGATGGTTCAACCTTTTCGCTATCCGGGCATTGGTCTGGTTTCCTGTCCGCTCCGATCGCAAGCCGATCAGTGGGCAGTAACTCATTGCATCACCGATCGCCGCATCACCGATCGCCGCATCACCGATCGCCGCATGAACTGGGTGACTTGGGGCAACAGACTAGAAGCACTGATGACGGCCACCATCTGGCATCCACTCATGCTGATGGATCGTCGTTCAGCCCATCTCCAGTTGCCGGTAGGTGACACTTTCGCGATTCGGAGGGATGTGTTGCTACTGCTGGGTGGATTCGAAGCCATCACCCCGGAATCGACGATAGACTGCTCACTGGGATCGCAACTAGCCCAAATAGGATATCGGGCTTTGCTCTCGCCCTATGTCGTGGAAATCCAGTTGAGACCCGCTTCACTGCAACAGGTTTGGCAACATCAGCTTCAGAGCCTCAAGGGGTTAACCGATCGCTCAAGGCTGTATTACGGAATGATTACGAGTCTACCGTTGTTGGGGCTGGGACTAGGGCTGGAGCTGGGGCTGGGACTGGGGTGCGGTGAGCTGGGTTGGTTCTGTGGTCTATCCCTGTGGAGTTTGCGGTTTGGATTGGCTTTTGGGGTGGGACGGGGGTGTCTACAAGAACCTGCCCTGCAACGGAACTGGTGGTTATTACCGATCGCAGATTTACTCAGTTTCAGTATTTGCTGTACCAGTTGGCGACCCTCTCTCTCTTGGCGACAATCCTGGTTGCTACACACCGATGATGGGTTAGAACTCCATCGATCGCGGCTCTATGCCTCATCTTTGTTACCAGATTTACCAGACTTGTTACCAGAAACGGTATTAGATGAGCTGTGACTACTACGTATACCGCCATTACCGCAGTTTGACTGAGACGGCATCAGCCTCACTTTAAATTTTCCGTAAATTTATCGAAACCTTGAGTCGTGAAACTACTTAAGCTCGATTTAAGGGAACACTGATCGAGGTAGCGAATTTGTCAGGCTGAGTTGGCAGATACGCACCATGATTCTGGATCCGGCTCAACACTAACGCTGCTCTAATTCGTCACAAGCGGGTTATCAGTCTTTAGTTCTCTCAGTGTTTTCCGGGCTGATGATTTCCCGATCTCGTGTTTCCTAAAATCTACGGAGGACTGTTCATTTATGTTGCACTCTCGGTTCAATCTCCCGGATTGGACGGCGCAGCCCGACCCTTTACTGGAACATGCCTCAACTCAATCGGCTGCTCGATCGACTCCGAAGTTCCAAGTTGCGTCCTTAACTCGATCGGCGCAGCCCGACCAGCTCGAAACTCGGACTGAGAACAAAATCCCTCTTCCGATCCACTCAACAGGCAGAGAAATGGCTCCAGGCGATCAAGCCTCAGAGACCGTGATCAGCGCGTGGCCCATCAATCGGATGAGTGGGATTGAGCGGTTGGGCACGCAGATGGCTGATCGGCTATTGGGCACCGCAGAAAGTGATATTTTAGTAGGCCATGGCGGCGACGATCGTTTAAGCGGAGATGGGGGCAACGATCAATTAATAGGGGGGATGGGACGCGATCATATGGCGGGAGGGGCGGGTTACGACCGCTTTTTCTACCGTCATAGTCGCGAAGGCGGCGATCGAATTGTCGATTTTTCCGTTTTGTCGGATTGGTTTGTGATTTCGGCTAGTGGCTTCAACGGACTCCGATCGGGAGGCATCCTAGAACGAGATCAGTTTTGCCGGGGTGAAGTTGCCCTCGATCGCCGCGATCGGTTTATTTACAGTCCTCAAACGGGGATGTTGTCCTTTGATGCCGACGGGAGCGGGATAGGACAATCGGTTGAAATCGCTCGCCTTCCCCGGACTCTGGCTCTAGCACATCATCACTTTTATCTAGTAGATTAGGATCCTCTGATCTGTTCAAGCAGCGCCGTAGCGAGAACGGTGCTGTTCACTAGAAAGGGATCAGCATTGGTAAGGCAAACGCCAAAACAATCGCGCCTATTGCTAAGAACAGGGCCCAAAATCGGGGATAGCTAGAGACATTCCATTTTTCAGGGCAATCCATGCGGCTCATTTCCACCCATGGCATAATGCCGCGTTTAAACCAGCCAGTCACTTCAACTTCACGGTTGACAAAGCTAGCTGCCTGAGTCATTCCAAATAGAAAATTGCCGATCGCTCCGAATCGGGATGTATAGCGGAGGTAGACCATGCCACTCCGATCCTGCATTTTGAGATCTGAGCCAAACTGATAGCCCGCATCACCCCGTCCGATCACCTGCCCATCTAACCGAACCGGCTTCCCCCGCAAAGGGCTGGCATAGGGGTCAGACATCAGTAGCAACACATCCATTTCCGGCACCCGATTCAGGGCTGGATACATCACGAAGGTTTTGCACAACAAGCCTACACCAAAACCAAACAGAGCCAGGGTCAGCACTACGACATTCATTTCTACAGATTGGGTGCTCACCAAAATGCCGCCGATCGCCAACCCAGCAATGCCACCGAGCCATTCTGCCCAGTAGAGCAATAGATCGATCAGGAAATTGCGGTATAGCTTGCGTTTGTTGAGGGATTTCCCTGCTCGCGTCACACGGGCCATATCAAATTCGGTAGCCAATCCCAGTTGCTCCGCATAGTTCGCCAGCGCTCGTACTCGTTTACCAGTCAAAGGATGGGTTGAGTTTAATTCCATCCAGCTAGCCCAAGGATTAAACATATCCCAGAGGAACACTTGCCCAACTTTTTCTGGTTCAGTCGCAACTCGATAGGCAGTGCCAGTCATCGTTGCCCCACGGGGATCAGCAATGCCTAAGGCTCTGGTACCGTTGAGCACCTTACTCGGTTTTTCAGCTCGTTTTCCTTCTTCCAGAATGCCGTAAGCAATTTTCACTAAAGCGCGTGACAATCCATTTGGGTTACCGGTAATCTCGGCTGCAAAGTGATCAGCATAATATTCACGAGTACGGGATAGATATAGTAGCAGGTACTCGCCGATTACGTAGAAAACGTAGGCCATGATCACGGCGCTCTGAGCACCACCTTTAATTTTCTTAGCGGCATCACTATCTCCTAGTCGATCGGACACCTCGCGTGCGTAAATGTAGATTAAATAGCAAATTTGCACGAGGGTTGAAGCGAGAGTCATGACGGCAAAATCCCAATGCACAATATGCCCTAACTCATGGGCATACACCGTGGCTACTTCGTCATCATCTAAATAGGTAAATAACCCTTGGCTGACAATCAGACGGGCACTGTTGGGAAAAGAACCATAGGTAAAAGCCGTAGGGTTTTGGTCATCAATAATGCCCAAACGAGGCATCTGAATTTTTTTCTCTTGGCAAACGATACGCAACACTCGAGCAGACTCAGGACTATGGCGTTCTACTTCTGACAGGTCAACCCAGCGCGTGCCATACAACCAGCGTTGCACCATATCCATGATCGAAGGGGCAAACAGAAAAATCGCCAAGTTGACAATCAGCGTAATCAAGCCAGCACTGATCAGCCCCGCCAGAGGATTTTCCTGCCCTTGAATGAACAGTAAGCTTAAGGTTGTGACTAACACCATGCCGAACATTAGCCCGATCGTTACTGTAGAAGAGAGGGCTAAGTTACTCGCAACTCCTGGCATTGTCAGGCTGACTCCCCGTTTGGCCGATCGTCCAGCTTTAGGAAGTCGGGCAACATTCTGGTCTTGGGGGCGCTGCGATTGGTTTTTGTTCTGAGCAAAACTAGGAGATTGAGAGCCCAGTTGGGAGTGGCTCTGTGGCTCTGGCTGCTCCTCTGGATGACCGGTTCCTTGGCGGTTGGACTCTCTGGTTTCTGCCGCTTCTGCCGCTTCTGCCGCTTGACTGGGAGCGAGGGCTTGTAAATATTGCTCTGCCCAAATTTTAATAAATGGCTTGTCGCTATGTACCAGCTTTTGACATAGAACGATCGCTCGATCGGGCTGACCCTGATTCTTATAGGCTTTGGCTAACCAGGTTAGGGCCTGCTCATAGTCTTTAAAGCTAGGCTCGACTCCATAGCAAAATGCTTCTAATTGCTCGATCGCTGCTGCATAGTTTCCCTGCTTAAGGGCGCGGTTCCCGGCGGCGAGAGCTGCTGTGGCTGCTTCTGCCGAAAGGGGAGAATAACTGGGTTCAGCCTGAGCCGATTCGATGACAGTAGGTTCCGATTCAGAAACTTCAAGTTCAGCACCTGTTGGTGCAGGGTCTTGCACGCTACCAAGGTTGGACAGCTCAGACGGCTGGGCAGATTCAAAAGACTGGGCAGATCCAGCAGGCTGGGCAGACAAGGCGATGAGGGCTTGCTGGGCCCAAGCTTGAATTTTGGGATGGGTACTCCGGCTCATTTGCCGACAGAGCACCACTGCTCGATCGATTTGCCCAGTCGCTTGGTAGGCTTTCACAAGCCAGATTTGCGCTTGGAAGTGGTCTTTACTCGATCCAGGTGAATGGCGGCAAAAAGCCTCCAGCAGCGGGATCGCATCAGTGTATCGCTTGGATTGAATCGCTTGTACCGCAGCGATCGGAACTCCAGAGGGGGAGGACATATGAACTATTTGCAGATTGCTGTTGTAGTGGAATACTCTTAGCGTGGCTCATTCCCGATCGATCGACCTCAGTAGAATTTGGCAGATCGTTCAGAGCTATCCTGGTCGCAGTTTACTCGTGTCTTATCCAAGTTCTTGAGAAAGAGTCTGCCAAAAACTTGCTTAAAGAGATGACTTCAAAGGATATCGAAAATTAAAAGCTCAGTATTATTACGAGTCATGCGAGGGAAAGCTCAGTATTTATAACAAGCTAAATCCTAGAAAGAACTTTTGGTAAATCTGAAAATTTGCTACCTACATTTCAGGAGTTCAGTGGGTAAGCTGTTCAATGAGCACGAAATTTGGTGGAATTACAAATTATGGAACAGCAGTTTTTGCAGCGTTGGCTCGTAGCAGCTTCAGCGGTGCTTGGTTTCACTGCATTGACATCAGGTAGCGCTCAGGCGGCTTCGTTCACCTTCGACCAATCGAAATTAACCCTGAATGGGGGATCAACCCCAGTGAACTTCAACATCACCATGGATGATGAAAGCGCTGGAGCCGGAAAGGTGCAATTGAAGTTTGATGTTGCAGATGGCTTCTTTGCTGACCTTCGCGGACTATTTCTGCACATCCAAGATGAGTCGTTGCTGAGCGGTTTACAAATTACTGGCGACAATATTACTAAGGTTATCAAGCAGGCGAACTCAGTTTCTGATCTTGGGCAGGGCAATAACATCAATGGCAGCGGCGGCGACTTCGATATCGGCATTGATGTCGGTACCCCTGGTGAGAAAAAAGATGATGTACGTTCTGCCATTTTTACCTTTTCCCATTCCAGCCGTGCCCTCTCTCTGGCAGACTTTGGAGAGCAGAATTTCGGCATCCGGATGACCAGCGTGGGTACAACCGCCAAAAATCGGGGAGGCAGCAGTAAGCTGGTCGGTGATACCCCGATAATGCCGCCCGTCGTGGTCAATCCGCCTGAAACGCCAGACGAACCCCCCGTTGACGAACCCCCTGTTGACGAACCCCCGATCGACAATCCTGACGAACCCGTCGTGCCGCCCGTGGTGGTTGATCCCACTCCACCCAAAGAAGAAAAACCCGTTGAGGTGCCCGAACCCAGCATGGTGCTTCTATCTTTGGCTAGCCTTGGAGCCTTGAAGCTAGTTAAGCGTCGGCAACCCGAAGCCTCGATCGGCTAGCAATTTGAATTTGGAGGTTGAATTTAGAGGTTGAATTCAGAGGTTGAATTCAGAGGTTGAATTCAGAGGGGCAGGTTTAGCAATCTAATAGCAGCGTGCAGCGATCGATCCCGATCAGCCCACCTCAGCACCGAATCGATCAGATAAAATCAATTGCCGTAATTTGGTTGGCAGCAACTCCGACCAAGACGGCAATTTCGTTTTTACCGGCTTGCAATACTGTATTTTGTCCTTTTTGCAGGATATCAACACTATTTAAAGGAATTCGATCGGGCAAATCGAGCCGATCGATGCCATCTTGAAAGTCACGAATTCGATCGCCATTATTGTTACCTAGGAGCACAAATCGATCCCGGCCTTTGCCCCCAAACAAGATATCGCGACCCCGACCGCCATTCAATAAATCGTCGCCATTGCCACCCTCTAACTGATCATCGCCCGCTCCTCCTAACAGTTGATCGTTGCCTTTTTGTCCCAACAGCCGATCATCCCCTTGCAAACCCTCTAACTTCTCATCATCGGCGCAACCCTGCAATCGATCGCGACCGTTGGTACCCTGGTAGCTGGGGTTTGGAGTCAGGGTAATGGTGTAGTTGCGTTCGCGGCTATTATCTTCAGCAGAAACACGCAAGTAATAGTCTTGATCGTCATCCAGGCTTTCCTGGATTCGGCCGGTGCTGGCATCAATCAAATCGCGATCCTCGTCGTAGAGTTGCAGTTCGACAGTCGGACTCGTCGCCGTTTGAGTCAGGGTGAACGTACCGGGTCGGCCGGGGCGAAACTGGTAGCTATCGCCAAAATCTAACTCGCCTACCCGCCCTTGCAACCGACGAGAACAGTTAATCTCCTCTAACGGACGGGCATCACTGAGGCTATAGTCTGAGTCTATGGCAGCATCAAAATCAATTTCATAGTCATCCAGATCTCCGTCATTGCTAACCCGCAGATAGTAAAAGCCTTCTGGCAGGGAAAGCGCTAGTCCTTCTGCAAAGCCGCGATCACGGGCATAATCCCCCCCATAGCTATCCTCAGAGAGATTACTAATCAGTCGGCGCTGGTCGTCATACAGCCGCACCGTCACCTCTTCATCGTCATTACTGATGACGACATTGCGGCGGCTATCAACTTCAAACAGGAAATAGTCCACCTGATCGATCACAAAAAAGCCACCCATGAAGCTGCGATTTCCGAGTCTGCCAGAAATATCTAGATCAGTTCCAAGCCGTCCTATATATTGAGCACTTGCAAAAGAATTATTATTGTCACCACTAGCAGAGAGAAACCCAAAACCCGTAGACATGCAGCGAAACCTCACAAAAGAAGAAATCCTGGAGAATAGAATCTAAGATTCAGCCATAGAAGCCTCAGGGATGCATATCTGCTTGATGCGATCACAGTATGCTTCTTCATCAAGTATGACAATTTTGCGCTTCTGCTTGTTTCCCGTTGCACCTTGACACGGGTACCGACTCTGACCCTGATCACCCTGATCGGGATAAAGCGTCAAAAAAGCGATGCACCGATGCACCAACCCCTTGGTCTCGATCGACTTAAATGATCGACTTAAATGATCGGCTTAAATGATCGACTTAAATTTACGTAAATAAATTGAGCCAACTTGCGAAAACTTAACCAATAAGCAAGTATTCCCTTCCTGAAAGTTCGTGTTCACCCTCGTTGCCAAAGGAATCTGCGCAGATGAGGTTTAATCGTCACAATGCCCTGCCTAACCCCCACCCGCCCAATCGATCGAATGGTAGTCTTGCCGCGAGTTCCCAGCCTGGACTGCCCCTGCGGTCAATTGGACGAGCCATTGTTGAGCAACCAATCTTGCCAGGTCGAACTGGGCGGGTCAAATTCAAGGCATCTTGGTGGTCAGCGCGTTGCTTGGAGCAAATCAGCATTCCAGCCGGTGAGTGGGTGGATGTGGTTGGGGTAAAAGGCATTACACTCTGGGTAGAGCCAACGATTTTGCTGCAAGCTTCGCTATCGGGCTTAGAAAAGATTCAGCAGGCTTGGCGACGTAAAGGTTGGGTGCTGCAACAATCCCAATCTGCAACCACCAGTCAGCCCCCGATCGTTGTGATTGCCTCAGACGAAGAAGCGGGCTCCAATCCGATCGCTGCCGAAACCTGGCAACGGTTGATTCAACGCCAACCCATTTATGTCAAAAGTTTTAAGACTTGCTGTGAGTTGTTGGGTTTGAAGTGGCAGGAAATCGTTGCGGAAGAGACAGGCACGGAAGAGACGAGCCCTAAAGAGACAGGCACTAAAGAGGCAGGTACTAAAAAGACAGGTACTAAAAAGACGGATCCTGAAGATCTAGGGACTAGAACCGGCACCACTAGAACCGGAATCGCTAAAGCAGGAAGCAGTGGAGCAGGAAGCGGTGGAGCAGGAAGCAGTTCACCTGGTTCTTACCAGTCTGCCATAACGTTTCCAGCCGAACAATCTGAATTGACGGCTGAATTGACGGCTGAATTTACGTTTGTGGGACGCGATCAGTCCATGGCTGATTTAGCAATGCTTGTGCGATCGGGTGCCAAAGTAATCACCATTTTGGGATCGGGTGGGCTGGGTAAAACCACGTTAGCTCGGCAGTTTTTGCACCAGCAAGGGTTTGATCTCGTCTTAGAATGCTGGATGGCGAAAGAAACGCGCAATCTCACTGTTGCCGAAAATATTGTGCATGAGTGGCTCCAGCGATATTTAGGTGAGCAGCCTGGATGCAGTTTTAGCCTTTCACTAGAACGATTGCGGCAATGCCTGCGCCAAGGTACAGTCAATGGCAAACCCATTAAAATTGGTATTTTGATCGACAACCTGGAACCGGCGTTAGATCGCCAGGGAAAATTGTTGGCAGAACATCGTCAGTATGCAGCACTCCTGGAAGTGTTAGCCGATCCCAGCGTTCGGTCTGTGACTTTAGTAACCAGCCGAGAACCACTGCACGAACTCAATGTCACCGTTTCACCCTATGCCCTGGCGAGTCTAGATGTGGCAGCCTGGCAAATCTTTTTCGATCGCCATGGGGTGAAGCAGTCTACTCCCGCCTTACAACAAATGCACGCAGCCTACCGAGGCAATGCCAAGGCCATGACCATCCTCAGTAGTGTTATTCGGCTTGATCATCAAAATTGTTTAGCCACCTACTGGCAAAGTCACCAAACCGATCTACTCGGTGAAACCGATCTCGAAAGTTTAGTAGATAGCCATTTTATCCGTCTGCGCCAGCTTTATCCAGAAGCCTATCGGTTACTCTGTCGATTGGGGTGCTACCGTTCGCAAGATGTAGTGCATCTCCCCCTAGAGGCATTGTTAGTTTTGCTGTGGGACGTGGATCCCAATGAACATCGGCGGATCGTCCGGTTTCTGCGCGAACTATTTTTGATTGAAACGACGGAAACTGGTTATCGCTTGCATCCCACCATCCAGGTCAAAGCCGTAGAACTTTTGCATCAAGCCCATGAATGGGAGATTGCCAATCGCTATGCTGCCGCCTTTTGGAGTCACTATGTCACGGCGATTAATACGATCGATGAAGCGATTACAGCCCTAGAAGCCTATCATCATTATGTGCAAATCCAAGATTGGGAAGCAGCGGCCGCTGTAATTTTCTTGGGCCTATTGCAGCCGATGATCACGGCGATTAATCGCATTATTCGCCAGATTCAACCTGGAGCCACCCTGGGTCGTTTGCATCGAATCTTGGGTGACCTCTACTGGTTAACCGGCAATATTCAAGCCGCGATCCACTGTCATAAACAAGCACAGGCGATCGGAATTGCCTATGGCATTGTCGATCTAGAGTTG
>JALOOM010000073.1 GCA_025454395.1 Elainella sp. Prado103
CAACTCAACTCAACTCAACTCAATCTCAGCTCCAGGTTAAACAGCGCACCCAATCAGCAAAAGAGGCAAGCCTGGGCTCACCTCTCCGATCATTTCGTCTCGTTACAGCAAATTTTATGTCCAGTCTGCTCTAGCCACGAGCATAATCATCTTGATAACGGATAATATCGTCCTCACCCAGATATTCGCCATTTTGAACTTCGATTAACACCAGGGGAATCACACCAGGGTTTTCTAGGCGATGCTTTGTACAGGCCGGCACATAGGTCGATTGATTGCAGAACAGCAGTTTTTCGCTCTCTCCGCACAGCACCTTGGCAGTACCAGACACCACGATCCAATGTTCGCTGCGGTGGTGATGCATTTGCAGGCTAAGCCGATGTCCAGGCTTCACCTCGATCCGTTTAATCTTATAACCTTGCCCTTCTTCTAAAACCGTGAAAGATCCCCAAGGACGCAGTTCAGTTGCCGCAACGCCTTTCGGCATAGTGGGATTGGTCAACGATAGTGCTGCGGGTTGAGTTTTTTCTTTCGGTTGAGCCACAATAATTCTCCTTAGGATGATTGCAATACCGAGTCAAAGACAAGGGATAGACTGCAACGAGGTGACTAAGCTTTTGCGAGTCAGCATGTTTGCTCATGTTTGCCATAGATAGCCCACATGCCAAATCTGAAGTCAACCCTATTAAAATGTTCCCAAGTTCTGCTGTTTTCCGACAGTCATCCTGAAGGATGCACATCGTCTCTTCATCAACTGAGAGGGGTGCTTCAAATTGGGTTAATATTCGGGGTTAATATTCGAGGTTAAGGCTGAATGTAAACACCGATCCCATTGTGAACTCTGGCAGCACTGCTAGAAGCACGATTTAAGATCTGTCCACCTAGATACAAGGTGGTAGAACTGCCACCATCCAAATTAAGCGCATTGACTACGCCGAGCCGCTGCATAATTTGAGCCAGCTCTGCCAGAGTAGGCCCTGATCCTCCAGCACGATTGTTCACGGTTAGGAGCAGTAAGGTGCCTTCAGTCGTTGAGGCAATCACACTCCGAACGGCTGCCTCTTGAATAAAGTTAGTTGAAAAGCGTTCAGACTCAGGATTTAGAACCATCCGGCGATCTTGGATCAATAGTGGCCCTGCCCCCAGAATTTGAGCATATTGATCAAACGCCTCTGGCTGCAGGGTGGCCTCAATTTGCACCTGTGATCCAGGCAATAGGAGGTTGAGTTGATCCTGATCAGCTCTAACCACGAGAAGATAGCCATCTGTAGGAATATCTAATTTGATTTGTCCCGCTTTCGCCACCAGTTTGCGATCGATAATCTGGTTGTTGCGGACAGTAATTAACGTTTCGGCATCAATAATCGGCGTGTATTGACGGCCCCAATCGGGGGTATAACGCGCCACCCCTGCCCCCACAAACCCACTGTTGGTGGATTGCAGAACAATTTTTTGTCCTGTCGCAGTGGTCAGCGTTTCTTGAAGATTTAAGTGCCCCACTTTGAGATCACCGGTTTCATTCCAACCGATCGCTCCTCGATTCAAGATTGGGCCAGAAATCCAGCGGCTATTATTGCGAATAGCTCCTAAGGGAAGCTGATTATTGCGATTAAAAAATCCAGCGTTGATCGCTGCTGCCACCTGGGAGCGCTGAGCAGTTGAAAACAAGGGAGCCGTGCCGATATTGCCGGATGGGCTACTCAAAATGGGCTTAAGACTGACACCGGGCTGAGTCGGATCAATTTCTAGCCCAATCACAGGGAACTGCCCACTGCCGATCGTCACCCAGCGCTGCTGCCAGGTAATTCCAGGTGCCCACTGGATCGTCCGTTCCACCATGGCATCTGAACGCAGATCGATCAGGAGGCGATCAGGATGATTGAGCGACCAAACTCTAGGGCGTAATGTATTGCTATGGCTGATCCGGAGGCGGGTACGATTGCCGTTCGCTTCCACGCTGAGGGTTTTGATCTGTTTGCCTGCTCGCCCCCGAAAGCCACTAATTAAGGCCGGTGCAATCTGAGCATCAAGCGTCACAATGGTTTCACCCCGCTGTTCATCCACTTGCCAGGGGGTTGCCCGATCGAGATCCACGACGATTCGATCGCCCCAGGTTTGCGAACCTTGGCGCAGGGTGATGACTTGAGCCGCAGGAGTCGTAATTTGTAGGGTTGTGCCCTGAATCTCGGTCTGCCAACCAAATTGCTGAGCCAGGGTGCCAATATCCAGGTAGCGATATTGTTGGGTGAGCCAGGAGCTGAGAATGAGAGGAGTAGAACGTTGGTCAGAATACCAGGCGATCGGTTGTTGATTGCCGTCATTAGTATCCAGAAGGTCTACACCGATCGCACTGATCAACCCTGCATCAGCCACCCCCAAGCTATCTTGACGCTGACTCCAGGGAATCGAGAGGGTGCGCCCATTCACCTTCACTTGTCCCCCTTGCCGCGTAATGGTGACGGGGATAGAAGACTGAGCGATCGTGGGTACCCAAGCCGGACTCTGAGCCGCTGGCATCAACACACGAGACTGAAATGAGTTGGCATTTCCCTGCTGTCGGGTCAGGGTGAGGGAGAGCGCAACGACCAACAGGGGCGACATCAGCACCATTTGGAAGCGCCCGAAGGAGGAAGAACGCGGCAAATAAGCTTGTTGCATTCGACGATGCCGCCGCCGTCGATGACGAATTCGGTCTCTAACCACGGCTGTTGAGTCTAGTGAGGAGGGTAAAGGAAGAGGGTAAAGGAGGGAGTTAATGCAAGTGGAGAATAGGGCAATGAATCAGGGGAAGCAGCGGGGAGAGGCATCAGACAGACTGAGACGGGGCAGCGCAGCAGGGTCAAAAAGCTAATCGAACCATAAAACAGTTATGGAAACAGTTGTGGAAGAAGGTCGGTGCAGGATTCGCAGGATGTAGTAGATTCACAGGATGCAGGGGCAGGTGGGTAGTCAGTAGAAAGAAAAGAGATTTCCCACTGTCTTGCTTCCCACTGTCTTTTTTGCCACTGTCTTTTTTGCCACTGTCTTTCCAGAATTTCTCACGATCGCCTCGATCGGGAAGATCTGTTAACAAATCGTTTTACGGGGTTTCCAAGGCAAGAGCCAGTCGAAGCAAGGAACAGCAGTCCAAACTCTGAGGCGCTAACCTGGAGAGCATAAATCTAGAGGGCATGAATCTGGAGGGCACGAAATCTAGAGAGCATGAATCTGGAGGGCAAGGGTACTAGAAACAACTGCAAAACAGTTAATCGGAACACCTTGTGATCCCTCGATCCAGCCGATAATGGAAGATGAGATCGTCTCATGCAGTCGCCCGATGATTGCCGATCGAGTTGCTCAATTTGGATCAATGTTGGATCAAAATGTTGGATCAATCAGCGATGCAACTGGGTAATGATGCAACTGGAAGCATGGGTTCATGCAGACTGATCAGGCACAGGCGATCAGGAGAGGGCGATCGGGCAGCGGCGATCGGGCAGCGGCGATCGGGAGAGAATGTAAGGGATTGTCAAGATGAAGCAAGTTTTATAATATTTTTACTCTGTCCCTTCATTTCAGCCTGTCGGTTTACCCTAGGTATCGGTCGAGTCACTTGTTTCTCGAGCTGGAAACCGGAGGGAGGTCAAGCTGATACGCTCAATTGAATCGCTTTGCTTTTGATGATTGCTTGGATCGGCTTGCCTAGATTAGCGCCTCCTAAATCTAGGGTTTAGAGTCTAGTCAGACGGTCAGGCTAATCATTGCCTCCAGTGGATTCAGAGTGGTTCGAGAGTATCTGTAATCGATGCTTGAGCAAATTTCTGGATGGGAGTTTGAGCGAGCAAGAGGCAAGAGCATGAGTGGTGGTCAAGGCTCACGCTACAGCAGGATCTTGATTCTGTTATTGTAGGTCTCGCACTTCATAAAAATGGTGTGGAAACCGTGAAACTCCGATCGATGTTCATAAAGTTTTTGGCCGAACTTGTAGCGCGATGCCGATCGGTGAGCAATACAACCTATCCCAGACAACAGGTCTGCTTTGGGTTGTCGATCCAGCTTTAGGGAGCTTTGTTTTTAAGGGTTATTTTGTCAAGGGCTATTGTTTCAAGGGTTCAGTTCGAGAGCGTTTTGGGTCTACGTGGTTTTAGTCACCTCATGGGGGTATTGCAAGCGTGAGTCAGAGTCATTGGAATCATCAGACAACATCATCGGTTGGATATGCCGGTCAGCCTTGGCTTGTGGAAGAGCGAGATGCTTGCGGGGTGGGTTTTATCGCCGATTGCCAGGGGCGAGCTAGCCATGACATCGTGGCTAAAGCTTTAACAGCCGTGACTTGCATGGAACACCGGGGCGGATGTAGTGCCGATCAGGACTCTGGCGATGGGGCTGGCTTAATGACAGCAGTACCCTGGGGGCTATTACAGAGCTGGTTGGCTGAGCAACAAATCACCGTAGCCTCGATCGATCGCTTAGGGGTAGGGATGGTGTTTCTCCCAGCGCGTGAACCTGCCAGCCAATATGCCCGCCAGATTGTGGAGGAAGCGGTCGCAGCAGCAGGGTTGCAAATTTTGGGATGGCGGGTCGTGCCGACTCAACCTGCGGTGTTGGGGGTGCAAGCTCGCGAGAACCAACCGGAAATTGAACAAATCTTGGTGCAATCGGATCACACGGGCGATGCGCTGGAACGACAGCTTTATTTGGCTCGCAAGCGGGTGCAGCGATCGATTAGTGCCCACGTTGCCACCCATCCTGAACTCCAGGATCTCTACATTTGTTCGTTCTCAAATCGCACGATCGTTTATAAGGGCATGGTGCGATCGGAAATTCTCGGTCGTTTCTACCCAGATTTGACCAATCCTGCCTATGAAACGGTCTTTGCCATCTATCATCGTCGCTTTAGCACCAACACGATGCCGAAGTGGCCGCTGGCTCAGCCGATGCGCTTCCTGGGGCATAACGGCGAAATCAATACGCTATTAGGCAACATCAACTGGATGATGGCGCGTGAAGCCGATTTGTCTCATCCGATCTGGGGTGAGCAACTCGAGTTGCTGAAGCCCACGGTGATTCCAGACAACAGTGACTCTGCCAATCTGGATAACGTCATGGAGTTACTGGTGCGATCGGGGAGAAGCCCGCTGGAGGCAATCATGGTGATGGTGCCCGAAGCCTACCAGAATCAGCCTGACCTGGCCGATCATCCAGAGATTATTGATTTCTACGAATATTACAGCGGGATTCAAGAGCCCTGGGACGGCCCAGCCCTGCTCGCCTTCAGTGATGGCAAGGTAGTAGGAGCCACCCTCGATCGCAACGGCTTACGGCCGGCTCGCTACAGCATTACCCGCGATGGTTTCATTGTCGTCTCGTCGGAAGCCGGAGTCGTAGAGCTGCCAGAAACCGAAATTGTCGAGAAAGGGCGATTAGGACCGGGTCAGGCGATCGCCGTCGATCTAGAACATCATCAGATTTTGAAAAATTGGGATATCAAACAGCAGGTAGCCCAACAGTATCCTTACCGTCAGTGGCTGGATGCAAACCGCAAGACGCTTCAGCCCCAAGCCTTTCCCGATTCCAGTCAACTTGAAGCAGAAACCCTACTGCGGCAACACATTGCCTTTGGTTACACCACCGAAGATGTCGAGATGATCGTGGAGGAGATGGCTTCTCAGGGCAAGGAGCCAACCTTCTGTATGGGGGATGATATTCCTCTAGCAGTGCTCTCGGACAAGCCACGCCTGCTCTATGACTACTTTAAGCAGCGGTTCGCTCAGGTAACTAATCCAGCGATCGACCCTCTACGAGAGAGTTTGGTGATGTCGCTCTCGATCCAACTAGGTGAACGCGGCAATTTGTTGGATACTCAACCAGAGTACGCCCATTTGCTGAAGTTAGATTCTCCTATTCTCAATGACGCTGAACTGGCACAACTGCGTCAATCTGAATTTGCGGCGGCTAGCCTATCAACCCTCTTCAAGCTTGCCGATGGGCCGGATGGGCTTCAGTATGCGGTGAGTAACCTCTGTCAACAGGCGACGGCCGCCGTGCGAGCAGGTCAGAAAATTCTGATTCTGAGCGATCGGTTTTCATCGACGGGAGAGCCCACTCAACTAAATGCGGAGTATAGCTACATCCCTCCCATGCTGGCGATCGGCGCAGTGCATCATCATTTGATTCGGCAAGGGCTACGGATGAAAGCTTCACTGGTGGTGGATACGGCCCAATGCTGGAGCACCCATCATTTTGCTTGTCTAATTGGCTATGGTGCAAGTGCCATTTGCCCTTATTTAGCTTGGGAAACGGTGCGCCACTGGTGGGCCAGTTCTAAAACCCAAAAGCAGATGGAAACCGGCAAGATCGGTCAGATTAGTCCGACCGGAGCCCAGTATAACTACCGTAAAGCCATAGAAGCGGGGTTACTGAAAATTCTTTCCAAGATGGGAATTTCGCTGCTATCGAGCTATCAAGGGGCGCAAATCTTTGAGGCGATCGGGATTGGGGACGATCTGCTGCATCTCGGCTTCAAGGGAACCGCTTCCCGCTTGGGAGGGCTGACGGTGGCCGATCTGGCCCAGGAAATTATCACCTTGCATAGGCGAGCTTTCCCGGAATTGACGGTGAAGAAGCTGGAAAACTATGGCTTCTTCAACTACAAACCCGGTGGTGAATATCACATGAATAGCCCCGAAATGGCGAAGCACCTCCATAAAGCGGTGGCTGAGAAAAATTACGATCACTATGCTTTATACCAGCAATATCTTGAGGATCGTCCCCTGACCGCCCTGCGCGATTTACTCGATCTGAAGAGTGATCGCCCGTCGATTCCGATCGAATCGGTTGAACCGATAGAAGAGATCGTCAAGCGGTTCTGTACCGGAGCGATGTCGTTGGGATCGTTGTCACGGGAAGCTCATGAAACGCTAGCCATTGCCATGAATCGGATTGGCGGCAAATCGAACTCGGGTGAAGGCGGTGAAGATCCGACTCGCTTCCGAGTCATGGAAGATGTGGATCAGGCGGGGAGTTCTGCAACTTTTCCTCATCTTAAAGGGTTGCGATCGGGCGATACGGCGAATTCCGCCATCAAGCAGGTGGCTTCAGGTCGATTTGGGGTAACTCCAGAATATCTGATGAGTGGCCGCCAACTCGAAATCAAAATTGCCCAAGGGGCTAAACCCGGTGAAGGGGGGCAGTTGCCAGGTAAAAAGGTCAGCCCTTACATTGCAATGCTGCGTCGATCGAAGCCAGGGGTAACCCTCATCTCGCCACCGCCCCACCACGACATTTATTCGATCGAAGATTTAGCACAGTTGATTTTCGATCTGCACCAGATCAATCCCCAGGCTCAGGTTTCCGTGAAGCTGGTGGCTGAAGTGGGCATTGGTACCGTAGCGGCCGGGGTCGCCAAGGCAAATGCCGATATCATCCAAATTTCTGGACATGATGGCGGTACAGGTGCTTCTCCTCTGAGTTCGATCAAACATGCAGGCGTACCTTGGGAACTGGGGGTGACGGAAGTGCATCGTTCCCTCATGCAAAACAAACTACGCGATCGGGTGTTGCTGCGGGCTGATGGCGGCATGAAAACCGGCTGGGATGTGCTGATGGCGGCCTTAATGGGGGCAGAGGAGTTTGGCTTTGGCTCAGTCTCCATGATCGCGGAAGGTTGCATCATGGCTCGAATCTGTCATACGAACAACTGTCCGGTGGGTGTAGCCACGCAACAAGAGAAACTACGGCAACGGTTTAGCGGTACTCCGGAGCATGTGGTGAATTTCTTCTACTTTGTGGCTGAAGAGGTTCGATCGCTACTTGCTCGCCTAGGGTATCGTTCCTTGAAGGAAGTGATCGGTCGGGCTGACTTGCTGAAGGTGCGGGAGAATGTCCGAATCACCAAAACGCAAGCCCTGAACCTGGATTGTTTGACTCAATTGCCAGACACTCGTACCGATCGCAGTTGGTTGGAACATGGCACTGTTCACAGCAATGGCGTAGTATTGGACGATCAAATTCTGGCCGATCCAGACATTCAAGCTGCCATTCGGGAGCAGGGCACCGTCAGTAAAACCTACAAAGTAGTCAACACTGATCGATCGGTTGGGGCACGAGTCTCTGGAACGATCGCCCAGAAGTATGGAGATGCTGGTTTTGGCGGTCAGATCACGCTCAACTTCCAGGGCAGTGTTGGCCAGAGTTTTGGAGCCTTTGCCTTAGCAGGGTTAACCCTCCACTTAGAAGGGGAAGCCAACGACTATGTCGGGAAGGGCATGAATGGGGGTGAGATCGTGATCAAACCCTTTGCGGAAGCGGCCTACGATCCCTCAGAGAATGTGATTGTCGGTAACACCTGCCTCTATGGGGCAACTGGCGGCACGTTGTTTGCCTACGGGCAAGCGGGCGAGCGGTTTGGGGTACGCAACTCTTTCGGGAAGGCGGTCATCGAAGGAGCAGGCGATCACTGCTGCGAATATATGACCGGCGGCGTGATTGTGGTACTGGGGCACTGCGGCCGTAATGTCGGGGCAGGCATGACTGGCGGTCTAGCTTACTTCCTGGATGAAGATGGCAGTTTCCCCACCAAGGTGAATCCGGAAATTGTCAAAGTGCAACGAGTGGTGACTTCGGCTGGCGAGCAACAGCTTAAAGACTTGATCCAAGCGCATCTCGATCGAACGGGTAGCCGGAAGGCTCAGAGCATTCTTGAGCGTTGGACGGAATATTTGCCGAAGTTCTGGCAGGTCGTTCCGCCGTCTGAAGCCGATAGTCCGGAAGCAAATCCAAATGCAGCGGCGGAGAAAGTACTGACTCCCACCTAGGTTGTCTCTGGAAACTAGCGTAGTCTAAGTACGGATTTCAGATCCTTAATTCTGATACCGAAAGGGTGAGTCATGGCTTACCCTTTTTTCTATTCTGCGCATTAAGCAATCGGAGCACTCCATTCAAATCCCTCCAGACCACCCCAATCATACCAATGTGAATTGAAAAGGTAGGCAGATACATTGCACCCGATCCCTCTTTCCTCCTTCTCAAGGATGCCGCAGGCAGGGGGATCACTATCTGTCGCGATCACAAGTTAAATCAGTACCACTTCAGAAAAATCACTTAATAAAAACTGAAAAAGGGGCAGCGATCATCAGACCGCCCCCTTTCCAAATTTAATTGTTAGTCGAATGCGCATGGGCTGCTCAAGCGCATGGGCTGCTCGAACGAATTGCCCATTCACAGCCAAAAGTAACCAACCGGGCGATCGGCTCTATGCCGTCACCAACTCAGGAGCAGGACGCTTACTGTTCCGAATCCCGCGAATTGCTTCTGCGTAATCCTTTTGGCCAAAGACCCCAGAGCCAGACACGATCGCGTTAGCACCTACTTCCAGGACTTGCCAGGTGTTATTGGCTTTTAAGCCACCATCGACTTCGATCCAGGGATCCAAACCTCGCTCATCGCACATTTGACGCAGCTTCTGAATTTTCGGCAGGACACCAGAAATGAAGCTCTGACCACCAAAACCAGGGTTGACACTCATGATCAACACAATGTCGCAGAGTTCCAGGACATAGTCAATTTGCTCTAGGGAGCTGCCAGGGTTCAATACCACGCCAGCCTTTTTGCCCAGCTCTTTGATCTGCCCCAGCACCCGATGAATATGGGTCGTGGAACTCGACTCAGCATGGACGAGAATGTGATCTGCCCCGGCCTTGGCAAAGTCTGCCACATATTTCTCAGGCTCTACGATCATCAGGTGAACATCCAGGGGTTTTTGGGTGTAAGGGCGAATGGCATCCACAATCAGGGGGCCGATCGTAATGTTAGGGACAAAACGACCATCCATGACATCCACATGTACCCAGTCAGCACCGGCTGCATCAATGGCCTGAATTTCTGCTCCCAAGCGGCTAAAATCTGCTGATAGAATCGATGGGGCAACGACGATCGGTTTTGGCGATAGGGTTTGGGTCATAGCTCTCCTCTGTCCTGCGTCCTGTTTGGCAGTCGGTTTGGCAATTAATTTGTAATCAGTTTAACAAAGTGTGGGGGTTGCCCTACGGAATCTATGCTGAATCTCCGCTGAAATTACTGCAAAATTCACCAGAAGTTTACCATACTTACTTTTCAATTCTGCGGGTCTGTCTTAGCCTGCCGCTTTTCATTCGATCATTCTCAAGCTGTGCCTTTCAGGATTGGGCTGTTTGCATCTTTGTTTCTCAAGTTGTCAATCATTTGGGCTGTATTGGTTTAATTGCATGAATATTCGCTGTTGTATGCCTTGGGCTCGCTATATCCCGGTTTTTCTATGGCAATCGATCCATCAAACGATCGGTACCAGTGTGCTCCTGACCAGTCTGGCATTGCCGGGTTTGAGCTTAGAAAACTCAGTGGGTACGAGTGGGATTGATGCCTATCGACTGCATGGCGAGCCCTATCACTTGACAGGGCGCAAAATTGCCATTGGGCAGGTTGAGGTGGGTCGTCCGGCCCAACAGGGCTTAGATAAGGCAGCCAACACGAATCCATTTGTGCGAGTGACCCGGCTATTTGTCCGCAACAATGCGGCCGAAGCGAATGATTATGTGGATAATCATGCCGGTCGGGTGGCTAGCATTATGATCAGCCAAGATAAACAACAGGCTGGCGTGGCTCCCCATGCCCGACTCTATTCAGCGGCGATCGGCACCGATCCAAACGGTGGGCAAGCCCAAGAGTGCATTGCCTCTCAAACGGTAGCTTTGCAAAACGGGGGCGATGTGCGGGCGATGAACTTTAGCTTTGGGGAATCTCTTCAGCGCGATCCACGCCCTAACCCAGTCTTAGATGGCAATGCGTTATTGACCCAATGTGTAGACTGGTCAGCCCGAGTCCACAACTTACTATTTTTGATTTCCGGAAATCAAGGGCGAGGTGGCTATCCCATTCCGACGGATACCTTTAACGGCATGACGATCGCCAACTCCATGACGCTGAATCTGGTGACCCAACTCTTCGATAAAGTCGATTTTTTCAGTTTAGGCAGCGAGCCTACGATGGTGATCGGTCGCGATCCAGCCACTGAAAGTAATGTTGGGCCCCGTCGATCGGTGACGCTGCTGGCCCCTGGACGAGCCATTGCCACCTTCATGCCCAACGGTGAGATTGCGCCACCCGACACAGGCGGAACCAGTTTTGCTGCACCCCATGTGACTGCGACCGTCGCTCTACTACAGGAGTATGGTGATCGCATGATTCGACAAGGGCTGGATACGGATCAGTCGATTCACTGGAACTTGAATGCCCGTCAGCAAGAAGTAATGAAGGTCGTGCTGATGAACTCGGCGGACAAACTGAAAGATGATGGCAGTGGTAGAGCCTTGGGGATGACTCGCACCATTCGCACGATCGACAACCAAACTTGGCTGGAATCGGATGCCCATCGTGATCCCCGTATCCCGTTGGATGCGCAAATGGGCACAGGACATCTCAATGCCTATCGGGCTTATCAACAATTTAGTGCAGGCGAATGGGATGCAGGGGATGGCGTTCCGGCGATCGGTTGGGACTATGGATCGATCGATCACATTACCAGCAATTCAGCCACCAGCAATCCAGTCACCAGCAATTCAGCCACCAGTCAAGACTACTTATTTGAACAGCCCTTACAAGCGGGCAGTTATGTCAGTGCCACCCTGGCTTGGAATCGCCTGGTAGAATTGCAAGATCGCAACCAGAACGATCGATTTGACGAGGGAGAAACCTTTCGCAACCGGGGCTTGAACAATCTCGATTTGTATCTGATGCCAGCCGAAGCCACAGATCTGAGTCAGAGTATCTGGTCATCCGTTAGCCAAGTGGACAGCGTCGAGCATATTTTCCACCCAATTCCGACTACCGGACGCTACAAACTCCGGGTGGTTTTTCGCGATCGAGTCAATGAACCGATCCAGCCCTATGCTTTGGCTTGGTGGGCTGTTCCAGCACCTTAAGGGCTGCCTTTCGTTTCAGTTTCAGGTGGGCTTGCTTCTGATGGGGCTGCTTCAGACGAACCTGATTCTGATGAGGCTGCCTCTTCAAGCGCTTCCTGAATGAACAAACGGGCCAGGCGATCGTAGGTGCCACCCCCAATATACTTGGGAAACTTGTGTTCGCGGCTATAGAGCCAGATCAGATCATCGAATAGGTAAATGCGAATATCTTCCGTGAGTCGTTTGCATTGAGGAATTAAGGCTTTACCGGCTTCGAGGGCATCTGTCCAGCGCTCAAATTCCTGGATTTGATCTTGAAAAATCACTCTAAACATACTGGCAACAGACGGGAAACCTACAGAACATGGAAAACGTACAAGTGTAGCTGGGATGGATGCTTCTCCGATCCTACGCTGGGTTGAGACGGATCGCCGCATGACATGCTCGATCAGCCCCCACAAGTTCCTGACAAAAATTCAGTTACAAGAACAACCATAGAAACCGTCACGAGAACAGTTACAAAAACAGTAACCTTGCCTCTCTGGTTGCAACCTCATGGCAGTTTAGAACTAACACACTAGCAGCAATGCCATGATTAACCCATTTAAGTCCAACTTGAAAGATTCCCATTCTGAATTACCTGCGGCTCACCTTGCCCATTCCCCATACCAATACTGGTTAGCGCTATTGCTCGGCTGTTTAGCATTGGGAGCATTAAGCTGTAGTGGAATGCCCCCGCAACCTCCGGTTCAAGCTTCACCGATCGCCCAATCTCCCTCGCCCGTTTCTGCTCCTGCTCCTATGACTGACACTGAATCTCAGTTAACTGCGGCCTACACTCAATTTGGCTTTCAACTGTTGTCCACCTTGATCGAGCAAGACGGTAACCAAAACCGGATGATTTCTCCCTCGAGTGTGGCGATCGCACTTTCCATGCTTTACAACGGGGCAACGGGCAGCACGCAGCAAGCAATGGCAGAGGTGCTGAATATTACAGAGATGGATTTGGATACCTTGAATCAAACCAATGCTGCTTTGATCGATCGCCTAGAAACAGCCGATCCGTCCCTGCAACTGGCAATTGCCAATTCTCTCTGGGGTCGTCAGGATGTCACCTTTGACCCCAGCTTTTTACAGCGTAATCAAGAATTTTATGGGGCAGAGGTCACCAGCCTGGATTTTGCAAGCCCAACTGCTGTTTCACAGATTAATGGCTGGGTCAGCCAGAATACTGCTGGAAAAATTCCAGAAATCATCGATCGGATCGATCCACAACAAATTTTGTTTTTAATCAATGCGGTCTACTTTAAAGGCAATTGGTCTACCCAATTTCAGCCAGAGCAAACCCGCGAACAACCTTTCTATTTGCTTGATGGCACAACTCGATCGCACCCACTCATGACCCAGTCTGGCCGATTTCGCTATTTTGAAAATGAGCAATTTCAAGCGGTAAGCCTACCCTATGGCAACGGTCGCATCACGATGGATGTGTTTTTGCCGCGCCCCACATCGAACCTGACGGAACTGCAAGCCAATCTGACTGCCGCCAACTGGCAAACCTGGCTACAAAACCTGCGTCCTCAAGAAGGCAGCTTATCCTTGCCCAAGTTCAAACTGGAGTATGATCGCACTCTCAATGATTTGTTACAAGCGATGGGGATGGGGATCGCGTTTGATCCCAACCAGGCTAGTTTTACAGCGCTCAGCTCCTTGCCCACCCATGTGAATGAAGTAAAACATAAAACCTATATTGAAGTGAATGAGGAAGGCACAGAAGCCGCCGCGGTCACTTCGATCGGGGTACGCACCACTGCCATCAGCCTGGATCAACCCTTCCAAATGACGATCGATCGCCCCTTCTTTTATGCGATTCGCGATACTCACACGGGTATGCTGCTATTTATGGGTACAGTGATCGATCCAGCCACCGAATAGCTAAATGATGGGATGTTAGGGTTCAAGCGGGTTAAGCAAGATTAGGATGTTAGCCTGCTCCCTGGGAACCCCTGGAATTAACTCAACTTGTCTTTTTCTTCGCTTGGATGATTCGCTGCGATGCCTCAACCCGATCCCTACAAAGAGCATGACCTCGATCGGCTGCAAACTTTTTTCTGTCTGATCCCAATCTTGGGATTTTTCCCAGCCCTCTGGATCCTGTATCGGCAGCAAGGTCATTCCAAGCAACTTTCCGAGCAACTGAATGTCAGTCGTCTTGTGGTGACTCTGACACTGGGCTGGCTATTGGGTTATTTGCTCTTGGGGGCAAGCGCACAGTTATCCCACGCTTCCATTGTTTCCACCCTATCGTTACTTATTTTGTCGAGTTTGCTCACTTCTGGGTATTTTCTTGCTAACCTCTGGCTGATGATTCGTCTTTGGCAGCGGAAGTCTCTGCGACTACCAGGCTTTAGCCAACTGGGCGATCGCTTCCCCGATTGATTCCTACTCAATCTGCCCAATCTACCCAATTTGCCCAATTTGCCCAATCTGATACACTGTCATTCTGCCGCTCCCTTTATAGCCCTACACTTATAGCCCTACACCTTTTATCGCTCTATTTGTTGCGCTACGGCTTTCGCCAGTTCTCCGCTGCTCTTAAAGTTAGCCAGACTCGCACCGACACGATTTTTCTATCTCAACGAAAAAAAGTAGTGAAGTTTAGGGCAAGAGCGTCTATATTGGATTGACTTGGTTTAGTCTCTATCCCTAGCGTGTGAGGAAACTCGTGTCCACTACTCATAGACAAAGCTCCCTGTCAGGTGTGTCTGCTCAACGCTCTGTGAAGTCCAGTCATGCCCAGTCCGGCAATGGCAAGCCTAGTCATAGCCAAGCCGCAAAATGGCGATGGCTCTGGCTGGGGCTCGGACTGGTTGGGGTGGCAGGTCTGTCTGCATCGGCAGGAGCACTATTAGCAGTGGCGATCGCGGGTACGCCCTTGATGCAAACTCAACTGTCTCTGGAAGACAAAAGTGCCTTTAATCAAGGGGAAATTGCCACAGGCATGAATCTGAAATTTCCCCAACTCACACGCCCCGTGAACATCCTCGTGTTGGGGGTCAAGGTTCTCAGTTCGGATGTCAATAATCCGCCGCCGGAAACCCAGGGCTTGGGCTACCATGCCACGATCAACTCCCTGGATGGGCTTTCCGACAGTATGATGCTGTTGCGATTTAATCCTCAGACTCAACAATTAGTTGTATTGTCTCTGCCGCGAGATACACGTACCTATGTCGATGGCGTGGGCATGACCAAGTTGAATGAAGCCAATGCCATTGGCGGGCCCGCTTCAGCAGCGCGATCTACCAGTGAATTGCTAGGTGGGGTTGGGATCGATCGCTACGTGCGGATCAATGTTTTAGGAGTCGAAAAGTTGATCGATGCCCTTGGAGGGGTCACGGTTTATGTCCCGCAAGACATGCGTTATCAGGATGACTCCCAGCACCTCTACATCAACCTTAAAAAGGGTGAGCACCATTTGAATGGGACGCAGGCGGTGCAGTTTCTCCGATTTCGCTACGATGCCTACGGTGATATTGGGCGGGTGCAACGTCAACAAATGTTCTTGCGAGCCCTGCGTGATCAAACCCTCAAGCCTTCCACTCTGGCGCGATTACCGCAGATTCTATCGGTGATTCAATCCAATCTAGATACCAACCTGAGTGTGGAGGAATTGATCGCGCTAGCCGGGTTTGCGTCTCAGAATGGGCGTGCCAATATGCAAATGTTGATGCTACCTGGCAGCTTTTCGGGTGGGGAGTATAGTGCTAGCTACTGGTTGCCGAAACAGGCGCAAATTGCTGATTTAGTGCAACAGTATTTCGGAGTCGTGGCGGCCAATTTTGCCAGTGCTGAAGTACAGGGCGAACATGTGACGATCGCCGTCCAGGATAGTGCGGCGGAAACAGCCACGGTTGAACAGTTGATCAGCCATTTGGGAAGTGCCGGTTACGGTGATATTTTTGTGGATGAACCTTGGACGGAACCGCTAGGAGTCACCCAGATTATTGCCCAGCAAGGCGATACCAACCAGGCTCAATTGATCCGACAACTGCTGGGCTTTGGCGAAGTGTTAGTGGAAAGTACGGGCAGTTTGCAGTCAGATATTACGATCCGGCTAGGGCAGGATGCAAAGACCGCCTTGGCTAAACCGCCGAAGTTAGATGCCGGAACCCTGGTACCCACGAGTGCGAATCCGATGCCAGTTATTCCTGCCAATTCTGAACTGCCTAACCGCCTTGACCAGACCGAACCGGATCTTGAGGGAGCGGCTCCGGTTGATCCGGCTTTAGAGTCGATCGATCCGCTGATGGATCCTGGAATGGAACCAGCGTTTGATCCGGTGGGCAATCCTGAGTAAATTCCCAACTCTTAGGGTAGCCAGCGGTAGAACAAAGTGGGAGCAACGGCAATCCAAATTAGCACCAACAGCCAAACTCGCCCTTTGAGTAAATTGTAATCACTCAGCAGTTTTGACCAGTCATGTCCAGCGATATAGTGACCAAACCCAAACTCAAAGGCGATCGTCATTCCTAACCACAGCAGCCCAATCGTGATGGCTTGTTCGATCGATTCTAATGGCCAGCGATGGAGCAGGATGCCAATGTAAAAGCTCAAGAGCAGGATGCCAATCAGCGTAGATAACTGATGTGCCCTCAACTCACTTAACACCTTACCGTAGGTTGCTTCCCGCATCACACCATTGGTAATTCCGATCAACATCATGGGTAGCCAAGCCAGAATGTAGCGCAGGAACATCAGCATTCCTCCCAGGCTTTGCAGGTCGTTTGAAGGCAGTAATGCATCTATTGTATGTCTGTATGTCTGATGTATGTTATGTCTGATGTATGTCTGATTAACGACGGGCTGCTCAACTACTATCTGATTAACTCTGATTTAACGAGGAACCGGCACCTGTCCTAATAAACCCGTGATCATCGCTTCAATCTGCAATCCATCGAGCTGAGCTTCTGGACGGAGAATGAGGCGATGGCGCAGCAAAGCACCCGCCGTCCTTTTGATATCATCTGGGGTGGCATATTCCCGACCTGCAAACCAAGCGTTGGCTTTACTAGCCTGTAACCAAGCCACAGCCGATCGGGGTGAAGCCCCCAAAATCAGATCAGGATGCTGCCGAGTCCGGTGGATTAAGTTTAAGAGGTAATCGATCAATGGATCGGTCACTCGCACTGATCGCACTGCTTGGCGAGCCTGCAACACCTGCTCAACCGTAGCAATGGGCTTTAGCTTTGCCAGATCCAACCGTTTCGTTTGTAAACCCGCCTGAGCATTCACCAGCATTTGCCGTTCTGCTTGAGGCTCGGGGTAATCAACGATTAACTTAAACAAAAAGCGATCGAGCTGAGCTTCCGGTAAAGGATAGGTGCCTTCAAACTCCAGAGAATTCTGAGTGGCGATCACCCAAAATAGTTCGGGGAGCGATAAACTCTCGCCATCTAGAGTCACCTGTTGTTCTTCCATCGCCTCTAGTAGGGCAGCCTGGGTTTTGGGTGGCGTACGGTTGATCTCATCTGCCAACAGAATTTGTGTAAACACCGGCCCTTTTTTCAGGCTAAAACTGCGGCTATTCAAATCAAAAATATTGGTGCCTAAAATATCTGACGGCAACACATCTGGCGTAAGCTGAATTCGCCGAAAATCTGCTTGTACCAGTCGTGACAAGGCTTTCACCAGCAAAGTTTTTCCGGTACCCGGCACACCTTCTAAAATGACATGTCCGCCCGCGAGCAGAGCAACAAGGAGATCTTGGACGATCGTGGGTTGTCCCACCACAATCTGACTTAGGGCTTGAGCAAGGCGAATAAAAGTCGGTTGAATGTCGTTCACGGTAAACCCTTGTGCGGGAATGATGCGGGAAAAGCTGGCTACAAGTTCGAAAGTTGACGTTGGATGGCTTCGTTGCCTTCATCCTTCATCCTGTCGCATTTTGACACAGGATCTGCCGATCTCCAGGATTGACCTCCAGGATTGATTTGCATGATCACAACCGACGATCGAGCTGATTCCGGATGAGTTGCAACTGATCGAGCCAAGCTTGTAAAGCCCGATCGCTCATCGGCCGTGGATGCAACAAGGGTTCTAAAAAAGTCTGTAATACTTCTGGCGGTTGCCCAGTTTGTTGACTCCAAGCTGCCATCAGTACCGTAGGTTCTACCAGGGCAGTTCCCAAGCCTAAGGCTCGTTGAATTTGCCGTTGTTCAGCTTGACCGATCGTGGCAACAACAAACTGGGGGCTATGGGCCTGATGTAATACGCTGGACAGGGCTTCAATATAAGCTGTGCTGTGCTGAATTGGCGGGTCAGATTGAATTTTGGCCGGCCCTAACCGCTGATTCTGCCCCCAAAGGGCAACGAACAGGAGTACACCTATCTGAATCCCTAACAGCAGAAAGGGCGTTTTCGCTAAGTAATCGCCGAGGGTGGCACGGTTTTCAGCCTGCTGGGTTTCCTGATCGCGATAGCCATGTAGATATTCGTCAACATAGATTGGGTATCCAGGTTCAAGCACCAGTTGGGCCAGAAATGCCAAATTTCCAGGCTGATCTTGATAGGCATTGGCAGCAAGATAGGGCGTTGCCACAAAGATCACGCGACCTGCTCCCATCCGTTTTTCCCATACCACCGCCCCAAACTGATCGAACAACTGGACTGCTGATGGGTTCACAGGCGAAATGGCTTGACGGCGACGAGTCTCGATCTGCACTGCCCCGACCGGACTGGGTAAGGCACTGCGAAATGGAGCAGCAGTCACAGGAGCGCGAACTCCAACTAAAACCAATACATTTCCCTGCCGAATCCAGGCTGGATTGGATACATCCAGCCCATCCCAGCCAGAGTTAATTCGTACAACGGTGATGTTGTCCTGGGGGGAGAGCGGTGGTTGCGGCAAGGGTGGGGATTGAACCAGGGAAGACAAAGAAATGGCTGGATCGGACGGGTTCGAGCGCAGATCGGTTGATAAATTGGCGGGCTGAGATGAAGGCTGAAAGGGAGCCCTGATTTCTTCAACTGTAGGGGACTCCGCATCAGACTGTTGTTCGATCAGGTCAAAGAGGGGGCGTTCCCAACGCTGAATCCGGGAGGTTTGCTGCTGCATATAGGCATACCAGGCTCCATAGCCGCTAGGAGCCCGACTATAGGTTGAACCTCCTCGCTGGAGTTGTCCAGACTGGGGGGCACTCACCAAACTGAGGAGCGCAATCACCACAATACTCAGCCCGACCCAGAGCCAGCGATTTTTGCTCATGATCGCTCGATCTCCTGATAGGCTTGCCAGCAACGATCGTAAGTTTCAGCCGAAGCGGCCAACCGATCGAAGCACAATTGCTCGTGGGTTTGAATCAAAACCTGGTAAGGAGCGGGTAATTTCAGCGTGCTAAGGAGGTTGAGGTATTCCCCATCCGTACGACTGCTCTCTTGCCCGATCAAGCCTCGTTCATTCAACCGCTGTAAAGTAGCCAAATAAAGCAACCGGCAAGCCAATGGGTCATCTCCCTGTCGATGGGCCGATCTCGCCTGTTGAAGCCAAACGGCTGCTGTCTTTTGAGGTTGCTCTGGAATCACGACCGATTGGGTGGCTAAATCTGCCTGCCATCGTTGCCAGTAAGGACGGAGTAAATAAAACAATTGCCAGCCGACCCAACCGATCGCAGCTACGACAATGAGCCAGAACAAGCTACGCCCAATCCACTCCGGTATGGTGGGCAACTCAGGAGAGCCTAGATTTCGGTTAACCTGGCCCAGCACAGACTCAAACCACTCACTCACCTGTTGAAAAATCTGCTGAGCCTGCCAGTCTAGACTTGTCTTTTCAAACGTGCCTGCTGCCAAAACCACTCACCCATTGCTCAACCGTTAGATTTATCAGATTTATCAGATGCGGTGGATTGCTCAAGGAATCTCTCAGGCAATCTCAATTGCTAAGCCATACTATTTTCGATCGCCCAGCGGGCTAGCTCAGTGCGATTATGTAATCCAGTTTTACCGAGCATATTACTGACATGGCTCTCGATCGTGCGTTGACTGACATTCAGTTCTTCAGCAATTTCCCGATTGGCCATACCACGAGCAACAAACTGTACAACCCGCAGTTCAGTTGGGGTTAATTCAACATCAAAGGGCACCTGGATCTTCGGGGCGGCTTCGGAGGTTTTATCCTGTCTTTGAATGAGCCGAGATGCTTGCTTGAGGGAGGATTCAACCTGTGCAACCAGTTCTTCTGGCTCAAAGGGCTTCACCATGTAGACATCGGCACCTGTATTTAACCCCTTGACCCGATCCTGGCTTTGCCCCTTGGCAGACAGGAAGAGAACCGGAATCCAACTTGTACGAGGATTTTTACGGACATGCTCAACCAGAGAGTATCCATCCATTTGCGGCATCATCACGTCGCAGATAATCATGTCTGGCATCTCTTGCTCTAAGACTTCCAGCGCTTCCTGACCATTCTCTGCGGTAATCACCTGATAGCCACGAAACTCCAGATAGTCTTTGACTAATAAAATCAAATTCGGATCGTCATCAATCAGCAACAGCCGCTTGTGCTCACCTACACCAGTTTCCTTGCTCATGCTTTACTACTCGCCACATCCAGAGTCAGTCGCAAAACTTACCTAATCACTTCAAACTTACTAATGAAAATCTAATTACAATATCCAGTAATTCTACATAAGGCCGAAATTGCCGAAACAATTTTGATGATTACTCTATAGTTACTCTATCGATCTAGTTACGGCACCATTCAGTTGCAAAAATTGAACTGAAATACTGAAATAACTGAAATATCAGTAGATTGCAGCAAACCCATTTCGGTTGGTTTCAGGTTCGGTTGGTTCATGCTCGCGAATTTCCCACTACGCTATGAATCGGTAAATCTTAACGCTTCTAGTGAAGATCGAACTGCTAACCTTCCGCTTACCGCGATATTGTATATTGTTTTTCCAACGATCGGCTAGCACTCAGGGAATCTACATGATTAAGGTTCCCGCCTTGAGAAAAGTGCTAACAGAAAAGGGTACATTTTCTGAGGCATTTTCTGAGGCAATCTGGCCGGCAGAAGGGTTAATCGGTAGCAGACCAAATCGATACGCTGGATCGAGCAGGTAGAGGCTAAATCATGCCCTAGGAGGAGAGGAGGGGAGTTCTGGCTGGGGCAGGGGATGTACCAAAAACGCATAATCCTCGACGATTTGATTGCCAATTAAATGTTCTTGGATAATGCGTTCGATCACCTCTGGCATCGCACTGTGATACCAGACCCCGTCAGGATAAACCACCAGAATCGGCCCGCGTTGACAGACTCGCAGGCAATTGGCTTTCGTGCGAAAAATACAGCCTGGGCGATCGTCAGTGACATCGTCAGTGACTTGGTCGAGTTTGAGCTGCTTGAGCCGTTGTTTCAAATAGTCCCAAGCTTCAATACTGGCTGCTTTATCACAGCACTTGGGAAGGGTTTGGTCAGCACAAATAAACACATGTCGCTGAATTTGAGCCAAGCCTAAGGTTTGCGTGCAGCTTTTAAGGGTATCGGATGCCGAACATGTATCGGATGCCGAACATTCCTCCGGTGGAGAGGCTGAGTTCAAGCCCGGAGTATTCGCTGGGGTCGCCGCAGTAGAGTCAGATGACATAGACAAATTAGGAGAACCAGATCAGGAAACAATGAGCCTTGAAGATTATCTAAAGCCAAATCACCTAAAGCCAAGCCGCAATCGGGCAAATCGCAAAAATCTGAGAGCTCAGAGCAAGGCTATTGATGCTCTACAGCCATCAAATCTGGGTCGGGTTGCAGCCAGGAGGCAAAGGTTTCTGCAAAGTGATTTTGTAAAATTGCCGATCGAATCTTCTGGGTGAACCGCACTAATTCGGTGATGTTGTGGATCGACAGCAGCGTATAACCTAACAACTCCTGCGATCGTAGCAGATGGCTAATATAGGATCGCGAGAAATTTTGACAGGTATAACAGGGGCATTCGGAGTCTAGCGGCGTGAAGTCTGTCTTGAAACGAGCATTTTTCAAGTTCCACCGTTCTCCTCGCACCAAAGCACTGCCATGGCGGGCCAGACGGGTTGGAATTACACAGTCAAATAAATCAACCCCGGCGGCGATCGCTTGGGCAATTTCTCGATAGGTGCCCACTCCCATCAAATAGCGAGGCTTCTGTGCAGGCAGTAACGGAGCAGTAGCCTGCACAATGGGTTCGATCAGATGGGCTGGTTCTCCCACACTGACTCCACCGATCGCATACCCAGGTAAATCAAGCTGGGCTAACTCTAGCGCCGCTCGTTGCCGTAAATCGGGATACACTCCCCCTTGGACAATTCCAAACAGCGCTTGATCCGGACGTTGATGGGCTTGAATACAGCGTTTTAACCAGCGGTAGGTTCGCTCAGTCGCTTCAATGACCGCTTCCCGACTCGCAGGATAGGGCGGACATTCATCAAATGCCATGATCACATCGGCACCGAGTGCGTTTTGAATGGCGATCGACTTTTCCGGTGGCATCTCAATGAATTGGCCATCTTTAGGCGATCGGAAAGTCACCCCTTGATCGCTGATCGATCGGAGTTCGCTGAGGCTAAAGACTTGAAACCCGCCGGAATCAGTCAAGATGGGGCCTGACCAATTCATGAAGCGATGGAGCCCACCAGCCTGTTGCACAATGTCCTCTCCGGGCTGAAGGTGCAAATGATAAGTATTCGCCAGGATCATCTGTGCCCCGGTCGCTTGCAGTTGATCAGGGGTGAGCGTTTTGACATTGGCAAGCGTACCCACTGGCATGAAGCGGGGAGTTTCAACCTTGCCATGGGGAGTTGAAAATTGGCCTGCTCGCGCTTGAGTGCAAGAGCATTGGGCTTGAAGCTGAAACGAAAAAGTCACGTCGCGCCTAAACCAGAATGGAAGACATCACTCTAGCTTAATATGCGGTTGAGCGGTTCAGAAGCATGAAGCGGCATGAATTAAAGAGCAGCCTGAACTTCAAAACGAAAAACCATCTTCATCATCAATGCGCACATCCCAACTGGCAGAGAGTACTTCCGCCACCACTGCCTCTAGGGCTGCTGCATTGAGATTGCGGTTTTTCTGCTCTTGTAGGGGATTCGTGAGTGGCATGAGGGTGAGTTGCTGATTTTCCTGAACCAACTCGAAGCAAGCCTGTTGACTATCGGGCAACCGTTTCAGCTCCAAATAGTCAAAACTGTAAACATTAATATAAAGAGTGTGGTTGGCGACCAAGGTTGAGCGTTGAGGATCGGAGAAGACTTCCAGAACATACCCCTCGTTCTCAACCAGCAGTTGCCGATCCTGGCTGAAGCGATACTGCACTCGACTGAGGTCGGTTAACAGGCGCTGCATATCTTGCTTGTTAACGATGATACCCACATCGACAATGCAAGGTGCAGGCAGCTTAGCGTTTTCCGAGAGGTGGTGGTAGCTCATAAACGAAGGTGCCTATAAAAACTCAGCCTTTAACAGACCGATCGACAGAACCAGCCAGATCGCAAGTTGACACATGAACCTACTGAATCAACTCTAAATTCATGAATCAACGAATTAGTTTGATGAACTCGCTGCATCAAGCCAGTGCCATGAAGAGGAGGGACAGGTGCCACTTCACTCATGCAACTGACTAACCCAGTCTCAAGCAGGCTCAACAAACCCAGAGGCAGCAAACTCACAGTCCACAAAATGCCAGAGGCAATAAAACCCAGAGCCGACGAATGCAGTCCTAATCTCTAAATAGATTTCTCTAGATAGATTTTTACGATGTAGATTGCAAGTTAAATTTCAGTGCATCTTGAAACCAGCTTAGCTCAGAATCCTAAGCCAGCTCACCGTAAGATTTACTAAACTTACAATGAACCTAAGTGATGCTTCCTGAGGTGATCTAAAAATGGATCTGATCCAGTGATCAACCGGATTGCTTGACTGAAACTAACTTGTAGGATCAATTATTGCCTGAACCAGGGTCTGTAAACTCAGCCATGGAGCTGAACCTTTTCGAAGGGCTGGATGATATAATTCTCAGCCAGTTCAGTATGCAAGTCTTCAAATGAATTGGGAAACGCTAGTCGCAGCGATCGTTTTTTACACGCGGATTCCCATTCCATTCGCCCAGCTTTTACCTTTTCACAAGGTAGCGCGATGGGCTCCTATCGTAGGATTGCTGATCGGTATACTCTTGGCAGGACTGGATACCTTTCTCGCTCAGCTCGCTATGCCAATTTTGACCCGCAGTGCAGTAGTCGTTGCTTTTTGGATTGCCCTGACCGGCGGACTGCACTTGGATGGGGCGATCGATAGTGCCGATGGCTTGGCGGTGACCGATCCGGAGCGGCGGCTAGCGGTGATGACTGAAAGTACCACCGGGGCTTTTGGGGCCATGGTGGCGGGTCTACTCCTCCTATTGAAAGTGACCGCCCTGAGCGATCTACCGTTCCAGCGGCTATGGCTCCTACCGTTGGCAGCCGGTTGGGGACGCTGGGGGCAGCAGGTGGCGATCGGCTGTTATCCCTATCTAAAACCCACTGGCAAGGGAGCATTTCATCAACAAGCCATTCGCTCCTTTTGGGATACGCTTCCTTCTTTACTGCTCCTGTTAGGGCTCAGTGCATTACCACTCGCGATTTCCCCTCACGCTTGGTCAATGGCGATCGGTTCAGCTTCCGGGGGGTTCCTCGCCTTTACCGTGGCTGCTTGGTTTAACGGGCAATTGGGAGGACATACCGGAGATACCTATGGCGCAGTCGTGGAATGGACAGAAGCCTTGTTTCTAGTCGGAATGACCCTGGTAATTCCCTCCCCAGTTTGACTCATCGCCCGATCGCTACCACTCGATCGCTACCACTCGATCGCTACCACTCGATCGCCGTACCAGAGTGCCCCACTGCTCCCAATTGCTCTACTTCCCTGGTATTCTAGAAGAAGTTTACGGAACTTAACAGAAGGGGCCTGACAGCAGGATTCCTGGCTGGTTTCTCTCATCAGAATTTTTGTATGAAATGTATTATCAACCGTCGAGCCCAGTTCTCGGCCAGTCATCGCTACTGGTTGCCCGAACTAACTGAAGCAGAAAATTGGCAAAAGTTTGGACAATGTTCTCGTTTTCCAGGACATGGTCACAACTACGAGCTTTATGTCTCTATGCTGGGCGACCTGGATGAATATGGCATGGTACTCAATTTGTCCGATGTTAAGCATGTCATCAAGCAAGAAGTAACCAGCCAGCTTGATTTCTCCTACTTAAATGAGGTCTGGGAAGAGTTTCAGCAAGGGCTTCCCACCACCGAAAACATGGCGCGTGTGATTTGGCAGCGATTGGCTCCTCACTTGCCGATCGTCCGCATCCAACTGTTTGAACATCCAGAACTTTGGGCAGAATACGAGGGAAACAACATGGAAGCCTTTTTAACCATCAGCACCCACTTTAGCGCCGCTCACCGATTGGCATTGCCACACCTGACCTTACAACAAAATTCCGAGATCTATGGGAAGTGTGCTCGAGTGAATGGGCATGGTCACAATTACCATTTAGAAGTGACTGTAAAGGGAGAAATTGATCCTCGCACTGGCATGATTGCTGACCTGGGTGCAGTTCAGAAAGCGATCGACGATCATATCGTGGAGCCCCTCGATCACACTTTCTTAAATAAAGATATTCCCTATTTTGAAAAAGTGGTGCCAACGGCTGAGAACATTGCCGTTTATATCCGAGATGTTCTGAAACAGCCGATTCAAGCAACAGGTGCTCAGCTCCATAAGGTGAAATTAATTGAAAGTCCTAACAACTCAGCGGAAGTATTTTGTCTGCCCGATCACCGTTCCGAGTCGTTAGCAGCTCAAACTCCGGTTTTGGCTCAAGTGTAGCGACCTGATTGACTGACAAATCTTTTCCCCTCATCCCTAAATCCCTTCTCCCACTAGGGGCGAAGGGACTTGCAATCAAATCCTGGTTCGAAAGCCCCT
>JALOOM010000074.1 GCA_025454395.1 Elainella sp. Prado103
GCGGCTGAGGATTTGATAGGTCACCCAGATCACGATCGGCAAATGGAATTCGCGCAGGGCTTCTCTCGTCCACTGCAAATAGCCGAAGAAGCGTTCCTGTTGAGAGGGCTCCTCGCCTTGCGTTAAGAAAGAGAGCTGCTCGATCCCTTCTACCGTGATCACGGCTCGATCGATCTGTTGCAAATCGGCATAGGTATTCAACAGCGATCGGATCGCGGCTTTCAGGCTGGGTTCCGGTTCGGTTGCCAAGTTAAGCCGATAGGACTGATGAGACTCTGACAGATCGGTTTCTTGAATGATCCGCTGGCGCTGCTGTGGATCATCACAAACCGCGATCAGCAAAGCCAACTGACCTGCACTCGACTCGATCGCCGTCAGCAGATCGTCGTAGCTGTCCTGGTTGAGCGCCTCTGGATTCGGGTCATCCGATGGTAACGCCAGCATTAGTCGGTAATCACCTCTTTCAGTTTCAGCAGATCAATTACGATCGGGTGCAGATCATACCAGACCTGATCGTTGCGATATTCCAGCACATGTAGCCCATGCAGTAGATCTAAAAAATCCTGGGCTTTCGGATCGTCGGGCGTAAATCGTTTATAGGTGGTTCTCAGCGTTTCATAATCAGCTTTGCTCAATGTCGTTTCAAAGTCGAGGCGAATTTCCTTCACTGCCTGAGCCAGCACTGCCCCATCAATGATCGTGTCTTGACCTCGCCGCAACTGCCGCAAACAGGTTCGACAGCAGATATTCACCAGCCGCACCAGTTCCCGCAGTACGCCGCCGCTGTAAAGCGTAATCTGGGTGGCGATGTCGGCTGGCAATAGTTCCGGGCTGATGCGCTTCCGTAGGATTTCACAAAGCGGCTGCAACACGGCATCGATCGGCTCAGCATGTGGCAAACGTCGATCGCCCTTGGCAAACAGCTTGCTCACTGCCATGGTCACGATCTGAGCGTTCGATTCACTCACTAGCGTAGCTCTCAACACCCCATCTCGCAGCGAGGCGATCGGAATTGTGTAGATAATCCGAAAGGCAGGCTGGAACAGAGCTTTGATATGGTTCTTAAAAATCTTCTCCACATCTCCTAAATCCAGCTTATCCAGATCGTCAATAATCACCACGACTTCTTTTTTAGTTTCTGCCTGAATTTGCGCCACGAGTAGATTGAGGCGATTCACTAGATCGGAAAGTTTCGGTTCAAACTCCTGCTTAATCTCGTCCCGCACGGTGGCTTCGGTTTTGAGGATGCCTTTAATGAGCTTAAAGTCAAATCCAGCCGTGACTTCAGCGCTCAGCGGAGTTTCGGTTTCGGTGCGGGTGCGCTTGGCTGCCCATTTGAACAGCGGCTCGGTCAAACTCTTGGAGAGGGATACCTCATGCTGCGCTGCTTCTGCCACCAGATTGATCGCGATCGAGTACAGAATATTCGTGTGGGTGACATCAGAAGATTCGAACAGGTCCGCGATCGAGAACAGCACCACAAAAAACTGGCCCGATCGACAGCGCCGCCCAAACTCTGCCAATAAGGTAGACTTGCCACAGCCCCGATGCCCAGAAAAGATCGTCTTGCCGCTGAGGGTATAGTCATCTTCGATGAGCTGCTGCAATTCCGCCATTGCCTCTTCCCCATAGGGCACCCAAAACCGCTCCAACTCCCGCTCTTCGGTCAAGGGCAGCAGGTCGAGATTGCGGTAGGCGGCTTGAAATTGGGCTAACCGATCGGCAGACATCACTCTTCTTCTCAGCAAGATCTGTCTCTATGATCGCTTGATTTTTTCAAATTGAACGATCGACTTTGCCAGACAGTTGGTTCCGGGTTAGATGCTCGCTTTTCCGGCTGTGAGTTGGGTGCAGCGGGCTGGGAGCACAATCGTTGCTGATTTGAGAGGAATTGTTCTGACTTTGAGAGTGATTGTTTTGACTTGAGGACTGATCGTTTTGACTTGAGGACTGATTGTTTTGACTTGAGGACTGATCGTTGCTGATTTGAGAGAAATCGTTCCGACGTGAAACGTGATCGTTCTGATTTCAAGAGTCATTGTTGCGGCTCTGAGATTGATCGATCTGACTTTGAGTCCGATCGTTCCGGCTTAAAACAGCAAAAATTCTGCTGCAACCTTCATCCCTCCCACTCATCCCCTAGCCCGCTACAAAAATTAGCGAATCCGCCAATCGGCATCTGCCATGATCGCTGTTTTCATGCGTTATGGTGGAGAGACGTTTAACCCTCCGCTAGCGATCGTTTCCGGTAGGCTGAAGCATGAGAAGACTAGGGCTGATTGGGCTATTGATGATCGGGCTCATCTGGGTTTTGTCGAGCCTTCCGGGGTTGGCTCATCGCGGCGTGTTTGATTCGATCGTGCTGGATTTTCGGGAAGATTTATCGATCGCGCAGGTGGAACAGCAGATTCAGCAGTTGCAGCAGCAGTATGGTGTGCAGGCCCAGCCGAATAGCGCTTTCTCGGCATCCGATCGGCTGTATGTGGTGCCGGGGGATGCACAACTCTTACGTCAACTCCGACGATCGGATCTACGCAAACAGGTAGAAGCGATCGATGCAAACTATACCTTTCAGGCATTTGAAGTACCGAATGATCCGGAGTATAGCAAACAGTGGAATCTCAGAAATATTAACATTGAACCTGCCTGGGATGAAACTAAGGGGGCAGGGGTAACGGTGGCGGTCATTGATACGGGAATTACTCAGGTACCCGATCTAAAAAATACTGAGTTTGTAGCAGGCTATGATTTTGTCAACAATCGGGCTGATGCAAATGATGATAATGGCCACGGTACCCATGTGGCGGGAACGATCGCCCAGTCTACGAATAATGGCTATGGCGTGGCTGGGATCGCCTATGCGGCGAAGCTGATGCCGCTGAAGGTGTTGAGTGCCTTGGGTGGCGGCACGGTGGCAGATATTGCCGAAGCGATCCGGTTTGCGGCCGACCATGATGCCGATGTGATCAACCTCAGTTTGGGCGGCTTTGGCGATACCCATGTGCTGAAGGAAGCGATCGACGATGCTCACCGCAAAGGAGTCGTAATCGTGGCGGCGGCTGGTAACTCGAACGCTAATGCAGCAGCATTTCCGGCTCGCTATGCTAACGTGATCGCGGTGGCGGCCCTGGATGCGACGGGGTCGAAAACGCCCTACTCTAACTTTGGGGCGGGGGTGGATCTGGCGGCTCCAGGCGGTGTGCTGCATCGCGACGATCAGGGGCAAGCCAGGGGCTCCGGCGGCATTTTGCAGGAAACGATCGATCCAGAGTCGGGGCAGTCCCAGTTTGTGGCGCTGCAAGGCACCAGTATGGCGGCTCCCCATGTGGCGGGCGTGGCGGCCTTGGTGAAGTCGATCGGCATTCAAGAGCCGCAACAGGTGGCAACGGTGCTGCAACAGTCGGCTCAGAAAGTCCAGGACGATCCGCTGAATCATTTTGGAGCCGGGCGGCTGGATGCGACGGCGGCGGTGACGCTGGCCCAACGGGAAAACCTGGATGTCAAGGACTTCTGGCGCTGGCTACGGAACAACGGCTATCTCAATTTGCGCTTCTGGATCGATGGCGGCGCGACGGCCTTTTTGCCCAAGCTGGCAATGGTGCTGGGGTCTTACCTGCTGGCCTGGTTCCTGCGCCACTATATTCCTATGGGCAGTTTGGCTTTGGGCAGCGGGCTGGTGACAGGCAGTGCTGGCTTGTGGTTCCTGCGTGGTTTTTACATTTTCGATCTACCCCAGTTTCCGTTTCGGATTTTGGGCAGCTCGATCCCAGAATTGGGGGGCGCGATCCAGGGGAGTGCGTTATTGCATCCTTTCTTTGCCAGTGTGCTGATTCCCTTCGGGCTGATTGCCTTGCTGCTGGGTCATCCTGCCTGGAAGTGGTTCGCGGTCGGCTCTAGCTTGGGCGTGGCTGCCAGTTTGGCGATCAGTGCGGCGATCGATCCGGCAATGCTGTGGTTAGGATCGGGCGCTCTGGCGCAAGGTTTTCTGCTGGTCAATGCTCTGCTCTGCTTTGGGTTAGGATCATTAGCAGCCAAGGCAGCGGCAAGGAGTGAGGCATGATCACCGTCGAAGGCAGGGTGCAGCGATCGAGCATGGGCATGGGCACTTGGGCACTGGTCACCCCGGACGGCACCACCTACGAAATTCTCAAAGGAGCCCCCCAGGAGTTACTTCAGCCCGACTTGGCGGTGCGGGTTACTGGCATCGTTCGGTCAGATGTGATGACCATGGCTATGATCGGGCCGGTGCTGGACGTGCAACAGTTTGAACTCCTGCCGCCCTAGTCGCCTTTCCAGTTGGTCACCTTTCCAGTTAGCACCTTTCCAGTTAGCACCTTTCCAGTTAGCACCTTTCCGGTAAGAGCAATCAGATGGGCGCACTGTTTTTTCTAGCAGGATCATCCCAACCCAACGAACGAAAATCGATCGGTCGGCACAACAAATACCATACGAACGGAACAAATACCGTACTATAGGTCATGTAACGTTATGTAAACGCAGAGGCAGGTATGGTTCAGTCTAGATTTTCTGGTCTTGTGGCATTCCTCCTGATGGTTGTATGCACCTTGAGTTTTACCCTGGCGACCTGGTTAGGGACGATCGCCCCGATTGCTGCCCAGCCGCTCCAGTCACCGCTCAACCGCTTGCAGCAACCATCAACCCTGCTCTCTAATGCACCTACTCGGGAAATTGCGATGGGAAGTAAACCGCTGTTTTCGTTTTCGGGCAAACGCCCCACCAACCTGGGAATCACCGCAGGCAAGCTGTCTGCCTGTCCCAGCTCCCCTAACTGTGTGAATAGCCAAACGCCGACGGGGGATGCTGAACACTCGATCGCGCCGATCGCCTACAAATCCGCTAGCTCGGAGGTGATTCCTAAACTAAAAGCCGTGATTGAAGGGATGGAACGCACTAAAATTGTCACCGAAACTGCCGACTACCTTTATGCTGAGTTCACCAGCGCACTGATGGGCTATGTCGATGATGTCGAGTTCTACCTCGATCCAACCACACCGGGGCAATTACAAGTGCGATCGGCTTCACGCTTGGGCCAATCTGACTTAGGCGTGAATCGTAAGCGGATCGAGGAGATTCGCTCTCAGTTGATGGGATTGGAGGTTTAGTCTGCCGGAGATCGGTGGGCGAGGCGTTGATAGGCGGCGGACAGGGCAAATCGATCGCCCACATTGCCTGGAAACAGCACCACCGGCAGATCGGGAAATTGGGGATGATCGGCGGGGGTTCGCACTACTGAGACACCGGGCAGAATTTGGCCGAGTAATCGGGCAGCCGTAAGGGCTAAGCCAGTGCTGAGGGTATCGTTGGAGGTGATGCCACCTTTGCTGATCAGGAACCCTAGATCGGCGGGCAGTCCCCGCAAGATATCCATCAGGAGTGTGGAAACTGCGACCCCAAAGTCAAGCCGGGTTTGAGCATCGTCAAAGGTTAGCTCCTGGCGGCTGGTGAAAATCACAGGCGTGCGACCGGCTTGATGGGCTTGATGGGATCGGTCGATCGCCTCTTGCAGCAAGGCAGCGCGTTGATCCACCGACTCCTCGAGTAAATGGACGACATCCACCTCGATCGCCTCCGTTCCCGCTACCTTCAGCAGTTCCTCAAGCTGTTCGGTGGTTTTTTTGACATGCGATCCAACAATTACCGCACCCGGTTTGCCACCCCGGACGTAGCTGGCCATGGCTTCAGCCGCGATCGGTTGAGGAGGCAGGTTTGCTAGTGCGGTTAACAAGCTGGCAGCACTGCGGAATAAAAAGCGTTTTCCCTGCCCAGAAGCCTGCAACACGGCGGCAGCGAACTGGTTCATGTCAGACTGGTTTTCTGAGTCTACGGCGACACATTGGTTGTGTTGCAACTGCATAAGGCGATCGAACACGCCTGAGCGAATGTCAGATAGCAAAAATCGCTCTACCTGATTGGCGGTAATGCGTCCCTGAGTCTTCTCTTCAACGTAGTCAGGTAAGTAGCTGTAATGATAGCCAAATACGGAATCTTGAGCGAACTCCGTTTCATGAACTGGTGTAGGCACTCCATTCACCACCAGGTAATGCACACTATCTTTCGTAAATCTGCCTCCTTCAAAAAAGGCTGGCGTAAGAAAGTGAGCATCAAACGGGCCAAGCTCTGCGGCAATCACGTCCGTTTCAATGGGATAATGACCACGCAAGGTTGAGTCTGAGCGGCTCACTACCAAAAAATCCTGGACTTGCGCTGCGGTGATTGCCTGCTTCAGGTGATGACAGACTTCCTGAGTGGTTGCCAATGCCTTTTCTGGAGTCATGGCTCTGGTGTTGGTCAACACAAAGCAGATAGGGGATGGATCGGCTAACCCGCTTCGCAGCGTTTCCACATCCCATTTCATTAGTAACAGGCAACTATGCACCGTTTGAGAGCCGGTGGGATCGTCATCAAGGACAATAATTTTGGGTGAGGAGGTCATGGGATCGGGGGGAAAAACAAAGCACAGGACAAACAAAGCACAGCCAGTCCTCATTATAAAGGGTTGCGTGATGCAAGAATTTAAGGATTTACTGCCTGCATTTCCCATGCGCCTGCATCAGCCAGTCGATAGAGATAGCGATTCTGGGGATCACCTCGTAGTTCTAAATGATCGACCTGAGTTGGATCGAGCAGCAATAGGCAAAAATTGGCGACGGGTACGATCGGATCGGGAGGCGGTGGATTAAATTGGCTGGCTGAGGTGCGGGGCTGTCGGGGCTGTGGCCAGGCGAATTGTAGACGAGCCGCGTCAGAGAGCTCCTGCCATTGTTGCTGTCTGGCTTGCTGCAAAGGGGGCGAAAGGGCTGAATCTGCCGAGATCAGGATAAGCTGCCCCAAGAGGCGAAACTGCTCTCTCGTTTTTGGGAAATACCAGCAGGCCTCACCCCAAGGATTGGTATGAAGATGGGTGACTTTTTCGCTGCGATCGTCTGTGATGAATTTAAGCTGACCTGTAGATTCGAGAAAACCACGAAACACGATCGTGCGATTGGTCGGGCGACCGTCTGGTGTAACCGTGGCAAGTTGTAAGTAGCGAGCGTAGGCTAGGGAACGGTTGCGATGCAGGGCACGGGCGAGAGGGGAGCGCCAAGGGGGAAGCATGGGGAAGGGGAGCAGGAGGGTCGGCGGGATTAGGATAGCAGGGTTTTGATAAATACGGTACGCTTGACTAGCAAAAGCGTCCAACCAGCAACAGCCTCAAAGCGAACCATGCCTCAGACGATCGATTTTCTTAGCCATCTCAATCCTTCGCAGCGTCGGGCTGTGGAGCATTTTTGTGGGCCGCTGCTGGTGGTGGCGGGGGCGGGATCGGGCAAAACGCGAGCGTTGACCTATCGGATCGCCAATCTAGTCCTGACCCACCGGGTTGATCCAGAAAATATTCTGGCGGTGACTTTTACCAATAAAGCGGCGCGGGAGATGAAGGAGCGGATTGAGCGGTTATTTGCGGAACAGGAAGCCCAGTCGCAGCATGGCAAACCGTTGGATACCCTATACCCAGCAGAGCAGACGCGGCTGAAGTCGCAAGTCTATAAGCAAATTACTAAGCATCTCTGGATCGGCACGTTTCATGCGCTCTGCTCGCGGATTTTGCGGTTTGATATCGAGAAGTATCAGGGGGAGAATGGGCGGAAATGGAATCGCAATTTTTCGATCCTGGATGAGTCGGATGCGCAAGGGGTGATCAAGGAGCTGGTGGCGAGTGCCAATTTGGATGACAAAAAGTTTGAGCCGCGATCGGTACGCTATGCCATCAGCAATGCCAAAAATCAGGGATTATCACCAGAGGAATTTGAACGAGAACAGCCTAATTATCGTGGCCGGGTAATTTCAGATTTATATTCCCGTTATCAAGAAGCGTTAGCTGCAAATAATGCGTTGGATTTTGATGATTTAATTTTAGTGCCAGTACAGTTATTCCGCCAAAACGAACAGGTCTTAGATTATTGGCATCGACGCTTTCGGCATATTCTGGTGGATGAATATCAGGATACCAACCGCACTCAGTATGACCTGATTCGGTTACTGGTGACCAATGGAGTGCCTTCGCGGCAATTTGGGGATTGGCAGCATCGATCGGTATTTGTGGTGGGGGATGCTGATCAGTCGATCTACTCATTTCGGGCGGCAGATTTCACCATTCTCATGGGCTTCCAGGAAGATTTTGGCGATGGGCTGCCGGATGATGATACGCGCACGATGGTGAAGCTGGAGGAAAACTATCGATCGACCGAGAATATTTTGCAGGCAGCCAATGAGCTGATCGAAAACAACACAGAACGGATCGATAAGATTCTGCGGCCGACGCGGGGCACGGGGGAATCCATTTTTTGCTATCGCGCCGAAGATGAAACAGCGGAGGCAAATTTCGTTGTGCAGCAGTTGCGGCAAATGGAGCTGACCAATCCAGATTTGGATTTCGGCGATTTTGCGATTCTCTACCGCACCAATGCGCAATCGCGGGCGTTTGAAGAGGTGCTGGTCAAGTACGCGGTACCTTACACAGTGGTGGGCGGGCTGCGGTTTTACGATCGTCGCGAAGTCAAAGATGTGCTGTCGTATCTACGGGTGATCGCCAATCCGGATGACAGCATTAGCCTGAAGCGAATCATCAACACGCCCCGACGCGGCATCGGTAAGGCGACGATCGATCGGCTCGATGCGGCGGCAAACGAACTGGGGACGACGCTCTGGCAAGCATTAACGGATGAGACTTTGGTGCAGACGGTGGCAGGTCGATCGGCCAAGCCAGTGATTGCCTTTGCTCAAATGATCCAACGCTGGCAGGAACAGGCGAGTGAAACTTCAGCATCTCAGATTGCCCAAGGAATCTTGGAAGATTCAGGTTATGTCCAGGAGCTGAAACAGCAGGGTTCGGACGAGGCGATGGATCGACTGCAAAACGTCCAAGAGCTTTACAACGCCATCCTGCAATTTGAGGAAGACAATGAAGAGTCGAATCTGATGCTGTTTTTGGCAAATGCCTCGCTGGCCTCTGATTTGGATAATCTGCAAGAGCAGCAGCAAAAGGTGTCGCTGATGACGCTGCATTCTTCCAAAGGGCTGGAGTTTCCGGTGGTGTTTCTGGTCGGGCTAGAACAGGGGCTATTTCCCAACCATCGATCGATCGAAGATCCAAAATCCCTCGAAGAAGAACGGCGGCTCTGCTATGTCGGCATTACCCGCGCCAAGGAGCGGCTATTGATCAGTTATGCCCGCGAACGGCGACTTTATGGCAATCGCGAACCGGCCAGCCCTTCCCTCTTTTTGAGTGAATTACCGACTGATTTGCTGTTGAGTAATACAGCCAGTGCTGTGCCTAGACGGATGACCAAACCGCTGCGGGAAATTAAAAGCCAGCCATCCAATTTGCCGAACACCCATGCCGATGATTGGACTGTGGGCGATCGGGTGGTGCATAAAGGGTTTGGAGCCGGTGAAGTCACCCACATTTTCGGAGCGGGTAACAAGATCTGTTTGGCGATCAGATTTCCCAGCATCGGGCGCAAGATTATTGATCCAAGAATTACGCCCTTGCAGCGGGTTGAGTAGGCAAACGGTGGCAAGACGAACAAACTTGAGATACTCGGATCCTGAGAGAGTGGTCTGAGCCGCCTGTGCCATCGATCGCCCTAACCCTCTCCCGCCGATCGAAATTGCAAATCAGCGATACAATCAAGTGCGGTCAGATTGACTGGGTCGATCAACTTGATGAATCAGTTCGATCGATCGAGTGCTCCAAGACCGCTGGTTAAACCAAAGTATACGTCCACCGACACGCAAAAAGCATCCAAAATATGTCTACTGAACAAGATGTGATTGCCACCAATCAAGCATTCTATGAAGCCTTTGAGCGTATGGATCTCGATGCTATGGGGCTGATTTGGTCTCAAGAACCGAATGTCACCTGCATCCATCCTGGGCGGATCGCACTGCGAGGCTGGGATCAGATCCGGTTTTCTTGGGATCAGATTTTTCGTAACACCCGCCAACTAGAAGTCGCTGCTGATTTGGTTTCAACCAAAGTGATTGGCAATGTGGCATTTTTGGTGCTGGTGGAAAACCTGGTGCAGGTCGTACCTGAACGCCGGATGGAGGTACAGGGAATGGTGACGAATCTTTATGAGCATGACGGTAATAACTGGTTTTTGATTCACCGCCATGCCAGTCCGCTAATGCGTTAAAGAACGTTGGAGAGTATCTATCAAGAAACACTCGCTACCCTTTGAATATTAGCCCCGATCGCCTCTAAAAGCTGCCGATCGGCATCTCGATCGGGGTTAGCAGCCGTCAATAGTGTTTCTCCATAGAAAATAGAATTAACCCCTGCCAGGAAACAGAGAATTTGCGCTTCGCGGCTGAGCTGACTTCGTCCTGCACTGAGACGCACCCGCGCTTGAGGCATCAAAATCCGAGCCGTAGCGCACATCCGCACCAAGTCAATCGGGTCGATCGGCTGTTGGGCTTCCAGGGGTGTACCTTCAATCGCAATCAGAGCATTGATCGGCACGCTTTCCGGATGGGGCTGCATTGTCGCCAAAATCTCTAACATGCGAGCCCGATCGGTCATGCTTTCACCCATGCCAATGATGCCCCCACAGCAAACCGTGATCCCGGCACGCCGCACGCATTCTAGCGTTCTCAGCCGATCGCCATAGGTGCGAGTGGTGATAATCTGATCGTAATATTCGGGACTGGTATCTAAATTATGGTTGTAGGCAGAAAGCCCCGCCGCCGCCAGCCGTTCTGCTTGAGTATCGGTTAGCATTCCCGCTGTAACACAGGCTTCTAATCCGATCGATCGCACTCCCCGCACCATCGCCAGCATCTCTTCAAAAGCACGGTTCTCCCGAATTTCCCGCCAGGCCCAGCCCATGCAAAACCGGGTTGCCCCTAGATCCTTCGCTCTCTGTGCAGTTGCCAGCACCTGATCAACGGTCATTGTGGGTTCCGGCTGCACTGAGGTCTGGTAATGGGCTGACTGCGGGCAATAGGCACAATTTTCAGCACAGCCACCCGTCTTGATGCTCAGCAAAGTTGCCAACTGAATATCCCCGGCCGGATTGAAGGTACGATGGATCGTCTGTGCTTGATAAACCAGATCTAGCAATGGCTGCTGCAACAGAGCGAGCACTTCAGCGGTAGTCCAGTCGTAGCGCCGGAGAGAAGTAGGGTCTGACATGTCTGATGTAGGTAAACGAGCAATCATCGATCGGGGCTTAACCCATCTGCAACTCTCGATCATACTCGTAAACGGAGAGATAGAATTTTCTAGATTGATTCAGAGCGATCGAGTAGTTCAGAGTGACTGAATCACCCAGTGATCGAGTGGTTTAGAGCAATCGAGCCATCGATCAGCGGCTGTTGCAGATCATACGCTAGACAGGGGATGTTCAGGAGTTTGAGGTCAGGAGTCCGATCGAATTCAATGCTAGGGTAAAGACAAGTGAATGGATAGGAGAAGCGGCTGTGTCCTGTGGTGTTTACAAAACCATTAGTCAGACTCTCAAAGCATTTCAGATTGTTTACACAGAAGCTAATTTTATTGTAGAGGCTCCGTTTCAAGTCTCCGACTATTTTCGGGAAGATTTGCAGTTGATGATGCGAGACGGAGTCGTGGATAACTCTGAGTTCGCGATCTGCGAGAATTTGATCTATCCCATCCTGAAAGAAGTGTGGAAGCTCTATCGCAGCAAGTTTATTTTGTGGAGTTATCAATCCCTGAATTGCGATACCGATCTCTGCGGTTTTCCAGAATATATCCTGGGGCGAACCCTTAGTCTAAGCAAGACGAACTGTACGGGCATGACCCAAATCCCTGCCAGTCGTTCAACCCACTGCTTCAACCGACCACTTCAACCCACTGCTTCAACCGATCGCTCCAAACAGGGGCATCATCGGATCGAGGGTCAATAACCGGGCAATCTCATCGGTTTGAAAGCCGATCGCCATCGGACGTTTCACATTGGGCAGCACCTGCACATCATAGAGTTCAGTCACAACGCCTTCCAGTTTGAGCCAATGGGCAATGCTGCCGATATTGAGATCAATCACTAACACACCACAAAAAGGATCAGACTGTTTTTCGATCAGCCGATCCTCCAACTCCAGTCCCGAAAAGGTCTTGTCGTTGCTACGCGGTTTTGACAGTCCGACGATCGCATAGTGTTGCCAAAACGCGAGTCCACGCAGATAGCCAGGGGCAAACACAACGGGTTCAAACTCGCCATTTTTCAGATCCAGGTAGCCAAAATCTCCAACCCCCGAATTGAGAAGCCACAGCTTATTTTGATACCACCGAGGAGAGTGGGGCATGGAAAACCCCTGCAAAATGACTTCATTCGTCTTCAGATCGATCACACAACCACCATTGCGTCGTCGATCGCGCCAGCCATCCACCACATCCGAGCGACTGCAAGCCGTGACATAGGCGGGTTGACCATCTACCATCGCCAAGCCGTTCAGGTGACAGCGATCCTCATTGACCAGCTTGGAGATAAACGGTGGTTTCCACAGGGGCGTACAGCTATTTTGCGCACTGACGGTAGCCAAACAGTTGAGCAAACTGCTGACAAAAATGATTCGTCCTGTTTGATCTACCACCAGATCATGCACATCCAGATCGCCGGTGGTGTAGCCGATCCGAGGAATATAGAGCTTGTCAAACTCGTTGTAGCGCTGATCGTCTGTCAGGACATTGTCGAGCTGCCAGATCTGGTATTTGGAGCTGAGCCAGAGGCGATCGGTGGTGGCATATAGCCCCATGGCCCGATCGAAAATGCGCTCAAACCCAGAAATCCGGCTGGCGTGAGTGCCCAGTAACAGCAATCGCGACGACTGGTAGGTCGTGAGTCCCAAGCTCAAATTTTCGGACATCATCCAGTCGAGGAAATACCGCGAGGCGTAGACCTCCAACGGCAGATTAGCATTGGCGGGTGCTACGGGCTGACTCACGACGATCGCTCCTATGGCTCAAATATGATTAGATTGAACGCAATCTGACTCACCGATCCCATCTGGCTCATCGATCGATATGCGCCCGATCCGGCACAACGCCTCACCCATTAGCCAAAATAATCGGGGGCATGGCCGGGTTTCCACTTAATGTTGCAGCCAATGCTAGGTTGCTGTTTCTCGTCGATCGGTTGACCTGCGAGCAAGGCATCGATCGCCGTCCGCAAATCCTGGCCGGTCACGGGTTGATCGTTGCCAGGACGGGAGTCATCCAATTGACCGCGATAAACCAACTGCCGATCGCGATTAAATAAGAAGAAGTCGGGCGTGCAAGCTGCGGTATACGCCTTAGCAATCGCTTGGCTGGCATCGTAGCAGACTGGGAAGGGAAAGTGAAGTTCAAGTGCCATTTCCTTGAGCCGATCGGGAGCATCGTCGGGATAGTGGTCGGCATCATTGGCACTGATCGCCACAATACCCAAGCTGCGATCCTGATAATCTTGCCCAAGGCGAGCGAGTTCATCCTGGACATGCTTGACAAACGGACAGTGCCGACAAATAAACATCACTAACAGTCCGTCACTGCCTGCGAACCGAGCCAGCGAAATCATCTCGCCGGACACCACATCGGGCAACTGGAAGTCGGGGGCGATCGTGCCTAGGGGCAACATGGTGGAAGCAACTCTGGCCATCGATTTTTCCGGTTGAAATTTACGACTGAGATTCACTACTTAAAACTATAGCGAGGGGGAACCGGCAAGCGAGAATAAGAATTGCTCCAATTTCGATGGCTGCATGATGGGTTTGTTTGATTCGACTGATTTGCCTGACTTGCCTGATTCAATTCATCTGCCTGATTCAATTCATCTGCCTGACTTGCCTGATTCGCCTGGTCTGCCTTCCGGGTCCGAAGTGGCTCGGCTCCTGTGGCAGAATGTCAACACCATTTGGGCGACGGTGCTGGCAGAAACCCTCTATCGTCTGGGGGTTCGATCGGCCATGGTTTGTCCAGGTTCGCGATCGGCTCCGCTAGCGGTGGCGTTTGCCCTCCATCCTGGCATTGAGGCCCTGTCTATGCTAGACGAGCGATCGGCAGCGTTTTGGGCGATCGGTTTAGCACGGCAAACCCAGCAGCCGGTCGCCTTGGTCTGCACTTCTGGCACGGCCGGAGCCAATTTTTATCCAGCCGTAATTGAAGCTAAAGAAAGTAAGGTGCCGCTGCTGATTTTGACGGCCGATCGCCCTGCTGAACTGCGTGACTGCAACGCGGGGCAAACGATCGATCAGCAGAAACTCTATGGCAGTTTTGTCAATTGGTATAGCGAAACCACCCTACCGGCGCTGGATCTGGAGTTACTCAGCTACTTCCGCCAAACTGTTTTCTATGCCTGGGAGCGCACCCAGTTTCCGGTGGCGGGCCCGGTGCATCTGAACTTGCCCTTCCGCGATCCACTCGCCCCGGTTCCCCAACCCGCAGCCCTGGAGTTTGCCACCCGCTTTCCCACCAACTTCTTTGACTTGGTGATTCCTCCGCCGATCGCCACCCCGATCGCCCCTTTCCCGACTTTGCCAAATTCTGAGCGGGGGCTGATTATTGCCGGTTTAGCCCAGCCTCGATCGCCCCAGACTTATTGCCAAGCTATCTTCAACTTGGCCAAGTTGCTGCGCGTTCCCGTTTTGGCAGAAGCCTTATCACCTGTTCGCAACCAGTCCCACCTGTATCATTCTGATCTGGCTAATTCTGCTCAGAACGATTCCACGGTTCTCATTTCCACCTACGACGCGATCCTGCGCCAGTCTGATTGGGCTGACAAGCTGCAACCCGACTGGGTGATCCGGATCGGTGAAATGCCCACTAGCAAAGTGCTCCGACAATGGCTCAAGCAAACTCAGCCGCAGCAGTGGATTATCGATCCGACCGATCGCAACCTCGACCCGCTCCATGGTGCCACCCAGCACATTCGCACCAGCATCGAATCCGTGAGTCAGCAGTTTCAGGCTGTTTTGACGATCGCACCCTCTAACGCAGAAGATTCGGCATATCTTCACCTGTGGCGATCGGCTGAAACCCAAACCCGTCAGCGCCTCGATCGCGCCTTAGCCAACCTGGAAACCTGGTTTGAGGGTAAAGTGTCCTGGCTGCTGTCGCGGCACTTACCGATCGAAACCCCGCTATTTGTAGCCAGCAGCACGCCGGTGCGGGATATGGAATTTTTCTGGCAGCCGAATTCTCGTGCCATTCAGCCCTACTTCAACCGGGGGGCAAACGGCATCGATGGTACTCTCTCCACGGCCCTCGGCATTGCCCATCGTAACCGCAGCAGCGTTTTACTAACCGGCGATCTGGCCCTACTGCACGACACCAACGGTTTTTTAGCCAGCCGCCAGTTGGTCGGTCATTTAACGATCGTGCTAATCAATAATCAGGGCGGCGGTATTTTTGAGTCTTTACCGATCGCTCAATTCGATCCACCCTTCGAGCAGTTTTTCGCTACCCCGCAGGCGATCGACTTTCAGCAACTTTGCCAAACCTACGGGGTAGACTATGTGCGAATTGAGTCCTGGGCGCACCTGATCAATTGTCTTGCTCCATTGCCCAGCCAAGGCGTGCGAGTGCTGGAAGTGCAGTGCGATCGAAAAGCTGATGCCCAGTTTCGCCGGGAGTTGTTGATGAGGATAGGGGAGAACCTCTGATCTGAGCGGAGCAGCGGAGCAGCAGGAATAAGGCAGGGGGGTTCCCTGGATCAGCCGTCCCTGAGCTGGATATCAGGCTGCATAAAAGAAGGACGCGCCACGGTAGCACGTCCTCAGGTTTAGCGGAGAAAATCTATTCAGAAGAACTAGGCTTCGCGTTTTAGCGCCGCCTCGACTTGCTTAAACTCTAATTCCAGCCGATCCTTCATCTTCTGCGGCACCGGACGGTTGGGATAGGAGCTATAGTGGCCGGCGAGGGAGTTCAGCGCAGTTCGCATGGTTGTGAAGGAGCTGAGTTTGAGCAGTCCGCCATCGCGACGGTAACGGGCGAAGAAGTCGTTAATCTTCTCGCGGGCAACGGCTTGGGCTTCTGGCTGATCGGGTGAATCGGTCGGGGTATTCAACGCCGTTCTCAAGCTTTCAATCACAGCGAGAGTATCCTCACGGTAGTTGCCGCTCAGGGCACCCGGTGCTGCGGAACAACCCGTCAAACCGATGACCGCGACAAGCACCAAGGCGAGCAAACCAGAGAATAGTCTTTTCATAAAACCTCAATTTCCGAGAGCGCAACCACAATGACGAGCAATGCCTGTAAACCCTAATTCAGATTGCCAGATGAACCAGACAACCTGACCGGGACAATCGTCCTACATGAAAAGCTATCATGCTAGCCAATTCTATCTTGTTCTTGATCCCGAATCAGCACCTTTAGACAGAAACTTCCGATCGACTGCTTGATCGGGGATCAGGGCAATGGTAAGCCCCTCAACGTCTCTGATTACGCCGTTCTTGCAGCCGTAGCAAATTTTCAGCATGAACTTCGCGGCTGATCGGGTAAAGGTAGGCCAGCACCAGTCCACCGATCAGGGCCAGCGTGGGTAGGGGGCCGATCGCCAGACGAATGGCCAAAATGGCCGAATCGGGCTGGGTCGGAATGGGTTGACAGGGGACACGCTCCCGAAAACCAGCGGACTCTAAGCCGATCCCCAAAATAAAGAGCGCCACTGCCAGCCCCATCTTTTGCAGCAGCACCATAAAGGCGTAAAACACCCCTTCGCGACGCTGCCCAGTTTCCAGCTCATCGACTTCAATCACATCTGGCACCATCGACCAAGGAATCAGGTAAGCCGTGGAAACCCCTACCCCTGCCATCACTGCCAATAGATACATCCAGCTAATTTGCCCTGGCTGAAGAAAAAACAGTCCGGCTTGGGCAATAATCCACAAACTCATGCCCATAAAGTAGACCGCTTTTTTGCCATAGCGCTGACTGACTGCACTCCAGACATAGAGCATCAGCAGGGCTGTACCTTGAACGGCGATCGTCACCCGAATGAAGTCGCTTTCTTGGAGCTGCATGCGGCTGACAATGAAGTAAGGAATAATCGAGGCGGTGACTTGAACCGCTAACCAGGAGCAAAAATAGATACCGATCACATAGCGGAAGGGGCGATTGTTCAGTGCCACCCGTAATTGCTCTCGAAACGGCAATGATTCACTGTCTGGTTCAGGCACTGAAGTAGACTGGCCGGACTGATGCCCCAACACACGCTGGCAGGTGCCAAACACACACCAATAGAGGGGGAGTACCGATAAGACCGCGATCACGCCTCCCAAAACAACATATTGCCAGGCACCATTGTTACAGCCGCCGTCTGTAGCAGTTTCCGGCTGCACCAGGGCAAAGATGAGCTGAGCCAAAATCAGCGATAGGATGCTGCCGCCGATCGAAAAGCCAAACCGAAAGCTGGTGAGGCTGGTGCGTTCATTATAATCCTGGGTCAGTTCGGGGGTCAGAGCCGTGTAGGGCAAGTTCACCATCGTATAGAAGGTGTTAAACAGGATGCTAACCACCACGTAATAGGCAAACAAGCTCCAAGCGTTGACCGTGGCATTGGCACTAAACTGCGGCACCAGCCATTGCAGAAAAAAGGTAATACCAAATGGGATCGCCCCAAACAAAATCCAGGGATAACGCCGCCCCCAGCGCGCCGATCGCGTTCGATCGCTCAACACGCCTACGATTGGATCGTTCACTGCATCCCAGATTTTGCCGATCATCAGGATGCCGCCCGCCAAACCGGCATTCAGCCCTGCCACATTGGTGAAGAAATACAGCAGGAAAAACGACAAGAGATTCGTGGTCATGGCGGGGCCCAGATCACCTGCGCCGTAGGCTAGCTTGGTGCTGAAACTGAGGGGCTGGGCTGGATTGGTCGCAGGATGGGCTGGGGGAGAAACATCAGACATAGCAGGCAGGGAAATCGGTAGAACATCTAGCTTGCAAGTCCAGTGTATGCGAGATTGCTAGCCATGAATTTCGCTGACTATGCCAGATTTAGCTCCCCAGCGATCCCTTGCATTCCCCGACCAGAATTGCCCACCGCCATCACATGCGCATCGATCGATTCGCATCGATCGAATAGTCTGGCGCTAGAGATTGAGATCGGTGACTGCACCCAAATTGCTCGCCGACACCAGCTTGGCATATTTAGCTAATACCCCGCTGGTATAGCGTGGGGCGGGCGGTTGCCACTGGGCGCGCCGTTCGGCCAATTCTTGATCCGAGAGCTTCACCTCTAGCAAGCGAGCATCGGCATCGATCGTCACCAAATCCCCTTCCTGCACCAGGGCGATCGGCCCACCCACAAAAGCTTCCGGAGCCACATGCCCCACCACCATGCCATAGGTGCCGCCAGAGAATCGCCCGTCGGTAATTAACCCGACCGAATCACCGAGACCCGCCCCGATGATCGCCGCAGTGGGAGCCAGCATCTCCCGCATTCCGGGCCCACCCTTTGGCCCTTCATAGCGAATGATCAGCACATCGCCAGGCTGGATCTGGTTTGCCAGGATCGCGGCCAGACAAGCTTCTTCCGATTCAAACACCCGCGCCGGGCCGGTAATCTGACGATTTTTGATGCCTGTGAGTTTAGCCACCGATCCATCCGGAGCCAAATTGCCGCGCAGAATCCCCAAATGCCCTTCGCGATACATTGGGTTGCTCCAGGGACGAATCACATCTTGATCAGCACGGGGTTCTTCGGGAATATCCTTTAATAGTTCGGCGATCGTCTGTCCAGTAATTGTGATGCAGTCCCCATGCAGCAAACCATGAGCCAGCAGCATTTTCATCACCTGTGGAATGCCACCTGCCTGATGTAGATCAGTTGCCACATAGCGACCAGAGGGTTTGAGATCACACAACACGGGGACGCGAGCCCGGATCGTTTCAAAGTCATCCAGGGTCAAAGGCACGCCAGCCGAGTGGGCGATCGCCAAAAAGTGCAGCACTGCGTTGGTGGAGCCGCCGACAGCCATGATCACGGAGATGGCGTTTTCGATCGACTTTCGAGTAATGATGTCGCGCGGCCGCCGGTTAGCTCGGATCGCCTCAACCAGGGCTTTGCCCGCCATTTCGGTGTTGATGCCTTTCTCCGCATCTTCGGCAGACATGGTGGAGGAATACATCAGGCTCATGCCCATGGCTTCAAAAGCCGACGACATCGTGTTGGCCGTATACATGCCACCGCAAGAACCAGCTCCCGGACAGGCATGGCGCTCCACTGACATCAGCCGCACTTCATCAATCCGCCCGGCGCTATATTGACCCACCGCTTCAAAGGCGCTCACAACCGTCAGGTCTTCGCCTTCTAAGTGACCGGGCTTGATTGTGCCGCCGTAGACAAAAATCGCCGGAATGTTCATCCGCGCCATGGCAATCATCGCGCCTGGCATGTTCTTGTCGCAGCCGCCGATCGCCAGCACCCCATCCATACTCTGGGCATTGCAGGCCGTTTCGATCGAGTCGGCAATCACATCCCGCGACACCAGCGAATACTTCATGCCTTCGGTGCCCATGGAGATCCCATCGCTGACGGTAATCGTACCAAACACTTGCGGCATCCCGCCACCCGCCCGAATCCCGGCTTCGGCTTTGGCCGCCAGCGGCGCGATCCCCATATTGCAAGGGGTGATGGTACTGTGGGCACTCGCGACCCCAACGATCGGCTTACTAAAATCGTCATCGCTAAAGCCGACCGCTCGCAGCATGGCTCGATTGGGCGATCGTTGCACCCCTTGCGTGACAGCGCGGCTTCTCAAATTCTCAGACATTGGTAGCTCCTCTCCGAACTCGATAAAGTTCCAACTGGTCGTCAACTGGTCGTCAACTGGTCGTCAACAGTCTGGTCGTCAACTGGTCGTCAACGGTCTGGTCGTCAACAGCCAACAGCCATTAACTCAGTTTCAGATCTTGCCGCTCTGATCCTGCCGGTAGGGGGCTTGATCGCAACTGCCCCAGTTTCAACCCTCAGTTATACGGCGTTGGCTATATTGCCCGGTTGCATGCATCGTGAAGCGACTCAACAGGCTCAAATTGCCAGGGGTTGGGGAGCAGATGCAGAACCGTTAGCGTCCCTATTTTACCGGACTGGGGAATGACTAGACCGATCGAACTCGTTGTAAAGGGGGTAAGTCGCGGTTTACGGTAACCAGGTTGATGGTAACCAGGTTCACGGTAGCTCACTGAACGAACGGTTCACCAGATTTCCTCACTTTCTTGCTTTGCTGTATCCAACCCTTTATTCTGCCAAAAAGTATGATGTAGAGGATACTCAACCGTTAACTTAATTTTTTTGACAATTCAGGGCAAGCTAGATCCCACAAGCAGGTAATCGAGATCATTCACCATGTACGTTGAAGAACTGCTGGAAGCTTACGCAGCAGGCAAGCGTGACTTTCAAGAAGTCAGCTTAATTGGAGTAAACCTAAGCGGCAAAGACCTTCGTGGCATCAATCTCCGGCGAGCTAATTTGAGTCAGGCTATTGTGCGAGGGGCTGACCTCAGTTCAGCCAATTTGCGCGAAGCTCGACTAATCGGCGCAGATCTCAGTCAGGCAACGTTAATTGAAACCAATTTAATTGGAGCTGATCTAACTCAAGCCAATCTGTATGAAGCCGATCTGTCTCGCGCCGGTTTACGGGGTACCCGTCTTGCCACCGCCAATTTGAATCGCGCCAACTTGCCGGAAGCCAATCTCGGTGAGGCGAATCTCAGCCACGCCAACCTTTCGGAAGCCAATCTAAATCATGCCAGTCTGCACCGCGCTAAACTCATCGCCATCGACCTGACCCGAGCGATTCTGGAAGGAGCCAATTTGTCCAATGCGATCCTCAGTAATGCCATTCTAGAAGGGGCTAATTTGGTAGACATTATTGGGCATGGTGCCACCCTAGAAGAAGCTGACCTCCGTGAAGCAGATCTCAGCCGAGCCAAACTGATCGGTGCCAATTTAATTAATGCCAATTTAGGGCGGGCCAATGCTCGAGCTGCCAATCTGAGTTGGACTTCGCTGCGGGGGGCTAACCTGCGCCGAACCAACCTTTATCGGGCTCAGTTGAGCTGGGCTAACCTCAGCGAAGCTGATCTGAGTGAGGCAGTGCTGATCAGCGCCAATATTAATCAAGCCAACCTGCATAATACGGATCTGACGGGAACGATTATGCCCAGTGGTGCAACCCATGAGTGATGGCTAAAGCCATGCAAGCGACGGTTAAATTCAGCCCATAACCGTAATCTGCTTTCATGGCAGTTTTATGCTGAGTATGGAAAATTACCTGGATCGACTGAGGGATCGCATAGCAAGGATCAGATATTTAGGGCAGACTGGTAGAAATCTGGTAGAAAATCTGAGGTTTTGGGCAGGTTAACAGAGTCGGGTTTGAATATCAAGTTTATTTAACCGCGACTGTGTCTGGATGTATTCGTCCTGAATCATCTGTCTTGAGTTATTTGCCTTAAAGCATTGATCCTGAAGTATTTGTCCTGAAGTATTTGTCCTGAAGTATTGTCTTAACGCATTACCAATAGGTGGTCTATGACTGATGCACAACGCCCGATGACTCCGCCTTCTGCCCCTCGTGTGCCGCCGCCGCCGAATCGAGCGATGGCGCAAGTTCCGCCAGGAGTTGCCCAGCCTATGCCTCCCAAAATGCCACCGCAGATGCCACCGCAAATGCCGCCACAAATGCCACCACAAATGCCGCCACAAGCCACGTCACCCCAAACCATGCCCATCCCACCGGCTGGAGGTAATCCGGGAGTGCGTCCAGTGGCAGCGGGACATCGGCCTGCTCCTCCCCCAGCCGTGATGCGGGGTCGAGCCAAGCCAATCTCAGGACAACCGACCATGGAACAATTGGTGAAGGAAGCGTTCGATAAGGGCTTTTCGGACATCCATACCGGCGTGGGTGAAGTGCCGCGCTTCCGGAACCGGGGTGAAATTGAGGTGACTGATTATCCCGTCACCGATCGCGAAACTTTCTTCAGTTGGCTCAAGGAAATTTTGGGTGACGAGGAAATTAGCCGCTTCCAAGATACCTTAGACTTTGATGGTGCGACGCAGTACGAATTTGCCCGTGTTCGGATCAATATCTTCGATTCGCTACGCGGCCCAGCCATGGTAATGCGATTGATTCCGCTGAAAATCTTGACCATGGAGCAACTCAACCTGCCCCCAGTCTTCAAAGATGTTTGCCACTATCACAAAGGGCTGATCTTGATTACTGGGCCGACAGGTTCGGGTAAATCTACAACTTTGGCAGCGATGATTGACTACATCAACAATGAAATGCCAAAGAACATCATTACGATCGAAGATCCGATCGAATTTGTGCATAGCAGTAAGAAGGCATTGATCAAGCAGCGAGAAGTGGGTATCCACACGCTCAAATTTGACAACGCTCTGAAAGCCTCGTTGCGGGAAGACCCAGATATCATTCTGGTGGGTGAAATGCGGGATAAGGAAACGGTGAACACTGCCCTAAAAGCCGCTCAAACGGGTCACTTGGTGATGGGAACCCTGCACACCAACAGCGCCGTCAAAACAATCGAGCGGATTTTGCAGCTTTATGAGCCGGATCAGCAAGGCCCCATGCGAGTTTCGATCGCGGAATCTTTGGTGGCTGTAATCGCACAAGGTCTCTGCCGTACCACCGATGGTAAGCGAGCGGCCTACCATGACATCATGCTGAATACGGATGCGATCCGGGACTATATTCGGCGTGGTGAAATTGATGAGATTGAGGCGATTATTCCACGATGCACGTTTGATGGCATGTGTACGATGAACCAGTCCCTGTATAAACTGTATGAAGCCGGCCGAATCACTGAAGAAACTGCCTTAGAGCACTCACCGAAGCCCAACGAAATGGCACAGATCCTCCGAGGGCGAGTTTAAGCGATCTCTCAGCCTCGTCTTTCGCGAATATACACCCAATCCCACTTGAGGTGTTCCGAATGAAGTCAAGCCGATCCCATGGATTTTTCCCAACTGATCGGCTTTTTTATTTCAGGAAAATATTGGCCCAATTGGGATCGGATGAGCGGCAAGCGGTGACCAAGCGGTGACCAAGCGGTGACCAAGCGGTGACTACGATACACTGGTCTAGAATCACACTATTGTGCAGCTTCCCTGTGCATCTCCCCCGTGCAGCTTCCCTGTGCAGCTTCCCTGTTGCGCTGTCCCTCTTGCTCCACATCCCCCAATCGCTTTACCTATGGGTCACGTCACCAACTTGGTTACTCAGGCCAGAGCAGTTAGCCCCACTGCTCAACCAACAGCTTTGTTTAAAGGCATTGTCCTTTTCACCCCAGGGGGTGATCTGGTCTATTGCATTGATCCAGAAAAGCAAAACCATTGGCATCTTCAGCTTTGCCTCTTCTTGCAAAGTTTGCTGGGATTGTCTGAACCTCCGCACTTTTTAGTGCCTTGCTTTACAGCCACGATCGATCGTTGGCTCGATCCACGCACTCAAACGGTTCACACTTTTGCAGAAGCCTATCCCCTAGTGTTACGGCACCAGTCTTTATTGAATGCCCTATTTGGCTGCACGCAAGCCGACTGGCAAATGCCAACTCAGTTCAGTGAAATTTGTGATCCGTTGCTGATCGCCTCTTATCGACAGCAGTTTCCCCAACTCTGGGAATGTCATGAGTTGGTTGCTCGCTTAGAATCTCCAACGCTGACGACTCCACCTTTGGTGACACCGGCGATCGGTTTAACTCCATCTGGCTTAGAGCCCCATCTTAGCGATCATCAAGGCTATGTGCTCCGCCTGTTTGTCTCTGGTAACAATGCGGCCACCGAGCGGATTTTGCAGACACTGCATCGATTATTAGAAACCCATTTAAATCAGCCCTACACACTGAAAGTGATTGATGTCCATAAACATCCTGAACAGGCCGAGCTAGATCAGGTAACCGCTACACCAACGCTGCTAAAAGTTTTTCCTCGTCCGGTGCGTCGAATTGTTGGCGATTTGAATAACCCAGCGGCATTATTACGAACGCTTCGGTAAGCGACTTTGCAAGTTCAGGGCATTCAGTATAGAATCACACCACGATCGGTAATCTGAAGTAACTTAGACCAGTTAAAAACCCGTTAAAAACCCGTTAGAGATCCGTTAGACCGGCAGTAAAGAGCGTTGACAACTGGGGCAAATGGCGTGAATCGTCAACTGGCAATCCAAGAGGTGATACCCTTCTTTTTGCGCTGTTTTCGCACCCATTTTCAGGATGGAATCATTCTTAAACTCGATCGTTTTGTTGCAGCGAACACAGATCAAATGATGATGATGATATGGAGAAGGTTGATTAATTTCGTAATGCTTATGCCCCTCCGCCAACTCCAATTCACGCAAGATGCCCATGCGCGACATTAGCTTCAAGTTGCGATAAATGGTGGACAGACTGATGGCTTCTCCCTCCTCTTGCAGGAGAATATGCAGATCTTCTGCGCTCAGGTGCTGTCCCTTCGGAAGATTCTGAAAAATTTGCAGGATCGTCTCTCGCTGCGGCGTTAAACGCCAACCCCGCTCATTTAGTTCAGCTTTGAGGGAGGATACAGTGTACATAAAAAATTTCCCTTCTCAATAGCGCTGCCTTAATGAGAAGGATAACAATTGCAGAACTTATTTTCAAGAGTGATTACTTATTGAGAATAATCATTAAGAAGCCGCCAGAACAAAGAGAGATCCCCAGGTCTCCATGGGGATCAAGTCGTTCCTACTTCAAGGTTTGAGAGACGATCGAACCCGAAAAGTTGTGTTCAGATTTGGAGGGAAAATTGAATTAAATAAGAAAGACTGGCAATCAGGGCGGATTCAAGCTCGATTGTAATTCTAAATTGCTAAGCTAGAGGACAGTTGATAACTGATTCTGATTCTAAATAAGCGTGTTTACTGGATTGGTCGTAAGTCTGGGTACTCTCCGTTTACGGAGCGAACAACTGGCCGAAATTGCCTGTAGTTCCTCATCTGCCTCCATTTGGGCTGATTTGGCGATCGGAGATAGTGTGGCGGTAGATGGGGTCTGCTTAACGGTCACAGAAATCTTATCCCACGGATTTGTGGCCGCCATTTCGCCTGAAACCGTGAGTCGCACCATTCTGAAATGGTCAGATGGAGCCAGTTCGGTCAACTTAGAGCCTTCTCTACGGGTCGGTAGCAAACTGGGTGGACATTTTGTGACAGGGCACATCGATGGGGTGGGCTACTTGGAGGCTAGCGTGCAAACCGCTAATTCCTGGGAGATGAGTTTTCAGGTACCCGATTCGCGTGTTGCTCGCTATGTGGTTTCTAAAGGAAGTATTGCTGTCAATGGGGTGAGTCTGACGATCGCAACCTGTAGCAGCACCGGGGACTGGTTTCAGGTCGCCGTCATCCCGCATACCTATGGGGAAACGAACCTGCACCTGCTTCAGCCCGGTAGCCCCGTCAATCTAGAAGCAGATGTTTTGGGTAAGTATGTCGAGAAGTTTCTGCGGCTCAACCCATCGCACTGGGAGAACGATCGAGCGATCACCGATTTTGAGCAGACTCTCTATACTGCCAATTTGCCTACAGTGAGGGAAGAAGCTGGGGTGACGGCTGGATTTTTGGCAGAACATGGCTATCTGTAGGGTGATTGGTCTGTAAGGTGATTGGTCTGTAAGGTGATTAAGTCAGTCTGCTGATTGACTGACAAATCTTTTCCCCTCATCCCTCAATCCCTTCTCCCACTAGGGGCGAAGGGACTTCCAATCAAATCCTGGTTTGAAAGCCCCTCGCCCGCTCAGTTTTGTCAGTCAATCAGGTCAGTCTGATTAATCAGGCGATCGACAAGAGCGAATGACCAAACACAGCAGGATTCGCGATCAATCAGGCAGGCGATTGGATCTCATCGTTGGATTCGATCAGTCTAAACTGCACCGACTAAACTGCACCGATCAATCTAAACTGCGCCAGAGATACCAAGAGGCGATCGTGCGATAGGGCTGCCAGGGTTGACCGATTTGCAGCAGGGCTTGCTTCGTTGGTTTCTCTGGCAGGTGATAGAGTTGGCAAATGGCTGAGCGAATCCCCAAATCATCTAGTGGCAACACATCCCAGCGATGCAGCCGGAAAATCAGCAGCATTTCCACAGTCCAGCGGCCAATCCCTTTGACTTGCGTTAAAGTCTGGACGATCGCTTCATCTTCCCAGGTTGTGAGAATTTCTAGCGGGGGAAATTCGGGAATCTTGGTGGCCAAATCTTTCAGATAAATAATTTTGGGACGAGAGATTCCCACCGATCGCAGTTGCTCTTCAGAGGTCTTGAGGATTGCGGCGGCTGTGAGAGGTTTGCCGTCATAGAGCTGCAAAAAACGCCGATGGATCGCCGCTGCGGCCTTGCCCGAAAGCTGTTGGTAAAGGATCGACTCTACCAGTGCTGCCAGCAAATCACCCGACTGTTGTTCCTGTCTGAGGGTGCATGGCCCCACTCGATCGATCAGAGATGCCAGACCGGGATCAGCTCGTAAATGGTCGATCGCCTGGTCATAATTCGGCGCTAGAGAATTAAAGTCTGCCATCGGTATAGACATGTAGGCGGAAGATACTGAGAGCAACGTATCCTGACGACATACTGAAGAAAGCAGCTAGTTAATTTGTACTGCTTGGTCTATCATGCCGCAAAATGAGGCTACTCAACCTATTTTCCCAATGGCTCTATTTTCCCAGATGACGCGCTTCACGCCGACTCGTTCACATTCAACCCCCAGCTTGTCGCTCGCCCCTGTTGATGCATGATGTTTCATAGGTTCCACAATGATTCACAATGATTTACGATGATTTACGATTGCCCCTGCGATGGGGATGGATGGGTCAGATCCGCGATTTTTTGGCTTTGCCGATCGAGCAGTGGTTAACCCAACTGAAGGACAATTATCAGCAACTCTATCAACAACGATCTGCCCCCACCCAGCAACAAGCCTGGCAAGACTGCGGCCAGATCTGTCAGCAACAATTACAACGCCTTGTCCAAACCCGATCCGAGAGTCAGGATTGGTTGTTGATTTTTGAATATGAATTGTTGCGAGAAGGAGGGCGACGACCCGATTTAGTGTTGTTAGCAGGCGATCAAATTTTGGTCTTGGAATTTAAGCAAAAAAGCAAGCCGAGTCCGGCCGATCTGGATCAGGTGGCAGCTTACGGGCGTGATCTGTCCGAATATCATCAAGCCTCCCAAAGATATACGGTCACACCGCTGCTGGTGCCGACCCGATCCCAAACTCAGTTCATGAGCGGACAAGACGATCGCTCCGGTGTGCAGATTCTCAGTCCGAGTCAGTTAGCCGCTTATTTACAGCAGTTACCCGTCGGCAGTCCGGCGATCGATCCAGTGCGTTGGTTAGCTTCAGCCTATGCACCCCTGCCCAGCATTGTACAAGCAGCCCGCACCCTGTTTCAGCATGAACCCTTACCGCAGATCAAACGAGCTGAAAGTGCTGGAATCTCTGATTTATTGAATTATCTGTATGGGCTAGTCGATCGGGCAAAAGCCAAGCAGCAGCGCCATCTTGTTTTGATCACAGGCGTACCCGGTGCCGGAAAAACTCTCGTAGGTTTGCAGTTCGTTTATGGATCGGATATCGATCAACAAGTGATTACCCAGCCTATTCATCAATCTATGACTAAGTTAATTGATCAATCGATCGATCAATTCAAAGAGCCGCCTGATCAATCATCAATCAGTTCGTCTATAAACCCGTCTACTAATTCTTCTATTAATTTATCTATTAACTCGTCCATCAATTTGCCTATCGATCAATCAACGAATCTGCTTGTTGATCAGTCTACTCAAGCGACCATTCAAGAAACTCTCCAAACGACCATTCAAAACTCTGAAAAATTGGTTGAAGCGTCTGATTCTGCTACTGCATCACCCCACCACGCAGCTATTTTTCTCTCGGGCAATGGCCCACTAATTAGCGTCTTGCAATACGCCTTAAAAAGCAAAGTCTTTGTGCAAGCGGTGCGTAATTTTTACCTGCAATATGAGCTGCGCAGTCAAAGCCCGCCACCAGAGCACATCATCGTGTTTGATGAGGCCCAACGCGCCTGGGATGCCGATCGCATGGCAGATAAGTATGGCATTGCGGGATCCGCCACCGAGGTCGTTTTACGGATCGCAGCGCGAATTCCAGACTGGTGTGTCGTTGTAGGGTTGATTGGTGAAGGTCAGGAGATTCATATTGGTGAAGAGGAAGGTTGGGAACAGTGGCATCAGAGCTTGCTGAAACCGACTGCAACTTGGCAAGTCCATGGTGCACCCGGACTGGCTGAGGTTTTCCCTGATTTTCCTGCCGATCGGCTTCATCTTCATTCCCGCTTCAACCTCACCACTTCATTGCGTTCTCATCAAGCCAGCCATTTACAAACCTGGGTTAGTGATCTCCTGGCAGGAAAACTGACTGCTGCTGCCGATCGGATGGCATCCTTACGAGAGCAGGGATTTGATGCCTATGTCACGCGAGATCTGCAACAGGCTCAGCAGTACTGTCGCGATCGGTATTGCTCCGATGGGGAAGATCGCGATCAGGAACCTCACGATCGGGAAAGTTACGATCAGGAACCTCACGATCGGGATCTTGCCGTTACTGCCAACAAAAATGCTTCAGCTCGCTATGGTCTGATTGCCTCCTCACGGGCTCGTAATCTAAGCCGCTATGGCATTCCCAACGACTATCGAGCAACCGCCAAACTGAATGTCGGAGCTTGGTACGTTGATCCCCCCGATTCGCCTAAATCTTGTTGTGCTTTTCAGCGTGCCGTCACCGAGTTTGGTTGTCAAGGATTGGAACTCGATTTCCCGATCGTCGGTTGGGGGGATGACCTACGCTGGCAAAATGCTGCCTGGATCAGCCCAGTGCGACAACGCCATGCTAAATTTCCTCTGCGGCTGCGGCTTAATAGCTATCGCGTGTTACTGACCCGAGGCAGAGATGGCTTGATCGTGTTTGTGCCACCCGAAGCCCAAATGGATGAGACTTATGCCGCGCTTTGCCAAGCAGGCTTGACCGATTTACAGGACGGTTAATCTCGTTGAAACCTCAATGATTGCAGCCTCAATTAGGGTGGATGGATCCCCTGAAACTAAGAGCGAAACTAAGAGCGAAACTAAGATGCAACAGGTGTGACGCAACAATTGAGAGCATTAGAGCGAATCCATTAAGGCTTGAATTCTAGACACGAGTAAAGGATTATCAATCTGCTGCACCAGGGAATGGGCATGACGATAGCAATCCTGAGCTTGTTTTTTATTCAAGACTCCGGCATGGAGGCTACCCATGTTGATCAAGATGGCAATTTCACCAGGTCGATCGCCCAAGGCTTGATAGTGGATCAACGCCCGAACATAATGCTGCAATGCCTGGTCGAAATGACCGAGTTGAGCGTAGGTGTAGCCTAAGTTCTGGAATGTCACCGCTTCCCCATGACGGTTGTGGATCGCCTGATGAGTCAACAAGACTTGATGATAGGTGAGCAGCGCATGATTATACTCGCCCACATCTCCGTAAGCAGTAGCCAGGTTATTTAGAGTAGTAGCTTCCCCAGCCACATCCTTCACCGCCTGCTGGATGGCACGAGCCTCACGAAAATAACGGATCGCTTGCTCAATTTGCCCCAATTTGCTGTGAGCACAGCCAATGCCGTTCAGGGTGGCCGCCTCACCAGCAAAATCACCCAATAAGCGCCGCATCGATAAGACTTGATGATGTAACAGGAGCGATCGATTTTGCTCCCCTTGATCAGCATACAGCAGGGCAATTTGGTGGATCGCGGTTACTTCACCGGATAAATCTTGCAAGCTTTGATACAGCGATCGGGCTTGTTGGAGCAGATGCAAGGCCTGAGATAACTGCCCCAAATGGCTGTACGCCGACCCTAAATTGAGTAAGGTGGCGGCGATCGCGGGCTGATCTGAACTGGCTTCCGCTAAACAGTGCGCTTGATGCAAAAATTCCAAAGCCTGCTGAGGCTGCCGACAGCTTAAATAGGCCAAGCCTAAATCGTTCAGAGCGATACGTTCTCGCGAGTGATCATTGAGGGTGCGAATCAATCGTAGATTTTCCCGCGCTAAATCTAAAAATACGTCAAACTGTTTGTGTTGGTAATAACGATTGGCTTCTCGACGACGCTGCTCCCAGGCAGCTAGATCAACAGCATTCATATCGGGGATGGGTACAGTGGGGTGAAAGTGCTTTTTAATCGTTCATCAGCATACAGCACTGGCTAACGCGAAAACTGCAATTTTGTAAACTGTTTATGCCTTAAGAAGGAGGAAAAAAACCATTTCTGTGGTGCTGCGATCGAGAAGGTTTTAATCGGTTCTGATCAGTGAGCTGGCATCCAACGGCTGACCCATGCAATTCCATACAGCAGCTTGATTCGCATCACTGCATTGTTTGAGCCATTTGTTTTAGCCATTTGTTTTAACCATTATTATTTCAGCCATTATTGTTTCAGTGATTGATTGAGAGAGGCAAGATTTTATGGTGACTTGTCAACAGCTTTTACAAAAATACCCCGAAGTCTGGCAATCGGCGACCGTTCATCCCTTCCTATCCAGTTGCCGTTCTGGTGAAATTCATCCGCACCAATTCAATACCTGGTTGGTGCAAGATTACCTGTTTGTCGTTGATTTCACTCGCATGGCCGCCCGATTATTGGCCGATGCCCCGATCCATCATTTTGATACTCTGTTGGCAGGTCTGGCGGCACTGAAGGATGAACTGAATTGGTTTCGGGAAAAGGCGATCGAACGTCAACTCAACCTGGAACAGTATCGTCATCCCACTTGTACTGAATATTGTGGCTATATGGCAAGTCTCGCTCTAACTCCTTACGCCGTTCAAGCTACAGCATTTTGGGCGATCGAAGCGGCCTATAATCAGGGATGGCAGAACCCTGGTCATATGGTGCCGCCCTACGATGAATTTGCCGATCGTTGGGGCAATGCAGGGTTTACAGACTATGTAGAACTTTTAGCCCAGCAGGCTGATGAAGCGCTGCAATCTGCCCCGACCAGTATTCAGAAACAGGCAGAAGCAGCTTTTCAAGAAGTCGCTAAATTAGAGAAGGAGTTTTGGCAAATGGCATTTGCTGCCGAGGAAGCCAGTTAGAAGCCAGTTAGAAGCCAGTTAAGAGTCTCTATGCCTGACGCGCTGATTACCCAACGGTTTTCCACCCCTGCCCTCAGCCAGAAAGTATTAGAAATGGCTGCAATAGGGGTTTATCGAGAGTCGATTTTTGAAGCCTTGCAACCCCTGGCAACAAAAAAGCAAATTCGGGAGGCGATCACCCATGCTAAACGATTTGGACTCTACTCAGTGGCCAGCCTGCGGGATCCGGAACTAGGCACCTATTATCAACTCGATCAGGCAACCTATGAGGCACTTCAGTCTGAGCTACATTCCCCCTTGCATTTGGGTAAGGAGGCTGAACTGGTTCAACGGTTAACCATCGCCCATCAAGCAGTCGATCGGATGATCCAAATTGCTCGCGGCTTCACAGTGTTACTGCTGATTTTGAGTGTAACCTGTTGGGGGTTGGGCTGGAATGCCAGTGGGTTTGGGCTGCTGAGTGCAGGGGTGGCAGCAGCAATCCTGTGGCAAATCCAGCGACAGTTGCGGGATATACAGGGTAAATAATATTACAAGAATATCTAAAGGAGGAATTTGAAATTAGCTTGGTTATCTATCCTCCTGATTTTTACAATTCGACTTTACAATTCGATCGCACCTAACAACTTCAGGGTAGATTTTTGAGCTGCCGTTAGACCCGTTACGCCGGTTAAATTGAGTCCTTCATAAGGGCGATCGGACTGCAACACCTGAATGGTTTGGGGTAATCTGCCCTGCTGGGTCACTTCCGGGAACGACCAGAGCCGGATCATTTCATCTTCGCTACCCGTTGCCAAATATCGATCGTCGGCGCTAAATCGTAGGGTTTGCACGGCTTTCAGGTGATCATCTAAACACCCAATCAGGGTTTGAGTGGAGGCATCCCACAAGGACACTTGATGGTTGCTACCCCCGATCGCCAACAGACCGGCTGAATTAAAGTCAAGGGTGAGTACCCGTCCCACAGCAGGCGCGAGTTCAACCCCCTGACCGCTCTGATCTAGATGGGTGAGATCCCAGAGTCTAACTGTCTCGTCATGGCTACCACTGGCTAACAGGGAACCATTGGGATGGATAGCGATCGTTTGTACAGGTTTTTGATGTCCTTGCAATACTTTCAGACAAGTTCCTGTTTGAATCTCCCAGATTTGCACGCTACCATCTTCATTGCCAGTAAATATCCATTGATCATCTAGACTGAAGGCAATCGCAAACACTCGACCGGCATCTCCCGAAATAACTGCCCTGCATTGTCCAGAAACCCATTCACTGGTGCGACCGGCCGATCGTCGTCCGACGGATTCATCAGCAGTCAACAGAGATTTAGCTTCCCAGAGTTTCACTTCACAATCGCCACTATTGGTTGCCAGGTAATCTCCGCTGGGGCTAAACAGAACAAGACGCACCGCTCCGGTTTGACCGCGTAGCGTTTGCACGCAGCGAGGCTCCCCTTCCCGATCCACCTGCCAGAACCGCACCGTCTGATCATCGCTCCCACTGGCTAAGATGCGACCGTCTGGACTGTATGCCACTGACCAAATGCGCCCCTGATGCCCTGCCAATTCATGTAAGCAGTGACCCGTATTCACCTGCCACAACCGGACTTTGCGATCCTCATTACCGCTGGCAAGCTGCGCTCCATTGGGGCTAAAATCAACCGACCAAACCCAGTTGTTATGCCCCTTTAAGGTTTTGAGGCAGCGGCCGGTATCCACCTCCCAGAATTTAATGGTTTGGTCGTCACTGCCACTGACTGCCGTTTTGCCATCGGGGCTAAAATGCACGGTGAGGACGAGACCACTATGGCCTGTAAAGCTACGGATCGGCTCATCGGTATGAATTTCCCACAGCCGCAGTCGATCGTCACTACCGCTCAGCAAAAACTGACTATCGGGGCTAAAGGCGATCGACCAAGTACGGCTGCCATTCTCCAGCCAGCGCCAACATTCTCCCGTCTGCACCTCCCAAATCCAGAGCATCGGATCATCTCCCGCCGTCGCCAACCATCTGCCATCCGGGCTAAAGGCGACCGATCGCACCCCCCCTAAATGAGAGAGAATCTGCACCGAGCTGGTTGGGAGATGCCATACATGAACACTGCCATCAGCGCTACCGGCCGCCAACCGTTGCCCATCGGGAGAAAAGGCAATCGTACGAACCCCTCCTGCTGGTACCGCCAGGGTTTGGAGACAGTCTCCCGTTTCCAGATCCCAGAGTTTAACGGTGCCATCCTCGCTACTACTCGCTAACTGTGGCAAGGTTGGATTGAATGTAACTGTGTAGACCCAATGAGTATGACCGGCTAATTCTCGCAAACATTCTCCCGTTTCCACGTCCCACAGACGAATCATTTGATCCTCACTGCTACTAGCCAGAATTTGGCTATCCGGACTAAAGGCAACCGACCAACCCCATTGAGCCCGATCGCCCCGACAAGTAAACAGTTGCTTGCCATCACTCGCTTGCCAGAGACACAGCTCTCCTTCCGCATCACTGGAAGCGACCAATTCCCCATTGGGACTAAAGGCGACCGCAAGAATGCTACCCAGGGTTTGGGCAAACACCGATCGGGAGATATCTGACTGGGAAAAGTCTACTCCATGCAGCGGTACATCCTGTAAATAAGCTTGCCAGATCGCCAGATGGGAAAAGTTGCGATCGGTCAGATCAGTGCCCAACTGACGAAATAGATTCAGAATATTGCCGACAGCATAGCCTGCTGCGGTTTGATAATCTTCCTGGAGTTGTTCAACAATTTGTGTCAAATGATGCTCTAATTCCTTACGGCTACGATAGGTCTGGGAAAGTCGATCAATCAGGGGTTGGAGAATCAGTCGGATTTGACTTTCTCGGACATAGTCTTTGATCGGTGCTTTGATTAAGGCATGGCGAATCAGCAGATCAAACTCGCCACCGATCATTTCCTGACTGATCGCATCAATCAGCCGCTCCGTCACATATTCCATAATCACCGGCTGTTGGGTGTAAGCATTCACCGTTTTATCAATTAATGATCGCCAGCGTAGATTGCCGATCGCATCCATCAGCTTTGATTTGGTGACTGCCGGAAGTAGGTCAGCTTGCAATTCCGGAATAGTGATCGGCTCTCGGTGGATTGCCAACCAATGCATGATTCCCTGTTCCAATTGGGGTAACCGATCAAATTGTTGTTGTAGTAAATAACGAATATCTTCAAAAACGGTGGTACCTTCTGCTAAAAATTCAGCAATACTACCGTCAAAGAGTTCCTGGATTGTGGTAGCCACCACTTTTAAGGCCAAAGGATTACCGGCATAGCAACGGGTCAGTTGTTGCCACTGGTCTGGACTGCCGCTAAACTTGCCCTTAGCTTTGAGAATCTGGCGAGCTTCGGCTTCCGTAATGCCGCTCAATCGTAAAGCCCGCACAGGAGCCGTTGCTCCCTCGATCGCCATTAGTCCCTTCGGACTTTCACGACTGGTGATCAGTAAACAACTCTGATGCGGCAATTCAGCCAAACGTTTGAGAATTTCGCCATATCCCTCATATTCGGGGTAGAAGAAACCAGAATATTCCCCGCTCCGTAGAATGGTTTCTGCGTTGTCTAAAATTAGCAAACAACGGGTCGATCGCAGGATTTGCACCAATAGGGTTAGCAGGGGGTTGAGTTCGGTGGGCAACTCAATTTCCGTGCTCTGATTGGTGTTCTGGATACTATTCAAAATACTATTCTGATCAGCATTCTGATTGGTGCTCTGATTAGTATTCTGCATCAGCGATCGGAGCCAGTCTCGCAACATCTCAGGAGGCGAAGGTGCATTTCGCAAGGAGCGCCAGACAATAAACTGAAAGCTGGACGCATCGGTAGATCGCGATTCGACAAGCTGTTGGGCAGATAGTTGGGCAAACTGTTGAGCCCACTTAACCGTCAGTGAAGTTTTGCCGATCCCGCCCATTCCCAAGACTGAGATGACTCGACAGCGATCGGTGACAGCCCACTGAGTCAGAGTTTCTAGTTCTGTGTCCCGACCATAAAAAGTAGAGACATCGATCGCATCTCCCCAGTCGCAAACTGCGGGGTAAACCGAGGGATAAACTGAGCGATCGAGGGGCGGGGCAGAGCCGATCGATGAGGAGCCAGCAGGCAGTGGTGTCGAAGAATCAGCCCGATCGATTACAGTCGAGGTATCGCTTCCACCTGATGGTTCTGGCATGCCACTAGACGACAGGATCGGTGCCACTGGGGGGCGAACTGGAGTACGAACTGGGGGGTGATTTTGTTGATAGCGCCTCAAAACCGCTTGAATATTATTCTTGGTTACTTTTTCGTTCAGCTTACTGGATAGTAATTTCCAGAGCTTTGATCCAACATCTTTGATATATCCCGTATCATACCCTGCGGCTTCTGCAATTTCGGCATAGGTTTCCCCTGTCCAGCAGCGTCGAAATACAATCTCCTGCACATCACTGAGGCAGTCTTGCTGCAATATCTGATCGAGAATTGCCAATGCTTCTTCTACTGTCATATTGCGGCACTCCGGGACGATCGTCAGGGGCTGGAATCGCTCAATCCAGATTGTAAGAACTTTCTGATTGACTTTTTGCTCAAATTGCTTGAAAAGATCAAAGTTCCAACTCTTGAGATTTTAAGCGATGACCCTCGTTCCTGTCTTGGCATCTTCTCCGGGAGTCCCCACTGGGGGATCGGGCGGTGTCGTAGAAGCCAGCTCCGTGAGACCTGTATCACCCTCTTCATGCTAGCCCCTCATGCTGGGCAAGAAACCTGCTCTGGGATTGAAAACAAATTCGCTCTTGACAATTCGTACTCGTAACGAGTACGCTTAAGCAGAAGTGATTCACATAATATTGCACCAATCTTTATAGGAGTTCAGTGATGGTAACCAACTGTGAGGGAAAACCCGTACCTAGCGTAACTTTTCAAACGCGGCAAGATAATCAGTGGGTGTCTGTCACCTCCGATCAACTATTTCAAGGTAAAACGGTAGTTGTATTTTCGTTGCCTGGGGCCTTTACGCCGACTTGCTCTTCCACGCACCTACCTGGCTACAACGAATTGGCCAAGACCTTTAAAGCCTGCGGTGTGGATGACATTGTGTGTATGTCGGTCAATGATGCTTTTGTGATGAATGAGTGGGCTAAGTACCAGGAAGCTGAGAATATCACGATGATTCCTGACGGGAATGGGGAATTTACTGCCGGGATGGGGATGTTGGTGGATAAATCTGACCTAGGGTTTGGCAAGCGATCGTGGCGCTACTCCATGCTGGTGAAAGATGGGATCGTGGAAAAAATGTTTGTTGAACCAGAGGAACCTGGCGATCCCTTTAAAGTATCCGATGCGGAAACCATGCTGCGATATATTAACCCTGATATTGCAAAACCGAAACTGGTGTCACTCTTCACTAAAGTGGGCTGCCCATTCTGTGCCCGTGCTAAAGCCATGCTGACCGAACATGGCTTGGACTATGAGGAAATCGTGTTAGGACAACAGGTGACTAGCCGATCGCTGCGAGCTGTAACAGGTGCAACGACGGTTCCTCAGGTGTTCATTAATGGTGAGCGGATCGGTGGATCCGAAGAATTAGCTGCTTATTTAGCCGCATGTTAAGTCGATGGAAGGATCGGCAACTTGGTAGCATGTAAGTAAAGCCTGAGGGCGGGTATGTTGGCAATCCAGATATCTGAACCTCAGCAGGAATGATTGCTCATCAGGTGGATAGATGGGCAAGCCGGTGAGAATAGGCGGCGGTGATCAGGTGATCATTGCCAGATCACTTTGCCGCTTCCAGGCAGATTGGCTTTATGCTAAGAGTAGTTCGACGCTGCCATGCTGAAATGGGCATCAAAAGCTGATGAAACGTACCGGAAAGTCGCTACCATCGTCATTTTTAGTTCGTTCAGTTCGGTGGGTTTGGACGAGTCTGTGGCATGCCATGATGTCGCAAATGGCCCCTCGTGACTCGACTGGAGAATATTTGCGTCCAGAGAGTCAATTTCGATCGATCCTCAGCCCCGATCCAGCCAGTTCTTTTCCAGTTGAACCTCAGCGTTATCGACTGCTGGTCGGTTTAGGTTGCCCTTGGGCCCACCGAACTCTGGTGGTACGAGCCTTGAAAGGTCTGGAAGCTGCGATCTCAGTGTCGATCGTTCAACCTTCACCGGAAGCAGGCGGTTGGGTATTTGAACATCCGGAGGAAGGTTGCCAGACTGTAAAACAACTCTATGAATTAGCAAATCCAGGTTATCGGGGTCGCTGTACGGTACCAGTTTTATGGGATACGAAGCAGAAGGCAATCGTCAATAATGAAAGCGCTGAGATTATTGTGATCTTGAATGCCGCGTTGAACGAATTTGCGACTCGTCCGAACCTGGATCTGTATCCGGATGCGCTGAAAGCTCAAATTGATGTCTGGAACGATCGAATCTATCCAACAGTCAATAATGGAGTTTATCGCTGTGGCTTTGCTCAGACCCAGACTGCTTATGAGCAAGCTTGCACCAGCCTGTTTGATACATTGGACTCGATCGAACTTCAGCTTGGAAATACGCGCTATCTTTGCGGTAATGGCATCACTCTGGCCGACATCCGATTGTTCACTACCTTGTTTCGATTTGATACCGTTTATTATTCTCTGTTTAAGTGTAATCGTCGCCGCATTCAAGATTATCCCCACTTGAGTGGCTATTTACGCGATCTCTATCAGCAGCCTGGTGTGGCTGAGACTTGCGATCTCCAGGCTGTGAAGCGTGACTATTTCAGTAATTTGTTTCCCCTCAATCCGGGTGGAATTGTTCCCATGGGATCCGATCTCAATTTATCTGAACCGCATCAGCGCGATCGGATCGGGCAGCCAGCCAGTTCATCAACCTAGAAAATGGATACCCTCCCAACCATTGCCCAAACCCGCAGTGTGACGGTCGCTCAGGTGGCGATCGCCTAGCTGTTGCATCAGCCGGACGTAATTGTCATTCCCAAATCGAGCCGAATTGAGCATGTTGAGCAGAACAATGCAGCGCTTGATCTCAAACTCAGCCCGGAAGAGCGATCGATCCTAGATGCGGTCTTTCCACCTCCAACCAAACCCGTCCCTGTGCAAATGTTGTGAACTTAAAGTTGATAGGTCTGAAGATAGGCCGTGATCATTCGCTTAGCTTCCGCGATCCAATCCTGCCGTTCGGATCGATCGCGTGTCCAGGATAGCCACAGT
>JALOOM010000075.1 GCA_025454395.1 Elainella sp. Prado103
TAGCATCAGAATTGCAAGATCATCTGGTAGCTGTACAACGGCAGCACTAAAGGGATTTGAGCCGAGGATTTGGATCTGTATATTTGCAGGAATTACTCGGACACAAGGATGTCAAGACCACCATGATCTACACCCGTATCCTCAACCGAGGCGGATGCGGTGTCAGAAGCCCCTTGAATGCCTAAACTCGATCGCCCAACCTTTTGCACTTTCTTCTACGTATCTCAAGGGTAACCAGCTACACCCCTCGAATATTCCAACTACATTAATCACCCTATTCAAATCAAAGTAATCGCTAGCGTTTCGGTGGCTGCACCTGAGTCGAAAGACTGATCCGATCGCTTAACTGTCTCAAATTATTTTCACAACTATAGAGCACCGTCGTGTGATCTTTGCCGCCAAACACCTCGCCAATTTTGGGCAAACTCAGATCCGTATGTTGCCGCATCAAATACATGCCGATCTGCCGTGCCGTGCTAATTTCCCGGCGGCGCGAGCTACCTTTCAAATCTTCGATCGAAATACCATAGGTTTCTACAATTGCATTCAACACCGCTTCCGGCGAGGCTTCCACCTGATCACTGGGCGGATTGAGCACCGGCGCAATACTATCCACAGTCATGGGTAGACCGGAAATCGAGACATAGGCCACCGCCCGAATCAAGGCCCCTTCTAGTTCTCGAATGTTGGAGGTGTAGCTGGAGGCAATATATTCGATCACCTCACGAGGTAGGCGCATGTTTTCATATTCTGCTTTCTTTTGCAGAATCGCCATCCGGGTTTCCAGGTCAGGCGGCTGGATGTCGGCAATCAAGCCCATGGAGAAGCGTGAACAAAGCCGCTCTTGCAGGCGAGGAATATGATTGGGAGGGCGATCGGAAGCCAATACGACCTGTTTGCCTGCTTCATGCAGCGTATTGAAGGTGTGGAAGAACTCTTCCTGGGTGTATTCCTTGCCTTCAATAAATTGGATGTCATCCACCAGCAGCACATCGACAGCACGATAATGCTCCCGAAAGCTCTGCATACTATCTTTGCGGATCGCCGAAATTAGATCGTTGGTGAACTGCTCAGTGGAAACGTAAAAAATCCGCGAATTCGGATCAATTTCCAGCCGATAATGCCCGATCGCCTGCATCAGGTGAGTTTTGCCCAGTCCGACCCCACCGCAGAGAAACAAGGGGTTGAATTCACGTCCCGGAGACTCGGCCACCGCCAGAGAAGCAGCATGGGCCATGCGATTGTTGGCACCGACCACAAAGCGAGAAAATACATACTTGGGGTTCAGCTCAGTTTGTTTGAGGCGGGTCGAAGCAGGGGGAGTAGCAGGCGGCACTTCAGCCGGTAGTGGCCAGAGCATATCGGCGGACTGAGCGGTATGGTCGGGATCGGCGCTCGGCTTGATCGTGATCTGCACTTCCACCGCTTTACCGAGAATTTCGGTGGCCACCTCTGCGATCGTTTTAATGTAATACTTTTGCAGCCAGTTGCGGGCGAAGGGGTTCGGGGCTGAAATCGTCAGCAAGTTGGCATCTAGGTGCTCGATCGTGGCTGGTTTGATCCAGGTTTCAAACGTGGGGCGACTGAGCTGAAGCTGCAATTGCTCCAGCACCTGATTCCAAAAAATCTCCAGGCTCGTTTCCACCACTGACTCCTACCTAACTGAGTCCTACCTAACTGAGTCCTACCTAACTGAGTCGTTACACTGAGTCCCTATACTGAGTCGCAAAATACTCGACGAACGAAATCCTGACAAAATATAGCGCAACTCGCCCAACCTGCTGCATCAATTCGAGAAACGGTTACCCTTAAAACGGTGGATCAGGCATCTCCAACCGATCGGTAATCGTCTCACTGCCTCCACCTAACTACTAGATGTTGGGTCTAGGATGCCATAAATTTCTAAATCTGGGGATAGGCTGACCAAAATTTGTCTGAAACCCAGTCAGCTTTCCCATTCCACTGGAGCCTTCACACCGCTAGTCTACGCGCTCTAGCTGCCAGAGAATCTGGTTGCCTTCTCGCCGCACCCGCGAAATCACCCAATTCCGCCAAACCCAATTGTCGCCTCGGCTGGTGACCGCACTGGCGTTGACATCCATCAAATCTGCTAATTCAGAACTGGTGATCAGATAACCTTGACGGGCAATCTCATCCGCCATCTGTAGGGTTTCGACGACATGGCGCAGTTGGGCAACTTTTACCTCGCGGGGAACTTCTGAAACCTCGGAAATATTGGAATCGACCATCTCGGCATCAGCGTTTATCGCAGCATGGTTGTGAATGGATTGTACCTTCTCCGCTTCCGGAATGTCAGCCTGAGGGCGATCGATCGCCTTACCAGAGATCGCCTTACCAGAGATCGCCTTACCAGAGTCTGACTCCAGTGGCCTCAGGTTTGTTGGGCTAGAGGTAGCGGGGTTAGGGGTGACAGGGTTCTGTGCCGTAGAGTTCTGTGTCGTAGAGTCATGTGCCGTAGAGTCATGTGTCGTAGAGTCATGTGTCGCGAGGTTCAACTCAACGGTTGAGAGGGCTGGGATGCGTCCTAGGGAAAAAGCACGGGCAATTTCATCGCAGCGATCGTTGCCCCGGTTGCCAGAATGGCCTTTAACGTAACGCCATTGCACCCACGGAGCCACCTGAGCTTGCAGAGCATCCAATTCTTTCCATAAATCCTGGTTCAAGACAGCTTTGCCAGTCGAAGTCTTCCATCCCTTCTTTTTCCAGCCACTCAGCCACTTGGTGATGCCGTTTTTGACATACTCGCTGTCGGTGTATAGCTCGATCGGTTGGGTTGTACCAGACTGTTGCAGATATTCCAGCGCGGCGATCGCTGCCTGCATTTCCATCCGGTTGTTGGTGGTTTGCGGTTCCGCTCCACCCAGTTCCTGCACCGAGCCATCTGCAAAATAGATCACCGTACCCCAACCGCCGGGCCCAGGATTACCGGAACAAGCTCCATCGGTGTAGATCGACTGGATCAGGTTGGAACGAGGCATCTGCGATGTTGCGATCGTTGCTTGATCTGGGGAGTTGGGTGAGCTGGGTGAGCTGAGTGAGATTTTCGAGGTGACCATGCCGTCAGTGTGAAACAATCTTTGGGATTATGCCTGGTTTTCATGAATGCAGCAACTGCCAAGCTTGGCAAGCAATCATCCAGTCTTCCTGGGTGTGGACGATCAAGATTGGAATTGCCGACTCTGGGTGAGAAATCACCTGATCGCGAGGCGAAGCGGCGTTGCGTTCAGGGTCAAGCTGGATGCCGAGAAATGCGAAGGCGGCACAGGCTCCAGCCCGCACTTCCGGTGCATTTTCGCCCACGCCTGCGGTAAATACGATCGCGTCTACCCCACCTAAGGAGGCGATCATACTGCCCATACATTGCCGTAACCGATGAATATAGAGGTTCAGAGCCAGTTCGGCGCGGGAGTTGCCGGTGGTGATTGCTGCCAGCACCGATCGCAGATCGTTCGATACCCCAGAAACCCCTAGCAGTCCCGATTCCCGATTAAGCACCTGTTCAAGTTGCTCAGCAGTATAGCCTTTTTCCCGCATCAAATACAGTAAGATGCTGGGATCGACTGCCCCCGATCGACTCCCCATCATTAAGCCATCTAACGGGGTAAAGCCCATGGTGGTGTCAATGCTGTATCCCCCGGCAACGGCGGCTAAAGAGCAACCATTGCCTAAATGACAGGTCACTAACCGGAGTGATTCTAGGGGGCGATCGAGCAGTTGGGCCGCCCGTTGGGCGCAATATTGGTGGCTGGTACCGTGAAAGCCATAGCGGCGGATCCCCTGATCGACCCATTCATAGGGCAACGGGTAAATGGCGGCAGCTTCTGGCATCCGGGCATGAAAGGCGGTATCGAAGACGGCCACCTGGGGCACACTGCCGAGAATTTGTTCGATCGCCTCAATTCCTTCCAGGTTGATCGGGTTATGCACCGGAGCCAGGTTCGCCAGCTTGCCGATGGTTGCTTTCACTTCAGAGGTGATTTTGACGCTGGACTGGTAATCACTCCCGCCATGGACGACGCGATGTCCAACTGCTTCAATATCGGCAGCAGTGTCCAAAACGGCCAGATCGCCTTGCCAGAGGGTTGCTAACATCTGGGATACAACCGGCGATCGATCGACAAAGGGGATCGCTGATTTCTGGCTATGTTGAGCGGTTTTTACCTTGATCTCGGCCACGCCAGGCTGATGAGTCCAGTCGATCTGACCTTCCCACAGGGGAGTGGGTGGCTGATCCGGCAAGGTGTCACCGCTGATTTGATAGAGGCAGCTTTTCTGACTGCTTGATCCTGCATTCATCACCAAAATTTTCATGCGGGTCTCCTCAGAGCGGCCGGTTTGCGAATTGCCTTTTCAGTTTGCCGGAAACTCCATTTAGGATAAAGTTCGCCAGATTGCATCCTGGAAAAGTTAACTTTGATGCAAGATTTGCCGATCGGCTCCGATTTTTTGGTAGAAAATCAGCTTATAGGTTGGTAGATTGAATGCCTTCCCGATCCAACAGGTAGACTGATGATCCGACAATCGGCACCCGCTCTGCCTCAGGTCTGACATTTAATCTCACCTCGCCCCTAGGATGTTGCTTGAGGCTTAAGGCTCAAACATTCTAGATCTCAACTCGTGCAAACGAGTGTAAAACAGTCCAGTGCAATCGCTGTAAGGAGAGAATCCCTTGTTCACATCCACTTTACTGGCCGTTGTTTCCCGTACCCCTGACTGGAGCCCTTCGATCGCCCTGATCATGGTGGCTTGCAATGTGGTGGCGATTCTGTTTGCCAAATTCACCGTCAAAAATCCCAATGTGGGACCGGGCATCCCTGTCCTTTCAGATGTTGCGGGTCTCAGCCTGCCTGCATTGCTAGGGGCCACCAGCTTTGGTCATATTCTCGGTGCGGGCGTGATCCTGGGCTTAACCAATACCGGCACGCTTTAAGCCGACCTGAGGCTCGATCGCTTAAATTTCATCATGCTTCTTACCAGGGTTTCGGCCCTGGTTTTTATTGGGTTAAGACCCTGAATTCACCAACAACCTGCTATATCATGGGGGAAACCAGATGGACTGAGGAACGATGAACTGGTGGTCTAAACTGAAGCGCAACAACCTGGCCAAAGCAGGGGCGATCGTTCTGCTAGTTTTTTATCTTGCCGTCATTTTTGCCGATTTGGTGGCCCCCTACAGTCCTTTCACCTCTCAGCCAGATGGCTCGCTGCTACCGCCGACTTCAATTTATTGGCGCACTGAGCAGGGAGCATGGATTGGGCCGCATGTTTATCCGACCACCCAAGGGCCGGTGAGTCTGGAGACGGGGGAACGGGAACTGCGGGTGGATCGATCCCAGCCTTCGCCAATTCGGCTCTGGGTGCAAGGCGATCCTTACCAGTTTTTGCAGCTTAAGTTTCCTTTGCCGACTCAGTTGTCTTGGAGCGATCCTCGCATTGAAGATGTAGTCTTGTTTCCAGGAATTCCGGGCGATCGACACCTGTTTGGTACCGTAGGGCCGGGTCGGCTGAACCTCTTGGGCACTGATGAACAGGCTCGCGATCAGCTCAGCCGCTTGGTGCATGGTGGCCGGATCAGTTTGTTTATTGGGGTAGTCGGCGTGGCGGTATCATTCCCATTGGGTATGGTGATCGGGGGCATTTCGGGCTATTTGGGTGGACTCACAGATGCCGTGCTGATGCGGATCGTGGAAGTGTTAATGACCATTCCAGGCATCTACCTGCTGGTGTCCTTAAAGGCAATCTTTCCACCGAAGCTCACCAGCTTTCAGGAGTTTTTGCTGATTACACTCGTCACTTCTTTTGTCGGGTGGGCGGGGTTAGCGCGGGTGATTCGAGGGCAGGTGTTGTCGATCAAATCCCGCGAGTTTGTGCAGGCCGCCAAAGTGATGGGAGGGCAACCGCTCTACATTATTCTGCGCCATGTATTGCCCCAAACAGCCAGCTATATCGTCATTTCGGCGACTTTGGCCATCCCTAGCTTCATTGTGGCAGAAGCCGTGTTAAGCCTGATCGGTCTAGGGATTAAGCCGCCCGATCCCTCCTGGGGAAACATGCTGTCTTTAGCGACCAATGCCTCGGTGTTAGTGCTGCAACCCTGGCTGGTCTGGTCACCAGCTCTGTTAATCGTGGCAACCATTCTGGCTTTTAATTTGTTGGGGGATGGGCTACGAGATGCGCTCGATCCGCGAAGTAGTCAGCGGTGAACCTCAAGTTACTGGACTTTGACCATAAAAGGGCAGGGCATCTGACCAGTGGGGCCGATCGCCCTGTTGCCAGCCCAGATTTGCCAGTTCCAACAAGGCGGTGGCGGTGAACCCCAACTCCTGCCCCAAGTCTTGATCAGTCTGGATCAATCGATCGAAAGATTGCTGTTGGAGGAGTTGCTGCCATTGGGCAAGGGGCATCACCGCATCGGGCAGTTGGACTCTCAGTCCGTGGTCAGTAGCCTGATAGATTGCGCCATAAACTTCGCTGCGATGGGCAGGCAACGTGACGGCGATCGTTTCAGGCGTTTTAGCCTGACTGGACTGCCAGACCTGCCAGACGACGGCCGCTAAGGTTGACACGGCAAATAGGGGGCGATCGAGCTGTTCGGCCAATGTGCGAGCTGTCACCACTCCCAACCGAGTTCCTGTGAAGCCACCCGGCCCTTTGGCAACTGCTAGAAAAGCCAGATCTTGCCAACGATGGGGTTGAATGAACTCACTTAAGTACAAGTGCAGATAGTTGGAGACTTCGCGCCCGATCGACCAGGTTTGACAGCGGCTCGGTTCACGCGGTTCGGGGAGAGCATCTACCCGCTGGATCGCTAAACCTAAATTGGGACTGGCAGTATGGATCGCAAATCCATAGGTTGGAACCGAATGCTTCATATCGGGCTTCACACCGGGCTTCATATCGGGCTTCATATCGGGCTTCACAACATCAGGCATGGCAAACATCAGGCATGGCAAACATCAGGCATGGCAAACATCAGGCATGGCAAACAATGGATGCAATGAGACTTAGAAATGAGACTTAGAAATGCCGAAAATGCAGAGTTAGGCATCAACTATTCTGCTTTTATTATGCTTTAAACAGTCTTCATGCTTTGGTCTTCATGCTTTGGTCTTCATGCCTTAAGCAGCCTCACCCACTCCTCACTCTAGATCATGCTTTACGGATCTGTTCGCTTTCTCCCTGGTTTTTCGGTCTGGCGTTTTACGATAGGATCGCTGATGCTTTGTCTGAGTGCCTGCCGAGCAGCAGATTGGTCGGATCCACCGTTGGTGGCAATCCAAGCAGCGCAAAATTCACTCGCGCAAAATTCACTCACGCAAAATTCACAGGGGACGATCGTGCAATTTGAATTTGCCTCCGATTTTTCGGAAGGGTTGGCAGCGGTGAAAACGGACAGGGGCTACGCCTACATCGACCGCACTGGACAAACGGTGCTGGAAGTCGATCCAGGACTAGATGGGGTTTCTGCCTTTGTAGAACAGCGTGCGGTGGTACGGGTGGCGGATTTGTATGGTTACATCGATCGCACTGGCAAAATTGTCGTTGATCCTCAGTTTGGCACAGCCAATCTGTACTCCCAGGGTCTGGCGGTGGTGCGGAGTGGGCGCGGCTATGGCTACCTCGATCGATCGGGGCAATGGGCGATCGATCCTGAATTTCGCTTAGCCACGGATTTTTCGGAAGGGTTGGCAGCGGTGAAACCGGACGAGCAGTATGGTTACATTAATCTGCTGGGGGATTGGGTGATTCGCCCCCAATACGAAGATGCCTGGATTTTTCAGGAATCATTGGCGGTAATCAAGCAAGGTAATCGGTGGGGATATCTTGATGTCAACGGTCAGGTGGCGATCGAGCCCCAATTTGATGGTGCATTTAGCTTCTCTGAAACACTGGGTCGGGTACGACAAGGGAGCCAGTGGGGATTTGTGAATTCCCAGGGCGAACTGGTAATCCCACCGCAATTTGATTTTGCCGCTGATTTTTCAGAGGGGTTGGCAGCCGTGTTAGTGGGAAACCAGTGGGGCTATGTCGATCGGACAGGCAAGCTGGTGATCGCCCCGCAATTTGACTTTGCTGCTGATTTTTCAGAAGGGCTGGCAGCAGTGACTTTGAATCGACAAATCGGCTTTATTGATGCCACTGGCAGTCTGAAAATTGCCCCGCAATTTGACCAAACCGGCGCATTCTCGGAAGGTTGGGTCTGGGTGCAAACGGGCAACCAACGCCGCTATATTAACCCAGCGGGTGAGTTTTTACACCGCAGTTAGAAGGGACAGATTGGGGCGACGCAACCCCATTGCCCAACTCTTGCACAAGCTATTCGGCAAGGTTTTTGCTGACAAAGGCTATATCTCTCAGAATCTCTCAGAATCTCTCAAAATCTCTCAAAATCTCTCAAAAGCTAGCCAGAGTTCTCCTGGCAGCAGTGGGGCGCAGTTGACTACCCGCTTGAGGCGCAATTGCTTGGTCAATCTTGCGTCTTGGTCAATCTTGCGTCTTGGTCAATCTTGTGTCTTGGTCAATCTTGTGTATGGTGTGGAAACAAAAATTAAATCGCTGTCGAAAGGGTTGGGGAATATGCGGTATCCATACATATGAGCAAGATCAGAAAATTGTATTTCGCAGGTTATTCAATTTTCATTCCTAATCCTTGAGATTTCTCTATATATTCTCTCTCCATCATCGGTTGAAACCTCATGACAGGCAGTTGCTGAACGCCTGTTGTCGGGAACACTGGGGTTGAAGGCAAGATAGCCCCGATCGACGAAGCTAGCAGCGTCAACCGAGTGAAGCATAGAGCAATGCCAGACCTAACATCAGACTTTACAGTTGTCATTCCAACCTATAACGGGGAGCAGCGCCTGCCAGAGGTTTTGGCGTGTTTGAGGAAACAAACTGCGATCGGAACGATCAACTGGGAGATCGTGGTAGTAGATAACAACAGCCAGGATGACACCGCCAGGGTGATTCAATCATGCCAAGCCATGTTTCCTTGCCCCTTACGGTACTTGAAGGAACCCAGGCAGGGGCTGGCCTATGCACGTCAGTCCGGTGTACAAGCAGCTCAAAGCGATTGGGTGGGCTTTATTGATGATGACAACTTGCCAGAGCCAGATTGGGTCAGTAATGCATATCAGTTTGCCCAATCCCATCCTCAAGCAGGCGGCATTGCCAGTCGGATTCAGGGCGATTTTGAGGAAGATCCCCCTGCTCACTATCGGCGCATCTTTCCTTTTTTTGCCCTCACCGATCGCGGCAATCATCCCTTACGCTACATGTCACCCAAAAAACTGCTACCACCCGGAGCAGGGCTGGTAATTCGTAAGCAAGCTTGGCTCGCCCATGTTCCAGATCAGCCGTGTCTCAGTGGCAGAATTGGTCAAATGATGGTGGCAGGAGAGGATATTGAAAGCGTAGCCCACATTCAACGTGCAGGCTGGGAAATTTGGTATAACCCGGAAATGCGCATGATCCATAAAATTCCTGCCAGACGGCTGCAACGGGATTATCTCATTCCGATGTTTCAAGGGATCGGGCTCAGTCGTTACATTACTCGCATGATCGGTATCCCAGGTTGGCAGCGCCCATTTTGGTTGCTGGCCTATTTACTCAATGATCTCCGTAAAATTATCAGCCATCTTCTCTACTATCGCGGACAGGTCGTAACTGATGTCATCGCGGCTTCTGAGTTGACTCTGTATCAATCCAGTTTCTTCAGCCCCTTCTATTTCTGGCGACAGAGGCTTCAGTCGGTGGGTTCGCCTCCCATTCCACCCGAAGCTTAACCACGCTCCAGCTCAACTGGCTTCTTCCCTGCTGATTAGACTCAAGGCAACTTCAATTCGCTCGATCGCTTTAGCTGAGTCTCATGCTCTGATTCGAAGTTTCTAACTTGAATATGGAAAACATCAAAATGAACGATCCCCTCATCTCGATCGTTATGCCCGCTTATAATGCAGCAGCAACGATCGAACGCACTATTCAATCAGCATTAATGCAAACCTATGAGCATTTTGAGCTAATTATTATCGATGATGGATCAAAAGATGAAACGGTTCAGCGCGTGCAATCGTTCACCGATCCTCGAATTCGTTTGTGTTCTTATCCGAATGGCGGTCATTCCGTAGCTCGCAACCGGGGGATTCGTTTGGCAGAAGGGGAATATATTGCCTTCTTGGATGCGGATGATCGATGGTCAGCAGATAAGCTGGAGGCTCAACTTCATGCCCTTTGCCGCAATCCACAAGCCGGATTGGCCTATAGCTGGGTGGATTATGTTGATATAACCGATCGATTTCTTCATGCGGGCACTCGGATCAAACTCAATGGCAATGCCTATCCAAAATTGTTGAATGGCAACTTTTTAGAAAGTGGCTCAAACCCCCTCATTCGTAAAGCGGCGATCGATCGAGTCGGTGGGTTTGATCCAGCGTTGCGGACGGCTACGGATTGGGATATGTGGTTGCGCATAGCGGCTTGCTATCCTTTTGTCTGTGTGCCCACTCCCCAAATTTACTACCGTGTTTTGCTAGACTCAGTTTCAGCAAATCTGCCTCAAATGGAGCAGTGTTGTCTACATATTCTGAAGAAAAATTTTGCAGACGCTCCGCCCAACCTGCAAGTGCGTCAACCAGCCTGTCTGAGCAATCTTTATCTTTACCTGGCTTTAAGATCACTAGAAGTGAATCGCTCTCGCAGTCAGTGTTGGCAATCAATCCGTTATCTACGGCTAGCAATCCAGCACCAACCTCAAATGTTAAAACAACGTTCTCGTCTGGCTGCAATTACGTTGACTAAACTACTCGCCAGCTTATTAATTTCTCCACGGGGAATGCGATCGGGTTTATCACGATTGAAGCACCTTTTCAGCGGAGAAAAGAAAAAGTGGGGAATGGTAAATGAACTGATGTGCGACAAATGATACAGAAGAGAATGAAAATATGAATACCCATTCAACATGAATCCGAGCTTAAAAAGGACTTAGATCCCTACAGCTTCATAGCGGATTAGGAGAAGGAGGAGAGATTCAGGCATTCGAATAATACTGGTAGTTATTGCGCCCTAGCCGTTTTGCCTGGTATAGGGCAGCATCAGCATTTTGTAATAGCGTATTTGCATCCGAGCCATCTTGCGGGTAGAGAGCAATGCCAACGCTGGTGGTGATCTGAATCGCATGATCGGCTAGCCAGAAAGTGGGGCAGAGTGCTTCAATCAACCGATGGGCAATTAAACCGACAGTTTCTCGATCGGGAATTTGAGGTAGCAATAGCACAAATTCATCGCCGCCCCAGCGAGCTAACAGATCGATGTCTCGCAAACCAGCCGTCAGACGCTGCACCACGGTTTGCAACAACAAATCTCCGATCCCATGTCCCAAAGTATCATTGACTTGCTTAAAGCGATCGAGATCGAGAAAGAGAACTGCTAACAGATTCCCAGAATCAGACGGTGGTAAATCAGGCAGTGAATTTTGATGAGACCGATCCGGCATCTGAGCTAAAGCCTCAGCCAGTTTTCGATTGAACAATGTCCGATTCGGTAAATTCGTGAGTGGATCGTGAAATGCCTGATGAGTAACCGTGGCTTCTGCTTGCTTTTCCTGCGTGACATCCCGAAAACTCCAGACCTGACCGACAATCTGCATGGCTAGATATTGAGGACGGAGGTAATACTCAATAATTCTGCCATCTTTGAGGTGTAGAAAATGATGCATTTCCGTGTGGATATGGGTCACAAGGTCACGGAATTGCATGGCATCAGACTCGGACAAAGCCTGAAAAATCAGGTTTAGGGGTTCTTTGCTCTCTTGGGTAAACAGACTTTGACGGGTAACGGAATGATGCGCGGCTGAATTTTGCTGGATCTCCCTATTGGGTTGGGTTACCTTCGGGTTGGATCGCCAAATCTGGGCAAACCGTTGGTTAAAGCTGACAGCTCTACCCGTATTGTCCAGCACCAGAATGCCGTCTGCGGTAGCTTCCAAAGTTGCCAATAACAGGGACAGGGAATTTTCCAATCGAGCATTGGTTTGCTTGAGCAACTCGTTTTGCTGAGCCAACTGTTGCTCTTGCTGAAAGCGGCGCAAAGCTTCTGTGATGGTCAACATCAGATCTGTTTCGTCCCAAGGCTTGCGGATATAGCGATACAAAGCAGCCGCGTTCACAACGTTACCGATCGAATCAGCATCCGCTTGCCCCGTCAACATCACCTTCAGGGTAGCGGGATAGAGGGCATGGAGTTGAATCAACAGTGCATCTCCTTCCATGCCCCGCATCCGTTGATCGGAAATAATTAAGGGAATAGATTTGCCTTCAGCAGTCAATTCCGCACAGACCAATAGGGCCTCTTCACCACTGGCCGCCAGCTCAATCTCATAGGATCTGCCAAAGTTACGTTTGAGCTGCTCTCCCAGACTCCTGAGAATATCCCACTCGTCATCTACGCAAACAATTGCCGCTTTCATGATCGATTAATTCAATGCTGTGCTGATCACTTGCTGTAATTCTTCCTCTGTCCAGGGTTTGTGAATACAGGCATATAGATTGGCTTCTTGTCTGGCACGTTCGATCGCGACTTCATCCGCTTGCCCAGTCAGCATCACCGTGACAATCTTAGGAAAGCGTTGATGTACCTGAGTCAAAAATTCGTCACCCCGAACTCCCGGCATCAGCCAGTCTGAGACAATAATCAAAATTTTAATTTGTTCACTGATTAATTCATCAATGACAATCCAGGCTTCTTCCGCATTCTGAGCAACTTCGTAGAGATAGCGATTACCGAAACAGCGCCTAAGTTGTTCTTTGAGGCATTTCAAAATCGTTGCCTCATCATCTACACAGAGAATTGCAGCATCAGACATTCCGTCGTTTCCTCCCATTCAAGTCACTTCAACAGGCAACCAAACATTAAATTTTGTGTATCCAGGTTGGCTTTCAACCGTTATCCGCCCTTGGTGCTTGTCAACAATTTTTTTGCTAATATACAATCCTAAACCACTTCCTTCTCCGGCGGACTTAGTCGTGAAAAAGGCATCAAAAATCCTCTGTTGCAAGTCTGGAGAAACCCCCGCTCCCGTATCGGTAATACTCACTTCCACCCCATGCTCCAATGGATGGACTGCAAGTGTTAGCTTCCCTTTCGATTGCATTGCTTGGATAGCATTATGAATTAAATTCGTCCAAACTTGAATCAGCTCGTCTGGATAACCCCAGATTTCTGGAATCGGCTGGTAATGACGCACTAAATCAATGTCATGCTTGAGTTGATTATGATAGATCTCAACCACCGTCTCTAGCCCATCTGTAACTTGGACTCTTTGTTTCTGTCCAGTTTGGTCAAACCGAGCATAATTTTTGAGCGCAAACACGATTTTGGCAGAGCGATCGACCGCCCGTAAAATCATTTGATTATTGGTGAAGGAGCAGGTTAAATTATAGGCTAGCTGGATCGCCCATTCTCCTTGGCTCCCCTTCAAGAGCGGCAAGAGAAATTCGAATTGCTCACAAACACCCATATCCATCAACCAGTCGGCAATATCTCTGGCATTCTCAACCTGATGGGCTTGCAACTGCGCTGTCAGTTGGCGTTTGAGGGCCCGACTTTCGGCGGAAGCGACCCAGGGTTGACTGCTCAATGCCAGAGTCACCAACTGAAAGAAACTAGCCTGTTCTTCATCGCTCAACCGCTCATATAAGACAGGAAGTTCATGCAAGGCTTCCTGAAGTGCTTTGTGAGTATTGTCAGCCGAAGCCTTAATCGTTCCCAGGGGATTATTAATTTCATGGGCCACTCCAGCAATCAACTGCCCTAAGGCAGCCATTTTTTCCTGTTGAATCAGTTGGCTTTGAGTTTGCTGAAGGTCTTGAAACGCTACTTCCAAAGCCTGATTTTTAGCCCAAATCCGATTGCTAAAGCGACGGAACAGACTCCCTATCATCGCAGCGGATAAAATCAAGGCTGAAGTTGTACCAAAGTCAGCAATTTTTCTGGCTTTCTGTTTGCGGGCCTCGTAAGCGTCTTCTAATTTGGCGATCTCCAGGTAAACTTTATCGTAGATCTGATCAATTTCATCTTCGTCGATTGCCTTCGCGGCAGTAATATTTTGCTGGGCAATCAGATCGATGGCACGATCGATCTCGATCTCGTAGGCTTGGTAAAGTTCAAACAGAGGACGGAGCCGACTATCCCGCCACTCGACTCGTTTGAGTTCCTCTAGAACTTCCTGGGTCTCCGACTCGTTCTCAGCTAGCTCGGTGATTAAGTTGGCATCAATTTCTCGTTTAGCAATGCCTTCCCACTCCAGCGAATTCAGTCTACTCACCTGCGCTTGCAACCGCAGCAGCAGCACTCTCATCGCATTACTGCGCTCCACCATTTGATTGAGCTGGTAGATAGCCGTTGCAGTGACGATCGCAACTGTCAAGGCAGCCAATAGGACTGACCAAGTAGACAATCGAGGTTTGGACTGGGTTTGAGACGGATTGGTTCGGAGGCGATCGAATCGCTTCAGAGGATGGATCGATTTGAGATGACTGAACATACCGGCAAAAACGAGAGAGAAGGATCAAGAGCGAGGTCAATGCGGAACTAAGTTGACAGCCGTGGTGCATCAATTGAACCAACGAACCAGTGCTACCTTTAGAGACTCTCTCATGAGAACCCAATGCTGCACATCAGAAAGACTGAATGAATCAGCCCAACCCTCCTGTAGGAGGATTCAGACAACTCTGGAGATAATGTCGCGATGATGAAAACCTCCACCATTTTGGGAACTTATTGGCTCTGTGGGATTTATTGGCTTTAATATAGTGATTTTTCCCATATTTCCCGGAAAATTTGCATCGTCTTTATAGATTTACCCTAGAAAACCGCAAAAGTACGATCTCTTGATCAGAGTACCGCAACTATACTGAGAGATAAACATTCGGAATTTGCTTCAATTGATACAGGGTATACGGGTTTTCTGAGTTTATCGCATCAGATCATTCGCCTGATGGAATAATACCTTCTAATGTTTCATCGGTTTGATCATACAGTTGGCGCAGGCGATCGAGTTGATCGGGGTGCGGTTGCCAGTAGCCCCGTCCATGGGCTTCTAGCATCCTGCCAACAATATTCCGAAATGCTTCCGGATTTGCGTGTTTCAGTCGTTCTGCCATATCTGGATCAAGCGCGTAGGTATTTGCGGCTTGGTCATACACCCAGCTTTCTCGAAAATCAGTGGTGCCTGCCCAGCCGATCAAGGCTGTCAACCGTTGTGAAATCTCATAGACACCGCCCGATCCCTGATTCGCCATGGCCTCTGCCCATTTCGGATTTAACAGTTTGGTGCGATATTCGATCCGCAATAGATCTTCTAAATTACGAGGAGTGGTATCGTTGGAAAAACTTTCCACAAAGCTGGCTGTCACCTTACTGCCTCGTCGCAATTCAGCCGCTTTCTTTAACCCGCCTGTATTAGCATAATATTCCTGAATATCTGTTAAGCCATACTCAACGGAATCAATTTGTTGCACAATTCGTTCGGTCGTTTGCAATAATGCCTGCATGACTTCTGGTCTTGCCTGCCCTCGATCGCGCCGCCCATAACTAAAGCTGTTTCGACCTTGCCAGGTTTGGGCCAGTTCTTCGCTTGACTCCCAGTTAGCATCTACGACGCGATCGTTCACCAGCGAGCCAAAATCACCTGCCGGATTAGAAAACAACCGGGCTGAACTATTCTCGATACCTTGAGCTTGCAGCGCCAACGCATGTTTGCGAATAAAATTGAAATCTTCGGGTTCATCAGCAGATGCTGCTCGCAGGAATAAATCGTCTAATAACTCAATGACATTCACAAAGCTATCACGAAATATGCCAGATAAATTTGCAAATACATCAATTCGTGGATGATCAAGTTGGTCTAAAGGTTGTAGTGCATATTGTACAATTCGTCCCGTTCCCTCTTTGACTGGCTCCGCACCGACTAATTCTAGTAAAATACCCAGCGATTCACCTTTTGTTTTGATCGCATCTAATCCCCAGAGCATTACGGCTACTGTCTCAGGATAAGTTCCCTGCTCCTTTAAATGTTGATCGATCAGTTTGTGAGCAATTTCTCGCCCCCGCTCATAAGCCGCTGGGGAAGGCATACGGTAAGGGTCAAGGGCATGGATATTGCGACCTGTTGGCAACACCCCAACGCCATCTCGCAGCAGATCACCCCCCGGTGCAGGAGGAATATATTCACCGTTTAATCCCCGTAGGAGATTGGTTAACTCATCAGTAGTTTGTGCTAACTGTTCCCGAATCAGGATGGCCTCATCTACTGCTGCTAATTGGGTGGCCGAAGGGATGGCACCGGGCAGTTTGGATGACACTGGACAGGTAGACAACACACTCGATCGATCAAACCCAGACACCACCGCATCGATCGCCTCATCCGGCAACCGATCACCCAAATAGGCAGTTAAATAGCCACGTAGTTCTGCTGCATCCGGTGGTTGTCCTAATACATGGAGCCCCGATGAAAACAGGCGAGTTTCTAGCACCTGCAAGTAGTCATAGATCTGCCCCAAATAATTCTGAAAGGCTTGATTGCTAAACAAATTAGCATTTTCCGGGGTAAACTCAATCCCTAATCGTTTCGCTTCCTGAAAAGGGCAATCTGCTTCCAGCCCGATATCGAGAATTTTTTTGCAGATCGGCTCCTTCAATACGGCATTTTTGAGCGGCTCCTCGCGATACTCTCCAATCAAATCTCGTAAACTAACCAATTCCTTATATAGTCCCGCTCGACCATAGGGTGGAACATTGTAGGAAATCAAAGTGCCGTAGCCCCGTCGCTTCGCCAGGATCGATTCCGAGGGATTATTAGCTGCATAGAGATAAAGATTGGGCAAATTACCTAATAAAATATCCGGCCAAGAATAACCCGTATTCCCCAGGGGTGAACCTGGCAGCCATTCCACGGTTCCATGCATACCAAAATGAATGACTGCATCCGCCTGAAATTCTTTTTGTAACCATTGATAAAATGCTGCATATTGGGGATGGGGCGTGAGATCACGTTCAAACATCAGTCGCATTGGATCGCCTGCTAGTCCTAAAGGTGGTTGTACACCGATCCAAATATTGCCCAATTGCACGCCTCCCAGCAGATAGAGCGATTCTTCAGGATGATCGCCATTCTCCAGGATCCGGATTCCCGTTTTGCTCAAAGATTTCCATTGCTTTTCTACTCGACGAGTCAATAAATATCCCAGCCACCGTTCCAGTTTTTTAACAGAAACTGTATTGACTTCATGTTCGCTAATTTTCTCATCTGCTATTTTGACTTGTTGGATCAAGCTCTCCCCATCTGCTGGAATATCATTAACCCTATATCCTTGTGCCTGCAAAGCCTGTAGTAGCTGAATTAAGGATTGGGGTACATTCAATAAAGCAGCCGTGCCTGTCGCTCCATAGCCTGGAGGAAACCCATACAGAACGATCGCAATTTTACGGTCAGTAACCGGACAATGACGCAGCCTAATCCAGTTTTTTACCCGCTGCGTGAGTCGCTGTACCCTTTCCGGAATCAGATAAATTTGATCACCGACCAACCCACCCAAAGGAACAGTATCGATCGCGCCATCCAATTCGGGTAAAGCATAGAGTACCACGCTTTGTAACCCACTAATCCCCTGTCTAGTCCAAGAGTGAATATCTTGAATGAGTAGCGGAGCGGCAACCAAATAAGGTACATTTTTAGCACTGAGAATCCGTTTGGCCACCTCAACCTGTCGCCCAGCTTCCATCGATCCGGCTGGCCCTCCCACTAATGGGAATCCGATCGTGGAAACGATCGCTTCCACAACCGCCGACTCTGAAGTCAAAGAAGGGATTTCCAACTTGCCCTGTCGTCGTTGATCTTGTTCATACTGGGTTGTCAACCAGTCTCGTACGGCCACATGCCCTTCTACCCCATTAATAAAAATAGGTAAAGGTAACAAACCTGTCTGCTCAAATTGACGAATCAATTGGGGAATATAGTTTTGCTTGGTAATAACATGCTTTCGGTATAATAAAATTGCTACGACCGGAATATTAATCGATAGGTTAGAGGAGTTCTTTTTAATATGATTTTGATAGTACCAGTTGAGGTATTCTTGTGGCGACGTAAAATAGCCAGAATAATCTGGGTGCAATAACCCCATGTTAGGAGTTTCGATCGGTTCAGGAATTTCTCCAACCGTTAAGCCCAGATACTTCTCTGCCAGAAACCACAGCATTGCTGCCACATTTTCTGTGCCGCCTGCATTCCAGTAGCTATAGATAATCAGCCAATTACGGAGATCCTGCACTTTACCGATCGGCACAAACTTTAACAGTTTTGGCCCTGCCTTCAAAAAGCTGAGGTAACCGGCTAGCTTATCCTCCTCTCGCCCACTACCAAACTTATCGAGGATAAATTTAATTGGCTTCGGCATTCCTTTAGGCTGATCACCAATCACGAATTTTCCTAGCTGGGTTAAGCTCATTAACTCCAATGCCGACTCAAATACCAGACGGATCGGAATTTGCTGCACTCGGGATCGGAGCCATAACACCTGATCATAATCAAAGATCAAGCTGGCAAAGAACACCTGAGCTGATTGGAGTGCTGCCTCAACCGCCGCCGGATCGGTTGCCAAATCACGATCGCTAAACACCGCTATCTCTAAGCCCGGACAGCGTTGGCCGGCCAGTTGAGCCGCTGCTCGATAGAGATCGGCATTAAATGACTCAAATCCTGCGATCAAAACAATTCGTTTCATCTGCTAAGCCACGCAACCGTACTCTGTTTTGATCTTAGGGCAAGTTTCCCAATTATAGATGCCATCAGGTTTGCAGTGAAGGAGCCTCATCGGTAACGACTGCCGAAGATTCTTTGGCTCCTTGAACAGTTGCCAACACTAAATTACACCAAATTACACCGATGCACACCTTCTGACCATAAGCGTACATAGCGGTACAACCGCGCTTCTCCCAGGGGTGGATAGAACTGGCTAACTATTCTGGGATACTTGCTGGCACCGTGGAGCAGGACATCGCAGGGTAAGCGAAAGCAGGTAGTGCCACCGGCTCGCTTGTAACCACTCCATCAATTGGTGATTGGCAAACCCTCGATCCGCTAACAGCATCACATCAGGATGCTGGCGCAACAACCAGCGGGCTTTTCGCAGCAACGGTTGATACGCCTCAAAGGCAACGGTCGCACTACCATGCTCCAAGACCCGCCATAGCAATGGCACAGCACGCCCACAACAAACAACAGACAGATGATCATGCAATAGCGGTTCCACAACACGGTTCTGTCCAAGGCAAGATATAGACGATGCTGCTTCCCTTCGCTTAGTGCCGCCATCACCAACGGCAGATAGAGCCGACTGACCCGTCCCGTGGATTACCCAAAAACCGTCTCCACCGCTGCTCGACACTTTGCGCTTGGGTCGCTCGGCTCGGCACATCGGGTTCCCATGCAGGTAAACTTAACTGTCCGCTACAGATTAAGGCACTCACCATCCATGCCAACGCTTTCAGGTGGCGTAAATCTTGAGCATGGCAATATTGACGCAGCACAAGTAATCTGTAGCCGTGGGCAACGGCAAAGTGAAAATGCCTGTGGAATCGAGGTGGCGGGGGCTGAGGTCACTCAGTCTAGTCAACTGGTGTTGAAGCAGGAATATGTCAATTTACCTAGATCATTTTGTTGCGATTTGTTAAGGTAAGGTGAGCGAATCTCTCCTGATTAGCTTTCACCCCTCCTTCCTGATCTAGCCCTAACATTTAGCCCTGATATCTAGCAATGTTCACTGAAGCATCCTCTACATCGATCGAGTCACAAGTTACCTTGATATCCCCATCTCTGACCCGGTCGGATTGTGAATCTCAATCTTTGCCGACGGGTGGAGCTGATCCAGCACGATTTGACTGTCAAGAAGCCTGGTATCCAGTTCACTATATTGAAGATCTAGATAAAACTAAGCCCAACAAATTTACCTTGCTGGGCCAAGATCTGGTGTTGTGGTGGGATAGAACCGTGAACGGTTGGCGCGCTTTTGCCGATCGGTGTCCGCATCGGTTAGCTCCCCTTTCCGAAGGGCGAATTGCCGAAGATGGCTTACTGGAATGTCCTTATCATGGTTGGGCCTTTCAAGGCGATGGATTCTGCGATCGGATCCCGCAAGCCCCCGCTGGCACTGAACCTCAGACCGCTCAACGAGCTTGTGTGCGATCGTACCCCACGGCAGAGCGACAGGGGTTACTGTTTGTCTATCCGGGTCAACCCGAAAATGCACCTCAGGTGGCAGTGCCAATAATCGAACCAATGGAAACCGAACCCGACGGTTGGATCTGCCTCAACACGTTTCGTGATTTACCCTACGATGCACTCACCTTGCTGGAGAATGTTTTAGATGCCAGCCATGTACCTTTTACACATCATCAATCGGTGGGGAATCGGGCTAATGCCTCACCGGTGGAACTAGAAGTGGTGGAGTCCGGTAAGCCAGGTTTCACGGGATTGTGGCAAGAAGGGCCGCGCCGAGGCAGCTTGGGATCCCAACACACCACTTTCATTGCGCCTTCGCTGATGTGGCATGATCTCACATCGAAGCAGTTTGGCCGCACGATGACGGTGGTTTACGCCACTCCCATCCGCAAAGGAGAATGTCGAGTGTTTGCTCGGTTTCCCTTCAAATTTGCCTCTAAACTGCCCGCTTTCTTGATCAAACTCACACCGCGCTGGTATTCCCACATTGGGCAAAACAGCATTCTAGAAGATGACCAAATCTTTCTTCACTATCAGGAGCGCTATCTCGAAGCTGAGGGGGGCAGTGCAAATTTTGCGAAGGCTTTCTATTTACCCACCCGATCGGATCGGTTTGTTTCTGAATTGCGAAACTGGGTCAATCAATTTGCCGCCGATCCCTTTCCAGGCGAGTCATTAAGCCCACCGTTGCCTACTTCAGTGTTGCTCGATCGCTACCATTCCCATACTGAAAAATGCCGGAGTTGTCGGCAAGCTTTGGCAAATATTCAGCGGATTCGGTTTGGAGTGGCAATTGCTGTTGGCTTACTCTGGGCAGTACTACCATTGCTGGAATTCACAGGTTTGCTGGGGCAGTCAGGATGGCGGGTTGGATTGACAACGGGCTTGGGGTTAGTGTTGGCAGCAACTTGGTTTGGATTAGGCAAACTAGAGCGGCAATTTTATCAGGGCCGCGCAGTACCACCCCGCAACCGTCCCGAGCGGCGATCGGGCAACCGAAGCTAGACAGCAGGAGCAAAACGGGAAGATTCGACGACCAGCTTCAAATCTTGAAAGTTGAGTTAGACTTGAGCGGTCACGCTATCAGTGGAACATCGCTGGTATTTTTGCCGTCGTAGACACTATTGATAGCACTACGATCGTTCCTGTCCTATGCCTTTGGTTCAGTCTACCGCTCAGGCCCAGCAGACCCCTGCTCAATTGTCTCGACTATCTCGCTTGTCTCGATCGACCCGCGATGCCGACGATGACGATGTAGATATCTTCAACCCGGCTGGATTTGGCGGCACTGTAGCCACTCTGCCGATCGGGGCTGCTTCTACCGCCCTCACCACGGGTGATTTTAATGGAGATGGCAATGCCGATCTGGTGGTTAGCTTGGGCAGTTCAGCGATTCAAAACAACCTGACTGTGTTTTTGGGAGCGGGAAATGGCAGCTTTCGAGAAACGCAGGAACTTAGTAGTGATGGGTTAACGGCAGTTTCACCGATCACCGGCGATTTCAACCAAGATGGTTTGGTGGATCTGGTCACTGCCAATTTCGGCTCAGATACGGTTTCGCTGTTGTTGGGAACCGGAGCAGGCACCTTTCAACCCCCGCAAACTTTTCGGGTGGGCAGTCAACCCAATGCCGTGGCTGCGGCCGATCTCAACCAAGATGGTCGGCTCGATCTGGTTACTGCCAATTCGGGACGCAACACCAACACGCTGTCAATTTTGCTGGGTGAGTCCGGGGGATTCCGCAACCAGACTACGTTGAAGGTGAAGGGCTCCCAACCGTTTAGTGTGGCGACAGGAGACTTTAATCGAGATGGCAACCTGGATATTGTCAGCGCTGAAACCATTTCGGGGTCTGTCTCTTTGTTTTTAGGCAGAGGCAATGGTGAGTTTCGCGATCCCGAACAGTTTTTTGTGGGCGGGGCAACCCCTGTTTCGATCGTCACTGGAGATTTTGATGGCGATCAAAAGCTTGACATTGCCACGGGTAATTTGGGGAGCAATGGGCGAGATATTTCAGTCTTATTTGGCGATGGCAAAGGGGATTTCCCGGATGGTAAAACCATTCCAGCAGGCGGCGGCATTCAGGCTCTCTTAACCGGCGATTTTAATGGAGACGGCAACCTCGATTTTGCGGGCACCCGTACCGATGCGTCTGTGGTGGCGATTGTCTTTGGCAATGGCAAAGGCGACTTTACCCGTTCCAATAGTCCTTTTGTAACCAACAGCCCGGCTGGTCTAGGCACTGCCGATTTTAATCGCGATGGTAAACCCGATTTTGTCACCACCAGTTCCGGTGAAAATGCAGCGGTGTTGTTGAACCGCACCAGCTTTGTGGTGTTGCGATCGACCCAACAAAAAGGCGAAGTAGACGGTTCTCAAGAGCAAGGGGCTTCTATGACCGTTGATCTGGATCAGGGCAGCCTGGTGGTGAATAGCAACCCGATCGTGCGAGTTCCCATTGATGGCTTTAACGATGTCCAAGGCACCCAGGTGAAAGACAAAATCACGGGCAATGATCGCAACAACCGCCTCAGTGGCAACAAGGGGCAAGATCAACTGATCGGCTTGGGGGGCAATGATACGTTAACTGGGGGCGATGGCAAAGATCGACTGACCGGAGGCGACGGCAACGACAAACTCTCAGGCGGGCTAGCCAGCGATCAACTCACCGGGGGAAGGGGCAACGATCGATTCATTTTTGATTATGGTCGCCCGTTTGTCAGTACGGATCAGCCCGATTCGATCAAAGATTTTGAAAAAGGAGCTGATAAAATTGGGCTCGATCGCGGCACCTTCAAAGCTCTGAAAGGATCGATCTCGTTTGAGTCCGTGTCTAACCAAACCGCCGCTGCCCGTAGCGATGCTCTGATCACCTATGTTCGATCGAACGGTCGGCTTTACTACAACGAAAATGGAGCTGCGACTGGTTTTGGGTCTGGCAATTGGTTCGCCACGATCGAAAAACCCCAATCAACCAATGGCAACCTGAGCCGCTCTGATTTTCAGATTCAGAGTTAGGAGACCGGAGGCGCAAAAGGGTGCAGTGATTCATCTCAAAGAATGAACGATCGAGATTCAACACCCAACCATTGGACTCAAACAGTAAACGATCGAGCCAAAGGATTCAATCATTGACCTCAAAGAATGGACGATCACCTTCAAAAAGTTAACCATTGGACTCAAACAGTAAACGATCGAACACAAAGACTCAATCATTGACCTCAAAGAATGAACGATCGAGCACGAAGGGTCACCGATCGAACTGGAAAAGGCAATGGAGGCAATCAAACTCGAAAAGCAGAGGATTCGTGGCAGAATCCTCCCTGTTTCTAGGCGATCGATCGACTATTGGGTTAAAACCGAGTCAGTGATCTCCCCTTGCATCTGAATCAATATGTCTACCGATCGCCTCTACCAGCTTGATGAGAACCTCTCTCTCCTGCGGGAACAGCTCGCCGGACTAGAAAAGGCCAAAACGCTCAGCCCGATGGAAGAAAAAGTCAGGCTGGAGCAACGCATTCGAGAATTGAAGCAAGAAATTCAGGCGGTTGAACAGGACTATTGGCAAACCGTGGCGCGATCGGCTCAGCAGTGGGAGATTCCAGAAGCCGAAGCTGAAGTGGTGGTTGGAGAAATCGTGGAGGCAGTGAGGCAGATTGAAGCTCATCCCGCACCAGACTATTCGGCAGAGATGCTGCAAATTTTGCGGCAGATTCGCGACAAGCTGAATGCCCCCGCGACAAGCTGAATGCCCCTGGATCGCCTGCGGCTGCCAAACTGAAGGGGGTGATTTCCTCGATACCGCTGATCTGGAGCGGAACTTTGCGCAGGCGATGGAGGCAGTGGCTCGAACTATACCGCAAACGGTGACGCTGAAGGAGATCGATCGATTGAAGCATCTCATTCCCCATATTGAAGCCGCCGCTCCTTACAGTAATTTGCTGGATCAAAAGGATTGCGTTTGGCTCCATATAGCCGCCGCTCGCTTTTATGAAGGACAGAGCCTTTGGCAACCAGCAGAGTATTGGTATGAGGGCTGTAAAAATATGACCGAAGCGCGGTTTGGATCAGATCATCCCGCTACCGCCAGCAGTCTCCACAATTTGGCATGGTTGCACTATTCGCAAGGGCGCTACCGTGAAGCCGAGCGCCTCCTTCTCCAAGCCCTCGACATCAGACAAACCCAATTCGGGCAAGACCATCCTGACACCGCCACCAGTCTCAACAATTTGGCAGAGTTGTATCGGTCGCAAGGACGCTATAGCGAAGCAGAACCCCTCCTTCTCCAAGCCCTCGACATCAGACAAACCCAATTCGGGCAAGACCATCCTGACACCGCCACCGGTCTCAACAATTTGGCAGCGTTGTACCAGTCACAAGGGCGCTACCGTGAAGCCGAGCCCCTCCTTCTCCAAGCCCTCGACATCTATCGAACCCAACTGGGGCAAGACCATCCATCCACCGCCCAAAGTCTCAACAATTTGGCAGCGTTGTACCAGTCACAAGGGCGCTACCGTGAAGCAGAACCCCTCTATCTGCAAACGCTAACTATTTTTATACAAAAATTGGGAACCGATCATCCCAGCACACAAACCGTCTTGCGAAATTTCTTGCATTTCCTCCAACAAGCCATCGCCACCGAACAGTCCGATCGACTGAGCGATCACCCAATAACGCAAGATCTCCTCAAGCAACTCACAGCCGAAGATCAGCAGACCTAGCGCGATGACTGCAAACCCTGGGGCAAGAACGATCGAGATGCTTGGGGCAGGTTGACGAAGGCGCGATCAACTCACCAGCCAAGCCATACCCGTCCAACGTTCATCCAAAGACAACCAGTAAACTAGAACCATGACAACAGTTGGTGCAAGAAATTGCCGAAGCTCGTCAGGAATTAGAAGCATGATTGATACTGATATTTAGCTGTAGGTGAAATATGAGCAGCCTCGAGCAAGTATTAGAAACCGCTTTGCAACTGCCCTATGAGCAACAGGAAATGCTGATCAAAATCCTGCAAAACCGCCTGCACGAAAGTCGCCGATCAGAAATCGCCATAGATGCCCAGCAAACCCTCATCGAGTTTCGATCAGGTAAATTTCAGCATGAGTCAGCCGAAAGTGTGATCGCCACGCTGCGTCAGTCTTTGCAAGAGCCAGACGCATGAGACCTTTGGTTCTAACCCCCAAATTTCAACGGGCATTCCGCAAATTTGTCAAACGTAACGCTGACCTCCAGCAACGCATCGAAGAGACCCTACAACAGATGGAAATCGATGTATTCGCCCCAAACTTGGGGACTCACAAATTGAGCGGCAAGCTGGACGGTCTGCAATCTTGCTCTTGTGGCTACGATTGTCGGATTGTCTTCTCCATCGAAGAGAATTCAGAAACGCGCAGCGAAGTCATTGTGCTGCTCGACATCGGCACCCATGACGAAGTTTATTAACAGCGACGACGGTTACGAGAACATCACAGCAGTATTCAGCTAGGTTCTTGCCGATTTGCTTAAATCGCGATCGATCCAGAACCCTAGTGAGAAGGCATCGTTACATCGTCAATCGAAAAATATCAGTGTTTCAGGGGGACGATCGATCCAGCCCCATGCCACCAGCGATCCTGATCAATAACTCGTAAAAATCACCAGTTCATCCGATTTCAATTTTGGTCAAAATGACTATAATAGGAAGCTCAAAGCTTGACTTTCTTCTGTCCTTTCATCGACTAACGGCTGGATAACTGTGTTTGCAACTACACTTTCTCACCAAAACTCCGTCTCCACCCCATCAACCAACCTGCCGACCGATTTACCCACCGATCTATTTGGCGCGATCGAAGCCCTGAAGCAAGAGCTGAACGCGGTGATTTTGGCGCACTACTATCAAGATCCCGACATTCAAGACATCGCTGACTATTTAGGCGACTCCCTCGGACTCTCCCAGCAGGCGGCTCAGACCGATGCCGACGTGATCGTGTTTGCGGGCGTGCATTTTATGGCTGAAACCGCCAAAATTCTCAACCCCGACAAGTTGGTGCTGCTGCCCGATTTAGATGCTGGCTGCTCCCTCGCCGATAGCTGCCCGCCCGATCAGTTTGCCGCCTTCAAAGCCCAGCATCCTGATCATCTGGTGATCTCCTACATCAACTGCACCGCCGAAATTAAGGCGATGAGCGACATCATTTGCACCAGCTCCAACGCCGTTAAAATCGTCAACCAGCTTCCGGTCGATCAGCCAATCATCTTTGCCCCCGATCGCAACTTAGGGCGCTATGTGATGGAGCAAACCGGACGCGAGATGGTGTTGTGGCAGGGGAGTTGCATGGTGCATGAAACCTTCTCAGAAAAGAAGATGATTCAACTTCAGGTGCAGCATCCAGAAGCCGTCGTGATCGCCCACCCCGAATGTGAACCGGCGCTTCTGCGCCATGCCGATTACATTGGTTCCACCACCGCCTTGCTGAATTATGCCCGTCAGAGCGATCGTGCTGCCTTTATCGTCGCCACCGAAGCCGGAATCCTGCACCAGATGCAGAAAGCGGCTCCTGATAAAGTCTTCATTCCTGCCCCGCCGATCAACCAGTGTGCTTGCAATGAATGCCCTTACATGCGGCTCAATACCTTAGAGAAGCTTTACTTAGCGATGCGAGATCGATCACCCGAAATCACCCTACCCGAAGCAACTCGATTGGCTGCTCTGAAACCGATCCAGCGGATGTTAGCGATGAGTTAGATAGGAGTTCAATAGATTCGGTGGAGTTTCTTAGGGGCGTTGCCCCCAAGGATTGCCAGTCCGATCAAAAGAGGCGCTCATCCCCAATCAAGGTTTAGAAGCAACACCCCAAGGATTGCCGATTGTCAGGCCAATCTAGAGAGGCAAGTGGCAGAATGGTTCTATTCAGGTGTAATTCGTCGCAATCCGCAAGGGATGAGTTACATTAATAAATATTAAGAATCTGAAATTGTCCTCGCACTGGAAGATCTAGGAGGAAAAGCCTCAGTGAATAAGCGGTGGAGAAATGCGGGACTGTATGCCTTGCTAGTGGTAGTAGTGATCTTTTTGGGGGCGGAGTTACTTAACAACCGCCAGCCCCAAACTGCTGCTGCTTGGCGCTACAGCCAATTTATTGATCGGGTTGAAGCCGGTCAGGTTGAGAAAGTTAGTATTACGTCCGATCGATCGAAGGCGTTGGCAACCACCAGTGATGGTCAGCGGGTGAGCGTCAACCTGGCAGCCGATCCAGGGCTGCTGAATATCTTGCAAACCAATGGGGTTGACATTTCCGTATCGCCTCAGGCAGAAGATAATGTGTTGGCTCGCGTGTTGAGCACGCTGCTGATTCCTTTCTTGCTGCTGGTGGTCTTGTTCTTTGTGCTGCGACGGGCCCAAAATGGGCCGGGCAGTCAGGCCATGAACTTCGGTAAGTCTCGCGCTCGTGTGCAAATGGAGCCGCAAACTCAAGTCACCTTTAGTGATGTGGCGGGTATTGAGCAGGCGAAGTTAGAGCTGGCTGAAGTGGTGGACTTTTTGAAGAATGCCGATCGCTTCACTGCTGTAGGGGCAAAAATTCCCAAAGGGGTGTTGCTGGTTGGCCCTCCTGGAACGGGTAAAACCTTGCTAGCGCGAGCAGTTGCGGGTGAAGCGGGGGTACCCTTCTTTAGCATTTCAGGTTCTGAGTTCGTAGAGATGTTCGTTGGAGTTGGGGCTTCTCGGGTTCGCGATCTGTTCGAACAAGCGAAGGCCAATGCTCCTTGTATCGTGTTTATCGATGAGATTGATGCGGTCGGTCGCCAGCGGGGTGCCGGTCTGGGTGGTGGCAACGATGAGCGGGAGCAAACCCTCAACCAGTTGCTGACCGAAATGGACGGCTTTGAAGGCAACACGGGCATTATTATCATTGCGGCCACCAACCGCCCGGATGTTCTGGATGCGGCCCTGCTGCGGCCCGGCCGATTTGACCGTCAGGTGGTGGTCGATCGCCCCGATTATGCTGGTCGATTAGAGATCCTCAACGTTCACGCGCGGGGCAAAACGCTGTCGAAGGATGTGGATCTAGAAAAGATTGCTCGTCGAACCCCTGGTTTTACAGGAGCTGATCTTTCAAACCTGCTCAACGAGGCGGCAATTCTGGCAGCTCGTCGCAATCTGACTGAAATCTCCATGGATGAAGTCAATGATGCGATCGATCGGGTGCTGGCTGGGCCGGAGAAGAAGGATCGGGTGATGAGCGAAAAGCGCAAGTCGCTGGTGGCTTACCATGAGGCAGGCCATGCATTGGTGGGTGCTTTAATGCCGGATTACGATCCAGTTCAAAAGATCAGCATTATTCCTCGCGGTCGGGCGGGGGGTCTGACCTGGTTTACGCCGAGCGAAGATCGGATGGATTCGGGACTTTACTCCCGCTCCTATCTGCAAAACCAGATGGCCGTGGCACTGGGTGGTCGGATTGCTGAAGAGATCGTGTTTGGCGAAGAAGAAGTGACGACAGGAGCATCCAACGACCTGCAACAGGTGGCACGGGTGGCACGGCAAATGGTGACTCGGTTTGGCATGAGCGATCGGCTGGGCCCAGTGGCGCTAGGGCGCTCCCAAGGGGGCATGTTCCTGGGGCGTGACATCATGGCAGAGCGGGACTTCTCTGAAGAGACTGCTGCCGCGATCGATGACGAGGTGCGCAACTTGGTCGATCAGGCCTATCGTCGGGCTAAGTTTGTCTTGAGCGAAAACCGATTGGTTTTAGATAATCTGGCTCAAATGTTGATCGAACGCGAAACAGTAGATTCTGAAGAGCTACAGGAGTTATTAGCAACCAGTGATGTCAAGGTTGCATCGATTGCCTAGATGCATTCGTGTCCTAAAGCTATAGCTCGTTAATTAAACCAACATGAATGAAGGGGATTTACTCCCCTTTTTTTATGTCTTTTTCTAATTTTTTTATGTCTTTTTCTAACTGCTTTAACTTCACAATAGGGCTGTTTGAAGATTTAGTTAATCTCCAGACAAGGCTATTGTCAGAAGTGCAGACAATACAGGAATATAACTTCAGGTGTGCTAATTTCACTACAGAATTTCTTTGATCGCGATCCGCAATATTATGGGGCATACCCGTTAACGCCTTACAGGATCAGTCCGGGATCGACAATCATGATTGATCTCCCAATCCATCAATCGCACAAGTTGAGAAATTGAGGCAACTCGATCGAAGCAGCTTGGATTTGTGGTTGAAAATCCATCTGACGTAATCATCAGATGAACATCGCGCTAGTCAATATGGCTTCATACAACGTTTATGTTGCTGTGATTGTGGGCTGAAATGTTTTTTTTGAGCTGACAGATACTATCTAATAGATCAGTTAATCACCCGATTAATTATTTAATCGATCGCTCGATCAGACACTCGATCAATCATTTGATCAATCACTCATCCGTCATTTGAGTCATAGTTCGAGCAATTATTTGCTCAAGGGTTCGAGCAATATCTGATCAATGGCTCGATCATTCGCCCAACTGCAATCGGCCAATCAACATCCAGTTTAATTGATATCCGTCTCAGTCAGTCGCAATGACTCAATGAGCTGCAATTCGTCGTGATTCACAATAGTGGTAAGGGGCTATTTTGAGACAGATCGATTTTCTGAAAAGTCTTGAGCAGCTTCGATTTACGGGGCAACTGGTACAAACTGACTCGACAGGACAACAATGGACGATCTATTTCGTTCAAGGCCAGATCACCTATGCTACTGGCTTACAGCATCCCGTCAGGCGCTGGCGACGACATTTACTCACCTATTGTCCTGGAATCCCCACCTATCGCTTGGCTTGGCAAATTGATTTGTCTAAAGTAACGGATGATGAGCTGATTTTTGGATGGGAGTATGCGTTATTGAGGTTGTGGGTCACACAGCAGCGAATTACTCAAGCACAGGCTTGCCATTTGATTCGATCGACTGTCACAGAAGTTCTGCAAGATATCCTACTGATGCAGAAAGTGACTAATCAGCTCTATCGCAGTTCATCTTCGCCTATCCCTCTAGAGTTATTGGAAGTTGAAGCAATGGTTTCAGCGGCCGAAACACTTTGGCAACAGTGGCAGAATTCCCAGTCACAAAATTCCCAATCACAAAATTCCCAATCACAGTGGCAGAATACACAATTGGTGCCCGATCCAGTAATGCCTAATCTGGTAATGCCCAATCCAGACGATGCACCTGTTGTCAAACAGCCTGAAGCATTGCAACAGTGGATCGCAGCCCACGCCAGCCCTAATCTGATCCGGTTGCTCAATGGTCAACGATCGTTGCGAGACATCGCCACCGAAAGCAAACAAACGCTTTCAGAAGTCGCCGCCTTGCTCCTCGGTTGCGTCCAGATGGGATATATCGAATTCGTGCCAATTCCCGATCTACCAGGTCTGGTTTTTCAGCGAGAATTACCTAAAACTTCACCATCAAGCCACTTGGAATCACCTGCCCTGATTGCCTGCATTGATGACAGCCGCATGGTGCGTAAGATGATGGAAGAATTGCTCACTTCGTCCGGTTATCAGTTTCTCGGCATTGCCGATCCAGTCAGGGCGATCGGTGTTCTGTTAGCCCGCAAGCCGCAATTCATTTTCTTAGATTTGGTAATGCCCAATGCAAATGGATATGAAATCTGTGAGAAGTTACGCAAACTCTCTTGTTTTCGTCATACTCCCATCGTTATCTTAACTAGCAACGATGGTTATGCCAATCGCTTGCGATCGAATTTTGTGGGTGCTACCGATTTTCTCAGCAAACCTCTGAATGCTGAAACAGTTCTATCCATGGTGAGCAAACATTTGAGTCCAGCACCGGCCCATCTACCGGCATCTACTTCATCATTCTAATTTTATCTTTTCATTTCAAGCGACTTAACTTGAGCTGTTCATCGTCTGTTCCAACTGAAATATTGTTCCAACTGAAATATTGTTCCAACTGAATCATAGGTGAAGTAAAAATGCCAGGAACCGCACTTGTTGTTGAAGATTCTTTGACTGACCTGCAAATTTTAATCGGCTGTCTCCAGCAAAGTGGTATTACCGTTTTTTCAGCCCAGAGCGGAGAAGAGGCTTTTCAGTCTGTTGCTCGTCAACGCCCTGATGTCATTGTTTTAGATGTGGTGTTGCCTGGCTGTAGCGGCTTTGAAGTCTGCCGGGAACTCAAAGAAAATGATGATACTCGCGACATCCCAATCGTCATCTGTTCTACTAAAGGCGGTGAGATGGATAAGTTTTGGGGGCTCAAGCAAGGAGCGGATGCCTACGTTACCAAGCCGATCGACCAGGATGAATTTGTCCGCACCGTTCGCCAACTCATTAGAAATTAGTGAATGCCAAGATAAACTTATTTGCCCCCCGCTATGGCTAATTCTTTTCCGAGCCCTCAGGAAGCACCTGTGTTTTCAGTCAATCAGCCCTCTCGCACATCATCCCCCCCTCACCCTACAATTGCCTCACCTTTGATCGATCCATCCTTATCGGATCCAAACTCTACAGGCTCTACAGGCTCTACAACCCTGGGGGAACAATTTCTACGATTACAGCTCCGCTCGGATGTGCCTATTCTTCTATCCGTTCGGCAAATCACTGAAATTTTATCGATCGCTGATAGTCAAATTATGCCAATTCCCCATATGCCACCCTGGATGATGGGAATTTATAACTGGCGGGGTGAGATTCTTTGGATCGTAGACTTGGCGCATTTATGTGGATTGGCTCCCTGGTACGAATCTCCCCATGCTCACTCCAGCCATGCCACTGTCATTCTCAATCTACCCGCCACTACAGAGCAATCTCCATCGGCTAAAGGCTGCTCTTTAGGATTGGTGGTGCAAAAAGTTGAAGATATGGAATGGTGTACGTTGGATGCAGTGCAACTCTCGCCGCCACCCTCCATGCCAGACCCGATCGCTCAATTTTCCGTTGGATATTGGCAAAAATCAGAGACAACCAGTCTGGCAATTTTAGATGGTAAAACCCTATTAAGCACGGTTGCTCAGTTTGAGAGCGATGACTGAGTCTTAAACGATCGCTGAGTCTCCGGTGTTGGTCAATCATCTCTTTGATTCAGGCGGTTCAGTCGATCGGACTATCCAACTCATTCATCCAATCAACCATCCTGGGCAACGGTTGATCGATGAAGCGAAAGATTTTGAACGAATCACCCATCGATTTGATGGGTAGGAATACTGGGGGTTTGCATCTTGCTGGCTCATTTATCAGCAAAGCATTTTATTGTTGTTGAAGTTTAAACTAAATCATGACGCAGATCCCTTCTGAACCGACTTCCCGGAATACGAACCATCATGGTTCTGAACCTCCCACCCTAGAACCATTCGATCCATCTTGGATGAATTCTCCTCAACCTCAGTTTTCTACTCAAACAGGTGAAGTAGAGGAGGATGCCGCAGGGGCATTACCAACACCAGCGACGGTCATAGCTCCTCGATCGCGTCATTTGCAGGTACGGCTGAAAAACTCGATCGGTTCCAAACTCTTTCTCTATGTGATCAGTGGGGCTTTAGTCAGTCTCAGCGGCGTTTCCTACTTCCTCTATCAGGCATTGAGAGGACAGGCGGAAACAGAGATTCAAAGTAGGTTGGCCAGCAAAGCCGAGGTCGTAGAAAGCAAATTGTTGAGAGCTGAGCAATCCGTGATTGGCTTGGCTTCTACGATTAGTAGCCTCAATGATCAAAACATTAATGATTTGGAAGCTTACAAAAACTTAGCTTTTGACTTTTTTAGAAACCGCCCAGAATTGACCATGGGAGTTGGTTTTGGTCAGGCTGCCAACAAAATTGTCTCTGAACGCCAATGGTTCTATCCCTATTTCTATCTCGATCAGAAAGTGTCTGGACAATTAGGGCAAGTGCTGCCTGCTCCCAATGAAGGGACTCGTTATACCGAGCTTTGGGCAGATGATAAATATCCAGAGCAAGACTATTACAAACAGATGGCTGAGAGCCAGCGCCCCCAGTGGTATGAACCCTATCAATGGCATGGAATTACGATTACAACCCATGCTCGCCCAATTTTCAATGAGCAAAATGACTTTCTCGGTCTCGCTACCTTAGACATTAACGTGACCGCAATCAGTGATTTGATCAACGATACCGTGATCGATGGACAAGGAAAATTTGCGATTTTGAGCGATCAAGGTACGGTACTGGCTTACCCACTACAACCAGAACTGGCCAAAAATTTAGCCACTTACGCAGATATTCCATCCCTCAAAGCAGCCTGGCCTCAGATTGGACAAAATCAGTCTGGATTAGTGTTAGTTGAAGGCGACTTCTGGGCTTACGAACGCATTGAAGGCACCAACTGGTTAATGTTGGCAAAAGTGCCCAAGTCAGTAGTGAATAACAAGGTATTGCTCATTACGCTTGGGAGTGCTCTAGCAGCAGGTGGACTCCTAGCATTGGTGGTGTTGCTGTTTGTTCGCCAACTCAATCGCCGCTTGCAACCCCTACTGGATGAGTGTAACCGTTTGGCGGAATCTGATATGCAACGGGCAATGCGATTGGGAATTAAGAGTGAATCACTCTCAGGGTTGGCATGGGATTCTCATTTGGCTGAGGCGGATGAATTGGAAATTGTCACCCGATCCTTCCGTCAAGTTACGGCCCAGTTGCAAGATTCATTTGCCGTTCTGGAAGAAACCAATGAAACCTTAGAACAGCGGGTGGAAGAGCGCACGAATGAGCTAAAACAAGCAAAAGATACCTCGGAAGCCGATCGTCAAACCCTGCAAAGACGAGCCCTGGAGCTGCTCCGAGAAGTTGACCCGATCAGTAAAGGCGATCTAACCATTCGCGCTAAGGTGACTCCGGATGAAATTGGTACCCTTGCCGACTCTTATAACGCAACTGTGGCTAGCTTACGGAAGATTGTACTTCAGGTTCAAAGTACTGCGAGCCAGGTGACGGAAACAACCGGACACAACAGTGAATATGTTCAAGCTCTCTCGGTGGAAGCCACCCAACAGGCTGCAGAAATCACAGATGCGCTAGAACGAATCAAGCAACTGGCAGAAGTCGTGCGGCTGGTGGCAGCCAACGCTGAGCAGGCAGAGGCGATCGTCCAGCAAACTGCACAGACCGTACAAGAGGGTGATCAGGCGATGGATCGAACTGTTGATGGGATTCGAGCGATCCGTGCCACGGTTGCAGAAACTGCAAAGAAAGTGAAACACCTGGGTGAGTCCTCGCAGAAAATTTCTACTGTGGTGGAACTGATTAGTGCTTTTGCCTCCCAAACCAATATGCTGGCACTCAATGCTTCGATTGAAGCTTCACGAGCCGGTGAGTCTGGGCGAGGATTTGCGATCGTGGCGAGTGAGGTGCGAGCGTTAGCTCAACGATCAGCAGAAGCGACTGAAGAGATCCGCAAACTGGTCTCCGGCATTCAAGCAGAAACCAATGAAGTAGTTGTAGCAATGGAAGCTGGAACAGAACAGGTCGTAATCGGGACACAATTGGTGGATGAAACTCGGCAAAGTCTGAATAAAATCACGGCTGCTAGTGCCAAGATTAGCCACCTGGTCGAAGATATTGCTCAAGCCACGGTGGTGCAATCGGAAGCGACCGAAACCGTCTCCCAAACTATGCAGGATGTGGCCACGATCGCTCAGAAAACTTCGGCAGAAGCGAGCCAAGTTGCTGATTCCTTCCAACAGTTGCAGGAAGTTGCCCAAACCTTGCAAGCCAGTGTAGGACGGTTCAAGGTGAATTAGATCGATCGGGTGATAGCATTCGCCGCAAGATTTTAGACAAGCTTTTGCAGTCAAATTCTGGCAATCAGACAATGAGATCGCTGGTTGGTGTTATCACCTGATTGATTGGTGGATGATAAAAATATTTCTCCGATCGGAGAAGCTGCGCTAACTCAGTCTAGAGGTTCGTACTGGGAGAGGTTCGCACTGGGAGAGGTTCGCACTGGGGCTAAAACTTGATTCGATCGCCCTACTTAGGGACTAACCAGAGACCAACCCGCTTCAAGTTACATTTACTTTATAAGGAAGTCGTCTGCCATGTATGACCTGACCAGGTTCAATGACGATGATATGTACAATTGTGCATTAGATTTACGTAATCTAGATAAGGCATCTCAGAATATTGAAGATATTGCCAATCGGATTGTTCGTTACCTCTATGAAAATCTGATCGATTCCCAAACAGATCAATCTGCCTGTGCGCTCGTGCGATTTTTCATGACTTGCCCTTTTATGGAGTTGAGTTCAGATTTACAGTCCGCAGCACGGAACTTAGTGAAAGGACGAAACATCGCATCCACTACTAAGTGTTTGACCTTGATGGCAACTGCGGGCGATCAACCTGAGTGGAACTTTCGACAACAATCTACCGGGCACCAGTCCATTCCACTCCTCGATCGAGATTTCATCAATCGTGCTCCCATGATTTCACAACTGATCCACCAATTTGGCTTGGATGTGAGTGCGCTCTTGGAACCTGACCCAGCCCTTTTAGTCGATTTAGAACAAACCACTTTTAATGTGTTTTATGTTCCGCAAGCTCCAGGCAGCATGCATATTCCTGCCCAACAAGACTTTGTGATTCCCTACAAAATTCAATCGGTTTTGGGCTTTGGGGGAATGTTACCTTCTGGAAATCTGTTTGCCATTATTTTATTTAGTAAATCTCCAATTTCTCCTCAAGTGGCAGAGTTATTTAAGTGGATCTCAGCCTACGTCCGTATTTCAGTCGCATCTCTAGATAAACGAGCAGTATTTGCAGGTCGATAATTGTGTAGGGTGAAACGGTAAGAAATCCTGTAATATTCATCTTCTCGGTCGTGCGTCTTCTGTATCTGCGCCAACCTTTTTTCTGTTCCTAAGCTATGGCAATTAATCCTGATATTCGTGATCAAGCCTACCAGTTTTTTGTTGAAGAAGCGCCTGACTTATTACACCTGATTGAATCTGGGCTACTCACCCTCAATCAAGATCGCAGTACTGCTAAAGTTCATAGTTTGATGCGATCGGCCCATTCTCTTAAAGGGGGAGCTGCGGGAGTCGGTTTGGAAGCGATCGCCGTCCTGGCCCATCGGTTAGAGAATATTTTTAAGGTGCTGTATGATGAAACATTAGGAACCGATCCCGTTCTGGAACGCTGGCTATTGCAAGCCTATGACTGTCTGCGCTTACCCCTCATGCAGCAAATCAACACAGGTTCGTTTGATCCTGATCAAGCCTTAGCTGAGGCGGAGCCAATTTTTAGTCAGATTGAAACATTATTTGGAGATGCCCTTACCCAATCGGATAGTTACATTCCCAGTTCCGCTGAAATGGGAATCGACATGGTGGTGTCTATTCTCGAAGTGGATGTAGCACAGGGGTTAGAGCAACTAAGGGTTGCACTCGATGAATCAGATGATGAGCTATTGAACGAATTACAAACCCAAGCTGAAGTCTTCGCTGGCTTCGCTGAAATTCTTAATCTACCCAACTTCGGATTGATTGCCCAAACCATTCAGCAAGGATTGAAGTTACATCCCGAATATGTTCGATCGATCGCTCAATTAGCCATTCAAGAGTTTTCACGAAGCCAACAGGAAATTTTATCTGGCAATTTGCATGGAGGTGTAGCTCCTTCTGCTGCGCTCGCTTACTTTACAGCAGCAGAGCTTGATCCAACCGTAACTGCCAACTTGCTATCTGAACATCTGAGTATAATTCCGGTTGCTCAAGCTGCTGAGACTGAAATGGAGTTTAGATCTGTCGATTTACCTGAAGCCGATTTACTTGAAGCAGAAGCATCAGAATTATTGGCAGGTGAGTGGGATGAAACAGTCCCAGAATTCACAGCACCAGAATTCACAGCACCAGACTTGACTGAAATTGAACCAGAACCCACTTGGCAACCGACCACATCTTGGTTGAGCGAGAGCGATCGATCAGCCAGCGTGGAGCCAGTAGAAGCAGCCGCTTCTCTTGACCCGATTGAGCAAGTGGTAGTGACCGAAGTGACCGATGAGGTCGCAGGGCAATTCGATGCCGCTCGAACAACCACTAAGTTGGAAATGCTCGAGTTGAGTGATCTGAATCCAGATCATTCAGAAATCAATTTTCACCCTGATCACGAACTGGAGAAATCAGGTGACAGAGAATCTTTGTATAGCATAGTAACGCCTGAATTTGATGATGGGCTGGAATCGACCCGAACTCATGTTGAGGAGGTTCAACCCGATCCAACAGGTCTGGATAAAACTCAAACTTTTGCCATAGAGCAGTTTGAAGCTGAAGAAGTCCAGAATGATGATGGCTCAGTTGATCCGATTGGCAAGACTTCTAATACGATTAGCGAGATACTCAGTCAATCAATTAATGAAACAGATGGCAACTACCAAGATGAACTATCTGATCAGGAAAAGTTATTCGACCAAGAGGTTCATAGTTCAGTAACCGATCCAATCAACGAATTAATTGATCGATCGATCGATGAAGTAGATTCGGTATTATTGGCTGAACCAGTTGGTGAACCCGCTCATCAATCACTCAGCAGGTCAATGAGTGAGATAGAAGAAGTTTTAGAGAATAACTACTCTGGCGAATTCATTCAGGAGTTCATCGATCAGTCCAGCATTGATCAATCAAATATCCAATCCAGCATTGATCGATCTAGCATTGATCAATCCAGTAATGGTTTCCTGGAGGAATCAATCCAGGAGTTATCCGCAGGAGTCAGCGAATCGATTTTCCGATCGAACTTACGCCCCCTTTTTGAACCCATTCCATCGACGACCCAATCATTGAATCCTGCTCTGGTTGCTAATTTAACAGTTCGAGTAGACTCCGAACGATTGGAACGGATGAATAATTTGGTGGGCGAACTTGCCATTAGTCGTAGCAGCCTATTGCTACAAAACGATCAGATGCAGCGTGTGATTCGCACTCTCCGCGATCGATTTCTGCGATTTCAAACCCTGGTATCACAACTGCAAGCTGTTTCTGATCAAATCAATCGATTAGATCAAATCTTTACCATTCCAGAACCCGATCGAAACATCCAACCTGCTGAAACCTATTCCCAACTCCAAAATGCTTTGGCAGCGATCGATTCAACCTATCCGGCGGCGATTGAATTTGACATGCTGGAGATGGATCGTTATGGCGAAACTCATACTCAACTGCAAGCTATTTTAGAAGATTTAGTGCAACTTGAAGAATCAGTTGATGATATTTCATTGTTTGCACGCCAGTCTAATCAAACGCTAGAGCAACAGCAATATAAACTGACACAACTACGGGATGAGTTGGTATGGGCACGGATGCTACCGCTCTCTGAAGTGTTAAACCGCTTCCCGCGCATTTTACATGATTTATCGGTAGACTACGAAAAGCCTGTGCAATTGAAATTGACTGGGGTAGAAGTACTGATCGATCGAGCAATTCTGGAAAAGCTGTACGATCCACTGCTGCATCTCCTGCGCAATGCCTTCGACCATGGGATCGAGCCTGCTGGCTTACGCCCCTCTACCAACAAACCGCCCCAAGGCCAGATCGAAATTTGTGCCTTTTATCAAGGTAACCAAACTGTCATTCAAGTACGAGATGATGGACGAGGGATTAATTTAGCGAGCATTCAAGAACGACTACAGGAGTTGGGTTGGTTATCAGCCACCCAAATAGCAGCACTTTCTCCCAATCAGTTAATCAATTTTATTTTTGAACCTGGGTTCTCTACCGCAGCTCAGGTTAGCCAATTATCAGGACGTGGTTTTGGTTTAGATGTTGTGCGCTCTCAACTGCAAGCCCTGCGCGGCACCGTCAATGTGACTTCTCTGACTGGTAAAGGCACTACGTTCACCCTCACCTTACCGCTAACGCTGACGATCACTCAATTGATTGTCTGTTTGGTTAATTCTCTTCCAATTGCTTTACCGACTGAAAGTGTGGCCGATATTCTCGTTCCTCAGTCCGATCAGTTACAGCAATTTCAGGGGAATCATTGGCTCAATTGGCGCGAAAAAACAATCCCGGTTTATCCCTTATCCGATCTCCTTAACTATAGCTGCCCTGTTCCAGAAGCTGTGGCTAGTCAGATCCTGTCCGCGTTCCCTGCTCCTAAAGATTGGGCGGCTCCGATCGTCGTGGTGCAGCGCGAGGAACAGGTGTTTGGATTGGCGATCGATCGAGTGCTGACGGAGCAGGAGTTGGTGATCAAACCTTTTGGTACGGCAGCAGTTCCCCCCCGTTATTTATATGGCTGCACAATTCTAGGCGATGGTAGCCCCGTTCCTGTCATAGATGCTATTGCACTGCTGGAGAGTTTCCCGAATAGCCCGTCTCATCGTTTTGATCTACCTGACTCATCGATCGATCCGGTTGGACAGCAATTAGACTCGGTAGCAGCGACAGCCACCCGATCGGGGCAGGCTTCAGCGGAAATAACTCCCGATACAGTAACTCCCGATACAGTAACTCCCGATACAGTAACTCCCGATACAGTAACTCCAAAGCCAATAGCAATGCCGATCGGCACAGCCCGCCCTCGCTTGAACTTCAGAAAAACTCAAACTCCCACTGTTTTAGTAGTAGATGATGCGATCATGTTGCGGCGAACACTGGCTCTGTTTTTGGAACGGGAAGGCTTCCGGGTCTTACAAGCTCAGGATGGACAAGAAGCAATCGATCGGCTGCAACAGGCCTCTGTGCAATTGGTGGTGTGTGACCTCGAAATGCCAAACATGAATGGTTTTGAGTTCCTCAACTTCCGTCGTCAAACACCCCATTTAGCCGAAATTCCGGTGATGATTCTGACTTCACGCAGCAATGAAAAACACCGCTGGCTGTCCCTCAAGTTAGGAGCAACTGCGTATTTCACAAAACCTTATTTAGAGCAGGAGTTTTTGTCTGCACTCAAAGCATTACTCCCTCAGACTCCTGTTTCGTCAGATAGCTTTGATGCCAAGGAATCGTAATTGCCCTGTGTAGAAAGATCTGGACTCGATCGAGTAGATCCGTAATTTGACGGATTCGCTGACTGTGAAACTGCTTAGAATTTGTTGCCAGTGTAATGCTTGTGTAATGCTTGCCAGTAACTAGCGTCATGCTTGCCAGCGTCATGCTTGCCGGTAAAGGCTTTCTAGCGTCATACCTGCCAGCGTCATGCCTGCCAGCGTAAAACATGCCAGCGTAAAAGCTGCCAGCGTAAAACCTGATTTCATTTTTGCGAGGTTACGCTATATGTGGCGTACAAGTAATTATCGACTATAATTTTGACGCTAGTGGACAGCAACTCCGATGGGCATCGCTTGGAGTTGCCGAGCGAAATCACCCTTTCGGAGGTTTGACAGTCATGATCAAGGCGATCGTTCGATATCTGGATTTTGCCCCGCCTCAGTCGCAGATTTCATTTTTGCCTGCGCTATTGCCTGCATTTTTGCCTGCATTGTCGGCTGGGTTGCTCACCGCTCTGATTCCGATCATGGTTGCGATCCCAGTAAAAGCCCAATCCTATGCAGACCCGACTTATGCAAATACTCTGCAAGCAGACGATCGAGGTGAATCAGTTGCTGCCCTACAGCAGCGATTGGCTGACTTGGGCTATTACAACGGATCGGTCACAGGCTATTTTGATGGCGAAACTCAGGCTGCCGTCACCCAATTTCAACAATCTAACGGCTTAGCTGCGGATGGCATTGTCGGAACTGCTACTACGGATGCGCTCTATCAAGGCGGAACTCCTCAAACAGCCCGAACCGGATGGAACCGAGATGCTTATCCCAACTCAGATGATGCTTATCCCAACTCAGATAGGGATGGGTTGTCCAGCGACACATCCATTGTGAATTTGCAGCAGCAACTGACACAACTCGGCTATTACAACGGTGATGCTTCAGGTGTGTTTGATGAAACAACTCGATCGGCCGTCATGGCTTTTCAGCGCGATCGAGGCTTAGCCGTTGATGGTATTGTCGGACAGCAAACTGAGTCAGCACTGTACCAGACTGGCACTCAACCCAATGCGGCGATCCCTGCCACTACCACTGAAGATGGGGTTTATTCGCCCAATCCTACTCCCAACGATGGCTTCCTCCAATTTGGCGATGTGGGTACTGATGTGACTCAGTTACAAACTCAACTTCAGGCTTTGGGTTACTACAATGGAGCCATTAGTGGCAGTTTTGAAGACCAGACCCAAGCCGCGTTGATTGCTTTTCAGCAGGCCCATGGACTTAGTGCTGACGGTGTTGCGGGCCCGCAAGTGAATTCGACCTTGAGTTCGATCGCTACCTCGCTGGGTGCTCCTGCGACTCCTCAAGCGGCTACTACTTCTACCGTCACCACTTCTACAGCCATCACTCCTACAGCTATCACTCCTACAGCCATCACTCCTACAGCCATCACTCCTACCGTCACCACTCCTACCGTCACGCAACCTAGCATGACCCAGTTTGGTAGCCCGGCTGTTGTCCAACCGACTGGTACTGCGGCGGTAATTCCCCAGACTCTACCCGCCCAAACTTCAACAGTACAGGTGCCCCCACTCCCGCCTGCTGCCCTGCCACCCGCTATTCCCCAGATTGGGCAACCACCTGAAAATTCTTCCGCCCTGCCACCTCAAGCTTCAACCGGCTCATCGAGATCGGACAATCGATTCAGCGTGACGGAACTTCAGCGTCGTCTACAATTGCGGGGATTCAACCCGGTGGATATGACTGGCGTTTATGATGTAGAAACCCAAAATGCGATTAATCAAGCTCAAGAAGCCTATGGGCTGAGTGGTGATGATCTATTCAATTAGATCAGGACAATTGGGGGAGGCACCTTTCACCAGCTATCCCCCAGTCAACCATCATGTCATCCACCGATAGCAATCGCCTGATTGAGATCTAGTCAATCGCTAAGCTTCAACTGCTTGCGACAAAGGTGCTGGAGTCAGTAGAGCCGCAATATGGCGGACGAATCCCTGTTGCTGATAATAGTCCGCGTAGGCGCGTCGAGCGTTTTGAATAATCCGATCTGCCGCTTCAGGATGGTCGAGATAGTAGCGACATTGTTCTTCGAGATTGCTGTAATCCCACTTCAGAGGGACGTAGGTTTCGTGAGGAATGTAGATGTTGGGTTCAGTAGCAATGTGATCGACTGCTGGTTTCATTAATAAACAGTGGTGGCGCACCGCCTCGTAGTCACGAAACGAGAGTTCTCCCCAGCCAAATGGACTGATCGCAATCCGTCCGCGCTGTAAATCTCGTATATACTGTCGGCGGGACACTGTTCGCTCTTCTAAAAATTCGCCACTGATGGCTTTGCTGTAGCGATCGGGTAGGGCTGTGATGGCTCGAAAAGCGTGCATTCGCAACTTGCCATACCAGTCTTGACTATCTTTCGGACCAAGCGAAACATGGCAAACGAGATCGACCGTTTTACGAGGCATGAACCAGGATAGCGTAGGTCGCAATATCGGTCGTTTGAATTCTGGAATCAGGCTGAGGAACCAACCTGCATCAATTCGATCGACATAACCGCTCGGAATAGGGGAACTGACATGCCACCCGTTCAAGTTATACCCCATCTCCCGCACCAGATAATCGGTTAAAACTGTCCCCCCTGCGAGGGGCTGTTCATACTGATTCAGGTCTTTCAGGGTTTGATATTTGATCATTCGATCGACATAAGGCAACACATTGAAAAACATGCTGCTAGTTTGATCAAAGGGATCAATGAGAAAAATTTTGGTATTAGGATAAGTTTGGCGTATATTTGCCATGGTTTGCTCTGCCAGTTGAGGCTGTTCTCGCCAATCAGGTCGAATGAACAGAGCATCAGCAGGGTTATCCTGGCAGATAGATTTCAGGTCTGAGAGTTTGTCAGTTTGAAAATGCTGAAAGGTCAGCCCTAGCTCTCGGCTCAACTGCTGACGGTGATCAAAAAAAGGATAGATTTGTGAAGCTGCAATATAATCTTCTGTGAACTTTGCATTGCCGATTACCAGTGCTTTCATACCCCTACTCCGCCAAGTCAATAAATCTACAGAAATTAAATCAGAACATTCCCAAAACCTGCCTCAAGCAGCCCTTTTTCAGCTTGAATGGGAAATGGCTCGATCACTTGAACCACGAATCATGATCGGACGAATCATGATCGGACGGTCGGCGGATCGCATTCTACTGAGTCGAATGCTGAGTCAAATTTTGTTGGAGCGTATCCCTTGTAATTCAAGTTACTGTTGAAAACAGTTTAAAATTACTCACAGCAGACATCTTCTGATACCCTTCTGATGCCCTTCTGATGCTCTTCTAATACGAGAATGGTGATGATGGTGATGCCTGGGTCAGAAAATTTTTGCCAACAAGCTTATTTCTTTTTTTGACGATCAAGAAACATGATCAGACACACGAAAGAGCAGGAAGCACAGTATGGCTGCACCGAAGTTGAGGAAGACAATCGGGTAGAGCAAGGAGAGGTGCTGATGCATACAGATAATCAACTATTTAATCAATCATCTGCTGATCATCGATCGGGGAATCCCCTACACCAACAAACCTAAAGCAAAAATGGTAGAGAGTGCTGCACTTCCCAGACGAGTCTTAAATGGGTCATTTCAAAATTTAGAAACCGTGATTGCCAGCGCAGAGTACACAGCATCGATCCCACCTTGAGCATTCGTGATTCCTCATCCTATGGATAAAATCGCCTCAGTCACCATAGTTTCACGGGTTTGATGGCAAAATCTTCATAGAGTGATTTTCCAAATTTAGAAAATCTTCAAACGATCGCAGTTTACAAAAAATGCATTGTTAGATATGCCTTGACCCGCAGGTGTTTCGGGTGCCAACTTCAGCTTTGGGGCTTGGTCATGAATGCAGAAGATGATCGCGATAGTTAGTGACATTCAGTGATAATCAGCGACATTCATCAGCAGTCAAAGGATTTTATCTATCCGGCTTCCACTGTTTATACTTAATTATCTATACTTAACCCTCTATTCTCATCTATCCGGCTTTCACTGTTTATACTTAATTATTTATACTTAACCCTCTATCTATACTTAACCCTCTATTCTTAACTATCCATCTTTTCTATCTTTAACTACTCATGTCTGCTCAAGCGTTCATAACTGCATCGATCGACCTCTAGGTTCATCAGCCAGATCGGTCACTTCGATCTGTAAGAATGCCAAGCTATAAAAATGCCTATCTATAAAAATGCCTATCTATAAAAATGCCTATCTATAAAAATGCCTATCTATAAAAAATGGGGGATTAGTCTGCCGACCAACCCCACCTGCCGATCCTTTGAGAGGAGAACACTATATTTGAATCATAAGCTTGTTGCAAATTAATGTCAATAGTTAATGGGATAAATTCTCATTTAATGACTCTAGGATTCACGATGGGTTGAGGGGGCAAGCCTGAACTCGCCTATACTCTACAGGTCTCCGAACTCTATAGGTCTCCGAACTCTATAGGTCTCCGAACTCTATAGGTCTCCGAACTCTATAGGTCTCCGATCTGTGGTTCTCTCACTTTGATGGGGATTATGGCGGTCATGGTGAGAGTCCTCCAACAGCAAGATGTGCAGGGTCTTCACTCCGTCCAGAATAAAGCGGCGAGCAGTGCCTTAAACCAGAAAATTAGAGGTAGAGTCGCTTGCCATACTGAGTTTCTCGTGCCTGAGAGTTCCTATCTGAGACGCTTCGATCGTTCGTTTTATTGGATTCATGAAAACTTGCTCCATCCAAACCCAACTGCTTTCTGAAATTCAAGCTTGTTTGCAGCTTGCCCTACCGCTGGCGGGAGCCCAACTGGCTCAAGCGGCCACTGCCTTTGTCGATACGCTCATGATGGGAATGTTGGGCAGTGCGATTTTGGGAGCAGGTGGCTTAGGAGCATCGATTTTTCAATCTGTGATTCTAGTCAGCAGTGGGATTGTGGCGGCTCTCAGTCCGATCGTTGCTTCTGCCTATGGGGCGCAACAGCCCGGTCGCATCCGTAAAGCGGTGCAGCAGGGGGTGTGGCTAGCCTTGCTGCTGGCTCTACCGATCGTCGGCTTGCTGGTCTGGGCTGATCAGTGGTTACCCTGGTTGGGTCAATCTCCAGCTACCATCCAGCTTGCCATGCCTTATCTGCGATCGATCGCTTGGGGGGTGGTGCCGGTCTTAGTATTCGCGGTGTTGCGTAACTTTGTGGCAGCGCTTTCGGATCCACGCCCGGTGATTCTGATCGTGGTGGTGGGTACCTTGTTCAACATTGTGGCTAACTATGTCCTGATGTTTGGCAAATTGGGTTTACCCGCCCTAGGGCTAGCTGGAATTGGTTGGGCTAGTGCGCTCTCCCTCTGGGGGATGTTGGCAGCCATTATCGGCTACATTGCTAGTCAACCACGCTACCGCTTCTATCAAGTCTTTCGAGGGTGGTGGCGATTTGAGCCTGCTATGTTTCAAGAACTGCTGCGGCTCGGATTACCGATCGGGGTGCTTTCAGCGGTTGAAACCGGTATGTTTCTGCTCACCATGTTACTGATGGGAACCTTGGGGACGATCGCCCTAGCTGCCCATCAGGTCGTGCTCCAAACCGCTGCGATTACCTTTATGGTGCCGTTAGGCATTTCTCTGGCGACTACCATCCGGGTTGGACAGCAGCTTGGACAACAGAACCGATCTGGAGCACGCTTGGCTGGACTCGTGGGGATTGGGATTGCTACGCTCTTTATGAGTCTGATGGGGATGCTGTTCTGGTTGCTGCCTGAGCGGATCATCGGACTTTATCTCGACCTGGATCGACCTGATAATGCTGCTGTCATCACCCTGGCCCAGCAACTACTGCAAGTAGCGGCCGTGTTTCAAGTGGTGGATGGTATTCAGGTTTGTGCCACAGGGGCCCTGCGAGGGCTCAAAGATACTCAGATCCCCATGCTGATTGGCATCATCGCTTACTGGGGAATTGGTTTAACCAGTGGGTATTGGCTAGGCATCGCATGGGCATGGGGCGGCGTGGGCTTGTGGTGGGGGCTGGCGATCGGGCTGGCGGTGGCGGCTGTCGTCTTAACCTGGCGATTTTGTACGATGCCGTTGCAGCAACTCAAGATCGGGCTCCCCGATACCGCAATTGAGACTTCAGCCGGAACAGATGATTAAACTTGGGAATATCGCCACGATGCCCTAAAACGATGACAATATCTTTGGCTAGTAATGGCAGGTCGTGATCAGGGTGAGTAATGATTTCCCCATCCGATTTCCGCAAAGCGACCACAATGAAGGTTCCTTTACCCCGCACTTCTAGATCACCGATCGTTTTACCCAGCAAGGGCGAATCGGCTGGAATAATCAGTTCATCCACCTGCACATCAATTTGGGCCAACAGCTCGTTGAGACGGGTGCGTTCCTCACTCTGATCCAAAAATTCTAAGGCATTGGGGTGGGTGATCAGATTGGCCATCCGCATCCCACTAATACTGGCTGGAGACACTACATGATCAGCGCCTGCTAATTTCAACTTTTTTTCGGTACTGGGCATTTCTCCACGAGCCACAATTTCTAGATTGGGGTTAAGCCCACGAGCGGTTAAGGTAATAAACACATTGGAGGCATCATCGGGTAACACGGTTGCTAGCACTCTGGCCCGCTCAATACCAGCCGCCAGCAAAGTATATTCCTCGGTTGCATTGCCTTCATAAACTCGAAACCCGTTTTCTTCGGCGCTATTGAGTCGATCGATATCATTATCGATGATGACAAAATCCTGACCCGCTTCAGTCAATTTACGCGCCAATACCTGCCCAATCCGTCCATAACCGCAGACGATCGCATGTTGTGACAAGTTGGCCAAATCTTTATTCTTGCGGCGATGTTCTAACACCTGCTTAATTTCCCCTTCAGCGAGCATTTGAACAAATCCCCCCACAGTGTAAACGGCAGCCGACGAACCAGCCACAATCACGAAAATTGTAAAAATCCGTTGCGCTGGCGAAACTGGGCAAAACTCTCCAAACCCGACCCCAAAAATCGTGATCACCACCATATAAATGGCATCAAGGGGGGCACAGTCAAACAGCATGTAACCGATCGCCGCTCCAATCAAGGTGCTGGCGAATAAAATTCCGCCGGTCAGAATACGTCGTAACGGCGACTGCATGATCTACTCCTCTGTCAACCTACGATCTGGCGGAATCTGGCGGAATCTGACGGACTTGCTCTTGCAGCTTAACCTTGCTACGAGGGACTTGGTGTCACTCAAACTACGCCTCCCGCGTCAAAATCTTGGATCGCCAGTTCCATAGAAGGGCGCAGGGTCAGCCTGTTGGGAAAATCAAGTCAACCTCTAGCCCCAACCGTCTTCCCTCACTCAGGGAGCGAAAAAGGAGTAAAAGTTTAAGATATTTTAAGCAATAATGTTAAGAAATATCTCATTCTCTTCCTTCAGGTAGAAGCACCCCATGCCATTTTTTAATTCATCAGAGCCTATTCTCCGTTTCAAACAAGAAACACTAGACTTTCAAGATCAGGTTGGATTGTGGCAAATTCACTGGCAATGGGGCGATCGAACCATTTCTCGCTTTTACACTCGGATCGATCAGATTTTTCTACTGTGGGGAATGATCACTGCCCTCATTTTCGGAGTGGCGCAATTTTGTCAGATTACTTGGACTACTCAGGCGCTAGTCTGGACTGGACTGACCTTACTAGGGGTGCTCGGCATGGGGCTACTAGCCTGGTTCTGGGTCAGTGTTGAGCGGCTTCGCTGGTTGATCTACAGTTGGGCAGGGCTGATGATCCTCGGCATTCTTTACACCGATCTCTGCATTTTGGCAGGGCAATGGCAATTGTCTCCCTATCTCTGTTCCGTTTGGTTAGGGCTCAGTGCGCTCGGCTACCTCTTGATGGGCTGGGGGATGCGCTCCCGCACCTTTTTGTTGACTGCTGGCTTCCACTTGTCCGCAATTCCGCTTTTACCCTACACCGGACACTGGCAATTCATAATGACTGGGCTGGTGATCGCTGGCTGTTTGCTGTTCCTGTCTGAAGTGCAATGGGATATGCGTCCACCGATCGAGTTCGCAGTTTTAACGGTGGAACAGCGGCAGTTCAATCATACCCAACAGCAAAAACGCCGGATCGGTTAGCTCGGAATTGACGCGGCGAATTCAGAGTAACAGCGGGCTGAAAGGATGAGCCCCAGACATTGCTGAGATATTCTCTGGCTGCTTTTTCCCAATTGCGAGCTTCCTGTGATAGTATGAGTGACTGGGTTTATATCAAGTAGGGATCAATCACTTTCATGACACTGCTGCAAGCACGTAAGCAAGAAATCATCTCGGATTATCAAGTCCATGAGACTGACACCGGATCCGCAGATGTTCAGGTCGCCATCCTGACCGAGCGGATCAACCGCCTCAGCGCCCACCTCAAAATTAACAAAAAAGATCACGCCTCTCGTCGAGGTCTACTAAAAATGATTGGGCAACGTAAGCGGCTCCTGGCTTACATTCTGAAGCATAATCCCGATCGCTACCGTGCTTTGATTACCCGCCTAGGTATTCGCGGTTAAACACTTGCTCAATCGCTAAAGTTTATGCGGGGCTTCTTTTGGAGTGAATTTCATGGCTGCCAAGTCAAAGCAAGACGGCAACGATCCGGCTAACTCTGCGAACCGTAAGGCGATGCCTTTTGAGCCACGCACCACGCAGAGCGAGAAAAAATCGGTGAAGAAATCGGCTCCGAAGCCGATCGTTCCGTCTAGCGTTCAGCCCAGTCAAAAAGCTCAAACCAGTCAAAAAGCTCAAACCAGTCAGACCAGTCAAAAAGGAAAAGCGAGGGCTCAGACGACATCGGGGCAAATTCCAGAGGTCGTGAGTCGCCGGATGGTCAAGCGGATCGCGCTCTTTTGCGGCATTCCTAGTGCTTTAGGAATGTCCACCTTCGTGCTCAGCTATCTGGTTGTCCGAAATGAATGGGCGGAGCTACCGACCTATGCCGTCCTACTGGTTAGTTTGGGCTGGTTTGGGCTGGGTGTTTTAGGGGTGAGTTATGGATTGCTCTCAGCCTCCTGGGACGAAGACGAGCCTGGTAGTGCCCTAGGAGTGAATGAATTTAAGCTCAATTTTAGGCGGATGGTAGCTGCCTGGAAAGAAAATCGTTAGGGCAGGTTAAACGAAATCTCAAATCACCCCAGCTCAAATCACCCCAGCATAGAGGTCGCAGGTATACGGGTCGCAGG
>JALOOM010000008.1 GCA_025454395.1 Elainella sp. Prado103
ATGCAGAAATCGATGGGGAGGATCAACCACTGCCAGATCGATCGAACTCACTCAAGAAGATCCGCAAAAAGGGTAAAATTTTGTTGATTTTCATGTCGGCTGTTAACCAACTGATGGTGTTTGTTCGGTTCGTTAAACTGCCCGATCGCTGCCACAACGGAGGACAAAGCCCTGACTACGCGAGTGATTCTGGTTCGCCACGGAGAAAGTACATTTAATGCAGAGCGCCGCGTGCAGGGTCATTGCGACCTATCGCGCCTGACTGAAGCGGGGCAAGCAGGGGCTCAACAGGTTGGGATCGCCCTTCAAGATCTCACTTTTGCCGCCGCCTACAGTAGCCCATTGCAACGTGCTCAAGAAACGGCTGAGTTGATTTTGTCTAGTTTGAGGGCTGGCAGTGCGCCGCCGCTCCACCTGCGGGATGATTTAAAAGAAATTAACTTAGCTGAGTGGGAAGGCTTAACCTTTGATCAGGTCGAAGCCCAGTTTCCGGAAGGCTTTCGCTGTTGGCGCGATCGTCCCCAAGCGCTGACAATGACTCGGACTACCGCCACCGGCTCAGAAGCGTTCTACCCCGTTGCCGATCTCTACGAACAGGCGCGGCAGTTTTGGCAAGCCGTTTTGCCGCAGCACAACAACGAAACCATTCTGATCGTGGCCCATAGTGGCATCAACCGTTGTTTGATCAACACGGCGATCGGGCTGGGCACCGAACATTATCAATCGTTCCACCAGTCTAACTGTGGCATCTCGGTATTAAATTTTGCCGGCGAACTGGGCGATCCCGTGCAGTTAGAATCGATCAACCTGACGGCTCACCTGGGAGAACCCCTCCCCAAACGCCGCAAAGGGCAAACTGGGCCCAGATTCCTGCTAGTGCGTCATGGCGAAACAGAATGGAATCGGCAAAAACGCTTCCAAGGGCAAATTGATGTGCCCCTCAACGATCAAGGGCGCATACAAGCCAAGCAAGCCGCCGATTTTCTGGAAAAAATTGCCATCGATCGCGCCGTCAGTAGTCCTATGCTGCGCCCAAAAGAAACCGCCGAAATTATCTTGCAGCCCCATCCAGAGGTGACTCTAGCGCTGAATGCTCTGCTCTGTGAAATTAGCCACGGGCTCTGGGAAGGCAAACTAGAAGCCGAAATTGAGGCTGAATATCCTGGTGATCTACAACAGTGGCAACAAGCTCCCGAAACGGTACAAATGCCCGAAGGCGAGAACCTCCAGCAAGTGTGGCAGCGGGCCGAAACCGCTTGGCAGCAAATTCTCCAAGCAACGCCTGAGCACATTACTGATCGCCCTGTCACCACCCTGGTGGTAGCCCATGATGCCGTTAATAAAGCCCTGCTCTGTCTCCTGATCGGCCAAGATCCGAGTCAGTTCTGGGTGTTCAAGCAAGGCAACGGTTCGGTGACCGTGATCGATTATCCCCATGGGATCGATCGTGCCCCGGTGATTCAGGCCATGAATATTACCAGCCATCTCAGCAGTGGGGTACTCGACAAAACAGCAGCCGGAGCCCTCTAACTGCCATTCAGAGCTGTCCTGCTCCTAGACTACTGCCCTTTCTCCAGATTGCTGGATCGATCAGATTGAGAGTCGCCTTTATGCCCCGTGAATTGCTCCGTCAAGTTCGCTTACTGGATCCTCTCTCCCAGACCGATCGGGTTGCCGATGTGTTAGTTGAAGATGGGGTAATTCGGGCGATCGAATCCACTCTGGAAGGGATCGATGCAGCAATCCGGGATTGTGCCGGATCTGTGTTGGCTCCTGGCTTGATCGATCTGTACAGCCGCTCAGGAGAGCCCGGATTTGAGGATCGAGAAACGCTGGACTCGTTGCAAGCGGCAGCAGCGGCTGGAGGGTTCACCCAAGTGTGTCTGTTACCGACCACCCAACCCGCGATCGACCAGCCGGCCATGGTGTCCTGGCTCCATCATCGGCAAAAACTTCACTCGCCCAAACTGCACTGCTGGGGAGCATTGACGATCGGAGCCCAGGGTGAACAGATGACAGAATTGGCTGAACTCGCCACCAGTCCGATTATCGGCTTCGCAGATGGGCGACCCCTGCAAAATTCCGCCCTGCTGCGCCGCTTGTTGGAATATGGTCAGGCGATTGGTAAACCCATCGGGCTTTGGTGTCACGATCGCAGCTTGGCCGGAGACGGAGTGATGCGCGAGGGGAGTGAAGCCTTACGCTTAGGGTTACCAGGTATGCCGGTGATGGCTGAAACCGCACCCCTGGCTGCGCTGCTAGAATGCGTGGCTGAGCTGCCTGTACCGATCCACCTCATGCGGGTTTCGACAGCGCGATCGGTTGAACTGATTCAAACAGCCAAAGCCCAGGGATTACCGATCACCGCCAGCACCACCTGGTTGCATCTCCTCCTGGATGTGACCGCCATCCAATCCACCTATGATCCCAGCCTCCACCTCAACCCACCATTAGGCAATCCCACCGATCGAGCCGCGCTGATTCAGGGACTCCGATCCGGCGTTTTAGATGCCATTGCCATTGATCACAGCCCCTACACCTATGAAGAAAAAACCGTTTCCTTCGCCGAATCTCCCAGCGGTGCGATCGGGCTAGAGTTGGCTTTACCGCTGCTATGGCAAACATTTGTGGAAACCGGAGCTTGGACAGGGCTCGATCTCTGGCAATTTCTCAGCATTAAACCCGCCCAATGTTTGCAGCAGCATCCCTTGAACTTAGCCGTTGGAGCTACTGAATTCATTTTGTTCGACCCCCAAGCGACCTGGCAGGTTTCTTCAGCCACGCTGCAATCTCGATCGAGCAACACCAGTTGGCTGGAGCAGACGATACGCGGACGAGTGCTCCAAACCTGGATCGCTGAACCATCGCTGAACCATCGCTGAACCATCGCTGGGTAATCATTGCGACCAGTCCAAGCAATAGGGATCTCAAGGCGGCACTTTTAAGATAGAATTGCGGCTCAAACCCCTGACCGTCAACCAAACTGCTTAGCTCCCCACTCACCGGAGGTTCAGATGGAGTTTTGGGAATTTCTGATCCAAAAGGAAGGCGACCGCTCCTGGTTACCTCTGGAATCTCCCAGCACCGAAATTCTGGAAGGGCGATACCGCATTGTGGCCCGATCGAGCCGAATTAGCACTTCAACTGAAATTCGCATCACCTACTACGCTACCCACGAAGTTCCCCCCGTGCAGCGAGTACGCAAGCGATCGAGCCAAACCAACGCCAATGGATTAGTGGTAATTGTGCCCTTCACCCGGTTGCAGCCTGGAGTTTGGGAAGTCCGTTGCACCAGTGATGTGATGGCAGAAATGCTGGGCGATGCTTGGCAGCATATCCTGCAATTGGAAGTCTTGCCGCAAGAGTCTGAGGTGGAAAGCTGGTCAGATGATTGGTCAGGCACTTCCGTTGAGTCGATCGCACCACCACTCTTTGGCTCCAGTGTCGCGCCCAATTTAGTCAGGCTCGATCAAACCCATGGGGATCTCCAGCCTGTGTTTCAGGCAGAGGCCTCATCGGTTACGCCCAGTCAACTCGAAAACCAGCCCGAAAGCCGAACCGAAAGCCAGCCCGCAGCCGAATTGTCTCCCGTCCCATTCAATCCCACGGTCGATCCGGAACAAGCTGCTCTTGCTGGCACCCTGCCCCTATCTGACGATGACGATCCCGCTCGCCCGGTTGAAGCACCTGAGGCACTACCCGCTCAGTCCGGCTCAGATTCTTCTACCGAGGCTGATCCCGTCACGGCAGCGATGGCAGAGATCTGGCAATCGGTTGAGCAGGTTTCGCAACAGGTAGTTGATTCAGCATTTAGCGAGTTTAGAGATCTGACCGAACTTGAGCCTAGCCCTAGCTCAGAATCCAGCCTGCCTATGGCATCCCCTGCCGATCGGTCGATCGCCAACTTAGAACCGGGTCAAACCTTTGAGATGGCAGCCGTTCCAACCATCGGGTTACCCATGCTGCAAGTGGTATTGGAGCGGGAAACCCTGGTGATCGAACGGGGCGAGCCGCTTCTATTAGTCGGCAGGCTAGAACTTGCCGCCGGATCATCCCCAGAAGACCCCACAGCCCTCAGCCATCCCCCTCGGATGACAAAACTCCAGGTGCGCCTCTACGATCCCCAAACTTCCCAGATCTTGATGGATGAGGTGCATTCGATCGATCAGTGCATCCCACCGTTTCCCTTCTCTGGCGTGGTCACCCTACCAGCCCATTATCAAACCTATCTGGTGCTGGGCGAGATTTTGTTTCAAGGCATTGATGCCTCGGGTACTGAGCGTGTTCTGGCCAATCGCTCGTTCAATGTCACCACTGATCTACATGAGTTAATTGAGTCGATCGCCAACGATTTTCCCACCGGGGAAGCCCTCCCCCCCGAAGCCAGCTTGCCTGAAATCGCCGAACCCGTGCCTGCTGCGGAGTTAGATCGCCTGAGCCTGCAAGCACCTGCGGCCTTTCGTCGATCGACCCAAGCTCCACTGCCACCTCAGTTACGCCCAGCCAATCCCAGCCGTACCCATGCCTCATTGGAACTTCCCTCCTTCAGCTCGCCCTTCCCAGCAGAACCTGCCCTGAGCAGTGAACTTACGGTCGCTGAGCCCTCCATGAGGACAGTTGTTGAGCCGTCCCCAGCAGTTGAGCCCAACCCGGAACTCGTTCCTGCCCCAGCCAATGTCGAAACCCCGAATGTCGAAACCCCGAATATCGAAACCCCGATCGAGGCAAGGCTGGACAATCCGGTGGATCCAGTTGCTGACCCCTTAGCCGCTTCTCCCGAAATGGGAGTCCTCCGGGAAGATGGCATCATTTCGACCACAGCGGCCGATCTGCAACTGGAGCAGCCCAGTCAACGAGCTCGCGAATCTATCCAAAAGTCCCTGCCAGAGATCGTGCGGCGATCGTTACGGCTGGCAATTAAAGCACCCGCCGATTCTCAGGTGGCTCAACCCAGTTCGACGACTGAATCGCCCCATCCCCTCGATACTGCACCAGGCAATCTCGATCCAGGCAATCTCGATCCGGGCGATCCCAATCAACTGATGCTCGATCCAGCCACCATTTATGACAGCACCGCCAGCGACTTGCTCTCCCCCCAGCTCACACCTGAAACTCAATCTCGTGAGATTGGCAAACGGCACGCAACGACTGAATCTACCGGGCTGATAGACGATCCAGCCGATCTGTTTTCAGCCTGGGAAACAGAATCTCCCCATGTTCCCTGGCACACCCCACCCCGACCTCGCCCGATCGATCAATCCACTGCCCCTGAAGATATCTCCTTTCGATCGCTCAACTTACAAAATCGATTTTGGGCTAGGCTTCAGGCTCTGGCAGCCGATTCCAGCCATACCCTACCTGCCAGAGAATCCCACCATAATCCCACTGCCCTCCAGATTCGCAGCGCCACGGGGCTAGATTCTGCCCTCACCGCTAATGAGATTGTCGTGGAGGACGATCCTGCTCCCGTCGAACCGAGTGGAATCTCAGCGGATTCCCTGAGCGAATTACCCCCTCCCACTGAACCCACTGGCCCGTTATTACCTGAAGATGAACCCATTCCTACCCCGCGCCTGCAACTACCCACGGGAGAACTAACCGCCAGTCAACCCATTTTGGTCACTGTGAAGTTGCCTAGCCTGGAAGCCCGAGTTTACGTCAAGCTCTGGTTGCGCGATCGGCAAACCCGCACCATGATTGGCACACCTCGCTGGCTGATCGATTTTGTACCCGATGGTTTTGGCAACCAAATGGCTCGCACTGAAGTGGTCGTTCCGCCCGGTTGCTTAAAGGTACAGTTTGAAGCGATCACCATTGAAATTGCCAGCCAACGGGAAAGCGATAAAATCACCCTCACCCGTCCCGTCATTCCTCCCGATCTTTCTCCCTTGTCCCTGGATGGGCTGGAAATTTAAGGCCTCATGCTTTCTGAGAACGGCAGGCCAACCGTTTAGGTAACCACACAGTTGTTAAAATTTCTTAGCAGTCAGGCATTTGCCCTCAATTCACAGTAAATTTGGCTCTAGAGTTCGTTACTTTAACGAGGAGAGTCAAATCAATGGCAGCATCGTTCTTGCCCTCGATTCTAGTTCCGATCATCGGTTGGGTTTTCCCAGCGGTGACCATGGCATTTTTGTTTATTTACATTGAGCGTGAAGACGCGAACGGAATTTAAGCCAAATCATTAAAGAAATCGCTTTTGGATAAGGAGATCACTTAACATGACCATGCCATCAAAAGCCAACACTGAGGTAGTTCAACCCGCTGGCGATCCTCAAATTGGCAATCTTGCGACCCCCATCAATTCCTCAGGCTTCACCAAGGCGCTGATCAACAACCTGCCTGCTTACCGGACAGGACTTTCTCCCCAACGTCGGGGGTTAGAAATTGGGATGGCGCATGGCTATCTGCTCTTTGGCCCCTTTGCGTTTACCAGCCAATTCCGGAACACAGGTGTCTCTGATGTGGTTGGGTTGATCGAAGCGGTCATCCTCGTCGTTATTCTCACGGTTTGCCTCTCGCTCTATGCTGGATCGGGCCCCAGAAAACCCATCAGCACGGTGACCACCCCCAACCCACCGGCTAGCCTGGAATCGTCCGAAGGTTGGAGCGAATTCGCTGGTAGCTTCTTGATCGGTGGAATCGGCGGTGCAGCATTCGCCTACATCATCTATGAAGTCTTCAAGTCTGGTGTGATGCAATCCTTCGGTAACTTGGTGGGTTAACCCCCCTGAGCGATCGACTCACTCGATCAAACCCAACTTCTAGAGAGGCATGAACGATCGTGCCTCTTTTGTTTTGCTTACACTATTCTGGGGGGTTCATTCTATTCTTTAGTTACATTCCAGCAGTCTCGCCGTAGGATACTTCGTCGCCAATTCGGACTGACGAGCCGGGTTAGGGCGACCATAGGTGGACAGGGTTTGGATGGTCTCACTGGGAGGCACAGGTGATAGAACTTCCTCACCCAGATCACTGAAGACAATAACCTGCTGAATTTTGAGATGCCCCTGTTGATGCTGACGATAGAGTTGCTCATATTGCTGAACTACTTGAACCCAGTCAGCCGGTGGACAGTAGCTCCGATCCACCAAGACTGCAATCACAGGGAGCGGCAACAGCAAGTTGATCATTAAACCAACCCCGACAAAACCGATCCAACTCAAACCCAGTGTTCTGAAAAGATTACGGTTTATTTTTCCCATCTCCAAGCCATCCCCCCTTACAAATTCGTTTGGAATAATCCTCGCAAAAGTTGCTCTACCGTTTGGGGACTACCTGTTTGTACCGTGGATTCTCGCAGATTGGCGATCGCTTGCAGTTCTTGCTGATTGACCTCTCCATAGGCGATCGGGTAGATCCGGACATCCCCATGTTGCAAGATCGCCTGAATAGACTCAAAGTTGTAGCCCCGATTCACTTCTCCATCTGTGAGCAAGAGTAAAAAGTAACGCCCATTCGGATCGGTTTTCTTCTGCGCCATCAAGTCCGCTAAACCAACCAACGTGGCATCATACATTGCCGTTGCCCCATCGGCTGTCAGGGAATCCACTGCCGCCAGGAGCCGTTTTTGCTGCATTTCATCAAAGGAGTCTAGCTTGACTAATCGCCGGGGTCGATCGCCAAAACTAATCAACCCAACATAATTGCCAGCATTGATCTGTTGCGTCGCGATCCGCAGACCTTCTTTCACGGCTGTGAGGCGATCGCCTTCCATTGATCCACTCGCATCGATCACCACCATCATATACACCGTGCGGCCGCCATCTTTGCGTTGCTTCCAGAAAGACTGTGCCGCTTCCAACACTTCCCCTGACGGAGCGGGGGGCAGCTTATTGAGTTTGGCATAGTCCGTTTGCCCAAAGCCTTTACCCGTCGCCAACCGCTGCATGGGGTCAGATTGGGCGAAGTCAGCAAATTTTTGCAGCGCTTCCTGTTGAGCTGGACTATTCCAGGCAAACCCCACCAGTGGGCTATTGTGCAACACGCCAAAGGGGATAAAAGCAGTCTGGCTAAATTCTGGCAGGGTTTTCAAACCTACATAGTTTTGATATTCCAGCGGAAAGGCTTGCAGTTGGGTTCGATCGCGTACAAAAATATCTCGTAGATCGGGAGCTGTCAGCGTGGTCACCAACACCTGCTGCTGAAAGGTATCAAATACCGAACTGACCTGTGGCGATTGCAGATCAGCGGCTGTCAGCGGTTTGCCGTCTTGATGATGTCCGGCAGCTCGCCAAAAAATGGTGTAAAGCAAATTGAGCGCGGTGGAGCTGGCATAGGGATTGGGATACCCGATCGTGACATCCCCTGCCAGAATGGCATCCAACAACCGCTCAAAGGTGACGGTTCCCGTCGCAGCTAAGGATTGATAGGTTTTTTCGTCTACCACAAAGCCAGCATGATTGGGCACTAACGCCGTCGCCACCGATTCCAGTTGCACCCCCTGTTTTTCCAACAGTTGTAGCCACAGATCATTGGCCGGCGTAAAGCCTGCGGGTTTGGCCGCTTGAGCAGCCAGCAATTGACTCGCCAACCCAGATGGAATGTTGCGAATCCCTACTTGAATCACTTGCCCCGAACTCACCTGCACTTGGCGAGCATTGAAGGCATCCGCCACTTCCACCAACCACCGCTCATCTTCTCGTTTGGCATTCCCCTTTTCACTAGAGCTGTAAATTTCGAGATAAACCGTTTGAGGATCAGTGCTCGGCTGCGCTCCATACAGCGGGTAATCTTCCACACGCGGCAAGGGTGCCGAGATTTGATCGATCGCATACTGGGACGCGATCCCATCTGACACCAAAGCCTCCTCTACCGTAATGTTCGGCAACACTTGAGTTTGCAACACCTGCTCTGCACTGGCAAAAGAGTCTGCCTGGAAGACTTGACTGGTGGAACTGCCTCCACCGCAAGCGAGCAGCAAACTCAGACAAATCCCGAACAAAAACCACAAGCGAAACCGTTGCAGCAGCGTTTTCATGGATTAGAAGCATCAGAAGAATGAAGACTGGTTTTGTTATTGGCAATCAAGAGGCGCAGTTGAGCCGGTAGCGGTTCCGTTTGCAGCCTTTGTTGTTCTAAGGCGGAGAGGGCTAACTGATCCTGAAGTTGCTGCATTTGCGAAGCCGTAGATTGCAGCCGATCGCAACTCAACTGGAGCTGATGCTGCGCCAACTGCTGATAGGCAGGCGTTTGGATGGTTTGCCTCACCTGCAACGCTTCCGCCACCTGTGCCGATAGATCGAGCACCGTATGCAACGCTTCCAGTAAATCAGGCAGCAAAGCCGGTTCGCGTTGAGCAATTTGCGCGGCACAATCTTGAGTTTGGCTCGCCCAAGTTTGAGCCTGTTGCCAGGTCGGTTGACTGCCCGCAGGTAGCGATCGCCCTAAGGCATGAAGCTGCGTCAAAAATAAGGTTCGATCCAACAGGTTATCGGCAGATCGGCTCGATCGAGACAGCCGAGTGGTTTGCCCCACCCAAGCCACCAGCGTCAGCCCGGTGATCACTCCCCCCGCCAACCAAACGATCGGCCGAGTTCCCTGCCAACGAATCAACATGCCATACCCGATTGCCAATCCCAACAGCAATAGATAAGTCTGGGGTAAGCGGAACAAATGCAACAATGGCATATCTCAAAGCGTGTATCGCCAGCAGAACAAGAGATGGCTCTAATCTACTTCGCCATTCCCACTCATGACGGAAAACGACATGATTTATAACTGGACTTGATTTTTGACACTCCACACGAACAAAGCGGTGGTAATCGGACAACCGCGCCAGCAAGTCGCCCAATCCACTCCGAAGCGATTGAACAACGGTGCCACTTCCACAGGCAGCAGGTAGCATCACTGATTCACCACAACAATATCCGATCGAGTCAGCAATGATCGATTACTCAAGGTTGCGATCAGCACCTGCGAGGTTCCCCCAATCCCATCGGCATCAAAGAACAGCGAGCCACTGCCCCGATCGTAAATAAATCGATCGCTCCGATCCACTGCTTCTGCCCCTAGCCGGAACTGATTGCTACGAATTTTGCCTCGCTTTAAGGTGCGGCTAAATCCACCCCGTACTACTTCGATCGTGTCATCGACAGCACGAAAATCCTGAATCCTATCCCGGCTATTTTTACGAGCATTGCTCAACACAAACCGATCTTTGCCTTTGCCGCCAATTAATCGATCCTGTCCCGCTCCACCAATCAGGCGATCGTTACCATTGCCCCCTTTGAGGATATCGTTACCATTGCCGCCCCAGAGTTGATCGTTCCCGGCTTCCCCATTCAGGCGATTGGCTCGACCATTGCCCCGCAACTCATTATTCAAACTGTTGCCTGTGCCCACAGTAGCAGTACCCGTCAGAATGAGAGCTTCGAGATGATCGCCCAAGCGGTAGTTCAGGGTCGATTGCACCGTATCCAGCCCAGCATCAGCCGTTTCCAGAATCAGATCAGCCGCACTATCAATGAAGTAGAAATCATTGCCCAGACCGCCTTCGAGCAGATCATCGCCACTCCCGCCATCCAGGCGATCGTCGCCCATGCCACCTTTCAACACATCATTGCCATTTTTCCCAACCAGCAGGTCATGGTTCCTGCCACCCGTCAAAGTATCATCTTGTCCACTTCCCGTCAGAGTGGCATTGCGCGTAAAGCCGGTCAGATCAAATACTTCAAAGCCCGTGACACTGGTACTGTTCACCAAAATTCCACTCACCTGAGTGCTGGGGTTTTCTAGATCGATCAGGGCTCGCCCCTCACCCGTCAGTTGGGCCAGACTAGCTTCGCCGCCCTCCATAATCATGAAGGTATCTCTCCCGGCTCCGCCCGCGATCACATCATTTTGCTGCAAGTTATCCACGGTAGACAGCACCGTCTGCTCCCCATCCCCGGCATTAATCAAATCAGTGGAGGGAGTAGTCACGAGGCTCTTGTTGCCTGTTGTGCCATCATCCAAACGAATTTGGCTAATTTGTACCCGCGTCTGAGCCGGTTCGCTGGTTTGTTGTCCATTGTTAACCGTGAACAAAACCGTGCGGGTGGTGGTGTCGATCGCTGTACTACTGTTGTTGTACTGCACACTCCGTAGCACTTGTAAGTAAGTCGCCAATGGAGCCACCCCCGATAGCAAGAGGGCTCCCTGCTTTGGATCGTATTGGCTGGCAATCCCCGTTCCGGTAGTATCAATCAGCAGCACCTCCTCCGATCCATTCAGCAAGTTGGTAATCTGCACTTGGGCGGAAGTGAGCACTGGATAGGTTTGGTTAGTAAATCGAGCATCGCTAGCCACAATCGCCACCGGCGGCCCACCCATCACAAACGTATTACTGTAATCGACTCCGACTCCTGTGCCATTGAGATCGATCGCAGGCACCTCGTCGGTTAAGGCAAAATTCACCTGAATCCGTCCCTGGGTTCGATCGCTCCCCGTGATCCCATCGGTCGCCTGGATTTCCAGTGTTCGCGGCAGGGCAGTAGGAATGGAACGATTATTGGCAAACCGCACCGATCGCAGCGCCGTCTGATAGGAAACCACTGCCCCCGCACCAGAGAGCCGCAACACACCCGTGAGCGGATCAAAATTGCCGGTAATGCCGTTTTGATCTTTGAACAATAAATTATCTTCACCGGCGACATAATTACCGATCGAAATCGTCGCTCCGGTCAAACGAGCATGATCCGGATCGGTCAAAGTCAACTGGGGATCGACTAAGATTGAACCGCGCGTAAATACCGCTTCCTGGATCGAGGTTTTGAGCACCGGCGCATCATTCACCGGCGTAATCTTGATCGAGCGAGTAGCCAAATTACTGGTAGTCGCCCCATCCCGTACACTAACCTGTACCACGCGATCATTCAAATTGGGATTGTCACTGCGGTTCGTGTAAGCAACCGATCGCAAGACCGCCTGATAGGTGGCAACGGTGGCATTGCCCGTCAGGGTGAGGGTACCGGTTGCGGCATCAAAATTGCTGGCAATTCCCGCCGCAGCCGTGACAGATAAACTGTCTTGCCCGGCAATATAGCCTTGCAATTTCACGGTGGCTCCCACCAGAGTCGCACTATCCGCATCAGTCACTCGAATTTGGGGATCGATCGCTACTGCACCCGCATTTTCGCCATAGGTGAGTTCCCCTCCCGAAACTGCCACTCTGGGGGGCGAATTGATTGCCGTGACCTGGATCGATCGAGTTGCCAGATTGCTAGCCGCCCCAGCATCTCGCACTTGAAACTGCACCGTTCGGCCAGTCGTGGCCGGGTTATTGCTGGTATTGAGGTAACGCACCGATCGCAAAGCCGCTTGATAGCTGGCTGGGGAAGCGGCTCCGGCCAGGGTTAAAATCCCAGTCGCGGCATCAAAATTGCTGACAATGCCAGTGGGGGTCGTCAAGACGAGAAAATCTTCGCCCCGCACATAGCCAGAAATCCGCACGGTGGCTCCTGTCAGGGTCGCACTGTCAGGATCAACCACAGTGACCCCAGCGTCGATCGCCACTTCACCCGCATTTTCCTGGTAAGCTAGCGCCCCACCGGAGGTAGTCACCACCGGAGCCGAATCGACGGGAATGATCTGAATCGTGCGGGTCGCCACTCGGCTGGTGAGATTGGCATCGCGGGCCGTAAATTCTAGGGTGCGGGTGTTCGTGTTCGGGCCCGTACTACTGTTGCGATAGGTGACCGCCCGCAGCGCAGTTTGATAGGTCGCGATTGGGGCAGCGCCAGTTAAGGTCAAAACTCCCGTTGCCGCATCAAAGGAAGCCGTAATGCCCGCTGGCGGAGTTAAGGCTAAGCTATCCTGCCCAGGTACATAGCCATTGATTCGCACTGCCGCTCCCAGCAGGTTTGGGCTATCAATATCGGTGACTCGTACCGTTGGATCGATCGCGACATTGCCTGCTCCTTCTTGATAGACGAGTCCTCCTGTCGTGGTCGTCACGATCGGCGGATCGTTCAGGTTATTCACCGTGATCGTCAAGACTTTGGTGAAAGTCAGCCCACCTGCATCGGTAGTAGCGACCCGAATCGAGTAGGACGGCTTGGTTTCAAAGTCAGGCGAATTGCGAATCCGCAGTTGATCACCCACGATCGTGAAGGCAGCATTATCCGTACTGCCCGCCCCTGTCACCAGCGCATAGGTAAAGGTATCGCCCCGATCCGGATCCACCGTACTCAAAGTACCCACGAGAGAATTAGCTGGTACATTCTCATCAATGTTGGCGCGACTAATCACTAGATCAGTTGGCGGTGTATCACCGGGCTGTTCGGGTAAGTCATTCACATTAATCGTGAACACTTTCTCAAAGGTCAGATTGCCCCGATCGCTGGTGCGTACCCGAATCGAGTAGTTAGACTTGGTTTCAAAATCAGCCGGATTGGTCAGCCGTAGTTGATTGCCGACGATCGTGAAGGCGGCATTATCTGTACTGCCCGTCCCCGTGACTAACGTATAGGTAAATTGCTCATCCGAGTCTGGATCGATCGTGCTGAGAGTGCCCACGACCGAATTGGCAGGGCGGTTTTCGTCAATCCGATTACTGCTGAGGAGTATATCGCGCGGTGGAGTCGTCCCTGGGGTTTCCGGCAGGTTATTGACGCGAATCGTGAAGACTTTTTCAATGCTGAGATTACCAACATCCCTGGTACGCACCCGAATCGAGTAGGTCGATTTGGTTTCAAAATCGGGGATGGTATTCAGGCGCAGCTCATTGTTGACGATGGTAAACGCCGCGTTGTCCGTGCTGCCGGTGCCTGCAACCAACGCATAGGTGAAGCTATCCCCCTGATCGGGATCGATCGTACTGAAGGTGCCGACGACCGTACCGATCGGCTTGTTCTCATCCACTGCGCCGTTTGACAACAACAGATCGCGGGGTGGAGTCGTCCCGGGCTGTTCCGGCAAGTTATTGACGGTGATCGTAAAAACTTTTTCAATGCTGAGATTGCCCGCATCGCGAGTCCGAATGCGAACAGAGTAGCTGGGCTTGGTTTCAAAATCGGGAATGCCGTTGATCCGCAGCTCATTATTGACGATCGTAAACGCGGCATTATCCGTACCGCCTGCCCCCGCCACCAAGTCATAGGTAAAGGTATCCCCGGCATCGGGATCGATCGTGCTGAGGGTGCCCACCACCGAATTGGCAGGTTTATTTTCATCAATCGAACTGCTACTGAGCAGTAGATCTCGGGGCGGAGTGGTACCCGGTTGTTCACTCAGGTTATTCACCGTAATCGTGAACACTTTCTCGAAGGTTTTGCCCCCACTATCGGTTGTCCGCACCCGAATCGAATAGGCGGGCTTGGTTTCAAAATCCGGAAACTGATTCAGCCGCAGTTCATTATTGACGATTTTGAAGGCGGCATTATCGCTGCTGCCCGACCCCGTCACCAACGTATAGGTAAAGGTATCGCCCTGATCGGGATCGATCGTACTGAAGGTACCGACAGCAAAATCAGGTGGACGGTTTTCATCGACCCGCGTATTACTCAGCAGCAGATCGGTCGGGGCCGTGCTCCCTGGAGTTTCGGAGAGATTATTAACATTGATGATAAAGACCTTTTCCAAGGTCAGTCCGCTGGCATCGCGGGTACGAATCCGGATCGAGTAGCTGGGCTTGGTTTCAAAATCGGGAATGCCGTTGATCCGCAGCTCATTATTGACGATCGTAAACGCAGCATTATCGGTTGCGCCGATCCCAGACACGAACTGGTACGTAAACGTGTCATTGGCATCCGAATCGATCGTGCTGAAGGTACCCACCACCGAATTGGCAGGCTTGTTTTCGTCAATACTGGTGGCACTTAAGCTAATATCCAAAGGTGTTTCATTCAGATCACGCACTGTGATCACAAACACCTTCTCAAAGGTCAGCCCATCTTTATCGGTAGACCGGATCCGAATCGAATAGGACGGCTTCGTTTCAAAGTTCGGCACATTGCGAATTTGCAACTGGTTATTGACAATTGCAAAAGCCGCATTATCAGTACCGCCCGTACCAGAGACGAGGGCATAGGTAAAGGTTTCGTTGGCATCTCCGTCCACCGTGCTGAGGGTACCTACCAGCGAATTGGCGGGCCGGTTTTCATCAATGCTGGTCGCACTTAAATTAATATCGGTGGGGGCTTCGCCGACGTTGCGTACCGTAATCGTCAACGCTTTCTCAAAGAATAATCCGGCCCGATCGGTCGTCCGTACCCGAATGTTGTAGCTCGATTTCGCTTCAAAATTGGGAACGCCGAGGATCTGGAGCTGATTATTGACAATCCGAAATGCGGCATTGTCCGTACTGCCCGTGCCAGCAACCAGCGTATAGGTGAAGGTATCGCCCGCATCGGGATCGGTGGTACTCAAGGTGCCCACCACCGAATTGACAGGACGGTTCTCATCGATCGAGGTACTGCTAATCGCCAGATCGATCGGAGGCTCGTTGACATTCGTCACATTGATCGTCAGAACCTTGCTCAGACTCAGGCCATCCGGATCCGTCGTCTTCACCCGTATCAAGTAGGACGGCTTCACCTCAAAGTTGGGAATCGTCCGCAACACTAACTGATTGCTAGCATTGATTGTGAAGTTGGCAGCATCGCCAAAACTGGTATCCAGCTCATAGACAAACGGGCCGCTACTGTTATCTGTCGTAATTAAGGTGCCGATCACCGAATTGGCTGGAGAATTTTCGGCAATATCGCTCTTACTGAGGGTTAAATCTGTCGGGCTACCGGCCTCTGCTACATCATTGATGCTAACCAGCAGCACCTTCTCGAAAAACAATCCCGTCCCATTCCGATCGGTCGCCCGCACCCGCACAGAATAGTCAGATTTGGCTTCAAAATTGGGCGAGAAGTTAAGCCGCAGTTCATTTCCAACGATAGAGAAGGAACCATTGTCTGTTCCACCCGTTCCAGACACCAACGTATAAACGAACGTATCCCCTGCATCCGGATCGATCGCGGCTAACTGACCCACCGCTGTACCGATCGGCACATTTTCATCCACGCTGCTGGGGGTGAGTCGAATATCAGTCGGTGCTTCATTCAGATTATTAACATTGATGATCAGCGCTTTCTCAAAGCTTAGTCCACCTGCATCCGTGGTTCGCACCCGGATCGTATAGCTTGATTTGGCTTCAAAGTTCGGAATCGCTTTAATTCTTAGCTGATCATTAACAATCTCAAACGCGGCATTATCATCACTACCAATTCCATTCACCAGACTATAGCGAAACGTATCGCCTGCATTCTCATCAACACTGGCAAACCGTCCCACCACCGAATCGATCGGCACATTTTCGTTCACAGTGCTCGGAGCAATGCTCAGATCCGTCGGTGCTTTATTCGTCGGTGGGTCATTGAGATCATTCACCGTAATGGTAAAGACTCGGACAACGGGAATGCCTCCTTTGTCCAGTGATTCTACCCGAATCGAGTAGCTGGGCTTGGTTTCAAAGTCAGGAGAATTGCGGATCAAGAGTTGATTACCGACAATCTCAAACGATCCATTGTCTGTGCCACCGGTTCCCGCCGCAAACCGATAGGTAAAGCTATCAGTGGCATCCGGATCAACCGTAGAAAAAGTCCCCACCAGGGAATTAGGGGGCACATTCTCATCAATGCTGCTACTACTCAGGTTGATGTTAGTCGGGGCATCATTCAGATCCCGCACTGCAACCGTCAGCACCTTCTCAACAAACAACCCATTTTGATCCGTGGTGCGTACCCGGATCGAGTAACTTGATTTGGCTTCAAAGTTCGGGATGGCATTGATGCGCAACTCGTTATTGACGATCGTGAAGGCGGCATTATCCGTCGCCCCCGTTCCTGCCACTAATGAGTAGATATGGGTATTGCCAGCATCTGGATCAGTGGTTGAAAAGGTACCCACCAACGAATTAGCTGGAATATTTTCGTTGATGGTGTTGTTACTGAGCGCCAGATCCGTGGGTTGCTCGTTCGCATTCAGCACCGTCACGATTAAAACTTTGTCAAAACTCAGCCCACCTACATCCGTGGTGCGTACCCGGATCGAATAGGACGGCTTGGCTTCAAAGTCGGGCGATCGCAGAATTCGCAGCTCATTATTGACGATCGTAAAAGCGGCATTATCTGTCGCACCCGTGCCAGAAACCAGCGCATAGGTATACAGGTCATTGCCCTCTGGATCGTTGGGATCGGTGGTGAGCAAGGTACCGATCGGGGTACCATCGGCAGAGTTTTCAACGATCGTATTGACACTTAAGCGAATATCGGTCGGTGGATCGTTTTCAGAAGGCGTGACTGAAAACCTGCGAACATAGACATCCTCAACCTCTCCATCCACCTCGGTTTGGTCAGCCGACCAAGCTACCGCAAAGTTACCGTTTGCATCAGCCCCCACACTCGCGAAGTTCTGGCTTCCGGTTGTAGTGACATTGATTAAAAATTCTTCACCATCTGCCCCAGCCAGGGGTTGGCCCAGCGCGTTAAACCGCCGTCCATAAATGCCTCGCCCGGAGGCATCATCTCCCGTCCAAGTGACAATAAACCCGCCCGTTGCCAACATTTTGACACTGGAGAGGGTCTGACTACCCGGCGCAGTCGTATTAACAGCGATCACATCCCCTTGTGCCACCCCATTGCTGTCGTAACGCTGAGCCCGAATTTCGTTGCCCCGGGTGCCCCCTTCGTTACTTGTCCAGGTAACGACAAAATTGCCGGTCGCATCCATCGCCACTTCAGGCAGATTTTGCTCGCCCACCGTGCCGGTATTGACCCGAAACTCAGTGCCCAGTGGGGTGCCATTGGCGCTAAACCGTTGCCCATAGATCCCCCCCAGCGATCCATCCTGCCCAAAACTCGACCAAACCACCACAAAGTTGCCATTGGCATCCATGGCCACGGCAGACTGGGTTTGATCGTTGGTTGTATAGGTATTAACGCGGATCTCAGCCGTAACTGGGGTGCCATCTTTACTGTAGCGACGGGCATAAATCCCATTGCCATTGCCATCCTGGTCTCGACTTGTCCAGGTGATAACATAGTCTCCATCCGCATCTAGCGCGATCGAGCTATCAAACTGATCGGAGGACGTATTGGTATTTACCTGCACCGCTTCGCCGATCGGTTGACCATCGCTACCGTAGCGCTGCGCATATATCCCATACCCCAGTGGATCGGAGGCATAGAGGCCGTTATCCGACCAGGTAATGACAAAATCACCCTCATCGTCGATCGCCACAGCCGCAGCCAACTGATTGCCTTCCCGCAAGTCCCCTTCGTTGGGGGGCAGCGTGTTGCGGTTCACCAGAAATTCTGGGCCCCATTGCCCGGTGGCAGCATCGTAGCGCCGGGCATACACTTCGTAGAAATCAATCTTGTTGGGTTCTGGCCCTTGACCGAGGCTTGACCAGACCACCACAATGTTGCCATCCGCATCGACCGCGATCGATCGTTTCGCCCGTTCTTCTTCTCCAGCGAACCGAGCGGTTGATGAAGTAATTTGAGTGAAGTCTGTGAATTCGTTGGCTCGGAATTCGGTTCCACCGGTAAATGGCATCGGAGTGCTCTCCCTAACAATCCTGACAATCCTGCATGAAGGACTGAGTTCCCATAATGAAACATACCCAGATTGATTGCGAGAATTACAGACTGGGTGGCTTCCTTATAGTGGCTAAGTCATTATGGTGTCTGAGTCATTAACTGAATGCGATGACTGATAGCAATAACTGAATGCGATGACTGAATGCGATCCTGATGCGCCCTAAGAGTCCAGCCTTGCTGCGATCCCGCGACAAGGAGTCATACCCTGATATCTAATAGTAGTGTTTCTGGAGAGGGAATTCCACTAGAATTCCGCTACATATAGAGGCTAATTGGTATCCGTGAATCCCTTTAAGTCTATCCAATCAGGCTCAAGACTGTCCTATAGATTGCCCCTGCATTCAGGTCATTCACCGAACCCAGATAAATTCAGAAAACCCTGTCCGATCGTTCCCCAAGTCAGGCTATGATGGGAAACTACCGATCGATCCTGCCTTTGAGGTGCCCTGTGCCATCTTTGGGATCATCTGGTTTTGTCCTGTTCATTTGCAGCTCAATTCTACTTTTGCTTTCCCTCCGATTCATGAAGCACACTCTTTCCGTTTTGGTTGAAGATGAAGCGGGCGTGCTCTCCCGCATTGCCGGATTATTCGCACGGCGCGGTTTCAACATCGAGAGTCTGGCCGTCGGGCCTGCTGAACAGGTCGGAATTTCTCGCATTACGATGGTTGTCCCAGGCGACGATCGGGCTATTGAGCAAGTTACCAAACAGCTTTATAAACTGATCAACGTCCTGAAAGTGCAAGACATCACAGAAGTACCCTGTGTTGAGCGAGAGCTGATGCTGATGAAGGTGAATGCCAGTAGCTCCAACCGTTCCGAAATTATTGAATTAGCTCAAATCTTCCGGGCCCGCGTTGTAGATGTAGCTGAAGATTCCCTCACAATCGAGGTGGTGGGCGATCCTGGCAAAATGGTGGCGATCGTGCAAGTGCTGAACCGATTTGGGATTCGAGAAATTGCTCGAACTGGTAAGATCGCCCTGATGCGCGAGTCGGGGGTAAACACCGAATACTTGAAATCTTTAGAAGCCAAGCTCTGAAATCATCGGCACCAGCCCGAACTCAATCATTCTGTCGCCAGCGCTCCTCATTCACCTCAGCCACTTCTCTGGTTCGCCGAGTCACCGAAGGTTTGGCTTGGGCATGAGGACGAATGCGATGCACTTGAAACCCCCCAACTTCAGACAAGGTATAGAGTGGTCTACCCTTAATTTCTTCGTAGATCCGCCCGATATACTCCCCCAGAATGCCGATGCTGATCAACTGCACCGCTCCCAGAAAAAACACCACCACGGTGATGATGGTATAGCCAGTGAGGGGCGAATTCACATCAATCAGCCGCCAGTACAGCACCAACAAACTCATACCCAAGGCAATCACCGCCGCCACGAGTCCGAGATAGGTGGAAAGCCGCAGCGGCACTTGAGAGAAGCCCACCAAGCTATTGATCGCTAATGCCAGAGATTTGGTAAAGGTATATTTGACTGAACCCGCATAGCGAGGAGCCCGATCGAACGGTACGGCCGTTTGGCGAAATCCTACCCAGGCCCGCAACCCGCGAATGTAGCGGTTTCGTTCTGGCATCTGATTGAGCAAATCCACCACACAGCGATCCATCAAACAAAAATCTCCCGTATCGATCGGCATATCCACATCCGCAAGACGACGCAATATCCGATAAAACCCATAGGCCAGTAACCGTTTTAACCAGGGTTCGCGCTGGCGTTGCGTGCGTTGGGCATAGACCACCTGATAGCCTTGATGCCATTGTTGAATCAGCTCAGGCAGTAGCTCCGGTGGATCTTGCAGGTCGGCATCCATCACCATCACGGCTTCACCAGTCGCAAAATTGAGACCCGCCGTCACTGCCACCTGATGCCCAAAGTTGCGGGCAAAACTGAGGTAATTCACCCGCCGATCCTGATCATGAAACGAGCGCATTAGATCCAGCGATCGATCGCGGCTACCATCATCCACCAAAATGAGTTCACTCTCGCCATCCAAACGCGCCATCACTGCACTCAACCGCCGGTAAAGTTCTGGCAGCGTTGCCTCTTCGTTATAAATGGGGACAACGATCGAGTAGCGGGGCATGGGAATCAGGGTAAAGGGATCGAAAACAGCAGCACCTGAGGCAAGATCAGGATTGGGAAAACTCCAGGGATGGGCTCGGATTATTTAGTGGCAACCACTGCCAAGTTCCAAGCGTAGCGTTTGAGTCCAGGAATTTGTTTCAGCCATCGATCGAGCTTTTCCAGCAACAGGTATTCGGACTCCAGCCGTTCGTGTTCCAAAATAATCTTTTTCCAGTAGCGCTCCTTGTTGGGATGCACCCGTTCGATCAGGTAAAACTGCAAGAAAATCCACAGGCTCGCGAGCCAGAAAGTATCGACTACCGTATGGGCAAATAAGGCTTTGATATCGCGGACAATCCTGATATCGAGCGGCGTTTCATCTTCGGTGCGCACCTGTGTGGCCATCCGACGATAAACATTAATGACCGGATTATGCCTCAGCGGATCCCAAAAGCAAAGCTGACCACCCGGCTTGAGAATACGGTGAGCTTCCCGAATCGTCAAGATCGGATCGGGAATGTGATGCAGCAAGTTCGCCGCATAGACAATATCAAAGGTTTCATCCGGATAGTCGATCGCCATCGCATTGATCACCCGCCCCTGCACCTGCACGCCATTGGTTTCTGCCAACTTTAAGGCCACTTCCACCATGCCCGGTGAATAGTCAGAGGCAATGCAATTGGCTCCCTGACTAGCAAAATACACGCTATTTTCACCTGCACCGCACCCTAAATCTAAAATTCGCTTGCCCCGCACATCTCCCAACTGCCGCAAGATAAAGCGGTTTTCTGGCGCAGTGCAGGCTTCAAAATAATCCCGCACCCGAATGCCATCCACATCAATGGCCGCCGCCCAGCGATCGTGAAAAGCTTGCTCTTTGCGGAGAATTTCGTCTTGCATAGGGAATAGACAGAATGCAACAGGCCGGATTGAACCAAGAAACACTGATCGATCGGTTGTGCGAATACACCCCACAATTTTTAGCAGAATCAGAACTTTTCAGCAAACAAACTGTTTCGATGTTGCTCCAGGATCTGTTGCTTCAGGATCTGTTGCTTCAGGATCTGTTGCTTCAGGATCTATGGATCGATCCATTCAAGCAGCATTCAGGGATAGCGGGAGTCTTGACCGGGAAGACATAGCAAAAGCTGGAATCACCTGGAATCACCTGGAATCAGCAAGAGGCAGCCCCAAATAAAAAGAGGCACGTCAACCATGCCTCCCTCCCGAAACCAGTCCATCAACTTCGGCGACCTAGCCCGCCATCCGGTTGATCACATTTTGCACAATCTGCATTCCAGTCACAGCTTGCCAAGCAAATAGCCCCACCAACACTGTATTGATTGCAATGTGACTGTAGCGAGCCCAATCGTGACCTTTTTGCATGTAAGGCGACAAGGAAGCAGAAACAGCGATCAAGCCGGTCATACTCAGACCCGCCAGCAGGTGTGGATTGACAAATAGCTTGCCGCTATTCACATAGGTGACCGCCATTGCCCCGATCGACCCCAGCACCATCAAAGCCAAGATAATCGATCCCAATTGATAATGACGGACATTAAAGCGCCCCTTGATCAGCTCTTTCTTTTTGTCACCCTCAGCCGCACGGGTTGCCCGAATCTTAAACCCCAAGTAGCCCGCATAAAGTGTTAGAGCCAACAGCACCCACATTAAAATCGGGTGGGCAAACTGACTCCAAACTTTGATCGATTCTGGAATCTCAAAGCTCATGATGTTCTGCGTCTCTCAAAATGAAATCTGGAAGAATGAAATCTGGAAGAGTGAAATCTGAACGTAAAGTTTCTGGGGTAGAACGCGACCAGAGGTAATGATGTGACATGATCCATCTCCCCATCGATCGGTAGACTACCAGACCAGCAAAACCAACCAACCAAATCTAGTCCGAACCTCAATGAAACCCAACTGGACGCTTACGAGCCCAATACCGACCCAGCCTGAGTCTGGCAACTTTAACCATCCAGTTCAGTCAAATACTTAAATAAATATTAATCCTTAACGATGAGCTTTACAATGCTTTACAACAAAATCCCCTGTTCATCGCTCATCCTTCATCCTTACCCTCTTCCCCCTTGCCCCGTCGATCCAAGTAAGCCAACAACGCTTGACGCATCACTTCAACTGGGGCAGGTTGTTGCAGCCATAAAGACAGAGCAGCAGCTCCTTGTTGAACCAACATTTCCAAACCATCCAGGGTCAATAGTCCCTGCCGATCGGCCTGTTGCAAAAATAAGGTCGGGCGAGGAGTATAGATCAAGTCGTAGGCAATGGCCCTCGTTGGTAGGTTTTGCCAATCCTCAGCCTTCAGCGGCGAAGTCTGGGTTTGAGGATGCATCCCGATCGGTGTCGTATTCACCAGAAGATCAGTTTGCGGCAGTAGTTCAGCCAAATCTGCCCACTCACCAATAGTCAGGCGATCGATCAGCCCTGTTTTGCCCCAACTTGCCTGAAAAGCTTGCAACTTCTCGCTATTGCGCCCCACTACTTGGATCTGGGCAAAACCCAACTGCGCACAACCTGCCACAACGGCTCGCGCTGCTCCACCGTGACCCAAAATTACGGCCGTGGTTTGGGACCAATCGCGATCGAGCCCTTTGAGGGGAGCAAGAAACCCTGCCACATCGGTGTTGGTGCCATACCAGCCTTGGTCAGTCCAACTCACCGTATTGATAGCTCCAATCGCTTGGGCCACTTCTGAAATCTGATTCAACCAGGGTAAAATGGCTTGCTTATGGGGAATCGTGACATTGAAGCCGCGCAGCCCGATCGCCCTGAATCCAGACACAGCAGTCGCTAAATCCTGTGGTGCAACCGCAAAGGGGAGATAGACATAATCCAAACCCAAATGTGTGATCGCAGCATTGTGCATCACAGGCGAGAGGGAATGGGCGATCGGATCACCCATCACACCAAGCAGTTGAGTCGTGCCTGTAATCATCATTCTCCTCTCCCGATCGGATTTGCAGCCTGGATTAACGGAAAGAAATGCCCGACGGGCCCCTGCCCTCGACCGATCCGCAAGGCATAGCACAGCGCGGTTGTCACATATTGTTTCGCTTGCTGCACTGCCGTCAACCGATCGTGCCCTAATGCCAAGTTCGCCGCAATTGCGGCCGAGAGCGTACAGCCCGTACCATGGGTATCCTGAGTTTCGATCGTTGTAGTACGTAACACCTCCAATCGATCGCCATCGCACCAAACATCGACACCCTTGAGCTCACCGATCATACCGCCACCTTTCACCAATACCGCTGCGGCCCCAAGCCGCAAAATTTTCTCAGCCGCAGCCTGCATATCCGCTAAGGTGTGAATTTCCAGCCCACTCAGCATCTGGGCCTCATACCGATTCGGAGTCAGCACGGTCGCCAACGGAATCAATCGATCGCGTAAACTCACAACTGCTGCATCATCGATCAATTGGGCTCCGGTTCGAGACACCATGACCGGATCGACCACCAAATTGGGCAACCGCTCAGCCTGGACAGCCACCGCCGCAATAATCTCTGCATTCAGCAACATCCCTGTTTTCACAGCTTGCATGCCAATGTCCGCTGCCACCGCCTGGATTTGCGCCACCACCGCCTCAGCCGGCAAAGCATCCACCCGACTCACCCCCACTGTATTTTGAGCCGTAATGCAGGTGATTGCACTCGTGCCATGGACTTGATGAAACGCAAAGGTGCGCAGATCGGCTTGAATTCCGGCCCCACCGCCGCTATCCGATCCAGCAATGGTCATGGCAATGGGAATGGGAATGGAGGAAATCACGGTCATGAGAATTGCAGGCAGGTTAGGTTGAACAGCAACCATTAAACCGCATCTTCAGCAGCCTTTAAGCAGCTAGCCGCATTTTGAGTTGGCGATTGGGGGCGATCGTCACCCCGCGTCGGATCGGCTGCATCGGACGCGATTCCAGCAACTCCAGACGATGCTGCCGTAAAATTGTCGCCAACACCAACTTCATTTCAAACAGGGCAAAGGCGGCACCAATGCAACGGCGATTACTGCCGCCGAAGGGTAAATATTCGTAGGGCGAAAATTGGCGTTCTAGAAAGCGTTCGGGGCGAAACTGCTTGGGTTCTGGATAGAGATCAGGGCGATGATGCACGAGGTAAATGCAGGGAATCAGCATGTCATAGCTTTTGAACGGATAGCCGCCAATCTCCACGGCCGCTTGGGCAATCCGAATTTGGGCGATAAACCCGACCGGGTAAATCCGCAAGGTTTCACAACAGACCGCATTCAGGTAAGGCAGTTTGGTGATCGCACTCGGATCAGTCTCCGGATCCCAACTCGCTAGCTCACTCAACAGTTTTTGCCGCACTTCGGGGAGGCGGTGAATCCAATCCATCGCCCAAGTCAAGGCCGTAGCAGTGGTTTCATGCCCTGCCACTAATAGAGTCATCAACTCATCGCGCAACTCCCCATCACTCATCGGCTCACCCGCCTCATCGCGAGCAGCCAGTAGCAAAGTCAGAATATCCGATCGATCGGGGTCAAACGATTGACGGCGATCGTGAATTTCGGCATACAGCAACTCGTTGATGCCTGCCATGAGTCGATTAAATTGACCGCCCGGACTCCAAGCCCCAAAATCTCGCTGCAAGATCGGGAAAAAATTGGTGGCAAAGCTAAACCGATTGCTGGTAAATTCCAGCATGTTATAGAGCGATCGCTTCAGGTCTTCGTATCGCTGCCCGGATGTCAACCCAAACACCGCCTGTAGAATCACTTGCAATGAGATCGCCTGCATTGCCGGTCGGATCCAAATGGGCTGTCCGGGTTGCCAGGTTTGCGTGACAGCCGTGGTGATGGCAGGAATCAAAGCGCCATAGGAACGCATTCGCTCACCATGGAAGGGCGGCATTAAAAGCTGGCGCTGGCGTTTATGGGCTTCACCATCCAACAGCAGCAAGGAATTATCGCCCAAAGTGCGCCGCAGGATCATATTGGCCCGCCCAGACTCAAACTGCGAACTGGCAGTGGAAAAGATTTGCTCGATCGCAGCCGGATCGCTGAAATAGGTGAAGCGAGCCACATTGCCCAAAGTAGCCGTAAAGCAATCCCCATAGCGATCGGCACAATGCTCCAGAAAACCCAAGGGCTGGACGATCCATTGCAACAAATTCCACGCGGCCGGGGTTGAAACAACGGGTGGATGAGCCATGAGGCAACAGGGCAACTTTGCCCCCACGAGACTTGCTTCCCTATCCTAACCCCAATTCCTTCAGGTCTCGATCGCCTTGATCCTGGGGTAAAGTCTGTTGTTAGGCAGAATTAGATTTAGGGAAAACGAAAAGAGTAAGGTTGTGACTGAAGATAGAAAGATAGAAAGAGTTGCGCTTGTGACTGGTTCGACATCTGGGATCGGGATAAAAATTGGACAGCAGCCCGAAAGCTGTGGGAGGAGCGATCTCCAATGGGGCGGGGAGCGCAGCCAGAAGAGATCGCACAGGTGGCTGCGATGCTGGTTGCAAGTCACTATCTTACAGGCGAAATTCTGATTTCAGACGGAGGGTTAAATCTTACTTGATAGCCTCCAAATCTCTGCCTAACTATCGTTCGGGCCAACCGTCATGCGTCCCAAGCAAAATGTGTCCCAAGCAAAGCGAAGGTTTGATTGCGATCGATCCGTGACCTAAGACGGGGCAGTTGGGAGAGCAACTTCTAACCGCCGATTCAAGCCGATCGATCGGACAGCCACCGTTAACTCATTCAATTTGTCTGCCGCCCCACCCGACATAATCAGATGTCGAGCCGTCTGAAATCCAGTTGCCAAATCGGGACACTGTCCGGCTTGCCAGAGATAAAAACCACCATTCCACACCGCTGCCTCCAGCAGTTCACTGGGTTCGCCCTGTAACACCGATCGCAGTTGGCTAATCAGCTCAGTCGTCGGCAGTAAGGGCACCTCATCGGAAGCAAATCCATAGTCACGCGGGTGGAGCAACCATCGCGTAAATTCCTGCTCCGGTCGCTGAATCCCTATAATTGCCGTCCGATCGCGGGGTAGATCACAACTTCCTTCCAACCCCTTCACCGTCATAAATCGCTGGGTTCCCCGCAGCGCAAAGGCCGATCGGGCCATCTCCTCCGTCGGAGGGTGAACAAATCCAGCAACAATCAGCGCTTCTCCAGCATAGGGCACCCAAAATAGCTCAGCCGTCGCAAAGGGCGGACGTTTACCAATTTGCTCTCGGTAAGGTACCAACTGATCAGCCAGGGGGAAATGGGTTGGTAAATACACAAAGCCGAATTGGGTCTGAGCAAAGACCTGTTGGGTTTGATCCAGCGTCAGAGGAGCCCAGTCTACCCCCAACCCCTGCCAAATTTCCACTAAGGGAATTCCGGACTTGGTCGGCATCCGTCTCCCTCCATGCAAAATCACCGCACAACCGGCGGCATTCAGGATCAGAGCGGTTAAAGGCAAAATGGGAGCCGTGCGCGATCGACCATCATAGGGACTCCCTAACACGATCGGTAAATCAGATTCGATCGGACTGAGCTTCGGCCCGAGCTGATCATAGGCATCCAGCATACCCGCCAGTTCTTCACCCGTCGGACGTTTGATCCGGTGGGCAATCATAAATGCCCCAATCTGGGCCGGTGTCGCTGCCTGGGTTAGCATCAAACGGGTGGCCTCAGCCGCTTCTTCCCGCGTCAAATGCTTGCTAGTGTGAGATCCGCTTCCCACTTTACGGAGAAGCTCACGAAATACATCGCTCATGTCAGTCAGATCACAAGAGAACAATAGATCACAAGAGAACAACAAAGGATGGGGCGCTCACGGGGGTCGATTAATTCAGAGCATGATTCCGCCCTTGCTCCAAACCTAGGGTCGCTAGATACTCCATCAAGATAAATTGTTAAAAGCACTAGCTCACCTCCAAAATCGGGGATGGTAAGCTTCCAGTAGGAGTAATGAGCCGCTGCACCAGTGATCGAAAATGGCGAATAGGCGGAATTTCCATCCGATCCTGCGTCGTAACCAGCACTACCTCCCGGCTCAGCAAGGGTTCTTCTGTCGATCGCACCGCCAAACTCGGATCATGGGCGACTTCTTGTAAGGCCGATTGGGGCAACAGCGCAATAAATTCTCCTTGGCGCACCATGCCACGAAACCCATCCAGGGTATTCAGTTCTACAGAGGGCTTGAAAGTGAGGGCATAACGCTGAAACTGCTCCTGTACAAGTCGCTGCATCCCATAGCCATCTTTAAACACCACTTGCGGGTAGCGGGTTAGCTCGCTCCAAGGAATAGATCCATAGCGCGTTAAAGGATGAGTAGAAGACATGAGTACCTGAATCGGCTCTTGATAGAGCAAGTCCACCACCATTTCCGAACTAGAAGTTAAAAAGCGATTATTCATCACAATCGCCAGATCGACCAGTCCATCTTTGAGCACTTTCAAAGCCCGATCGCTGCCGAGCGAAGTAACCCGTAACTGAACAGCCGGATAATCTTGGCAAAATTGCTGTAACACAGGTGGTAGATAGTGGGCTGAAACCGAATGGATCGCTGCCACACAAAGTTCGGTTTGTCGTCCAGCCAGTAATTCGGAAAGTTCTGAGGTAGCCGACTGCCACTCCTGACAGATCCGGCGGGCTCGTGGCAAAAATCGTTCGCCGGCCTGGGTGAGTTTTGCCTGCGAAGTACGGTGAAACAAGGGTAACCCTAGCTCAGCCTCCAGCCCCTGAATTTGCCGACTAATTGTTGATTGCGTCACCTGACATCGCTGGGTTGCCTGCTGAAAACTGCCGGTTTCTGCCACCGCCAAAAAGGCCTGCAACTGTTCCAGACGCATAGAATTTCCTCGAAAATAGGGGAGGCGAGTGCGGCAGGATGACACCTCTCGTAGAGCTAAAGTAAAGGAATTAAAAATCAGACTTTGTATCGCTGATTACTTTTTTCTATCCGGAATCGCTTTTCTGGATTGCGCCTAATGGTGCCAAAAGTCAGGTTAGACCCAACTCACACCCAACCTGGCAAAATATCCGCAATTTACACTCATGCACCCATTCACTCCACAAAACCAGGCAACCCTGCCCTCGGTAATCCCCAAGTCCGAATGCGCTGACGCAACCAGCCATCTACCCGCCACCGCTCGATCGCCTGATTCACAGGTTGCCGCAGTGTATCAAACTGAAGCCCCTTTGGCATGGCCACGGCCAGAGCCTCAGCCGAGAGCAGGGTTGGCAGTAGGTGGTAGGCTGGATTTTGCTGCACCCATCCCGTCAAAACTGTGACATCCGCCGCAAAAGCATCGACCTGCCCGGATTCCAGCAGTGTTTCTGCTTCGGCATAGGTCTCAACACCCCGCAGGGATAGCGCTGGCAGCAGCGATCGAACGGTCGCGATCGTATCGGAGCCATTCAACACCGCTACCCTGGCTGGCTGGAGATCACTGAGCTGTTGCAAAGCAGGATCACGGGCAATCAAGGCAGTCCCATCGATATAGTAGGGAGGGCTAAAATCCACGACCCGTAACCGGGCAGGGGTGATGGACATCCGAGCCACAATCAAATCGACTTGATCGGTCAACAGAGCCTTCAGCCGATCCTGATTCAACAAGGGTTGCAATTCAAGCGCGGTCGGATCAGCCAGCAACTCAGCGGCCAACTGCCGAGCGATGTCGATTTCGAAGCCCTGGAGTTCCTGAGTTTGCGGATCGCGAAATCCTAAAGGGCGGAGGTTCTCCTTGACTCCCACAATCAGATAGCCTCGATCGCGAATATCGGATAACTCAGCGGCCTGCACCGTATCAGATGCACAGAATCCGATCGGTAGAGTCCCGATCAGTAGCAGCCCGGTCAGCAGCAGCCCGATCAGCAAGCCCAATCGCCCCTGCAAAAAGCCTACCTGTTCAGGTCGAATTGACCTCCCAAGTAGGCAAATACTTTGAGCCTTTTGGCTGCAATAATTTGGGCTGAAATGGTTCAACCAGTTCAACAAAATGAATCCTGAAATTGAATTGAGGGTATCGATAGTTGAGGACGCGACTTAAAGCGCTTTACCAGCCAGTTCAACCACCTTGCCAAAGCCAGCGGGGTCAAGCACCGCCATTTGAGCCAGCATTTTGCGGTTGATTTCAATATTGGCCTTTTTCAAACCGCCCATTAACTTGCTGTAGCTCATGCCATGTTGACGGGCAGCCGCATTGATGCGGGTGATCCACAACCGACGAAAATCCCGTTTCCGCTTGCGACGATCCCGATAGGCATTGCGGAGCGCCTTCATCACCTGCTGGTTCGCAGTGCGGAAGAGCCGAGAGTGAGAGCCACGAAAACCTTTAGCAAGCTTGAGAATTTTTTTGCGGCGCTTGCGAGCAACATTACCGCGCTTAACACGAGTCATGATGAAATTCCTGCAAAAAGTAATGAGAGCAACCAGGTACGGGTGGCGGATGATCAAACCCGATCCCATGGCGAATTGATCAAACTGAAAATTCAGCCTGAAGTTAAACCTAAAATCCACAACCCCTAGACGGGACAGGAGCTTAGGCGTAGGGCAGCATCAACTGTACGTTCTCAGCATCACGCTCATTCACCACCGCTAAGCCAGTAATGCGGCGTTTGCGGGCAGCCGACTTGTGCTGCAACAGGTGATTTTTGAATGCTTTGCGACGCATAAACTTGCCACTACCACTTTTCTGAAAGCGCTTGGCAGCCGCCTTGCGAGTTTTGAGCTTGGGCATGGATTTGCCTAAATCTTTCAAAATTTACACAGTCTATCATTATAGACGGATCGGCAACTTGCGGGCAATTTCGATCGCAGGGGATTTCGGAGATTTGCAGGTTCCAAATTGCTGGGGTTCGATCGCCAACGGCCAGGCTCATCCCCAGTTTCCCCCGGTTCGTTCACCCATATGCGGCCGATCCAGCAGCATTCAGCCTAATCCAGACGCTTGAGCAATTCCCGAATCCGATCGGACTGCTCTGCATCCAGAGATTGTGGAAAGCTCAGCTCGACGGGGACTGAAGCCATTGCCCTGCGATCAGCAATCCCCGTGGGCATCCACAACTGACGAGTTCCCACCGATTCCAGTTGCGCCAACAGGTGAGTCGGGTTCGGATCCCGCATCGATTGACTCAGCAACACTCCCACTGGCACCACCGTTCGCCGCAAAGCAGCCAATTCAGGCGGACAATCCTCCAGTTCAATTCGCAATTCGCGGGAGTTGATCGCTGTGGCCACACCTGGATAATATTGACCATCCCAATAAATCTGAGCGAAGGCACGAATCTGCTTGCGAATTTGGGGAGTTTCTGTTGGGCGAATGTCCCGAAAGGCGCGACTCAACCCCAAGATTAAAAACTGGAAGGAATGCCAGGGTTGATCAACTTCTTGTCGCTGTTGGGTATACCATTCACGTACATCAGAATACAATACCAACACCAACTGATCAGCTTGTTGAGCGGTTAATTCAGCAAAATCGATCGCCAGGATCGTCTGATCATTTTCAGTAGCCGTGCGCCGCATAATTTTGCCCGGTAGGGTAACCCGTCTGCCAAAGTCACCAGTCAGCCTCAGTTCAATCACATCTGGCAAGTTTGGATCGCCATCCACCAACACCTGTGCTCCACTTTCGCTGACATCGATCGTTTGTCCGGGCATCAAGAATCGATTTGACCCCACAATTTCGACTGGCAATTGCCGTGCTAATCGGTGCGATCGGCGCAGTTGAGGTTGCTCCAAGCCCACCAGCAGAGCCGTTCCTAACAGCACTAGATTAAACAAAGCCCAAAAAGCGTTAATCAGCACTGCTTCCTTAAACTCGGGCCGCAAGACGAGCCAGAACGGCACCGACAGCAACGACAACACGAGCAGCAACACCAAAAAGAACGAAATTCGGGTTGACCCCCAGTCAAAATAGCGCTGGGTCACCGACACTCCTTTATCCGTCACGTTAAACTTGCCCAAGCGAGGATTAATCACCGCCAGCAAGGTGACCAGACCATCCTGAAAGGCCATCGCATACTCAAAAATCTCATTCCAGAAAGAGAATCGCGCTGCTTTGTTGGTGATGTAGTTGGCGTTTAACCCCAAAATGATGTGTGGGATCGCATAGGCTAAGGTTTCCACCCCCAAACCACGCACCAAGTTAATGCCCACCAGCAAAAACAGCACCGGCGAAATGGCATACATCAGCCGTGGAAAGCCAAAGAAAAAGTGCGTCGTGGCAGAAAAATAGCAGAGGCGTTGTGGCACCGTGAGCTGTAACTTGCGGTTAAACAAGGGGTTTTCCAACCGCAAAATTTGGGCCATGCCCCGCGCCCAGCGTACTTGCTGCCCCACATAGGAGGAAAACTTCTCAGGAGCCAGCCCCGCCACCATAATGTGGTCGTAGTATACCGACTCATACCCGCGCGAATGGAGCCGCAGTGAGGTATGGCAATCCTCCGTCACAGTTTCCACTGCGATCCCACCAACTTCCAAAACGTAATCCTTGCGAATTACCGCTGCCGATCCACAAAAGAAAGCGGCATTCCAGAAGTCATTGCCTTTTTGAATCACCTTATAAAACAGCTCATTCAAGGACGGAATGCGACCATGGGTGAGCAAGTTCCGTTCAAACGGATCGGGGTTATAAAACCAGTGAGGAGTTTGTACCAGTGCCACTTTAGGTCGATAGAAAAAGCCCACCGTTTGTTGCAAAAACTGACGCGAAGGAATGTGATCGCAATCCAGAATGAGAATCAGTTCTCCATCTGTCAGCCGCATGGCATGGTTAATATTACCCGCCTTAGCATGATCATTATTCTCACGGGTAATCAAGATACTGCCCAACTCTTCACACATGTCATAGAGCTGTTCTCGGCGTTCCGGAAATTTACGTCCATCATCCAGGACATAAACTCGTTTCTTCTCCGCTGGATAATCAAGCGCCAAGGCTGCCAGAACCGTTTTGCGGACGATCGCCACATCTTCGTTATAGGTCGGGATATAGACATCGACCGTAAACCACTGAGATTTCGGGATAACCGATAGATCAACCGGTTGCCGATCCCGCAGCCGTAGGGTTTGAAAATAGGACAACAGCAACGTGCCGATCGCATAAAGTTCGGCAGCCAGCAGCAGCAAGCTAAAAAAGCCTTCGATCCAGGTGTCTAGATTGAGCGTATACGCTATCCGATAAAACAAATAGCGCAGCGTGGTGACAATACTCAGCCAAGACAACAGCAAATGTAAATATTCACTATTGCGTTGATGGATCTGTTGTTTCTCGATCCGCACAATTAGCGCGCTCGTCAAAATTAAACCCACCGCAACGGCCAACTGTTGCCACAGCAGCAGCGGAGTTACAACAAATGGGATCGACAGCACTAACAGCAAGATCACCATCCAAAATAGATAGCGCTTGTCAGCCCAAGGCAACAGTCGATCGAGCCCTCGAGGCAACGCAACCAGCCAGCGAGTTAGCCAATGATCGCGATCGGACGAAGTTGTGGTCATAGTAATCTTTTCAGACGGGACAGGTGAACATCCAGGAAAAAGGTTTCGGGAAGATTTTTGGAAAGGGTTTCGGGAAGAGTTTCGGGAAGATTACTGGTAAGAGTTTTACCAACACTTGGCAATGGCACGGCATATCAATCCAAATTTTCCACCCAAGTGTTTTGTAAATATTTCCAGCCAGAGATTTTGCAATTACGGCGTATCACTATCTGTAACGCGATCCAGAAAAAGTTGTGACAACCCATAAAGCAACAGCGCTAACAGCAAAATGCCTGCCAGCAAGAAAAACCAATGGTCTTGCAAAAACAGAATCATTTGATTAAACGGACTATTGCGTTGAATCCGGATGGTAGGAGCATCTTGAATGAACTCCAGATTGTAGCCACTCGCATCATAGGGAGAAGGATTGGGCTGATTCCGACTCACCAACACCGTATCGCCTTGAATCTGTGAAAACAGGGCATCTTGCCGTAGTAGCGTCTGCACTTCCTGCAACCCAGCCTCGGTTTGGGCCGTTAATGCCAACAGGATCCGTTCACGATTCCAGGGAGACAGGGTGGCCTTCAACACCCCTTGTTGATCGGGCAGCGCATAAACACGGCTAGCCCCCCAAACGCGGCTGAACAGATCGGATAAATTAAACCCTTGATCTTGAAAAACCTCGGCGACGGGGAAACGCTCCCGGGTGCCAATGCCCACAATATTTTGGCTCTGGGCTTCGGCAGGCACGATTCCTAAATACACCGTTGCCTTCACCGATTCTGCTCGGCTGATTCGTCCCAGTCGTTCACTTAAAGCCAACAGGGTTTGCACTTCTATATCCGTCGGAGCTGCTGGCAGAGCGATCACCGTCGCAGACAGATCCTGCGGTGCAGTAAGCGGATAACCGGCTCGGAGCAACTGTAAATTCGGTAAATTGACGCTGATGTCACGTACCAGCTTAAAGCTCGTATCACCCTGTAGGGTGCCCCAAAGTTGCTGATCCGCTTCTAAGCCACACAGACTGGGCTGGCGCGGATGCATCACAAACGAGACGCTTAACAGGGAGTTCGGTTTGACTAAATGCTCAGGAATATTGAGTCTTAACGTCTGGTTACTGTTATTTCTGCCATTGAGCTGCTTCGAACCGATCGTCACTCCATCAATTTTGACTTCTACCGCTGAAGTGCGAGGATTGACCTGATCGCTGTGGCTATAGCGCAAGATCACTTGGCTCCCTCGTAAGAAGCGATCGTCTGGTAACGCCCGAAACGGAATATTGATGATCGGCGCATTCGTGCCCCGCACCGTGACATCTTGAAAAGGCTGACGATTCTCCAGATCGAGATCTCGCAGCAGAAATTGATCTTCGATCGGCAAATAGCCTGACCATCTACGGGGATCCGGGCTCGGTACCTCCGTGACCTGATCCACGGTGATGGCTTGACCACTCGCCAACTGCTGATCATGAGATTGGCTGAGCATCTGCACGGCTCGCTGCACTCCTGCTGGGCTATTGCCCGTCACCACTAACACCGGTGTTCCTTTATCCTTGACGGTGGTGAGCATCAACAATCCGACTTCATCAGGGACTGGATTACGCTTGCCATCCAGAAACTGGCTATTTTTGAGCGGAAAGGGTAAATCGAGTTCGCTCAAAACCGGTTGCTCCGCTGGGGTGCCAATCACAATCAGCCGATCGTCCCGTTGCAGAGCAGTCGTATCTTTCACCAATTGACTGCGGAGATTGCGATAGTCGGCATAACGAGCCGCTGCCGTATGAAAGCGCGTGGTGGCGGTTAACCACTCACTGCTATAGGCTTTGGGCTTCAAATAGGTAAGCTGATTGGGTTCCAGGCTCAGTTTGTCTAAAAAGGGGAATGGATAGCTGCTGAAATCTAGTTGGATCGGCTGAGGACGGTAATCGATCACCACCCGTGAGTCCGGTAAAATTTCTGTCCACAACGTCGGATCAGAGGGGTTAGAGCAGGTTTCAGCCGTTTGATGCTCTGCTAGCATTGTAATCTCGTTGTAGTCCTGAATCAGCCGTTTGGGCACTGTAAACACCGCTTCACCCATTTGCGCATTAGGACGATCGAGCTGGATACTGCCCACACTGGTGTCATTCACGCGCACCATCAACCGCGATTTCTCTGCTAATAAGGCAGGAGAATGTTGATAACGCAAGACAATTTTGGCTCCCTGGGTCTCCCAATTGCGGGGACGAGTAAAGCCTAACCGCGTTTCTGGGTAAACCCCCTGTAGCCGCAACCGATTGCCCACGATCGGGCTGCGATTAAATTCCAGTAAATATTGGCTCAGCGGTGTTGCAGGTGCACGAGAAGCCCGATTACTTTCCCTACTCCCTGCGGATCGATCGGGGTCAGATTCTAGACTCACCGCATCTGGCACTTGAGCCATCTCATCTTCAAATTGAATCGGTTGATAGTCCTGCGGGGATAGTGCGCTGCCAGGGTAGTAAACGGGCGGCTCAGAAGGCAGGGGCGGCATAACCACCAAGGGCGGCGCTACGGTAACAGGCTGTTGCGCCTGCACCGAAGGTTTGAGCATGACCAAACTTAACCCAGTCAAACTCGTAATACTGACCAGAAGCAGAAGACGCTTGAACCAACGGCATCGTCCCACGATCGATCGAGAGATCGTTTTCTGATTTCGGAGTTTTTTTTGCAGCCTGTGGTAGAAGCGCAGGAAATTCAGCGGAGAATACAACAGTCGTGCGAATAGGAAACGCGGCATATAGGTTGTTGGTTATGCGTTAGGACTGGGAATGAATACTGATTGAGATCACACTGATTGAAATTCAGCACAATCACGAACCAAACGATCGCGAACCAAACGATCGCAAACCAAACGATCGGGAACCAAGTCTTCTAGCCACGAAACCAGCGATCTGGTAATTGATACACAGGGAACAGCCCTAGCCAGCTTAAGTTTTGCACATAGTAGGCAGAATCATTATCCCAAAAGCCATCCCGATAAACGGCCATGAGTTTTTGGTCATACAACTCTGCCGCAATTGCCGGATCAGTGATCTGAAAGGCGGGATACAGCATGGCATACTGAGCCGTTGACTCGTAGTTGCCGATCGGGTTGCCTTGCAGGTCAATTTTGGCTGGAATCCGCCGTTGGGTTTGCCATTTTTGGCGCAACGGCTGAAGTTGCTGCTGAAGATAACGGGTCGCTCGCGGTTCTTGAAACCAGACCGCATCCAGGGCAACCCGCCACCACACTCGATAGGCATCGAAACTATAGCGGCTTTGGAGATTATCTGCATTAGCAGGTTCAAGGGCTCCTGTCCGTAAATTCAGTTTGAGCCAGTCATTGGGCAATCCGGTGGCTGAAAGCTGGGGAGCGGCTGCTAACACCCGGTAGCTACTCTCGATCAAACTTAGCCAGTCTCGATCGGGATCTACGCGGGAAAAAATCCGGAAAGCATAGGGAGCAAAGTAAGAGGGATTGAGGTAAACCTGATCAGGTTGAGGCTGGAATGCGGCTTGCGGGCCAGGCAGCAAATAGCGCTGCGGACTCGCAGCATTTGGAGTCGTTGAGGTTTGGGCAGGGGGGCTGTCAGTAATTGTACTGAACTTCCAGAGATCTTTGAGCTTCCGTCGCGCCAGATCGAGATAAGGGGGATGATTCCAACGCTGAGCCGCAAAAATGAGAGCCGTGATCGCATCAATATCGCCATCACTGGCAAAGTTACCGTCGATCGTGCCCCAAGAGCCATCTGGCAACCTGCCCCATTTCCAGGCCCAGAGTTGATCAACGGGTTGTCCGCTCAAATTGCGTCGTCGCAGATTAATTTCTGACCACTGCAAAACCCGATCGAAGGTTTCGCGATCATCAATCCAGACGGATCGCAGCAGCGCATAAGCCTGTCCTTCCGAAGTAGACCGATCGTTGGCTTCTCGATCGATGATTCGTCCATCGGACTGAATAAATCTTGACCGATAGGCTTGCCAGCTTTGCTGCATCAACTGATCAATTGGTAAATCAGCGGCGGGGTCAGCAGCGGCGGGAAGGTCGATCGGCGAGCCGACGGGCGAGGGCTCCGGTGAAGGATCGATCGCCACCTTGGGCAGATCCTGCACACAGCCAGTGATCAGCAAACTGGTCAGCAAACCAACATAGCAAAACCGCCCCATTAACGCTGGCATGGGTTTCTCCTAGTAACGCTCCCAGGGGGGTTGAAAACCGCGCTGCTGCAAGAATCCTTCCTCAATGCGCTGTTGCTGTTGAGCTAAAGCCGCGTCGTTTGGACGAGTCTGCTGCATCTCTTCCAGCCGCTCAAGGGCATTCAGCCGTCTGCCTTGCGTCACTTCCAGATCCACCAGCGCGGTTTGCGCCCCCAAGTTGGTCGGATCGATCGCTAACACTTTGTTATAAAGACCGATCGCCTGGTCATACTGTCGTTGGGCAAACCGCACTCCACCCAATGCTGACAACGCATCTACATTATCAGGATTGCGATCCACCGCCGCCTGAAAGGCTCGACCCGCTTGCCGCAAATCCCCCTGTTGTTGGGCCAGTTGCCCCTGCACCAAATAGACATTCGGGTTGTCTGGATCCTGGGCAATGAGCTGATCGAGATAGGCCTGGGCGGCCGCCGGATCCCGATCGGCCAAAACCTGAACATACCGCAGTTGAATGGAGGTATCGTTTGGGTTGTTTTGCAGTAAGGTCACATAAATGGCTTCCCGATCGGGGCTCGGCGGCAAAGCCGCCACTAAACTGTAGAGTTCGGGGGGGGTATCCGAACTAGGACGCGCTGCCAACCAGCGATCCAACACTTGCTGAGCTTCTGCCTCTGAGATTAAGCCTGCCTGATAAGCCAAACTGGTTCGACCTAAGATTAAAGCTGGATCTTGCGGGTTGCGCGCTATCAACTCATCGTAGATCGCCACTGCCTCCGCCAAACGGCCTTGGCTCTGCCGAATCCCAGCCAACCCCTGCAAAGCGCTATCGACCAGGGTTACATCAGCGGGGTTATTGGCAATGATCGCCTCATAGCGACTGGCACTGGCCTCCAAATTCCCTTGCTGGCGATCGACCTCAGCCCGCAACAACTCACTGTAGAAAGCCGCAAATTCATCTTGACTCCGCGCTTCATAGGCAGCAAGAGCTGATTCAGCCGCAGCAAAGTTACGACGTTGCACCTCCATCTGAGCAATGCGGTAATACAACCGGGGCTCATCGACGTTGGCAGCGACCAAGAATTCGTAGTAGGGCAACAGCGTCGGGTTGGGGTTTTCTAGCCGCACCAGCGATCGGGCAATCACACTTTGCTGATAGGGGTCGGCTGGCAACGGCTGCATGGCCGCCTCAAGGCGATCGGTCAGTTCCACTTCAGAAATCACCCCAAGTTCTCGCTCTAACACCGCTTCCGCAATTTGAAAACTGCGATCGTTCGGCTGTTGTTGCAACAATTGCCGGTAAATTTCCAGAGCATAGAGCTGCGCTTCAATTTGCGGAAATCCGGTTAAGACATCGGCAATTTCCCGCCCAATACTGACGGTTAAATAGTCCCGCTCTTGGGATAACACCTCCTCAAACAGCGGAATGGCTTGATCGGTATAGTAATCATCGCCACTGTAACGCCCAATTGCAATTAGCGATCGGGCCAAGATCATGCGGGAATCTCGTCGGCCGCGCAAAGGATCAAGCACCAGCAGGGCCGTATCAACCTGTCCCACGGCGGCATAGCTGACGGCTAACTCTGCTCGCATCCGAATCGTAGTGCCATCCAGTTGAGGATTGCGCCTCAGTTCCTGCTCTAACAGTTGAATGCCCTGTTCCGGGTTGCCGCTTTCCCGCAATGCCAGCGCATAGGCTGTGGCTGCCCCCCCGGTCACCGATCGACCTGTGGCTTGATAGCGGGCAAACAATTCCAGACTACGAGCATAATCACCACTATAGGCAAAGACTTCAGCCGCTCCCACCAGCACTTCCGGAGTCGGATTCGAGCGCAGCACAATTTCATAGTCGGCGATGGCAGCCGTGAAGCGCCCTTGATAGCCGTAGAGCAGAGCCCGTTGGCTTAACGCAGCTAAGTCATTGGGATTCTGGGTCAGTAGGGTATCCAATGCGGCAATGCCGCGATCTTGCCATTCGATCCGGTAGCCACCTAGCACCCCCAATCGATAGAGGGCAGTGCGATTGAAGGGATCTAGTTCGAGCACTTGCTCATAAGCAGCAAAGGCGGCATCAATCTGTCCAGCCTGTTCATAGGCAGTAGCCAAACCCAAGCGTGCTTCTACCGACTGGGGATTATTGCGCACGGCCTGTTCAAAAATCGGAATAGACTGATCGACTAACCCCTGATTGAGGAGACGGTAAGCATCCTGGACTGACTGCGCCCAAACCGGGCGAATTCCTCCAATCGGCAAGGCGATTTGCAGCAACAATAGCCCCAGTAAACTCGCGACATTCCAGCGGGGGTGACGGGTTCGCAAAGGACGATGGGTTCGCAAAGGACGATGAGTTTGCAAAGGACGATGGGTTCGTTGCATCATGGCTGCCTCCGAGGAACTAAATCCAGATCGGCACGGATGCGGAACCCGGCGATCGTTTCTGAGAATTCATCCAAGCCCTGGAACGTAAAGCCCAACCGGAGGCTGTCTAACACCTGGAAGTCGTAGAAGGCCTCTAGCACATCGGGCTGATCACCATCCCGCAAATCTCCATTAGAAAGCAAGCGTCCGTAGCCAACCCCCAGTCGATCGTTCTCCATAAACAGATCCAATAAATTCATGCCAAAGCTGTAAGTAGTGGCCGTGCGATCGACCCCATCGTTTTCATACCAGCCATAGCGGGCAAACAATCCCAGGTTAATTTCGGGAATAAAGTACTCGGCGTTAATGCCATAGCCCCGCTCTTGATCCCCATCCCGCAAGCCAAATTCGCCATTACTGCGTTGAATCTGAAAAATTTCTTCAAAGCCCGTATCGGCTCCGGCATCTTCAGCAGTGATATAGGTACCGCGCACAATCAAGTTACCGAGTCGGGCTCCGATTTCTCCAGCAAAACCATTCACCTGAAACTCACTGATACTGCGATCGGAGGAAAACACCGAGGCTTTCACTTCAATTTCGTCAATAATCGTCCAGTTGAGCACTGCCGCTTGCCGCGAGCCTAACCCCGCTGCCGATAGGGCCGGATTGGTAGCAAACACCGGATTGAAGAAGTGAGTCGCACTGTCTTTCGCAAAACTGTTGCGATCGAAATAGGAGGTAAGGTCAACTTGCCCAACCACTAACCGCAGATTGGGGTAATCGGGCACAGAAGCGGCTACATAGAGTTCATTGATCGATAACCCATCATCCCCCGATTCGCTGAACACATCTCCAGCCGTGAAGTCAATGCTGGCACCCACTTGCAATTCCGGTAGGATCGGATACACACCCGTTACCCGCATCCGAGCAGAATCTTCGCCGCCTTGATAGAGGTAGACTCCCTGAAATTGGAGTGAAGGCGGTGTAATGGCTCGCGAGGCAGAGGCATCGCTCGTTTCAGTCAAATTCTCTCTCGTTCCGTCTGCCCGATCGGGTTGAGCGGTCTGCGCGACATCAGCGGACTCGGGCACATCCAGCGGTGCAACGGGCTGATACGGGGGTGGCGTTGAGGGCGAGGATTGAGCAAAAGAGGGTTGAGCCGGTGGAGGCGGGGTCGGAGCCGTCCGATCGGCCAGCGGTGGTGTACCGGGTACCGGAATCACCGGCGATTGGGCTACATCCGGCCGTTGATAAACCGATCGCGGCGGAATGGCCAGATTCTGCGGAGGATTAAAATTGAACTGCTCCGTAGGATTGCAATCGGCCAGGCAATTCTCTGAAATGGACACCGAGTCAGTCGGTAACCCTTGAGCCACTGGCTGACCCCCTTGAGCCACTGGCTGATCAGCCGCAACACCCATCGAGCCTGCAAGCATGGTTCTCTGCTCAGGATGGCGATCGGGATATTCTTGACGGGTAGCCCCGCCAGGACGAACTGGGGTTATGGTTTCAGCAGCAGTTTCAGTAGCAGTTTCAGTAGCGGCTGTTCGATCAACTTCTGGATTGACTTCTAGATCAACCAGATCAACTTCAGATCGATCGGGGGTCGTACGGGCAATGACATCGGCAGGAGGGGGATCCGCTGGAGTTGACCCCGTCGGGGAAGTTGATGGCAAAACGGGTTGGGCAACAACAGGTGTAGAGATGGCTATTATATTCAGCCCCAGACAAATCATCATCCAAGGACTAATAGTCATCCAACCACTTAAGGCAACAAGGTTAGACTGACTCGTCATGATTCCGCTTCGGTAAATTGAGAATAATCGCGCTCGCTGAAATAATCACAATAATTACTCAGAGGAGTCGAACTACACTGGATCGTTCAGCAGCATGGGTTGGAATAATAAGGATGGTCATCATGGCGTTTCTGTCCCTGGGATGATCGGGTGAGATCCATCGAGTTGGCGAGGTTCAAACTGCTTCACTTAGGCCAGTAAAACAAAATTTGCCCCGTTATGCTCGTCATATCTCCATGATTCAAAGCTTTAAAACAATTCATTCTACTTCTCTTTACCTGTCCTTTATGCGATTCAATCTACTCGCCCACCTCCAGCAACAACCTCAGATCAGTTGGGCAACTTGCCATCAGCTCATCACAGTTATCAGCCTCTTGGCTTGCTTGCTGAACAGTAGTGGATGTGCCTCCCTACGTCAACTCAATCCGGCTACGACTTCATCAGCCATAGACTTATCCATTTCACGAGTGGTTCCAACTAGCAGTGGTCGCTATCTGGTCACTGGCCGTACCACCCTACCGGATCAAACCCGCTTGACCGTTATGGCAATCCGCTCATTCCAATCGACCAACCCAGAGGCTGAACAATCCTCTTATGTCATCTTGGATCGGCAGATAGTAGAAGTGAACGAAACGACCTGGACGGCGAATCTGGGACTCTGGAAACCGGCTGCCCCAACAGGACAACCCCAAGAAGCTTGGCAGCAAACTCCTGACTATGGCAAGATGAAGCCGGAACAGTCTGTCACCTTTGTGGTTACAGCTATGGCGACGGCAGAGATGGTAACGGCAAAGATGATGCCAGACCTATCCAGTCAACCCTCGGAATCACACTCACCCATCAGAACCCTGGATTCAACTTCACAAAATCCACTGTTACGATACACCCCTGAAGGTGACCCCTACCTCCAAGCCAGTACTCAACTGTCGATCGCTCCACCGATCGGAGCACCTCTACCCACCCTCTCGTCGTCACCTCGTTCGATACCATCGATCCAGGCGACGACCGCAGCAGAGCAGGTGATCCCTCAGCCGCACACTGACCTACCCCTGAAAACAGAAGCATTTTTACGCTAAGTGTTTCCCGATCTAAATGCCACCTGCGCATGTCCATTTTGGTGGGCTAGTTCAGCTCGCATCCCTGATTGCTTCAACACGGGTGGTTTTTTACGTTTGGGCGGATGCTTCGGTTGCTGCCGGGATTGGACAAAATCATCTGACAAGAAGTGGTCTAGTCCCGAAGCCTGCAAACGGCTTGGAGAAAAGCTCAATTTCTCGATCAGGGCTTCTTTTTCAGTTAACTGCTGCTTCAAATTAGACATCTGGCTTTCGATCCGATCTAGTCTGCGTGCTGACTGCTGCCAACGCATCATTGCCAAATGAGTTGCACCTGCACCGATTCCTAAGGTCAACGCTAAACCCAGATAAGGAATAGATAAGTCCCTAAACTGTCCTACAAAAACTGGTTTGCCTTCGAGTTGAATTTCAACCGGTTTTGTACCTAGGGTTGCTAAGGGAAGCGTTGCTGCCGCAAAGATCGCGCTCCCTAGGAACACAGCGGACAGTAGATGCTTTGAAAAACTCATAGTTCAAGCCTTGTTTGGATGATTTGAATCGACCTAATCTCTAGACCCGAAAGAGCTTCAGTAATGTGTAGGCTCTTCAATCTCAACCGGAATACACAGGATTTCAGTAAGTCGGCATATCCTTCTTAGTGTTCAAGCTACCCCTAGTTTCCGTGTTTCGACGTAAGGATTCTATCAAAAACAAAGTTTTTCTTTAAATTTTTTATGAATTTCAGATCACCCACCATACAACTAAAAATAGCTAAAAACCAAACCAGGACATGATTACAGCAGAGTTTTTGCCTCCATGACCACTGCCAACCAGGGGGTGGATCACCCCTTGCCCAGAACAACACTATTCGACTCGGGGGAGCAAATTCTCATCCCACTCCGCAACTTCCGCAATTAATCTTAATATTGAATCACAGATCCACAATCAGATGCACCTCTAAATGAACAATAGCATTCATGTTGCAATCAACACTGCGGTTATGACATACGTCTACGTATATTTTCAGGTAAAGGACTGAGTGATGAGGCCATAAGCAGTGCTGCAGGAAGAACAGCCCAGCGTAAGAGACTATCAGTCATCTAATCGCATCACGCTACGTTGCATCACGCTACACCTAGAAAATAGAGGAGCCCAGTTCAGAGCCTATGGAACGTGCAACTAGGATGATTTGGTTATCATTATTTGTTAAAAATCACCCTGAAGCAGCACGCCAACCCAAAATCAGCATAATTGCTGAGGTCAGTTTCTGAAATAATCGACCTTGTCCTAACCCATCCTCAAGTGGCACGCCAACCTAAAATCAGCATAATTGCTGAGGTCAGTTGCTGAAATAATTCCCATTCCAATCAACCAATATGTTCTGATATCCCAGATCCCAATTCTTTTTTTGAAGGAAATCTGAATCGGAGCCCAAAAACTCCAGATCTCTGCTTCACCAGACAGTTATAGTCCAATAGTTATAGTTCAATATAGTCCAACAGTTATAGTCCAGACGTGATCAATGGGTGGGAATGCGCTTTACAGAAGCCCCCTCATCCATATAAAGTCGTGAACTAGGCTGTTGTTGAATTCCGCTAAATTGCTCTGTCTATGTTCTACGACTGGCTTACCATCAGCCATTTTACGATGTTCGGACTGCTAGTCGGATTTGCAGTCGCCCATAGTGGGTTGGCCGCCCTGCGATCCCGTGGCGAGAAGTGGATGGGTGCCAGGCTCTATCGCGTTCTGTTTGCGCTCGTGAGCATTCCCTTCGCCACCGTGCTCATCTTATATTTCATTCCACACCGCTATGATGGCTTACGCCTCTGGAATTTGCAGGGGATCGCAGGCATAGAGCCACTGGTGTGGATCCTATCTGCAATTTCCTTTTTGTTTCTCTACCCCGCCACCTTTAATTTGTTGGAAGTTGCCGCGATCCAAAAACCGCAAGTCCACCTATTTGAGCGAGGCATTATCCGCATCACCCGTCACCCCCAAATGGTCGGTCAAGTGATTTGGTGTCTGGCTCATACGCTGTGGGTCGGCACCACCTTCATGCTCGTGACCTCCGCTGGGTTGATTCTGCATCATTTATTCGCCGTTTGGCATGGCGATCGACGACTACATGCCCGGCATGGGGAATCCTTTGAAATCTTAAAATCTCGAACTTCAGTCATCCCATTTTTGGCCATCCTACAAGGGCGGCAAACCCTGAATTGGCAAGAGTTTCTGCGGCCTGCCTACATCGGGGTTACCCTATTTGTGCTGCTATTTTGGTGGGCCCATCCCCTACTAATCCGTGCGTCGGGGAACGTAGGCTGGTAGCATGATCCCAAAGCAGAGATTAAGCATTTTATATCTGGTTTAAGAGGCATCATGGCATTAGCAGTTAACGAACTCACTTTTAAGCAAGAAGTTTTAGGATCGACATCGCCCGTTTTAGTCAATATTTGGGCTCCCTGGTGCGGCGTTTGCCGGATGATCAATCCCATGCTGACCGATCTTCAAGCTGCTTGGCATGGCCAAGTTAAGCTAGTCAGCATTAATGCGGATGACAATTTACGCCTGACCAGCAGCTATCGCATTAGCACTTTGCCGACCGTGATGCTGTTCGATCAAGGTAAGTTACTCTGCCGTCTCGACCAATTCAAAAATCGAGATGATTTTCAACGGGCTTGTGCAGATTTAGAAACTGCCTTGCAAGGCGTAATGCTGCATTACAGCTATTCAGCCTAATCTGGGCATTGTTCAACTGAGCCAGTCAACCCTAACCTCATTGCCATCTTGATCCCCAGTTGCAACCGGAGCATTCATCGTCAGTCAACCGGCAATTCGGCCATCGCCACCAGTATTGAGGTGACAACCAGGGGCTTAAGCCTCTAGTTACTTCCCATCTTGGCAATGTCCTCACGATCCTGACTACCGCCATAGCTCATGGAGCATTTCATAGGGCAGTCTTCGGCATGGAGCTGCCCCGAAATTGTCGATCCAGAACATTTTTCACCTTGGCTGATTTCAAACCTTAGAAAACTCATTAGAACACTAAATCTAAGCCGATCGTGCGCAGATCAAAACTCAGGAGTTGTCCAGCCGATCCATCAACAGTCGCCAAGAGTAAGCCGTGATCAACCACAGTCATCGCAGTGAGAGGATGGGGGCTAAGCAGTTTGCCGATCATGCGCCCTTCCTGATCGAGAAACACAATTTCACCTGTCGTTGAACCAAGCACATATCCCCAGTCGGTTGCTGCTAAAAATTGAGGCGAAATCTCGACCCAAAACCGCTTGATCCGATAAGGTTTGAGGTCAATTCGCAATACGCTACCCGGTTGATGATCGATCGCCAACAGTTGATAAGCAGTCTTAGCCATCACCACCTGCTGAAGTGGCATATTCAGGCAGATCATTCCCAGATAGTTGCCCCGTCGAGTCAAAAAGTGAATGGTACTGTTGGGTGGCTCGTCAACTCGAACCTGGGATAGCAATAAAGCCAGATGTCGGCTGTCTAAAGCAATCAGTTGCATCAGATGCGCTGGCAGTTGCAGGTCTAAGGGCAGGTTGAGTTGCCAAGTGGTTTGGGTCGGCTGGGTTTGGGTCGGCTGGGTTTGGGTCGGCTGTAATCGATCGATCGGCTGCAAGTTCAACGATCCAACGGTCAGTTTACTCATCCTGGGTTCAGGAGTTCCCGTCAGCGCAGCAAACCACTGCCGATGAGGTTCAATCGCAACCAGGTGAGGTTCAGCCCATTCCATTCGTGCATGCACCAACTGAGATTCGGCTTCTGGGTTCAGTACTGATGTTGAGTCACCCGATCGAGCCACGGATGATAGCCGCAAGATCGATCGCTGACCCACCACCCAACACCCTTGCTCATCTGGCAATAACTGTTGAACTTGACCCCATGCCCCCGGTAGCTGCCATCTTTGCTCCCGAGGCTCCCCAATGCTGTTCTCTGCAAACAACGTTTTTTTTGCCCAAGCTTGGCCGTAGGCGGTTAGCTCAGATGCCGGAACAGCTATTCCATAGACTTGATAGGCAGCAGTACGCAGATCAAATCCAGCCTGAGGTACTGGTTGGGCAGCGATCATCCCCAACGGGTGGGGCAGGGCAACTTGCCGTAGGGGTTGAAACCGACATTCTGGCGGCGCAACTAGGGTCAAAAACAGAGGGGATGGATCATTTCCACCAAGCTGCTCCGCTTCAGCTACCGTTCGCATGGCTACCCACATTTCCCGTGCCGATCGAAAGCGTCGAGCGGGCAACTTTTGTAAGGCTTGCGTGAGGATCGGTTGCCAAGCAGGGGGAATGACAGCAGGCAGCCGCAACGGCAGATTCAAATGGGCCGATCGTAACTCAGCCGGTGTACCCGAAAAGGGGCGATAGCCTGCCATCAGCTCAAAGAACAAAATACCAATTGAATAAATATCCGAAGCCGCAGAGTACTGTCCATAAAACCGTTCAGGAGCCATATAGGCAGGCGATCCCGTATCTCCCTCATGATCTCCCTCCCGTTGCATCTTCTCCTGCAGAAGGCGAGCAATGCCAAAGTCGGAGATCCGAGCAGTCCAACCAGTCCCATGCACATGGAGTAGGATGTTTTCTGGCTTAATATCGCAATGCACAATGCCCCGCCCATGGGCATGATCCAACCCTGCCAACACATCCATCACCAGTTGTAAACTCTGGGACAGAGTAAGTCGGCTCTCTTCCGACATCAAGGTGCGCAGCGTTCCCCCTTCACAATAATCCATCACCAAATAGCGACCCGTCGCCGTATGCTCTAAAGACTGGCAAGTCACAATATTGGGATGCTGCAAACTCAGCAAAAATCGGAGTTCTCGAAGGAATTGATGCGTCGAAAAGCGGGTCTGCTCCAGATTCTTAAGAGCAACCAATCGCCCTGTCTGCCGGTGTGCAGCACAAAACACTTGCCCAAATTGTCCCTGCCCTATCAACCCCAGGATGCGATATCTGGAACGCTTTAACTCAGTGCTTGGTAGATAGGCCACAGGGGGAAAAGAGCCACAAAGGAAAGGAACCTGTTAAAAAATATACTGAACCATCCAATTGACTGCGATCAAGCTATGCCAATTTGCCTGATGCATACTTTCATTCATCCACAGAGTTGTTGCATGATGGCTTCATGATCCAGGTTAACTACCAGGTTTTCCACTGCTTCTAACCTTTGAGGTAGCCCTAGCAGAAAGCGATTACAGTCCGCTCCCATCGACTCACAACTGATTTGTACACAATGCAAATCCTTATTCGTCAGTTGGCTAAAGAAGGAGGAGAGGATACCTGCTTCCAAATAACAGACCGGCTGATCCCGGTGAGGGGCAAGGCGAGCATAGGCAGAATTGGTAATCTTAACAACTAGAAACCCACGATTTTGATAGGTTTGATCCAAACTAATTTTGCCCCAACCATGGGCAACCCAGCAGGCTTGTAAGGCTTGCAAAAATTCCACCATGGGCAAATCTGCCAGGGGTAAGCTGTTATAGCTGGCTAATTGCTCACAAAAGCGGGTGTAGAAGCTTCTGCCCCACCATCGACCACAATTGAACAACACCAAACGAGTCGCTTGCCCCGTTTCTCGCTCCAAGCCAGAGTAAATCGCTTGGATGAGGGTTTCGGGCAGAGCCAGCAGCCGATCGCCTTGGCGATTCTCCAGTAATCCGACTTCAAGTTCACCTCGGACATAAACATCCGGCGAGAAGAAGTTACCAGGAATGCGGCTATTAATTACAAGGTCAGCAACAGAAATCATACGCAGGTTCAGAGATAAAAATGCTTAGATGACGCTAACGTTGGGCTGCGGCATTGACCGAAGCAGACTGAGACAGCAGGGATTCTTGAGCCAGGGCCAGGCTAGGACTTAAATAACTCATTTGTTTTGCAGACAGGGCTTTAGACAACTGCTGATTGAGCAGTCGATACAGTTTTGAGTCAATCGCTTTCGTGTCATACAGTTTCGCTAACGGCCCAATCCAAGACAAAAACCGCTGTTCTAGGATCGCCTCATCATTTAGCAACAAACTGAGCGCACAATAGCGCAGCATTAGTAGCGCATTCTTGAGGCAGCGTTCCAGTACTTCCTCCGAAACCTGCGGCATTTCAGCCTGCAATTGATTCGCCACCGCCTGCATCACTTCCAGTTCGCGCTCGCGCAAATTGCGATAGGTATCCAGACGTTCCGGCATAGAGGCCACATACTGGCCAACTAACTTCAGCTCTTCAGGCTTCAAATAGCGGTTTTCCGCTTCATCAAACACAGATAGCAGTTGAGGATACATAGGCGTATAAGACGAACAATCACTGTAGTGGATGTGGATTCGATCAAGACCTGTCATTCAAGACCTGTCATTCAAGACCTGTCATTACAGAAGCAGCAAACCGGCTAGAACAAGCCCGAGAAATCGTCCAAGGTGAACCCTTTGGTTTGATCGGGCGTTGACAGAGGATCCGCTGCGGGCTTAATGGGTTGGGCAATGGCACCACCTTCCCAGTTGACTGTACTGAAAAATTGGTTCACGGTCAGCAACAAATTCAAGGAATGGGACTGCGGTTGATGGGTGGCTTGCCGCAGCACCTGAATCTCAGGCGGTTGATCGTCCCAATTGACTGCACTAAAAAACTGATGCACAGTCTGTTTGAGCCAGCCAGACACAGTTGCAGCGGCACCATTAGCCGTCGCGCCATTCATAACAGCACCATTCGTAGCAGCACCATTCTCGTGGGGCAATGAGGCATGGATCATCGCAAAATATCTCCCGCCCTCAGGCGTTTTTCAATGTCTCGCGCTGTCGCCCCCTCATTCATCCAGAAAGCAGCAGCATCGATTCGATCCTGTCCACCCAATAAGAACTTGCAGTAGGTTTCCCCCATGGAGTAGCACTGAATTTCAATGCAGCTCAGTTGCTTCTTGACTAGCTCTGTAAAAAAGCCAGCAAATAGACCCGCATAGAGGTAGCAAACGGGCTTACCCACATCTCCCAGGGTTCGGGCTACGGCAGAATCAAAAATATTGATGAACATAAAGCCCTGTTTCCGATCGCCCATGTCTACTTCCCAACGTCCCCAACCTTGAGCAGTGAACGGCCACCACCAAGTCTCTAGCAGGAACATGAGATTGGTTTGGCGAACATTGCGATCGAACTCCTTTTCAAACCATTTCTCAAAGAAAAAAGCATCTTTAGTGCCCCACTCGCAGCCGATCGTATACATCGTTGCGGCAGAGGCATCCCCCACTTCCTCTTGCAAGCCTTCTACCAAACCGACGATAAAATCTTCAGTCGTGAGGATATTTTGGCTCCCATTCCAGTCCACAATCGTACCTTTATCCGGATCAAATTGAAAAAAGTCCCGGAATCCATAGTGATTATGCCGTTTGGGATATTTCTTCTTGATGGAATGTTCAGTTTCTAAGGTGATGCTCATAGGAAAGAGAGATGGCTAGACAGTGAGGGATCAAACAGGCAATTTAGTTTCAATCTGGTTAAATCTAGTTAAATTAGGTGACTGATTAAATTAGGTGACTGAGCCTAAAATCCGACGATTTAACTCCAAAATAGGACAGACTAGATTCGCCTGGGGGGGAGTTAAATGTTGTTTCACCACTTCCTGCAAACTACTGTACAAAACATCACAGGTATGGGTCTTGCCCAGGGATCGCATGATGGTTTGCAACCAGAACAACAGACGCTCCTGCAAGGTATCTAGATCGTTTAACAGAACTGCCGTAGCAGTAGCACGGAGCCCACAAGTCATGTCATAAAGACATTTACGAGTTAAATCTTCCCGATTCACACCGACAAAAATTTGCGGGTCAATCGATCGCATTCTGTTATAGGTTTGTTGGATGATGGTGGACTCCAATTCCTGGAGTTTTTGGTAGGTCTGAACCCGCAAGTTAAACGAGCGGACATAGTCGATCATGAAGGTGAGCTCGGCATCACTGGCGTAGCGACCATCGACTTCCCGGCTGAGGCGTTCAAGCTGACTCAACATAGTAAATTCTCTTAAAAGTGCAATGCGCTGAACAAAGGTGTGGATGTGGATAGCGTAGAACCTAGGAGGACGGATCTCGTCGATCGTGTTGAGAGACTCGTTCCAGATCATAGGAGGATTGACTGCTTACAGTGTTCCCTGCTTTATTATTCTCAACGCGAACTCACTGTTAAGTTTTAAGTCGCTCCACTGAGTTTTACATCGAGCTCAAGCAGGGTTGGGCAGTTCACTGGCGGCTCATTAAACGTCGCTACTGTTCGAGAGAAAGTCCGTAAACTTGAAACTGGTCGTATTCTCGATTTGCTTCAGCATGGAGCGGGTAATCAGCTTTCCTTCCTCGACCAGCACTTGTCCCGTCACAGGGTGCAACAGATTTTGCTCTGCGCGTCGCCCAATCAGCGCTTCAATATCTTGAATCGAATTGATATACATCCCTGGCGGTAACTCAACGACCACGCCATCGGCCAATACTCTGGCTTGACAGGCGAGACGCGAATTGGGTTTACAAGAGGTAATGACTTCCAGGGTTCGCTGTTCACGGCGGTTAATCGGGGTCAACGAATCCATGCCTTGATTGACATAGACATGGCAAGTGGCACACATACCCCGCCCGCCACATTCTCGCAGCACGTCTAAATCTTTGGCGATCAAAACCGAGAGGAGGTTGCCGTTGGTTTCGACTGAAGTTTCTTGGGCGATCGGTTCAAGTCTGACGGTTTTCACCATGAATTTGGCTCCGGAGCACGGTTAAAAGGAAAACAGGTAAAAGGAAAAACAGGTAAGAGTTAGGTTAAGCGTAGAGAGGGGTCAAAGGAAATCAGAGCAGAGCCTTGACTGTCCGAGTCTGCAACCCAGACCCATGACCAGATCAGTCACATGACCAGATCAGTCATATGACCAGATCAATTATTAGCAATTCAGTCACATGACCAGATCAATTATTAGCAATATTGATCAGATCTGAGAGAACGCAGCCCCACTGAAATCAGCCAGAAACCTCAGTAGGTGGGGGCAGCAGCAATGCTTTTTGGCGATCGGTGAGAGCATGTTGCACAATTTTGACAAAACCTCGCATCACCTGAGTACAGCGTTGTATGAAGGCGACCACCCAAACCTGAAGACTACGATGTTGCTCAGGCGTTAGAAGCGGCAGACGCTGGGAAGGCGCTTGAACCACGAACGTAAGTTGAGCCGATCGTTCAATTTGAAAATGGAGTAACCACTCATTTGGCGGTCGGGTTGCTTTCCAATAGTTGGTCACTACTAGCGTTCCCAAATATTGGGTTGCAAGTTGACTCAGTCGATTCATTGCGGCTAAAACCTCCTGAACAGCCACCGTTGGCTCACTCACCCTGGGCTGACTGGGCAAGGGGGGGGCGGGTGAAGGTTGCTCTGAGGCAGGTTGCTCTAAGGCAGGTTGCTCTGAGGCAGGTTGCTCTGAGGCAAATGGCTCTGAGGCAGATGACTGAAGGAAAAGTTGATCAGAGGGCAGCATCACTTGATCCGGACTTGACTGATCCGGACTTGACTGATCCGGCCCAGACTGATCCAGCCTTGACTGATCCGGCCTTGATTGATCCCGTAGAGGCTGAGCACCTGACTCCATCCCAGATTGATCGAGGCTAGGCAGTTCGGATTCTCGTTCCACCCAACCAGCATTGCGATTCGTTGTCGGGTTCAGTTCGATCGGTGCAGAACTGCCATTGCGATGGACAAACAGGGGGGGATCTGACAAACTCCCCCTTGATTCTATGGGTTTGAGGGCAGGCGGTGCCGGTGAGGATAGGGGTAGGGGTGAGGGCAGGGGTGTCTGAAACAGCAGCGGCAGTTTAGCAATGATTGCCTGAAATTCTGCAATGGGATTAGACTGATCGAGCTGCAACTCCAGCAACAGACGACGAACCTCCTGGGTATACCCCCTCCGAGACAGGTGGTTTTGCGTTAAAACCAACAAGGTCATGCCTTGATTCAGTTTGTGCAGATAAAGGCGGTACTGATCAAATTGAAACTCAAAAGCGTTAAACCCTTCAGGGGTGGTTTCCAGCACCTGCTGAATACTCTGGGCGATCGAGTCTTGCTGGGTCAGGTCAAATCTGGTTGTAAATCCATAGAAACAAGGGCGAGACAAGCCATTGATCAGTGCTATGCCCGCAATTCCTGGTACATTCAAAAAACCCTGGATGACCTCCTGTTTCATTGGCCTGTTAATTGCTTTTCCCCATCGACCTAGGATCCCCTATTCATTATTATTCTTTATAGCTAGATCTTATGTCGCTTTCAGACTGAATTCTAGATTACCCGCAACTGGATCGGGTTGCCTTGCCGCACGGGATGATTTGCGGAGCTGGTGCCGAATTCATGTGGGATTACTACTCAAGGTTCAATCCTTTTGTTTGCTTTAGCTCCTTCAGTAGTACCGTTGACTGAGTGTGACAGCTCCCCTTCCTTACTGGACTTAACCACCATGTCTGATCTTCCTTTCACTTTGGATCAGTTACGTATTCTTAAAGCGATCGCCGCCGAAGGAAGCTTTAAGCGTGCTGCTGATAGCCTTTATGTTTCTCAACCTGCTGTCAGCCTGCAAGTTCAAAATTTAGAGCGTCAGCTAGATGTGCCACTGTTCGATCGCGGTGGACGACGGGCCCAACTGACTGAAGCCGGGCATTTACTCCTCAGCTATGGCGATCGAATTCTCAGTCTTTGTGAAGAAACTTGTCGCGCTATTGAAGATCTGCAAAATCTGCAAGGCGGCACTCTGATTGTGGGAGCCAGCCAAACGACCGGCACCTACCTATTGCCTCGAATGCTGGGTTTGTTTCGGCAAAAGTACCCGGATGTGGCCGTACAGCTCCATGTTCATTCCACCCGACGCACTGCTTGGAGTGTGGCAAATGGTCAGATTGACTTAGCTATTATTGGTGGCGAAGTGCCCCCGGAATTGCAAGATTCGTTAGAGGTAATTCCCTATGCAGAAGATGAAATGGCGCTAATTCTACCGATGTTTCATCCGTTTACTCGTCTGCCGCAGATCGAGAAAGACGATCTATACAAACTACAGTTTATTGCGCTTGACTCCCAGTCTACGATCCGTAAAGTGATCGATCAGGTGTTAACCCGTTGTGGCATTGAAACCCGTCGCCTCAAGATTGAAATGGAGCTGAATACGATCGAGGCGATCAAGAATGCGGTGCAGGCCGGCCTAGGAGCAGCCTTTGTTTCCATCTCAGCGATCGAAAAAGAATTGCAAATGGGGGTGCTCCATCGAGCCAGAATTGAAGGCGTGGTAGTCAATCGCACCTTATCGGTGATTTTCAACCCCAATCGTTACCGTTCAAAAGCTGCGGAGGCGTTTACGCAAGAAATCTTACCCCAATTTGCCACCTATGAACCTTCAGCCGTCGAAGAATTACGAGAGCATAAGCTGACCGAACCGCCTATTCTAGAAGCAACACCGCTGCATCCCGGTAGCGGTTAAGGCTGCCTCTGATTGCATACCTACCCGCCCTATCCGTCTGCACGATTTGCACGATTCATGGAGATCTACTGTACTCGTCCGGGTTGTCTTCGACCACGTAACAATTTTCCTGACCTGGATGACCGCACGAAGCTCAAAGAAGTGCCACAGAAGTTCTGCACTGCCTGCGGGATGCCATTGATTTTAGACAACCGATATTTTACAACTCGACTTCTTGGCCAGGGGGGATTTGGTGCTGCATTCCTGGCCCGCGATCGGCGTACACCCAATATGCGCCCCTGTGTCGTGAAGCAATTTCAACCTTCAGGGAATCTTTCAGCCGCTCAACTGCTCGTGGCACAGCGACTATTTGAACGGGAAGCTGAAGTCTTAGAAGACTTAGGCAACCGTCATGCCCAAATTCCTGACCTGTTCGCCTTTTTCCCGTTGGAGGTTCCGGGCTCTACCCCAGGACAAACCGGACAATTTTTTTACATTGTGCAGGAATTTGTCGATGGCAAAGACATGGAAACGGAGATGGCAGAACGGGGACAGTTTTCCGAAGCAGAAGTGTTAGAAATTCTGCGCGAAATGCTGAAAATTCTCCAATTTGTCCATGACAACGGTTCGATCCATCGCGATATTAAACCGTCTAACATTATGCGGCGGCAAGATGGACTGCTATTCCTCCTCGATTTTGGAGCCGTTAAACAAGTGACAGCCGGAGCTTCAGCCACTCAGCCCGGTAAGGCTTCTACGGGCATTTATTCGATCGGATTTGCCCCACCAGAGCAAATGCGGGGAGATGATGTCTACCCAGCCACCGATCTCTATGCCCTTGCAGTGACCTGTATCATGCTCTTGACCGGCAAACAGCCCAAAGAACTACACGATCCCTACAGTGATACCTGGAACTGGCAGGAGCACATCCAGGTGAGCGATCGGTTAGCTACCGTGTTGAATCGGTTGCTATTGCCGGTACCCAGCCAGCGCTTTCAATCCGCCAATCAAGTTCTTCAAGCCCTCCAAGCTCCCAGTCGTTCATCTCCTACGACCTCGCTCCAAGCTCCCTCTGCGCCTTCAGCCCTACCGGCCCAGTCACCGGCTCAGCCACCAGCTCAGTCACCAGCTCAGTCACCGGCTCAGTCACCGGCTCAGCCACCTCCGACATCAAGTTCTAGCCCTATCCGCTCTGGGCGGGCTGGGGCTCAACCCAGTCCTCCAATTTCTCCACCCGTTCCGGCTCCCCAACCGCTACCGACTCCCCCATCTAGATCTGCACCTTGGCTGACATTGCCTCACTTTACGCTGACTGAAATGCTTTCTAGTGCTGCCTTTACGGGGTTTGAAGCAGGTCTACTGGGGATTGCCCTTGCCAGTTTACTTGGCACTGTCGGTTTATCGCCCTTCTTTTGGGTACTGCTATTACTCGTCCTGATCGGGTTACTATGGGCTCAAACAAAGCGCTGGTTAGAAAAGGTTGATTTCTTAATCATTGCTGGCATCACCTTGCTAGCAGTCTGGCTAGTGCCTTTCAGTTTGTTGCATCGGATAGTGCTGATGCCGCCCTTAAACGTGATTGCTCAGGCATTAGGGTTTAGTGCGCCTCTTGGGATGATTCTGTTGATCGCAGGCTTTACTGCACTGATGGCAATCATCGCAACCGTCGTATTTCGCTTAATTTACAACTTATTGTCTCGCTTCTTCTAGCAGGTAAGCTAGGCTTAAATATTGTGAACTCCCTCACAATGCTGTCGATAACGCAACACTGGTTGCAACGCAATCACTGCGCGTCATGCAACGCTATTTATCACTTCGATGACGGCTCAGATGATGACTCCGTAACATTCTATGGCTCAAAAAAATGAAACGCCAGTATTACTGGTCGCCCTGTTGGCAACTATTTTGCTGTTAGGAGGCGGTTTATGGTGGTTTAGCCAGCGCCTTAGTAGCCTTCGGCTCAATTCGGACAGTTCAGGTGGGCCAGCTTCCGCGTCAAACTCTAATCCGCTCAATCAGACCGAGCTGCAATCTCGCTTTAGCCAGGGCGATCGACTCTTAGTGCCGACCGATCCAGCAGCAAGCTCAGCCCATCAAGACCGTAAACAAGCCGGTGCAGCGGCGATCGCCGCCCAAAATTATCCTGAAGCAGTCGCCGCATTTGAGTCTGCCCTGCAAGCCAAACCCAATGATCCCGAAAGCCTGATCTACTTAAATAACGCCCGAATTGCGGATCAATCTGCCTACGAGATTGCTATCACAGTTCCCCTCGACACGGATCTAGATGCATCCCTTGAGATGCTGCGGGGAGTCGCAGAAGCTCAGAATGAGATTAATGTCAGTGGAGGCATCCGCAATACAGGCTTAAAAGTCAGAATTGTCAATGACGGAGGCACACCCGATCGCGCCCGCCAAGTCGCTACCGCGCTCTTACAAGAGCCTTCGATTCTAGGGGTAGTCGGCCATTACAGCAGTGATATGTCGCTGGCAGCAGGCGAAGTCTATGATCAGGGCAAATTGGTGATGATTTCGCCGGTGAGTACTTCAGTCAAGTTATCCAACTTCAGCCCGTTTGTGTTTCGCACTGTTCCCAGTGATTTTGTGGCGGCTCGTGCCCTTGCCGATCACATGGTGAGCCAGCTTCAGCAACAAAAAGCCGCCGTCTTTTTTAACTCCCAAAGCAACTATAGTCAATCGCTTAAGTCAGAATTTACCTCCGCGGTCGCACTAGGCGGTGGGCAAGTGGTCAGTGAATTTGATCTGTCGAGCCCCAGCTTTAGTGCTGCGGCTAGCTTTAAACAAGCGACCCAGCAAGGCGCAACCACATTAGTGCTCTTGCCCAATTCTAGCCAGCTCGATCGGGCTTTACAGGTGGTACAGGTGAATCAGCAACAGCTCACCTTGCTGGGTGGTGATGATGTTTATGCCCCTAAAACGCTCTCCGTCGCCGGGGCAGCCGCTCAAAACATGGTGGTGGCAGTTCCCTGGCATATTCTCTCCAATCCCAATTCGCCCTTTGTCCGCAGTTCTCGATCGCTCTGGAAGGCTGATGTCAACTGGCGCACCGCCATGTCTTATGATGCAGCCAACGCCTTAATTACTGCGATCACCGCTGATCCTAACCCCACCCGTGAAACCATCCAGGCAGCTCTGGCAGGCTCAAACTTTGCAGCCCCCGGAGCCTCTGGAGAAGTCCGCTTCCTACCTTCGGGCGATCGGAATCAGACGGTTCAGTTAGTCACCGTTGAGCCAGGGAGACGATCGGGCTACGGGTTTGATTTCGTACCCCTCCCCTAGCATAAGCCTGGTTCAGTCAGATGGTTCAGTCAAATAGTTCAGTCAAGACAGGGGAAACTCATCCCGGTTAAACTCGACTCGCTTAGACTCGACCGAGCCATCAGACTGAGTCGGTTGAGCCAGCCCTAAGGCAGCGATTTAATTCTCCTTCCTAATTACTGCGAGAAATCGATTCCGCAGGCAAACAGAGCAAATTATCGCCATAGGTGCGGATCAAACCACGCTGCCGCAGCTTACCCATCAACCGGGTTACGGTGACTCGGGTGGAGCCGATCGCACTACCAATCTGGGCGTGGGTTAGTGCCCAAGGCAAACAGTATCCTTCTTCGCAGGGCTCACCAAATTCTTCAATCAAGAGGGTTAAGAATCCTAACAGGCGATCGATCGTCCGACGCTGCCCCAATGTGCTCAGCCATAGCAGTTTCCGCTGGTGTTGATAGCGAAATGCATCCAGAACTTCCCGCCGAAAATGGGGCCAGTTATCTAGATCGTGCCAATAGAGCCAGATCACTGAAGTTTGATCGACATGGGCAAAACTCTGGATCGTAAAGGGGGACTGGGCCACGATTTCAAACGGCTGACCCGCACCCACAAAGCCTAAAAAAGCTTCCTCCGAATTAATGCGGGGTACTCTGGAAGAGCTAGAGGTAGCACTCACCTGAGCTTCTCCCACCAGACGAACGGCCCCCCGCTGCACTAAATACAGTAATCCAGCACGAGTCGGAATCTTTTCATCTTTGCTAAACGTACGGCAACGATAATGTTCTTGTGCCCAATCTAGAATGCGCTGCCAGGTCAGAAAGGGACGAGATGATTCAGATGGCGATGGTGATGACACTGAAAACATAGGAGAGAGTGTTTACAACCAGTCGAGTATCGGGAAACCGTCAGTGAGGCTTACTCAGGAGCAGCTTACCTCATTCCTACCACTACCAGAAATTCAAACTAGAACCAGCTTAACCTGACATCTCACTTCGGGGAAATGGAACACCACAGGACTTAATACCATCCTGAGCTATCCTGCCAAGCCAATGGCCAGATGAGGTAGGAGGCTGTCTCCTACACCCGACCTCGCCTTTGATTCAGATTTTGCGATCTTAGCCTTGTGGATCTCAGCCTTGTGGTAGAAGTCTTGTTACATGGCTCAGCTTTGTCATTGCTTCGGTTAAGCACGACGAGCTGAAAAACCATACCTGATGAGCTTACAGCAATCGCGAGCAAGCTCACTCACTCTTTCTTCAAGATTCAAGATGATCCCAACTTTTTAAGCTCGATCCAAAAGTTCAATGTCCAAGTCTCAGTTAGGAGTCGGTTTAGTTAGATAGGTTGAATCAGATAGGTTTAGTCAGAATAGATGACATCAATTGGGGAAAACAGGCATGGATCTGAGATCAGATCAACGAGTAGCTACCATCGGACAGTTGGCGCTGCGATCACAATTAATCGATCGGCTACACATTTGCTGTAGCTTCCAGGGAAACACATTGTCCCAACCAACCCTCTTGCCAGCTTCGGGGCAAACCAAACGAGCACCCGACGCAATTCACTCCATTGAACTTGAATCACTTTATCTTAACGGTATTCCATTAAATCGGAACAAATCCGGAAATCAAATCAAGTATATCTCAGCACTTGCCTTCAAGTTGGCTCCTAAACTCCCCCAACCCGACCCAGACTCCATCGCATCCCTTGCTACTCAACTTATCCACACTTGGATTCAATTTTCCACCTCTCAGGCATCGATTAGAGTCAATCCATTCGGACAACAATTTTGGGATCATCTGATTCTTTCACAACATCCCCCAGGTTGGCTTCAGTTCCACCTTCTGGATCCCGGCATTGCGGCCTGGCTACAAATACTCCTCGAACACATCGTTTCGGAACCCCAAGCTCCTCGATCGAACCCATGCTCCCAGGCTTCCACTCCATCCCATAATTGGCAGACCTCTGAGGGCTTCACCATTTTGCAAACCCATGCCCGCTGTAGCACCTTACTCAATTTGGGCAGCCAAACCCATCCGCTTCCCTGGAACCAAATCCGCCAGCCGAACCATCAGTCATCCCTCCCATGCCCCGATCCAGCCCACTATCCCTGGCTGACAGATCAGCAACAGTTGCGCCTTGAAACAGATGCGGAATGGAGCCTCTTACTTCAGATCAGCGACACCATGGACAGGCTCGCTCAGCTCAGTCCAGCCTTCCACCTCCAATCCATCCAACCTCAACCTGTTCAATCCCAACCTGTTCAATCCCGGCAATTATTCAAAATAGCACTCACCCTCAGCCAAGCTTTTCAAAAAATGGATGCCGCTTGTCCGATCGGAAGCGCCCTTTCTCCAGCCGATTCCCAACTCACGATCGCCCGATTAGGACTGGTGCAACTGACCCAGTGGCTGCTGCAACTGCTGATCGAAACTGGGTCACCCTATCTAGCCCCTTTCGCCTTATAAAATAAAGCCAGTTTATACTTCCAAAGAGAAATATTTGTCACATTTATGCAATATCAACGCCAAACAGATGACAAACCCAAAAAGGTTCTGTTATATTAGCTGTCGTGTGAGGAGCGAACCAGCAAGGGCACCGAGACGAAACACGGTCAGTCGTCGGTGCTCTTTCTGATTTTAAATGTCTGTCATCCTCCGATTCTGATGCTTCTATGCCTGGTGCTTCATCTCAAGCTTCCGAACTGGTTTTCGAACCTCCTTCTGAGCCTACTTCTGGATTGCCAGATCAATTGGCCAGACCGATCGGTCAGATGATTCAGTTCAAGGCAGACCGCTTTGAGGCGGACAGCTTTGAGGCAGATAGCTCGATATAACCCGCCCCGCGCCCCGCAGTTGTTGATAGTAGGTTTGGCTAACCCGATCCCCTTCCGCCGAGAGCCGATCGATGCCAATCCCGTTGCGTCCCTGATCCTTCCCAGAACTGTGGATATATTGACCATCCCCCAGATAGAGTCCCACATGGGTTGCTCGCTCCGGTGTGCCGAAAAAGATTAAATCTCCAGGCTGGAGCTGGTCTAACTCGATCGGTTGCGCAAAGGCTTCCTGCTGATAGGCATCGCGAGGCAACCAGATTCCAACTGCGGCAAACGCCGTCTGCATTAAGCCAGAACAATCGTAGTTTGGCCCCACCGTGCCTCCCCATAGATAGTGATTGGGCTGAGCCATCGCCAACTGAGCATAGGTCATCACCTGCGGCAAGCTTGCCTGGATCTGATCCGCCGATCGCACCACAGCCTGATAGGGAGCGGTTGCTACTTCTAATAAATCTAAATCTTCGGTTGGAAGCCAGCCCAGATAATCATCCTCACAGAGTTGCACCAGGATCGCCTGGGTTTTGGGATCGATCGCTGCCGGGTGTTCAGCCAGAACCCGCAGTTGCCGTCCAGCTACTGCCTGAGTTGCCAGCCGTTCTAACGTCGCAGCATCATATAGATTGAGATTGCTGAGGCAGAGATATTCAACTCTGGGATTTTCAACCCTAGACTCGGCCGCTGAAGCGGCCAAATTTGCTACGATCGCCTCTCGAATTTGCGCCAGGGAAACCATTCGTCAATTTGGATGAGAAATTTCAGTCAGGAATTTCGGTAAGGAAAAAGGCAAGGAAAGAGGGAAAATCAGCGTAGTAACACTCAATTACTGGCATCATTCTCAAGTCCTGACCGATCATTGTGCCATGCTTTTCTTTCACCGTGATGAAGCCTTAAACCAGTGGGGCGATCGAATCTTAGAAGCCACCTGGCAAGCCTTTCCTGGCTTAGCTCAAAATCAGATTGCCCTAACCTGGCTAGTCTACAATGAGCCGGTGCCGGTCAATACAGGGGGAGCCCTGACCGCAGAAGAATTCTGGCGCTATCCCGTGCGTGGGTTTGCCTATCGTGGCGTTGAACTGATCTATCCCGCTAGCATCGTTAAGCTGTTTTACCTAGTCGCTGTACAGGAGTGGCTAGATAAAAATATGATCCTCCCCAGTTCCGAGTTGGATCGAGCCATTCGAGACATGATTGTAGACTCTAGCAACGATGCCACCAGTCTGGTTGTCGATATGCTCAGTGGCACCACCAGTGGGCCTGAGTTGCCACCTGGCCCCTTTGAAACCTGGCAATATCAACGCAATATCGTTAATCGCTATTTTCAGTCTCTCCATTGGATCGAACTAGAAAGCATCAACGTGAATCAAAAAACCTGGTGTGATGGAGCCTACGGACGAGAGTATATTTTTCTCGGCGATCCGCCGCACAATCGCAACCGACTCACCACCAATGCCACAGCTCGCTTGCTGCATAGCATTATCGGTGGAATTGCCGTCTCCTCAACCCGATCGCAAGCCATGATGGCTCTGATGCACCGCAGTTTGAATCCGGCTGATCTCGCCGTCGATCCAGAGAATCAGGTCACGGGGTTCTTAGGCGCAGGTTTGCCCCCCCAGGCGCAACTTTGGTCAAAAGCAGGCTGGATGAGCCAAGTTCGCCACGATGCCGCCTATATCGAAATTCCCGGTTTAGCACCCTATCTACTGGTGGTGTTTACGGAGGGGAAAGCTCAAAGTCAGAATGAAGCTCTGTTGCCGTTCGTTTCCCAACAGATCGTCCAGGCCATGACCCAACTGCAAGCAGGTTAGTCCAGGTGGCTCAAAGGCCCAGTCGGGCTGAAGATTCACCCTCGATCGAGGATATGGCAACATCCGACTAACCCACGCCCTGACAAACGAGGGAGTTAAACACCTGCTCAGCCCGATCGGCGGCCGCCTCCCCCACGGCTGAAATCACGACCAGGTTACTTTCTGCTTCACTGGGTCGCTTAACCTCATAGCGGATCGCTGGGACAGGGGCAACCTCAGGCTGTAAGGTGAGCCGGCCCTGCTGAATGGTGACTGGCACCAGACTCTCACACAATAACTTCTGGTCTATCCGTTCAGTTTCCACCTGAAAGGCAGCGGGATCAGGATAGGAGAAGGAAAAACCAGCAAATAGCCCATTATCGGCCACTGGAGAGGCTTCCGTTCCGGTTGCAGTTTCCAGTTCAGTCACCGCCGGAAGCGGCATTCGGGCTAGAAATAGCTCCACGATCGGAATTGGGGCAACTTCCGCCGGAATCGGCAAAAGATCGGTGCTGGCCACAACCGCCATTTTGCCACCGCCGATGTTGGTGCCGAAAAATCCTTGCGATCCACCCGGAATTTCGTAGTTCATCAAACTCTGGGCGATCGCCTCTGCTCGATCGGCATCAAAGGCATTGCCCAAAGCCTTCACCCCTAGTCCAATCAGCCCAGCCGCGACAATTAATACCGCACCTCCCGTGATCGCGATCCCTTCCCATACACTAACCTCATGCTCAAACTCTAATTCCGAGAACTCTTCCATACTCTGAATATCTTGCTCTGAATACTTGCTATGCCCTGAATACTTGCTATGCCCTGAATACTTAGCCTTGCCAGGTGCCAATCCCTGCGCCGTTCAATCTCTCAGCGTTACCAATTTGTTAGGTTCTAAAATTTTTCGCCTTTAAGCAGATTCCGCAGGCTCTAAGGCCACTGTATTCACCCAAACTTGCATATTCACGAGCTGCATTGGGCCAAACTGAGTTGCCAACGCGACATCAGCCGCATCTCGGCCATAGGCGATCGAGATCCGATTACCGCGAGGTTGCGCTTGCGTCGCATCAAAGGTATACCAACGTCCAGTCATGCCAGTGGCATCCATTCCCACATAGGCTTCAAACCAGGCATGAAGATCCATCGGCTCCAGTTCATAAAGGTAGCCCACCACCATCCGCGCCGGAATATTGAGACTGCGGCAAAGCGCGATCCCTAAATGGGCGAAATCCCGGCAAACTCCAGTCCGATGTTCCACCGTATCCAAGGCCCAAGTTGAGGCATCGCTCGTGCCGTAGGCATATTCGATATGCGTCTGAATCCAATGACGAATGGCTTCCACCTGCGCATAACCCGGTGGGCAATCGGCCACAATTTCCTGAGCCAGATCACCCATTCGATCGGCCGGACAGTAGCGACTGGGCAATAAAAACTGCAATACCTGTTCCGGTAAATGTTCAACCGGCACATAGGCTGCCTCAGGAAGCACATCGATCGCATCGGCGGTTTCCACAATTGCGCTCGATCGAACCTGAAAAGAGCCGGTGGGCACGATCAACCGCTGACAGAGATTACCATAACCATCGGTATATTCAATCACGGGAACAGGGGGAGTCAGTAAATATTCCTCCCGGATCACCCATTGACCCTCACCACTGCGCGGCCGCAACATCAAAATAACGGGCGTGGAGTCAGTGGCTTCAAACGTAATTTGGCAGCCCGCTTCTAAACGCATGACTTCATTTCCTCAGATGACCTTACAGATGACCAGATTGCCTCAATGACTAGATTGCCTCAATGACTAGATTGCCTCAGATTCAGGCAACGCAACTGAATAGCTCCACCCATCTCCCCCAGGCTAGATTTTCAGCGCAAGTTCACCCCCAAGAACCGATCCAAAAATCGTGTCCGCCAGATAAACCGGAGAATAAAGCACCACTCGATCGCCACCAAACCAATGAAAAAGTAATGTAAGGGATCGAGCGGATAGAGTTCGAAAAACCGACGCAGGGGAGGCAAACTGACAATTAGCAAATAGAGCAACAGTAGCAACAAGGAGACGATCGAATAACGCCAGTCTCCACTCAATGGCTCACCACCTACCCATGCGCGAGTGGGAGGCTTGAGGAAGGGAATCAGCAGCAGTTCTCCCATCACCAAAATGGCTACCAAAGCGCTGCGCGGAATCGCATGATTCACCTGAGACAGGGTAGCTCCAGGCGGCAGATCCAGCACAGCAACCACCAGGTAAAACAAGTAAACCAGCAGGGCCACTAGCGTTAAGCTCAGCGTTGCTGGCACTACAAAATGTAACATCGATCGCACCATACTGCGGCGCGGCAACAGCCCCGGTTGGGCCCAAATTGGAATACACATGGTCGGGAAGCCCACACCAATCAGAGCCACAATCGCGCTTTGCTTATTTTGCAGAGGAAAACTATCGGTGACGATCGCCGCCGCAAAGATCAACAGCGTGACGCAGAAAGTGCGTACTAGAAACAGCTTGAGGACATCTTGAATGCCGTTTCGGATGCGCTGTCCTTCCAAAAATGCGCGTGGCAAGGCTCCAAACGAATCCTTGAGTAACACAATATCAGCCACCCCACGGGTAGCCTTACTGCCGCTTTCCATCGCGATCGCCAGGTTAGCCTGTTTCAGCGACAGCACATCATTCACCCCATCCCCAATCATGGCAACATAGGCTCCCGATTTGCGGAGCTGTTTCACCAGCATGGCTTTTTGATCGGGTGTGATGCGACCAAAAATCGTATAGTGTTCAGCCGCCTGGGTCAACTGGGACTCATCCATCTGGGACAGTTGGACTCCCGAAATCACCCGATCATCGTCCTGGAGTCCCGCTTGCCGAGCCAAGGCCGCGACCGTTTGCGGATTATCTCCAGAAATAATTTTGACGCGAATCCCCGCCTGAGCGAACCCATCCAGCGTTTCCTGGGCTTCAGGACGGAGTTGATCGCTAAACCGTAAAATGCCCAACGGCACCGATTCGGGCAACTGGGGCACGGCTTCCGACAGCTCCAATGGATCCGGGCTATAGGCAAACAGCACCACTCGCAAACCCTGCTCGACTCCCGACTGGATATATTCCGTCATCTCGGCACTGAGTAACCCAGTAGTGGTCAACAGCACCTCCGGAGCCCCCAGCAGGTAAATGCCCCGCCGATCGGGATCGTCAAAGGCTACCGCACTCCATTTGCGGGCAGAAGAAAAAGGCACCTCTGCCTTCAGATGGCGCGATCGACCTGGACAGGCGGCCGCAATCGCTTCACTGGTTCGATTAGTGGTGGTGACACTAGCAGCATAATCTCCCAGTTGTTCGCGTAAGGCGGGTTCGGTGATACCGATCGGGTAGACCTCTTGCAGCAAAATCTGGTTCGTGGTTAAAGTCCCCGTTTTATCCAGGCAGAGTGTATCGACATTACTGAGAGATTCCACCGCATTCGCTTGCTGAATCAACACATCCTGCCCCACCATCCGCACCGCGCCCAACCCATAGGCCAGGGTGATCGCCAACAACAAACCGGCTGGCACCAAACCAGCAATCACAGCAAACCGCTGCACAATCTCATTTGCTGAGTAACTGCTACTGAGAAAACTGATGCCTACCAAAGTCCAGAGGAAGCAAGCCAGCAACATGAAGATCCGGATCACCACATTGATTTCTACTTGCAGTGGCGTGAGCGATCGACGAAAAGCCCGTGCCCCTGACATCAGCTTGTAGGCAACGGTTTCCGTTCCCACTTTCTGCGCTTCATAGCAGGCTGTACCACTGGCACAAAAACTACCGGAATACACCAGATCAGATTTCTGCTTCGGAATTAAATCCGACTCACCCGTTAACAATGACTCATCAACTTCAATGCGCCCACGACCGACCATTTGCCCATCTACCACAATTTGATCGCCCGCCTGCACCTGTAAAATATCACCTCGGACAATTTCACTCGGATCAATCAAGCGCGATCGGCCCTCCCGAATCACGGTGGCTTTGGGGCGGCTGAGGAGAGCAATCCGATCGAGCTGCTGTTTAGCCCAAATCTCTTGATAGATGTTGATCAACACCCCACCAAAAATCACGATCACTACTAACACCCCATCACTGAAGCGCCCCAACCGGAACATCACCAGGCTGATGGCGAAAAAGATGGCGTTGATCGCAGTAAATAAATTTTCTTGCAGGATTTGGCGATAGGAACGGCTGGTTTGCAGCCTTGTGATGTTTCCTTCACCCCTGGCCCGACGTTGCAACACCTCAACTTCGGACAATCCTGAGCCAGGCACACTTTGTAAATCTTTATCTAGGTAACTATCTGGCTGGTCATCTGGCTGGTCATCTGGCTGGAAAATCACATCAGCTCGGTTCATCGTGAATCATACCGATCCATCAATCAGATCAATCAATGCGGGAATCGATGCAAGGAAGAAGCATCAAGGGGATAATACGGAAAAATCAAATGGTTTCTCTATCACCTCGCTCTCTATAACAATATGCCCCCTGAAACCGTGGAGATATTATCGGCTGATGAACTGCGCCGCACCCTCAACCGCATGGCTTCCCAGATTGTAGAGCGATCGGCAGATTTGGCGAAATTGGTGCTACTAGGAATTTACACCAGGGGTGTGCCTCTCGCAGCGATGCTGGCTCGTCAGATCGAAGCCTTTGAGCAAATTCCCATTCCCGTAGGTTCACTGGATATCACCTTTTATCGGGATGACCTCGATCAAATTGACCTCCGCACCCCCGAAAAAACCGATATTCCCTTCGATTTGTCGGGCAAAACTGTGGTACTGGTCGATGATGTAATTTTCAAAGGTCGCACTATCCGAGCTGCCTTAAATGCGGTCACCGAGTATGGCCGCCCCGAGGTGATTCGCTTAGCAGTTTTAGTCGATCGTGGCCATCGCGATGTACCCATTCACCCAGATTTCACCGGCAAAACCCTACCCACCTCCAAAGAGGAAACCATCAAAGTTTATTTGCAACCGATCGATGGTCGGGATGCGGTTGAGTTGATTAAACCCAGCTAAGCCAACCGGCAACTTACCCTCTGCCACCCCCCACGATCGTGACAATCTCCAGGCGATCACCGTCCTGCATGGTTGTATTGTCCCAAAATTGCCGATGCAGGATTTCACCGTTATATTCCACGGCTACCAAGCGGGGATTGAGCCCTAATCGCTCCAGAAAAGCAGGCAGTGAAACCGCCGCTGGGCATTGGTGCTGCTCTCCATTGACTTGAAGGGTAACGGTTTGACTCACTTCCTGCTGGCTCACTTCCTACTGGCTCACTTTCTGCTGGCTCATGCGATTTGTCTTAAATTCATCCATTTTGGGCTTCCTGGGTAGCTCGGATCGTCTGCACCCGATGCATCTGCGAGATAAAAAACTGGGTCATGAGCGTGGGTTGATCTGCCTCCATGATCGCACGAACGACCGCGACTCGCTCTGCTCCATTAGAAATCACCTCCGCCAAATTCTCCGGATTGATGCCCCCGATCGCAAACCAGGGAATCGTTGCTTCAGCCACCGCATGACGAACATAATCTAACCCGGCGGCGGCCCGTCCTGCTTTAGTCGGAGTTTCATACACCGGGCCCACGCCAATATAATCCGCCCCTTCCTGGATCGCCTGCTGCATCTCTTGGGGATTTTTAGTCGATCGGCCAATAATTTTTTGCGTACCCAGCAACTCTCTGGCCAGGGCAATTGGCAAATCTTCCTGACCCAAATGCACTCCATCGGCATCCACCGCCAGGGCCAAATCGACGCGATCGTTCAAGATCAGCAAGGCATTGTAACGATGACAAAGTTGCTTCAACCGTTCAGCCGTGCGCAAGCGGACGAGATCATCGGCAGTTTTATCCCGATACTGTACTAAGGTCAATCCACCTTCCAGCGCAGCTTCTACAGCGTCAAATAGGTTCTCAACGGGCGAGGTCACCAAATATAAATAAGACTGCTTCAGACGCTGATGACGTTGATGACCGATCAGACTGCTTTCTAGCGTATACACCTGATAGCGCATGTGCTTGCAGGCAGTTCCCATCGCTTCCGAGTAGAGCTTGCCATATTCCTCCAACACCCGCAGCGCTTCTTGAACGCGACAGAAATTGCTCCGCAGCACTTCCGTAATGTTGGCTCGTTGCTCTTCTTGAGGATGGGTTAATTCAGTGCCCGGATCGTTCGGGGTGTCTCGAGCAGCCCGGATCTCATCGCTATGCCACTGTCCTAACTCTTGCCGCAGGTGCTTACACAGGTTTGTCAACTGGGGGTTATTCAAACCAAACCGACACCATTCTTCAATGATTCGCAGCCCTTCTCTAGCCCGATCGAGGTTGGCATCTAAAATTCGATAAACCGTGGTTGATCCAGTCGTTAGTCCCATCGTTGATCCAGGGGTCGATCCCAGCCTTGAGCCACCTTCTGGGGCAGCAGATCCAATCATCGTCTCAGCCCTTCCTTCTGAAGCAGTCAAGGCACGAGGGGGTTCGGCTAGGGGTGGGCGTAGAGAAGACTGCGGACGAGGCGAGAGTGAAGAGTCTTTCATGGCAGGTGACTGGCGCGATCGCTTGGATGTATGTTTTCCCATGCTATGTTACGGGCGCTTGAACGGCGAATCCTGAATCAAGGGTGATGATTGCTCGGCGAGTCATTTGGCTAAATCATTTGGCTAAATCATTTGAGAACCCTTTGACAGCAAGCTAAAGGACAAAAGTACGGCAAATGATCAGCCCATGTTTGGCATCACTTCAAATTTTTTTGAATCTCTTCTCAAAATTGCTCTCACTAAAGAAAAATCAGGCAGAATTGAGTAACCGGAGTTTGTGATCTGAAGTCAAACTGAATCCCCCTAGCTGTAGCGTGAACTTAAGGATAGCGCGTTTTTTGTACTCCACATCCAGCAGATTGCGATCCAGCATCTGGGTCATTCGTAGCAAGACGACAGTAGCTGACTCACGGTTCCATCAGTTCTTGAATAAACCGTTACAACCAGCAAACTCGGGTTCGATGGAGTGCCTGCTGGATTGCCAGTGATTTGCAGATCGGGAGAATGGTTCATGCTGCTCAATCCTCCACCCAGTCGCCCAGCCGCTGGATTAGAAATGGCTGCCTGGAAAAATCGGCTGATGTTATTCGCGGCCAGCTTCAGTGTGTTGTCGATCGTCCTACTGAACAATCGCCAGTTTGGTGCCTATGCGGAAGCCGCAGAAAGACAGGCCAACCCAGAACCACGAAATCAGCGAAATCAGCCTAGCCAGCCAGTTCCACAAAATCAGACCCAACTATGGGTGAATCCGCGAACCGGCAACGATGCCACCGCCGATGGGAGTGAGCAAGCCCCCTTCCGCACCTTAACACGAGCCCTTGAGCAAGCCAGCCCTCAAACAGTGATTCAACTGGCACCCGGCACCTACAGCGAACAGACCGGCGAAGTGTTTCCGATCCAACTCAAATCAGGAGTCACCGTGCAAGGGAATCCAGATGAGTTAGGCAACGGCACTGTCCTACAAGGCAATGGTTCCTATCAAAGCCTCCATTCAGGCAGACAGAATGTCACCGTGGTAGGAGCCCATCAAACCACGTTGACGGGAGTAACAATCACCAACTCTACCCTACGTGGACAGGGAGTCTGGCTAGAAACCGGCAGTTCGATCCTGCAAAAAAATACCATCACTGGCAATGCCCAAACCGGCGTGATCGTCGCGGGAAATAGTAGCGCTGTTGTAAAAGGCAACCTGTTTTTATTAAATCGAGTCAGCGGATTAACCATCGCCGGTTCAGCCCAGCCCACCGTGGAAAACAACGTCTTTCAACGAACTGCCACTGGCATTCTGATTCGCGAAACCGCAGCCCCCCAACTCCTCAGCAACCGCCTCAGTCAGAACCGGGATGGCATTGTCGTCCAAGATCAAGCCCACCCCATCCTGCGAAATAACACGATCGAAGACAGCGAACGCGATGGACTGTTAGTAATCGCCCAAGCCCAACCCGATCTGGGCACCCCCCGGCAACCTGGCAACAACGTGTTTTTGCACAACCAACAGCAAGACATTGATGCCCTCGCCGCCAACCAGCCCTTTCCCGCCTTCGGCAACCAGCTCGCCATCAGCCAAACCAGCGGGCAAATTGACCTAACCGGCACCGCCTCAAGCACCACCCTTGCTTCCATTGCCGATCGCCTACCCAGCTCAGCCCCAACTCTAACCGTTCACACCACCACCGCTCAAATCACCCCTGCTCGAACCACCCCTGCTCAAACCATTCATCAAACTATCACTGCCCCACCCCAAGCTCCCCCTCGCCCAGTTTCCCCCTCCACCCTTGCTCAAACTCCCTCCAGCCAGACTCCAGCCCTGATCTCCAGCCTCCCCCCGGCCGCTCGTTCCGCCACTTTTGCGCATCGATCCCCCCAAACCACCACTCCAGTCGTTACGAGCCTCCCCTCCCAGCCGCAGAGAACTCAAACGATCGCACGTTTGCCACTAACGGCGAGGAGTACACCGGCCGCGATCGAAATTTCCGTGCCACCTCCCGCACAATCGACCACGACTCAGCGATCAAC
>JALOOM010000076.1 GCA_025454395.1 Elainella sp. Prado103
GTCACGATCGGGCAAGACGGTAAGGTGACTTACACGCCTGATGATGATTTCCACGGCTCTGACTCATTCACCTACACAGTAACTACCGCCGCAGGTAACACCGAAACGGAAACCGTCAATATCACCGTTAAGCCAGTCCAGGATACTCAAGTTGACTCTGCCACGACGGATGAGGATACATCGGTCGAGATTAATGTCCTCAGTAATGATTCATTTGAGCCGGGTGCAACTGTTACAGGTGTGACTCAAGGACAGCACGGTACAGTCACGATCGGGCAAAACGGTAAGGTGACTTATACACCTGATGATGATTTCCACGGCTCTGACTCATTCACCTACACAGTAACTACCGCCGCAGGTAACACCGAAACGGAAACAGTTAACATCACTGTTGAGCCAGTTCAGGATATTCAAGATGATGCAGCGAGTACAAATGAAGATACACCGATCGCAATCAATGTTCTCGCTAATGATGGCTTTGCCCCCAATGCTCAGGTTAGCGCTGTTACGCAAGGAAAGTTTGGACAAGTATTAATTAACCCCAATGGAACCATTCAGTATATCCCCAATCCAGACTTTCATGGGAGCGACACCTTTACCTACACCGTGACCTCAGGCGGGAAAACAGAGACTGCTACTGTTGAGGTTGTGATCGATCCAATCCAGGATGCCCTTGCAGACCAGCGAACAACATTGGAAGATACGCCGATTACCATTCCGGTGTTGGGCAACGATCAATTTAGTGGCAAAGTTGAAGTTACAGATATTTCTGCGGCTCAACAGGGGCAGGTCAGCGTGAACCTGGATGGAACGATCACCTATACCCCTAATCGCGACTTTCGAGGGATCGATCAGTTTACCTATCAGGTCACTACTGCGGCTGGTAATCTTGAGACCGCAGTCGTCACCATCAATGTGAGTGCCGATATTGACGGGGATGGGATTCCCAACACAGAAGATCTGGATGATGACAACGATGGCATTCTCGACACTGATGAGCAACAGGGGAATCCCAATCGAGATACAGATGGTGATGGCATTTTCGATAGTTTGGATCTTGATTCTGATGGTGATGGCATTACTGATTTAGAGGAAAGTGGTCTGGATCGCCAAACCATTGATCAGTTGGATCAAAATCGAGATGGAGCGATCGATTCCATCCACCCCTTTGGTAAAAATGGAGTCGCCGACGCGATCGAAACCCAGCCTGACTCTGGCATTCCTGACTACAACGGTGATGGTTTGGCCGATCGTCCGGTTGATACTGATGGGGATCAGGTTCGTGACTTCCAGGATCTCGATGCCGATAACGATGGTATCAATGATGTGGTGGAAGCGGGTGGTCAGGATGCGGATGGCAATGGGTTGATTGATGGACATTTGGTCGATTCGGATGGCAATGGCTTAGCCGATCCGGTCGATCCCAACCAAGCTGGTGTACCGTTACCGATCCCTGATACCGATGGCGATCAACGGGCTGACTTCCGTGATCTGGATAGCGACAGTGATGGCTTGCCAGACTTGATGGAAGCAGGACTGAACCCGGATCAAGTCGATCGGGATCGCGATGGCGTTGTGGATCAAACCGATCGCGATGGAGATGGGATTCGAGATTTGGTTGATGGTACACCGGATCGATTTGGCGATCAAGCTGGGTTGCCAAATGCTCAGTTACCCGATGCTGATGGTGACAGTATTCCAGACTATCGCGAGCTAGATAGTAATGGGAATGGCTTACCCGATCGGTTGGAAGCTAAATTACCCAACGGGCCGAATACACCAGATGCCAATGCCGATGGCCGCATTGATGACTTGACGGATCGGGATCGAGATGGCGTTGCTGACTCAATTGATAGCAAGAAAGGCGTTTATGGTGGCTTTGACTTTACCGATACAGATGGCGATGGCATCCCCGACTCGGCCGATCGAGATGATGACAACGATGGCATTCTCGATATTGATGAAGGCGAAGGTGATACCGATAATGACGGGATCCCGGATGGACTGGACTTAGACAGCGACAATGATGGGATCCCGGATGTGCGAGAAGCGGGCGGATTTGATGCAGAGGGTGATGGCATCATTGATGGCTTTGTCGATCGCAATAATGATGGGCTTGCCGATCGGCTCGATCCGAATCTGGGTGGCATCCCCTTGCCGGTTTATGATACCGATCGAGATGGCAAACGCGACTTTCAAGATCGAGATAGCGACAATGACGGGATCTCTGATGTGATCGAAGCAGGTGGTACGGATCCCGATGGCGATGGCGCAATTGGTATGGGTATACCCACTGATGTCAATCAGAATGGCTTGCCCGATTTAGTGGATCCTAAAACCAATGGCACTCCTTTGCCAGTACCCAATACGGACGGGGATGGTGTAGCTGACTATCGCGATCTCGATTCCGATAATGACAGCATCCCAGATGTGATCGAAGCCGGGGGAACCGATCCTGATGGCGATGGACGGGTGGGAACCGGGGTGCCGGTGGATCGGGATCAAAATGGCATTCCAGATTCGGTGGATCGAGCCACAGGTGGCATTCCTTTAACTCCACCCGATGCGGATGGGGATGGTCGCCCCAACTACCGCGACCTAGACAGCGACAATGATGGATCGTTCGATTTGCAAGAACAAGGTAATGCTGCACTTGATACAAATGGAGATGGCATCCTGGATAGTCCAGATAGCGATGGCGATGGACTGGCAGATTCAATCGATGGTGATCCAACTGGATTTGGGAGTACTGGCCGCCCCTTGCCCGCTTCGCCCGATCGCGACAACAACGGCATCCCAGACTTTATGGAACCGCCTCGCCGGGGTTCGGGGAGTCAAGGTTCCGATCGAGTCACTGGAACGACGGGCAACGATATTCTGAATGGCTTTAGCGATCTCGATATTCTGAGTGGAGGGGATGGTAACGATATCATCAACGGAGGCAGTGATGCCGATGTTCTGCGGGGAGATACGGGGGATGACATCCTGAATGGCGGTAGTAATCACGATGATATGGATGGTGGCACGGGCAATGACTTGCTCAATGGTGGTACGGGTAACGATAAGATGCGAGGTGGCGATGGAGATGACATCCTGAACGGCGGTCAAGGTCGGGATCGCATGAGCGGCGGCATGGGTAATGATCGGCTGAATGGCAATGGCAGCCATGATCGGTTGATGGGCGATGAAGGCAACGATTGGCTGATCGGGGATCGGGGTAACGATCGGTTGATTGGCGGCGCAGGCAATGATCGCCTCACCGGCGGGCAGGGGCGCGATCGATTCATCTACCACGCTGCTACCGATCTCGGCACTGGCTTGGGGGATACCGTCACCGACTTCGAAATTCTCAAGGATCGGTTTGACCTGAAGCAACTGTTGAAGGGATCCGGTGGATCGATGCAAAACGTGCGATTCAAGCAGCAGCAAGAGGATACCCTCGTGCAGGTGAGTCTGGATGGCTGGCGTAATCTTGCCCTGCTCAAGGATGTGAATGCGGAAACACTCAATGCTAAGCACTTCATTTTCTAAAGCACAACAAGCAATTAAGGCACAACAATTAAGGCACAACTAAGGCACAACAATCAATTCCAATTACCGCCTGTGCTTCACCACCTGTGCTTCACCACCTGTGCTTCACCACCTGTGCTTCACCGCCAAGCTCAAGTGCGCTGGCTGGGGTAGGATCAGTCCGGTGCAGAGGGAAGATGCAGAGGGAAGATGCCTCTAACCAATTCACCCTGCCTCTAGCCCAAATCTGATCCAATTGGGAAGAGAAAGCTAGAGTAAAAGATGGTGTTTCATGAATTATTGTTGACCTGAGTGGTCGCGCTATGAGCGAAGCTGCTGTTCGTCCGGCCTTAATTACGGGTGTCTTGCCCGATTCGATCGCTGCTGAAATTGGCTTTACAGCAGGCGATCGACTGGTTGCTATCAATGGTCAAAAACCGCGAGATTTGATCGATTACCAGTTTTTCTGTGCAGATGAATTTCTGACTTTGGAAGTGCTGGATGCTAAGGGCAAAACCCATCACGTAGAAATTGAAAAAGACTATGACGAAGACTTGGGGTTGGAGTTCGAAACCGCCTTGTTTGACAGCCTGATTCAGTGTAATAACCGCTGTCCCTTTTGTTTTATCGATCAGCAGCCACCCGGAAAACGCCAGAGCCTTTATCTCAAAGATGATGATTATCGTCTCAGTTTTCTCTACGGCAGCTACCTGACGTTGACCAATCTACCGGAACGAGAGTGGCAGCGGATCGCCCAGATGCGGTTGTCTCCCCTCTATGTTTCCGTTCATGCTACAGAGCCGGAGGTGAGAATTCGGTTACTCAAAAATTCGCGAGCCGGGTTGATTCTTGATCAGTTGCGCTGGTTTCAAGAACATCAATTGCAAATCCATGCCCAAGTGGTTTTGTGTCCTGGTATCAACGATGGGATACATCTAGAACGGACTTTACTGGATTTAGCTCAATTCCATCAGGGGGATTTGCCCGCAGTGGCTTCGGTGGCCGTGGTGCCGGTTGGGTTAACGCGCTTCCGCCCCACTGAAGATGAGTTAGTGCCGGTGTCGCCTGAAAAAGCGGCAGAAGTGATCGCCCAAGTTCAACCCCTGCAAGCCAAATTCCGTCAACAGCTCGGCACGACCTTTGCCTGGTTGGCAGATGAATGGTTTTTGATTGCCCGTCAACCCTTACCCCCGGCTTCCCACTATGAAGATTACCCCCAGATTGGCAATGGAGTGGGCTCGATCCATCAATTTCTCCAACAATTTCGCACCTTTGCCAGACAACTCCCTCAGCGAGTGGATCCGCCTCGTCGATTGACTTGGGTGGTAGGAAATGCGGTCGAACAAGCCTTTCAACCGATCGTTCAGCGACTCAACCAGGTGGAGGGGTTAACGATTCAACTGGCAGCTCTGCGGAGTGATTACTGGGGGCAGGAGATCACCGTAACCGGACTGTTGACGGGTCAAGATTTGTTACAAAGCTTACCTACTCAGATACTAGGTGAGGGGGTCTTACTCCCCACCCTCATGCTCAAGCATGACGAAAATCGGTTCCTGGATGACATGACTGTGGAGGAGCTGCAAGCTCAGCTCAGGGTGCCGATTTACCTCATCCATGATTTGCAGGAGTTGATCACCACCTGTAGTCAGCCTGAGATCACGTTGAGTCAGGTTGGAGGATAATTGCGGCTCAATCCCTTGATATGACTGAGATCACTGCGATCAACCACTGCGATCAGCAATTCTAATGATGTGGATCACGCGATTTCACCGTAGGATTTGAACAACGCAGTTTTTTGAGCCCCCCTGAATGGCGTTTAGTCGCACAGTCCGACAAATTCAACCCGTCCGACAAGTTAAACTTTCGAATAATCCGCTCAATATTACGGGTCAGTTCAAAAAAGATAAAGAAGTTTTCTATCGGTTCAAATTGAACCGCAGTAGTGAAGTTTATCTTTCCCTGAGCCCAGGTTCGCAGCGATCGAATGCGGATCTACAGTTACTGAATTCGAAGCAGAAAGTTTTAAAGCGGTCTGCCAATCCTGGAGCTGCTTCGGAGTTGATCGCAACGAACCTGCAGCCTGGCGAATATGTGGTTCGCGTCAGTAATCGGACTAAACAAAAGGGAAGTTTTCGGTTGCGGGTTTCAACCAGCGATGAGCTTCCTACCCTAGCCAATCAGTTGTTGTCCATCGGTGCAGGTGGATCGGGGCTGCTCAGTAGTGCTCAACTGCAAGCCAGCGACAAACTGCAAGCCGCCGATCAACTGCGGTATACCATGACGACGGTTCCAGGGAATGGGATCTTGCAGCTCAATGGGGTCACCCTCAAACCGGGAGACAGCTTCACCCAAGCTGATATTGATCAAGGGAAAGTGCGTTATAGCCGATCGTCCCAAGGCATGACTGTGTTGGGCAATGGTTCTCGGCCCTTGGTATCGGGCTTTTCCGTCGCTTGGGAAGGATTTGCAAGTGATGGTGGCACTGATCGCGAAATCTTTTTATGGGATGGTCAGGCAACACGCCAAATTACGCGCAATAGCGTAGAGGATCGCCTGGAAGGACTCGATGGATCGCGGGTGGTTTGGTCGAGTCAAGATGGCGGCATCGGGAATCGCGGCATTGCCACTTATGAGCTTTATAGTTTCGATGGCACGACAGGCGCGACGACGAAGCTCACGACTAATAACTATGATGAGGATTTCGTCGGTCTGGACGGAGCCAATATCTTCTGGTCTAGCCCGATCGGCGCACCCGATCGCAAAGGGCAAGTCACCTATGAGTTGTTTTACCACAACGGAGTTAGCACACTGCAACTGACCAATAATGCTGCCAATGAGGTGATTGGCAATATTGAGGGTGCAACAGCAGTCTGGTCTGCGGATGTGGGGCCGATTGATAGCTTAGGTAAACCCACCAATGAAGTGTTGTACTTTAACGGCAGTAGTGCTCAGCAAATTACCAACAACACGGTTGATGATACGATGCCGATCCTTAGTAAAGGGCGGATCGTTTGGGCCAGCCGAGTCGGGGCTCCTGATGCGGGTATTGCCACCTATGAGCTATTTCAATATGCGGGCACCACACGCCAGCTCACCTTCAACAATGTGGATGATTTTCTCACCAGCTTTGTTGACAATCAAATTGTCTGGATGAGCCGCCTCGGTGGCAAAGATGCTCGTGGAACCTCTACTTTCGAGGTGTTTCAGTCGGATGGGGCGGCTACCCAACGACTCACCAACAATGCGATCGATGAAGCCGTGATCCAGGCAGATGGCACCAATATCCTCTGGATGAGCCTAACTGGGCAGCCGACTGTGACTGGGCAGCCGACCTATGAGCTGTATTACTACAATGGTGCCCTCACCCGCCTGACCACCAATGGGGTCAATGATTTACCAGCCGGATTAGAGCGATCGAAGGCTGTTTGGTATAGCCAGGTGGGCCCAACCGATGCGGCTGGTTTAGCCACTCGTGAGCTGTTCCTCTACAACGGAGCAGCCGTGCAGCAACTCACCACCGATCGGAAAAATGACGATTTCCCCAGTTTTTCCGAAACAACGCTAGCTTGGCGCTCGACTGATGGAGCGACCTCCCAAGTGTTGCGGTATGACTTAGGAGATTCCTTCAAGTTTCGTTTGAGCGATCGTCCTGGACAGAGTAGCCCGGAGCAAACCTTCAGGATCGATTTTCGGTAAGTGAGGCATCCAGGGGAGTAGCAGAGTCGATCGGCGTTGCAAATGGTTTCCCGATCGGGGGGCGCACGGTGAGGTAGACAACAGCTCCCAATAGCGGCACCAAACTAAACAGCCAGAAAGCACGTCGATCGTTCCAACCTCTGCGGGCCATGTCATCCCCCAATAAACTGGGAAACAGCAGGCAGAGGAGACCAAAATCGAGACTCATGACATGAATGAATCGATCGGTCTGCCATTGTTGCACAAAATTTGCCCAATCACCCCTCAGCCCAAAACCGAGTAATGCCAGGGTACTCATGAGCAAGATCGCACCCGTCCAGCGCGAGTCTAACCCCTTGAGGAACCAATTTTTCTGACCTGTAAAGGCGGGATTTGGCCGTCGTAAAGCGAGGTAGGGCAATAGGGCAAAGGCTCCTACTCCAAATGATCCGGCTGCAAATGGCCAGGCGGGGAGGTTTTGGTTTCGCCCATCCAAAAACAGTAGACAACTGTAAATCATCGGAAAAACACCCATCAGATTAAAAAGGGCGATCACCAAGGGATTGATACCTGCCCATTGCCCGGTGGAAAGCCGCTGAATTAGATCAAAGGTGTCTGGTTGATTGGCAGGTGCCAGTAGAAATGCATAGATCACCAACCCGATCCAAAGGCTGCCGAATAAAATTCTTTGCATCGATCGTCTCTAATTTTGCCTGTTGGGTTCTGCATATTTAGGCTGCATTGACTACGATTGTAGATTTTGCAGCCGGAAAGATCTATCTTGCAATCAGTAGATGACAGGGGTTGAAATTCCAGGACGAAATTCCAGGGTTGAAATTCAAGCAACCTACGATCGAGAAAATCAGCCAAAATCAAAGGAACAGAGCAAAATGGCGCAACTTGCAACCTATGGCATTGTGTTAGTGACTGCGGCCTCTCAATCGGAAGCAGAAAAAATTGCCGAAACGTTGGTGTCCGAAAAGCTAGCAGCCTGCGTCAGCCTGATGCCGATTCAATCCATCTACACTTGGCAAGATCAGGTTTGTCGAGAAGCAGAGTGGCAGTTGATGATTAAAACAGAGTTAAGGTTATTTCCAGTATTGGCACAAAAAATTCGCGAGCTGCATTCCTACGAGGTGCCAGAGGTGATTGCCCTACCGATCCTGACTGGCTCGCAACCCTATTTGGATTGGATTACAGCGCAGGTGGGGGCAGAAAGGAGAAGGGAGCAGTCCGCAGGTTGATCGCAGAATTGCTCGTTGGGTTGATAACAGAATCACCCGATCGGGGGAATGCATTACTATGGCAAAAGTTCAAATGTCTCGTATACAATTGAATTAGCACACAGTTGGAATTCGCGAATTCGAGTGGTTGATCAACTCGGTTGTGTGCCTTGTAGAGTTCATTTAACTTATTTTTATGCTGTCGCTGTTCACGTATGGTCTGACATACGGGGTCGCTGAGCCTCAGTCAGATGCAAAGGAACTAGGTCTGAAGCTAACTTCTTCCCGGTCTTTTGATCATCAATTTGACTCCCCGGCTGAGGTGCTTCCCCCGCACTCGTCGAATCCGATCCGATTCTTCAAGCGTTTGCTGCAGCGTGGGGGTGAAAGCAGCTAAAACAGTTTGGTAAGTCTGCTGATGTAGTAAGTCTGCTGATGTAGTAAGTCTGCTGATGTCACTGAGCTCAACACTACGATTTTGAGCCGTGCCAACCGTTCAATTGAATATAAAATGAACTGACTTAGACCAATTCCGATCCAGGAAACGGCTGAATCAGACTACTTCTAAACTATAGAACAATCGATCCACCGGAATGGTGATCGATATATTAGAGCGAATTCAGGGGACATAAATTTGTACCCCCGTTTTCGCTATTTGGATATTTTGAATGTTTGGATGTTTTAAAAACAGTCCTGATAGGCTAAATATGCCATAAGTATCTAGATTGGCGACAAGGAGCTTAAGCACATTGTTTCTAGCCTTTGCAATGTCCTCAAGATCATCACTACCGCTATAACTGACCGCTATAACTGACCGCTATAACTGATGGAGGAGATGGATGAATGGTAATTGAACCTTTTACCAGGAGCGATCGAACCCCCAATGCAAAATAAAATCGTTTCGAAAACGTTAACTCAGTCCGAAGTATGATTAGAGTAGACGCACATAATTCTTAACAAAAGAGCGGCAGGGAAAAAGAGATGAGTAGAATTTAACGGTCGTGGCGATGCAATTTCCAATGAGCCAGCAATCCCCGTTGTCCAGCTTAAAGAAACACTTTGAGACCATTGATGATCCCAGAGCAGCTTACCGCACCCAGCATCAACTGAATCATTGACGTACATTTTGAGACATTCTCGTTTGAATTCGTCGGAGTAGCCTTTAAGTGGATCGTAACGGTCAATAAACTGGCGACCACAATCGACGCAGATGTGATTTTGTTTGCCTCTTTTTTGCCATTCTTACGGATATAGGCGGAGGTACATTCACGGCATTGCATGACAATTCATCCTAATTCATACCTCTATTCTGCAACGCCTGAACCTGTATCAATTGCGGCTTAACTCAATAAACTCAGGAAGTCGTCTGGTTGATGCAGCAAATTGGGACAGCTATCCCTGATTTTTCGATCGAGTAACCCTACAGAGGATTCGTGCCATGCCCAGAGCCGCCATTATTCAACCCGATCAGTCCTACACCTTTGCCGACTACTTCAAACTTAACTTTGCCCCGCAAGACATCCTGGCATACTTCAACGTTTCCCTCCAGCGCCGAGCCTTAAATCTACCCCACCATTCTGGTTCCCTCGATCGCCTCATCGATCTCAAATCTCGCATCGAAGAAAGCCTGCCCCGCCTCAGCCTTACCAGTGAAATGGCACGACGCGAATTCCTAATCGCCCCAGTGCTAACGGATGTGCTGCACTACACCCAAGCTACCCTCAACGTTGAGTACCCCGTTGCTGTCAGCAATCAACTCAAAGGCTCCCTAGATTACCTGCTGCAAAATGGTCAAGCCTTTTTGGTGATTGAAGCCAAAAACGAAGACCTGGAACGAGGCTTCGTGCAATTGGCGATCGAACTGATTGCACTGGATCAGTGGATCGAGTCAGAGCAGACCGTCCTGCAAGGGGCAATTTCAACGGGGAATATCTGGCAGTTTGGGCAGTTCGATCGCCAAACCCGTGAAGTAACTCAAGATCTCAATCTCTACCGTGTCCCTGCTGATTTAGAAGACCTTTTGCGAATTCTAGTCAAAATTCTTGAACCCTAATCTCTATGCTTGAAGCCGTCATCCAAGACCTAATCCGCCAACAACGCCCCTATTACCTGCTTCAAGACAACGGTAGTGTTATAGACATGTGGGTCTTATAGGGAGATAGGAGAACTTGCAAATGAGATTCTAGCGGTAGAAAAGATGCCAGTGGTTCATCACTCACCAGGTATTTTCCAGTCCCACCCTCTTGCTCCCGCATAAAAAAACTCCCCAAGGTGAGGAGGTCAAGTACGATAATTTTGTGGCTCGGAATCATAAGAGCGTGAGAACTCAGAGCGTGAGAACTCAGCTAGGAATCAGCCCAAAGAAGGTTTCGAAGTCGCGCAGTGCTTCGTTGTAGTTGCTGAGTGCTTTAGTAGTGTCACGGGTTTGAGCTGCTTCATCGATCGCGTTCAGGTGTTCAAACACCTCTTTGGCGGCTGCCAGGGCCTTTTCTTGTTCTTTCGGTACCAGTGTTCTAGCCAAGCGGCTCATGCGCACCCGCAGCTCACCCAACGGGCCATGGATAAAGCTACCCACATCTACCCATTTTTGCTGTTGGACAAGAGGCGGAATTTCTAACATCTGATCGCGCAGAACCTGTACATCTTCGGTATAGCGCTGAATCTGCTCAAGTTGAGTGGTGCTGTAAAGCGGGCCCTTGATTTTGGGGGCGGGATTGCCACAGCTCACTAAGAAGGTGGTGATCATCACCAGAATCAATGCCAGGATCGATCGATATCGTGCCATGTCTACTCGGTTAAGTTGGATGATGAGATCTTTAAAAGATAAGAAGTGTAAACGAGACAGAAAGGGTCAACAAGCGAAAGTACCAGCATGGGATGCTCATTGAGTTGATTCAAGAGCCGATCAAAGAGCTGATCAAATACTGCTGGGCTAGTCGTCAGGTTTGACCTACATTCAGGTCTTCCTTGACCATATCAGCAACCTGTCTCAGATTGAAGAGGGGGATCGGATTCCGAAGTGATTCCGGATTCAAGGCTGAGCGGGAGAGGGCTGCCCAGGAACAGCATCGATCGGGGCGGGCACAGTAGGCACAGTAGGTACAGTGGGGGCTGACTCGATCGGAGTAGGTGCAACGGGGGGGGATTCTAGCGGAATATCAGCCGGTGGCAGCATTTCGCTGTCCGGAGGACTGGGGTTGACCGGGGATATACCAGGGGCAAGGATGTCTTCAGGATTAGTGGCGGTTGTATCGCTGATGCTGCCAATCCGGTTAATCGGCCAAAATCGGAATGCAGCCCGACCAATGATGTTTTCCCGAGGCACTGCTCCCCAAAAATGCCCATCACAGCTATTGTTGCGGTTGTCACCCAGCACGAGATAGGAGTCGGGCGGAATCACAGTGGGTAACAATTGATAGTCCGGTTTGGCGTTGAGATAGTTCTCTTGCAAAGGCTGATTGTTGATCAAGACGGTGCCGTCGCGCACTTCGATCGTTTCGCCCGGTAAGGCTACAACCCGTTTGATGAAGGCATCTTTAATCGGTACATTCGCCGCCTGTGGCCCAAGGCAATATTTACTCGCTTCATCGGGCGGCATAAACACAATAATGTCGCCCCGTTCAGGTGGATGGAAGCGGTAACTCATCTTTTCTACAATCAGCCGATCGTTGATTTGCAGGGTGGGCAACATCGACTCGGAAGGAATGTAGCGGGCTTCTGCCACAAACTGACGAATGCCCAACGCTAAAACCAGGCTAAGTCCGATCGTTTTAGCAATCTCTTTCCAACCGCCTTCGTCCTTCTGGGGGGGTTTCCCGGTTGAGTGGGGAGCGGTAAAGTCAGAAGTGTTTTTATTGCGATCGGTACCGGAAGGAAAATCTGAATTGGTTGGCATGGGTTCGGACGGTAGCCCCAACGGTTGGGCGGTGTAGAGTTGATTAGTCTAGCTTAATTGGCAGGAACGACAGCCAGTTAAGCTTAATGAATTCTAGCGGCAGATTCACAAGCTTCAATCATAGCGTCCTCTATAATCTGGGCGCATCAGCGCATCATTGCCGATCTTCTGCCGGATCAGCCGGACTGAACCGTTGCTACCCTCTAGAAACAGCGTCTAGATGCAGCCTCGGATTTGTCAATTTTCGTGTCAGGCAATTTTCGTGTCAGGCAATTTTCGTGTCAGGCAATTTTTGTGTCAGGCAACTTTCGTATCACATAGAATGTCAGAGCCAATAGTCAAAGCCAATAGGATGTCAAAGCCATTACTGATTCGCCAAGCTCAAATTCTGTTACCCGACGGTGATTTTCTGCAAGGAGATGTGTTGACCCAAGCGGGACGGATCGCCCAAGTGTCCCCTGAGATTCGGGCTTCAGATCTGCCAGCCGATGCTCAAATCCTTGACGCAACGGGCCTGACTTTGTTGCCAGGGATGATCGATCCCCAGGTGCATTTTCGGGAGCCAGGGCTGGAACACAAAGAAGATCTGTTTACGGCGAGCTGTGCCTGTGCCCGTGGCGGCATCACCTCCTTTCTGGAAATGCCCAATACGCGACCGCTGACGATCGATCAGGCGGCCCTGGATGATAAGCTGCGGCGAGCCTCGGAGAAATCTCTGGTCAACTATGGCTTTTTTATTGGAGCTACGGCGGATAATTTGGAGGCATTGCTGACGGCGAATCCAGTCTGCGGCATCAAAATCTTTATGGGATCGATGCATGGGGCACTGTTGATCGATCAAGAGGATTTGCTGGAGAAAATCTTTGCCCAGGGCGATCGGCTGATTGCAGTTCATGCTGAAGATCAGGCCCGCATTTTTCAACGGCGAGAGCAGTTTGCAGGCATTACCGATCCGGCAATTCATTCTCAAATTCAGGACAGTCAAGCCGCTTTGATGGCCACTCAGCTAGCCCTGAAGCTCTCCAAAAAATATCGGCGGCGGCTGCACATTCTTCACCTCTCGACAGCGGCAGAAGCGGAACTACTGCGGCAAGACAAGCCAGCCTGGGTCACTGCTGAAGTGACTCCCCAACACCTGCTCCTCAATACCGATGCCTACGCCACCATTGGCACACTGGCCCAGATGAATCCACCGTTGCGATCAGCCCATGATAACGAGGTGTTGTGGCAGGCATTACGGGATGGCGTGCTCGACTTGATTGCCACCGATCACGCGCCCCATACCCTAGAAGAAAAAGCCCAAGGCTATCCCCATACGCCCTCTGGAATGCCCGGTGTCGAAACTTCTATGGCGCTGATGCTAACTCAGGCGATGCAAGGTCGTTGCACGGTGCCGCAGGTGGCCAACTGGATGTCTACTGCCGTGGCGAAGGCCTATCAAATCCCCAACAAGGGACTGATCCAACCGGGCTATGATGCCGATCTGGTGCTGGTCGATCTAAACACCTACCATCCGGTGCGCCGGGAGGAAGTGGTGAGCAAGTGCGGTTGGAGTTCGTTTGAAGGCTGGAACCTAACGGGCTGGGCGGTGCTGACGATCGTCGGTGGACAGATCGCGTTTGAACGAGGTCAGCTCCATACCGAAGTACGGGGCAAGGCGCTTCAGTTTGGTTGAACCTGGGTAGAAGATTGGGTAGAAGATTGGGTAGAAGATATGGGTGGGAATCGTTAGGCGATCGGCAAATCTGCCACCGTCCCGACATTCTCTAGAGCAACATCGGCGATCGTGCGTTTCATGATGCCCGTCAGCACTTTGCCCGGCCCCACTTCTACCACTTTGCTCACTCCCAACTCCGGCAATTGCAGGCTGATTTCTCGCCAGCGCACCGATCCAGTCATTTGCTGGGTCAACCGCTGTTTGAGTGCGATCGGGTCAATGGCTGGAGTGGGATCAACATTAGACAGCAGGGGCATCTGGGCAGGCTGGAAAGTCACATCCGCCAAGATTTTGCCATACTCAGCCGCCGCTTCTGCCATCAGGGGGGAGTGAAAGGCCCCGCTGACATTCAGCTTCACTGCTCGCTTGGATTTGACATTGGCCATGATCGCTTCCACGGCTGCGACAGTGCCAGAAATTACCACCTGACCGGCGTTATTGTCGTTGGCCAACACCACACCCTCGGTTTGGGCAATCTGGGCTTCAAGCTGATCGCGATCGAACCCGAGTAAAGCCGCCATCATGCCGCCAGAGGTATTCGCCATCAACTCGGCTCGTTGTTGCACCAGCTTCAAGCCGGTGGCAAAATCAAACACCCCGGCGGTGTATAGCGCCACATATTCACCCAGGCTGTGCCCGGCGACAAAATCGGGCTGCTGATCTCGATCGCGCAACAAATCCACCAGAATGCTCTCGATCACATAGAGACAGGGCTGGGTATAGCGGGTTTGGGAGACCAGATCGGCTTCGCTCTGGCAAATTTCCGGCACCGACCAGCCCAGTAGCTCAGCCGCTTGCTCAAATCGAGCTTGAGCCTGGGGGAATGCGGACAAATCTGCCCCCATCCCGATCGATTGCGACCCCTGTCCTGGAAAAACCCATGCTGTTTTTGTCATGACTTACCCTGCCGCAATGCTGCGGTGCCAATTCTTGAGATTTCAGTACAAACCAATTTCGAGCCAAACCCGGTTGGGCGCAATCCCACAGGCAGCTAACGACCCCAGCGGAAGATGGCCGCCCCCCAGGTCAAGCCAGCTCCAAATCCGGCAGAGGCAATTACATCACCCGGTTTGACCTGACCTGAGCGAACGGATTCATCGAGCGCGATCGGGATGGAGGCGGCATCAGTGTTGCCATATTGCGCCATATTACTGAGCACCTTATGATCGGGAATTCCCAGCCGCTGAGCCACCGCATCCAAAATTCGCTGATTGGCTTGGTGCAGCAGCAGCCAGTCGATCTGCTCCACCGTCAAATTTGAGCGGAACAAGGCCTTTTCGATCACTTCTGGCACCTTCTTGACCACAAAGCGATAAACTTCCTGCCCGTTCATATAGATCGGCTGAAATTGGCCCTGCCCAACGGTCAGCCCCGCCATCAATTCATGAGGGGTTGGCTGAAAGGCCAGGGTGAGGCAATCATGTTGGGTGCCATCGCTCCGCATCTCAAACCCCAGAAAATGATCGCCTGCTGAATTGGACTGCATGACGATCGCCCCGGCTCCATCCCCAAACAGAACACAAGTGCGGCGATCCGTCCAATCGACCCAACGAGACAGCACATCCGCCCCGATCAGCAGCACGGTCTGGTAAGCCCCGGTGCGAATATATTGGGCCGCCGTGACCATGCCAAATACAAACCCGGAACAGGCGGCCGTCAGGTCAAAAGCGGCGGCTTGGGTGGCTCCTAACGCTGCCTGGATCTGGCTGGCGCTGCCAAATAAATCATCCGGGGAAGAAGTGGCCAGAATGATCAAATCTACTTCAGAAGCAGCGACACCCGCCATATCTAAAGCCCGCCGAGATGCTTCTGTGGCAAGCGAGCAGAGCGACTGATCGGGAGGGGCCAAGCGGCGCTGGCGAATCCCGGTACGGCTGGCGATCCACTCATCTGAGGTTTCGACAAACTGGCTCAGATCCTCGTTCTTGACGCAAACTGACGGAACAGCGGAGCCGCTCCCCGTGATGGCAATTCCCGATAGCTGTAGCATTACTCTCCGTCTGTGGCGGTGGCCTGTTTCTGCTGATATTGAAGATGGATACGCTCAAGCACGCGGTTGTCAACGGCTTCCTTGGCCATTCGGATCGCGTTGAAAATCGATGGAGCCTGCGAACTACCATGGCTAATGATGCAAATTCCATCTACACCCAGCAGCAGCCCACCTCCATGTTCGGCATGATCAACTCGCTGCTTGATCCGCCGCAGATTCGGCTTCAGGATCAGCGAACCCAAACGACCGCGCCAGCCTTGAGGTAACTCTTCCCGCAGAATGTTCAGCAGAACTTCTCCGACGGCTTCGGCAAATTTCAGCAAGACATTGCCGACAAAGCCATCGCAGACGATCACATCAAATTGCCCAGAGAGCACATCTCGCCCCTCGGCATTGCCGACAAAGGTGATGCCCGGATTTTCTTCTAGTAATTGATAGGTGCGCAGAGCCAGCTCATTGCCCTTCGAGGACTCTTCGCCAATATTCAGGAGCCCCACCTTGGGATGCTCAATTCCCAGCACGCACTGAGAATAGGCCGATCCCATCACGGCAAACTGTTCCAAAAACTTGGGGCGACAATCGACATTGGCACCCACATCTAAAATTAAGACAGACTTACTCGCCTTCACCGTCGGTAATACCGTCCCGATCGCCGGTCGATCGATGCCCGGTAACCGCCCTAACCGCAACAGGGCCGATGCCATTGCGGCACCCGAATGCCCAGCCGAAACCACGGCATCTGCTTGCCCCCGTTTGACCAAATCCATCGCCACATTGATCGAAGCCTTAGGCTTACGCCGAATGCCAGTCAGCGGTTCTTCGTGCATCTCAATCACGCCGTCCGCCGGCACGATCTCGGGTTGCAGCGCCGATCGATGATGCTTGATCGAGGCTTCAATTTGAGCCGGATCGCCCACCAGGAGGATTTTCACCCCTAGTTCTTCCTGCGCCCTAATTGCTCCAACAACTACTTCAGCCGGGGCGTAGTCTCCCCCCATTGCATCAATTGCAATCCGTGCCTGAGTCGATCCCATTGATCACTGTGATAGAAACCTCACAAATTTTATCAGATGGACTCTCCCCATTGACTGAGAGAATTGACGAGAAAATGGAATTACTCCATTTCACCGGGGGGCACAATCCGCTGAAACAGGTAGCCCGTGCCGCGTGCCGTCAAAATCAATTCTGGATTGCTGGGGTCATCTTCCAGCTTGGCCCGCAACCGCGAGATATGCACATCCACGACGCGAGTATCAACATGGCGCTCTGGCGTGTAGCCCCAGACTTCCTGCAGAATTTCCGATCGTGAAAATGGCTCGCCCGATCGCCCGACCAGCAGTTCTAGCAGGCTAAACTCCATGCCCGTGAGCCGAATCCGTTCGTCGCCTTTGTAAACCTGCCGCTTGTTGGTGTCGATGCGGATGCTGTTGATGTGGATGACTCCAGAGCTGGGAATGCCGGAGGTGCCCACTTTCTCGACGCGCCGCAAAACCGAGCGAATCCGGGCTTCTAATTCTTTCGGCGAAAAGGGCTTCACCACATAATCATCGGCTCCCAGTTCCAAGCCGGTAATCCGATCGGCCACATCGCCCAGGGCCGTTAGCATAATAATAGGCACGTCTGATTCTTTGCGGAGTTCTTGACAGACCCCATACCCATCCAGCTTCGGCATCATCACATCCAGCACCACCAGATCCGGATTGGCATTGCGAAACGTTTCCAGGGCTTCTTCGCCGTCTGCTGCGGTGACGACATCATAGCCGATCATGGAAAGACGAGTTTCGAGAATGCGTCGAATACTGGCTTCATCATCGACCACCAGAATTTTTTCTTTATGACTCTCCAACTTACTTTACACTCCTTAAAGTTGATATTTCTTCGTTAATTTTCATCACTTTATCATTAAAGATATTAGCTCACTTCACTCAACTTAGAGCGCTGAACTCCCGATTATCACTACATTTCAAAGTTTCTTAAGATTTAGCTTGGACGGTAAGAAAACCCGCATCATTCTTTAATTTCACCGATCAATTCTCAAAATGCCGAAACAACGATCGCTTTACGTTTGTAATCAGTGTGGAGCTGAATTTCCTCAGTTTTTTGGTAAGTGTCCGGGGTGTGGAGCCTGGAACTCGCTAGTTGAACAAGCCCCTGCGGCTGCTTCTAGCCGGGTGACCTCCCTCTCCGCCCGCCCCACGGCTAAGTCTCGTGCGGTTGCTCCGGCGGCTCGTGCTCAGGCTCCCCACCCGATCGCGTCCCTCACCCTGCCGCAAATTTCCGATCATCCTCAATCTCGCTTGGCTTCTGGCTACACCGAACTCGATCGGGTCTTAGGGGGAGGCATTGTGCCAGGTTCGCTGGTGCTGATTGGGGGCGATCCAGGCATTGGCAAATCTACCCTGCTGCTACAAGCTGCGAACCAACTGGCCCAACGCTATCGGGTGCTCTACGTATGTGCGGAAGAATCAGGGCAGCAGGTAAAACTGCGCTCCCAGCGGTTAGGGATTCGCGGCGAAAGTCTGCCGCAGGATCGCTCTGATTCAGCCGATCTGGCCAATTCAGCCAATCCAGCCGATCCCCAACTCTATTTGCTCCCCGAAACCGCTCTAGAAACCATCTTGCAGGAACTCGAATCGCTCCGGCCGCAAGTGGCAGTGATCGACAGTATTCAAGCCCTTTACTTTGAAGCACTCAACTCTGCCCCTGGATCGGTTTCCCAGGTGCGGGAATGCACGGCGGCCTTGATGCAGGTAGCCAAACGCGAGCACATTACCCTATTCATCGTTGGGCATGTGACCAAGGAAGGGGCGATCGCTGGCCCGAAGGTGTTAGAGCATCTGGTGGATACGGTGCTGTACTTTGAGGGCGATCGGTTTGCCAGCCACCGCTTATTGCGATCGGTCAAAAATCGGTTTGGGGCCACCCATGAGCTAGGCGTGTTTGAAATGGCGGACGGTGGGTTGACAGAAGTGCTCAATCCTTCCGAACTCTTTCTCAGTAATCGGGATGAGCATTCGCCCGGAACAGCCACCATTGTGGCTTGTGAAGGTACCCGACCGTTGGTGGTGGAATTGCAGGCATTGGTCAGCCCCACGAGCTACCCGTCGCCGCGTCGATCGACCACAGGAATTGAATACAACCGCTTGCTGCAAATTCTGGCGGTGCTGGAAAAACGGGTCGGCATTCCCCTCTCCAAGCTGGATGCTTACGTGGCGGCTTCCGGCGGGCTGCATGTGGCAGAACCGGCGGCCGATCTCGGAGTGGCAGTTGCGGTGGCAGCGAGTTTTCGCGATCGAACTGTCGATCCCAGTACCGTGTTGATCGGTGAAGTGGGGCTAGGTGGTCAGGTGCGATCGGTATCCCAAATGGAATTGCGGCTGAAAGAGGCAGCGAAGCTAGGGTTCAAACGCGCCATTGTGCCCGCCAGTCAGCCGATCCAAAGCACGGAACTAGACATCATTCCCGTGGCGCGGGTGATGGATGCGATCGCGGTGGGGATTGTGGCTGGACAAGCAGGACAATCGGGACGATCAGGGGAATCTTTTGAGGATTGAAGCCATGCCTGGAAGCCGCCTTAAAACCGATCGTTGTGATCATCCCAGTGATCATCCCACTCGAAACCGGGAAAATTCCAAGATACCGGCTCCTTGTCAGGGCAAGTTTCGACTCCTGCTTCCACCCCATAGGGATGCATGGCACAAACCAGCAAGTTGCCGTTGTATTCTTGACCATGGTAGTTGCGGCAGCCAATGCAAACCGGATGCTGATTCAGCCAGGGTTCTACCGTATGGGTTACCGGCTCTACCGATCGATCGATCACCGCTCCCACCCCAAATAGCGTTTGCAGAACGGGATCGAGCCATTGCCCTACCTGCTCATCCAGTTGATCGAGCTTAGGGGCAATCATCTGATCAATCTGCACCAGAGTGGTTTCCATGTCTTCAGCCACCTCGTCAGCCACCTCTTCTGAGAGCTGAAACAAGGTTTCTGTTGCTTCGGAAATTTCCCGGCCGATCGCTTCAAATAAATGGCCAACTTCGTGAGTAATTTCGTTGGCAATGGTTTCAAACGCTCTAAACCAATCCGGTTGCCAGTCGTCCATAGTGTGCGTTAGCGTGCGTTAGTGTGCGTTGCTTCGTAGTGAGGTTATTGAATTTCGCAGGTTATTTACTTTTCGACTACTCAGGTCTCTACTCATGCTTCAGTCGCCGTAACTCTTCCTGCAGGTTAGCCACCTGCTGACGCAGATCATCCACCGCTTGCTGCTCAGAAGGCTCATCTTCCACCAAAATTTCGATCCGTCGAGGAGTTGTGGGTTGAGCATCGGGCGGAGGCGTAGGGGGCTGTTGCGCACGACTCACCATGTCATCCACCATGCGTTTGGCTTCATCGGCCGTAATCTCACCACGGGCGACCATTTCATCGGCCAGCTTCTGGGCCTGCACTCTCAACTCCGCGAGCGTCGTGCCCGCTTTCTCTGCGGCATAGGAAGCGGCACCCACACCTAGATAAAACGCCTTCTGAACCAGATCGCCGAAACCAGGCATTGCTTTTTCACTCCTTAGTGCAGATGTGTAGCGAAACCATGCTTCTAGGACATGCTTCTAGGATAGGAGGAAAGGGGCTGGACTGCCTACTGCAAGTCGGAGGAGGGCGAGACGCAAAACGAAAGACGTACCGGGCATATTAAAGAACCGGGTTTAAAGCAAGGTGACCCGGAGATCACGCCTGTTCCAAGCATCCCGTATTGCTGCTACCTTCCGGTCCTGACAAGATTTGGGCGTTGAAACCGCATGAGTCCGAGTCGCCTCTAGCATAACACAATCGATCGAGGTTTAACGTTGCGATCTAACTTGCGATCTAACAAGCATAGGACTGATCAAGCGCGATCAGGGTCTTCAGCAACACTTCTGCCCCCTGGGTGCATTGCTCCGGTGAGGTGTATTCGGCTCCAGAGTGGCTTAGCCCTTCCTGACTGGGAACAAAAATCATCCCCATATCAGTGACCCGACCCATTTCGAGGGAATCATGACCGGCTCGACTGGGCATGTAGCGATAGCTGTAGCCAATCTCCTGACAGACGGCTTCGATCGTCTTCTGCACCAAGGGAGCCGCAGGGGTCGGTTGGACGCAAAGCACGGGCGCAATGTTGATTTCGGTATCGGTTTCGGCCGCAATTGCATCCAACTGGCGCATCAGGCGAGACATCATGCTATCCAGACAATCTTGTGAGAGGTCGCGCATGTCTACTGACAGCTCTACCGTGCCCGGCACAATATTCACCGCATTGGGAGCCACTGTCAGATAACCCACGGTTGCGACCGGCTGGCTGGGCATCCTCAGGGCGATCTCTTGCACAGCCAAAATTACTTTAGCGGCTGCAATCAGGGCATCTTGCCGCATCTCCATGGGGGTCGTCCCGGCGTGATTCGCCTGCCCCTGGATGATCACCCGTTGACGCAACATGCCAACCACACCCTGCACGACTCCGATTTCCGTTTGGTGATGTTCCAAAACTGCACCCTGTTCTACATGCAGCTCCACAAAAGCGACCAAATCTTCCCGGCTGCGACGAGCGGCAGGCAGCGCATCCCAATCCCCTCCGATCGCCTCTAAGCAAGACTCGATGGGCTGACCGATCTTGGGTTGATAGCGTTCAGGTGCATTCATGAGCACGGTGCCTGCCATGGCTTGGCTACCGATCATGGAACTCTCTTCGTCAGTGAAGACAATAACTTCGATCGGATGCTGCAACCGTGTTTTGTGATCGCGCAGGGTGCGAACCACTTCAATTCCTGCCAGCACGCCTAACACACCGTCGTAGCAGCCGCCAGATGGCACCGTGTCAATGTGAGAGCCAGTGCCTAGAGCCGGGGCTCCTGCGATCGTGCCGTCGTAGCGCCCAATCAAATTTCCCGCCGCATCTGTCCGCACCGACATGCCCGCTTCCACCATCCACTGCTGCACCAAGTAACGAGCTTGCAGATCTTCTGGGGTAAAGGCAAGGCGGCAAATGTCTCCGTTCGGCAGTTTCCCGATCCGAGCGAGGCGATCGATGCTGGCGTTGAGCCGGGAACCATTGACTGAAAGAACGGATGAAACGACGGTCATATCTCCTCCCCTACTGACTTGCTGTTAGTATTCACAAAATTGCGGCGACATACAGTATCCGAAATGGCAAACAGTATCCGAAATGGCAAACAGTATCCAAAATGGCGGCAACCTTGAAAGACTGGGGACAATGCGGTCGAAATATGCCTTCAGCCTCCTAGTCTTACCGACCTGAGCCTTACCGACCTGAGCCTTACCGACCTGAGCCTTACCGACCTGAGCCTTACCGACCTGAGTCTTACCGACCTGAGCCTTACCGACCTGAGTCTTACCGACCTGAGCACCAGGCAAAACCATCCTGCTACCACTCAAACCATAAAGTTGCTGCACTGCCCTTCAGGGCGACCCAATAAACCACTTCCTGTATGCTGTAGACTGTATACAAACTAGATAATTCCTACAGTGTAGGTTGATACATTTCCGGATTCGAATGTGACTCACAGAGCCTGAGCCGCAGCCCTCCATTGGTTCTCTAGCTTCGCTGCGTCTACGATACGTGCCCGGTTGCGAAGAGCAACCTACCGAATCAATCTCTTGCTATTATATACATCTATTTTAATGATTATTATGACTTCTTTACAATTACTTCATTAGTTTAAATAAGCTCTCATTAATTGCCCGCTGAACTGGAATAAATGAATGAACTGGATCGGTGTCATTCATTGGGAGATTGGCAGCATTGGGAGATTGGCAGCCGGGCGATCGTCCCGTTGCTCTGGTTGGAAAGGCTGCGCCAACGCAGTCCAGAGGCTCACCCTTGATCTGAAAATTGCTGGATGGGTAATCTCTGGAATGGAAACCTCCTGAGTCACCTGCTGTTGGGGTAGCCCTCAAGTAGTCGCCCTCAGTAAGAGCCCTCAGTAAGAGCCCTCAGTAAGAGCCCTCAGTAAGAGCCCTCAGTAAGAGCCAGAAAAAGTCAGGACTTCCGTCCACTTTGGTGTTGAGACCGTATAATTCGAGTATTCAATAAAGTCGCTGAATATATACAGCATATACTCCCTGTTTGTGAGCAAGCTTCCCTAAGGCATGATCATTCTGACTCACTCTCAAGCTTTCCGACCAGGTTAATCCACGCCATCTCCCCTGCTTTGCTCAGAAGCAAGCGTGCATGTGGTTTTTTTAGCTTGATCGGGTCAATTTTGGATTCTTAACTTTCCACCAAGTCCGTTCAGATTTTGATCCCACAGTCATCCAAACTCCCATGGAAACTTCTTTGACAGCCCCTGCTCGATCGATTTTATGGCGACCAACCGCCGCATTAGCCAGTGTCAATGCAGCCATCACACTGGGTTGGATTATTTATCGTGTGCATCTTGCTGGAATCCTCACCCAAGCCGGATTTTCTGCCAGTTTTGCCCCTGGATTATTGCTAATTGAATCCATTTTGGCGATCGGGATTGAACCCTGGGCTGGTAGTGCCTCCGATCGAACGGGCGAGCGGCTGGGTGGCCGCTTTTACATTATTGGAATTGGAGCCGGAATCACCGCATTTCTGTTTTTGGTTTTGCCAGGAATTGTCGATCGCCTGCCTGCCGATGCAGCGGCTAACTGGTGGCTACCAGTGGTGTTAGTGTTGTGGGCAGTGGCAATTAGCATGTTTCGCAGTCCGGCTCTGGCTTTTTTGGAAGAATACGCGACTCGTAAAGACCTACCGATGGCAGCGAGTTTAATCACGTTAGCAGGTGCGATCGCCGGTTCGGCCACACCATTAGCCAGTCCCTGGTTGCTCAGCTTGGGGGTAGCCCCTACCTTTGTGGCAGCCGCCCTGATCATTGTCGGAACAGTTGGTTGGTTCAAAATGGTGCAGCCGCTGTCCCGCCAAACCATCGTGCCACCCCGATCGTTTCCTCCTGGGTCAGTTTGGCTACCAATTTTGATCGCTGGTTTATCCGTCACTTTAGTCTTCCGCTTGGCGATCGAACTATACCCCAAACTTTTAAAGGCCGCCGGTCTACAGCCACCGCTATTCATGGGATCCCTGTTTATCAGCTTGGCGATCGGGGCAATCTTAGCAGGTCAGCTCACGATCCGCTGGGGGCGGGCATTCGTGATTCAACTCGGCTATGGGTTGACAGCGGCTTGTTTGTTGCTGATGTTATTGCCTAAAACAACGGTTGATGCTGCCTTGATCGCGATTGGCTTCGGATTATCATTCAGCCTGCTGTTCAATAATGTATTACCCTGGGTATTTACCCAAATTGGGGATTATCCTACACATCGTCACTCTGGCCTTGGGGTTGGCCTATTTTTTGCTGGTGCTGCCGCAGCGAGTAGCCTCTATAGTGGAATCCTCAGTTCTATAAGTTGGCTCACCCCATCCCTGACGATCGGTTTGGCGATTGTCTCTCTGTTGGTTGCCTCTCTATGTATGACTTTACGTTGGAGCGATCGTCAATCATCAACTTAAAACAGTCAATTCAGAACAAGCAATTCAAATCGTAGGAGTAAAACGCAGCAGCAAGGATGATGAACCATGAATTGTGCAAGCTTATCGCCTGGATAGCCCAGCTTGAGATGTGCTCAAGATTCTCATCCAGCCGCGTTTTACTCCAGTTTAAATGTGTGAGCAGCTCAATTATCCAGATTTCACCCCGATCAGGAGCTTGCTTTGGTTGATCTACTGAATTTGAATACCATCGTAAGCGCAAGTGTTGACGCTTTCGTAATAGTTTTGTGATCCATCCGCATATTCAACCAGAATGTTATATTCGCAACCCTCATCCAGGGTGACACTCCAGGCTCGTCCGGGAGCCAATTGCCGCCGACCGCCATAGCTGGCGACATCGTCCGGATCGCCACTAGGGAATAGGTGCAAGAGTTGAATATTTTGATTGGAATCATTAAATAGCTCAAACTCATGCTCGGCCGCTTCAATCACAGAACGAACAACGGGTGTAGATTGCCTGAAGCCTCGGCATTCTGGTGAACTGCTGATAATGACGCGATCCCCGTAGGAGGTAGAAATTGTCGTAATGCAGCGATCGGCTAATGATCGTTGTGCTAACGCCTCACGGGTGGTGGCGATCGGAGACATCAATGTAGCAAACGCTGCACCTAGAATCGTCAAACGGTGCCAATCCATAAATTACTCCTTGAAGGTCAATCTAAATGGGATGGATAAATTGTCAGGTATACTCCAGTTGATATGATGGAGAAAAGCCAGTGGAGTATAGTGACATAGATGAGAGCCGCTGATCCTGATTACCGATCCTGATCACCGATCCTGATCACCGATCCT
>JALOOM010000137.1 GCA_025454395.1 Elainella sp. Prado103
GATTATCCTCACAAATTTACACAGACTTACAGGCAAATCCTGGATAAGGTAAAGCGAGGTGAGTATTTTTACCTGTTTTGATTACGCGAATCGAGAGTTTAATGATTAGCTTAAATTGGGAATGACAAGTTGCAACCCTGATCGCAATTGATCCGGATCAGAACCAACAACATTGCGGTTTGTCTCATAGATGAGATTCCAGCGGCTGGGATCACCATAAAATCGTTGGGTGATCGTGGATAAAGTATCCCCAGCTTTTGTGGTGTAGGTTCTGAAATCTGCTGGTGGAATGACGAGTAGAATGCCAGGGCGAAGCTGATTCGGATCATTGCCAATCAAACTACGGTTGGCTTCATAGATTGGGTCCCAACGTCTAGCGACACCGTAGAACTTTTGGGCGATCGAGGAAAGGGTATCTCCCGATTGAACCGTGTAAGTTCTGATATTTGACCCAGACAAGACAATCTGAATACCTGCTCGTAGCTGATTCGGGTCATTGCCAATGACACTTCGGTTAGACTCGTAGATTTCTCGCCAACGCTCTCTATTGCCATAAAAGCGCTGGGCAATCGATGTCAAAGTGTCACCCATTTGAACGGTGTACCGTGTTTTTCCAGGTTGAACGGTTGAGGTTGTCATTATCCTTGTCCCCTTTACGTTTCTCCTTGAACTTGGGTAAGCAGGATTACGATTGTGGTAGCTCACCCATAGATCCAAAATAGACAAACAATCTTTAGCGTGATATCTGGCAAAAGGTAGAGTTGAGTACAAAGAAGTCAATTCCAACCATTAAGTTGAACTAATCGGATCAACAACAGTGTTGCAAAAATCACCCAAGTTACAAGCACTACAACAATCACAGTTGCCCATCCCGAAACCTGACTCACCTTAACCGTTACCCATCCTGCAAGCAGCAGCGTTAGCCCATTGCCAATTAATCCCATCACGCGACTATCAAAAGCCAGTGTCCAAAAGGGATAGAGGCAGCAGAAAACTGCAAGACCAGTCACCCAACTGGAGCCAGAAACTCGGATCTTTTTCTCCCTCACATTTTTCTCTTGCATAACAGTGAACCATCTTGCAGCACCCAATGCAGCCAAAAGCACCAGCCACACTCCCCCAATCGCCCATCCCGGCGGTGCCCAAACAGGTTGCAATTCAGTGTTGCTGTTAGAGTTCCAGTTCAGAGCAAAGGTAATCACATTGCTGATAAACGCCAAGAGAGCAAAGAAAACGATGTTAGAGAACAATCCAAGATGGTCTGTGCGGTTGAGGAGGGAAAACATAAGGATTAGCAAAGAATTTACAGGATCGTTTCGTCACTGTTGCTGAGTTACGGTCTGATAGCGGCGGTTAATTTCATCCCAATTCACCACATCCCACCAGTTGTTGAGATAGTCTGCTCTGCGATTTTGATAGCGTAAATAATAGGCATGTTCCCAGACATCATTTCCCATAATTGGGTAACTGCCCTCACTGATCGGATTGTCCTGATTTGGAGTTGAAACAATCTGGAGCTGACGTTGAGGATTCTGAACCAACCAAACCCAACCACTGCCAAAGCGATCGCTCCCTGCCTGATTAAACTGTTGCTGAAAGTTTTCAAAACTGCCAAAGGTTTGATTAATGGCTTGAGCGATCGCCCCTGTCGGTTGTCCGCCTCCTGACCCCATAATTTGCCAGAAGATAGTATGGTTGAGATGCCCCCCAGCGTTATTGCGAACGGTTTGACGAATATTTTCGGGAACCGTATTGAGATCCCGTAACATCGCTTCAACGCTCAGCTTTTGCAAATTCGGTTGATCAGCCAATGCTTTGTTGAGGTTATCAACATAGGCTTGGTGATGGCGATCGTGGTGAATTTGCATGGTTTCAGCATCGATCGCTTGACTCAAGGCACCCGCATCGTAGGGTAGCGGTGGTAATTGAGCAGGCGATGCACTGAGTTCCTGATTGGGATAAGCGACAGGGATAGCCGTAATTGACGACTGAGCGGGGCTTTGCTGGGGTTGATCCGTCGGGGTTTGAGAGATTGTCGTGGGTTGACAAGCCACAAACAGGATACCGATAACAAAGGCAAGAATCAGGGCGATCGATTGCTGAAGTTGTTTTTGCATAATCCTTGATAGTGATGTTCTTTACTCTGCTGTTGGTTTACTCTGCTGCTGGGTAAACCTCTCGAACAATCAACACAGGTCGCTCTTCGTAGTCCACCTCAAGATCACTGGGCAGACCTAAGTCCACACCCAGATTGTAATCTCGTTCGATCTCAGCCAGAACAAAAGGACGAAGTTCACCCACAACAATCACCGATCGATCTTCTCCAAAACGCTGCTCTGGATTGGCATTAATCACCAGCAGATCCTCTTCATCCAACAGATCTGGGTCATTCAATGTGAAAGCATACCGACTGTAAATGTCATCAACATTGCCTTCAACCGCGATCGCACGACCATAAAAATCTTCCGGTTGAGCCGACACTTCGCCCGGATCAGGAGCATAGGCCAAGGATTGAGCGATCACAGCAGGTTGATTCTCATACTCGGCGTAGAATTCGCGATCGAGCGTTACTCCCAATAGCCGCTCAAATTCGACGCGGTTAAAAGGACGTACTACGCCTGTCACTTGAATCTCAATATTACTATCATCTTGCAAAGTAAATGGAGTCCCAGAGCCATTGAACACTAACAACTCATCTTCATCAAAGTCCAGGCCAAAAAGGTTAATGCCATCTTCGTCGTCCAACACGTAAGCGAAGGCATCGTTGGTTTCATCCGCTTCACTCCGGATGGAGACGAGACGGTTGTTATAGCGGGTTGAATCGTCAAGAATATCATCAATGGTCACATCCAGATTTTCTGGGGATGGGCGATTAGGAACTTGAGCATTGGCAATCTCGCTTCCAAAGAAGGAAGATCCTATAGCCAAGAGTAGTGCTGCGATCGTTCCTACTCGAATCCCTCCTTTCAAAAGTATCTGCTGTGGGTTGAAAGTTTGATTAAACATGGTTCATTCCTCTGTTTTATTTATGAAATAGTACTTGTTCTACCCAATTGCACTGCTTCACTCACCACCACAACTCGTAGTAACAACCTTAACGGAGAGTAAAGGCTTATCGGAATAGAATAAGCACATGATTTCAAGATAAAACTTAATTACAAAGAGAAAAGTAGAAAAGCCCAAGATCAACCCAAAGATCAAACTCCAGAAGTAGCCTGATCCGGCCTAAGAGATAGTCAAATAGAATGATCAGCGCCTTCTGTAGCCATACCTACGATCGCATTAATCTCAAGCAATCTGCAATTAGAGTTGCCAACGAAGTAAAAGAACAAATTGGCCAACCAATTTCTGCCACCACGGTCGCTTCCTCCAGGTTGAACACTCAATGCGATCGCTCCTAGCCAAAGCTTCCCGAAAAAACTGCTCTAGAGTCGAGGCGAAATCTGGATCAAACCAGGCTAGATTTAATTCATCATTATGGAAAAAGCTGCGAGGGTCAAAGTTTGCGCTTCCCAAGTGAATCCAATCTTTGTCCACAAGCATCACTTTCGCGTGCATCATACTGGGCTGATATTCGTAAATCGCAACTCCAGTCGTCAGCAGATCTCGATACTGTTCCCGTACAGCGTAGTAAACCAGTGGTTTATCGTTGCGTTTACTGGTTGTCAGGATCTGAACCTCTACGCCTCGCCTTTGTGCCTGGATCAAAGCACGGCGAGTATTGTGATCCAGAATAAAGTATGGGCTGGCGATCCAAATCCGCTGCTGCGCCGCTTGTAAACTAGACCAAATTAAGGTATCCACTGGCGATACCTTACTATCCGCATCGCTTGCAGCAATCAGCATCCGCTGGGCTGAAGCACAAGCAGGTAGAGGCGGCAAATCTCCACCCGCACTTGCCCTGCCACCTGCGTACAACCAGTGCCTCAGAAACACACCCATGAGCGTTGGTACGATCGCCTGGTCAATCTGGATTTCACAATCTAACCGGAATATTTCAGTCTGGTCGGTCGGTTGCATAAGTTATTGGTGTCCAGTGATTGCGACCGTTATGCCGCAAGTCCTCGTTGGAGGCGCAACCGAAATCTTACTTGTCAGGGTTTAGGAGATAAAAGACACAATTTTTTTAGTGGAAAAATGTTTTTGGTTAGGAGTCGAGTATTTGAACTATACGCAAGAGACAAGCAAGTATCTCTGTTGCAAACTTTAAGGGATAGAGTTCTATGCGCTGGCTATTTCAGGGAGTTCTAATAATTTGGCTACTATTTCTCTCCCTTTTAGTTTGGGTAGTTCAGTTTAATAAGTTTGGTGATTTAAGCATTATTGATTGTGATACAGATGCTGAAACTGTTTTTGTAAGTTTCATATTTATGATCTGGCTGACAACTCTACTAATTTGGGTTATCAATTTGGTTTCCAAGTATCGGTACAGAATAAAGCCCTTCTGGTTTACAGGGTAGTGCCCCTCAACTACCTTGATGCACATATTAGAATAGCTTATTAGTCAGATTGAGGAGGAGGTTGAGTAGCGGCAAAGTTGCCCAACGGCGGGAAAAGGGTCTCCAACTGTTCGAGGTTATCTAAAAATTGAGCAGGCACCCGATAAGAGAGCAGCTCAGCAGTAGTCCAAACATGATCTGTTAAACCCGCTGCCATTGCGGGTGTCACGGCTTCCCATCGTTTTTCTGTGCCTGTCCCCCGAGTGGCGATCGCTTCAGGTAAAAGACGACGTAAACTCTGGTGCGGTAATACAAAATGATAGTACGCCAACGAGAGCCAAAGCTGTTTCTCTAACCAGGGCACTTCTTTCGTAAACCCATTTGTTTTTCGGGTTAATCGACGGTTACCTTGTCTCAGCGTTAAGTTATCTCGTTCGACAAAGCTCGTGTTGACCGTCCGACTGGCACTGGATTGTTTCAAGTATTGTTCAATCTGTTCTTCTTGGCCAAAAACAATCCGGTAACTGACATCTTTCACTCGTCCCTGCTCCCGTTGCTTAACGACTTGCGCGTAAAGTAAATTGCTGGGAGCCACCTGTCGAGGTTTCGGGTGTGCCCCTCGGTTGCCCTGACGACTCGGTTGCATCCATTGTCCATAGGTGTGCAACAAAGCCGATTCGTAGGCGCTCAACTGATCGCTAGTGAAGAAGGGGATTGATCCATCGCTCACCTGCAACACCCGCTGCAAGAGCAAATCTGCATTCTCCTGAGTGCGTTTCCCGACCACAAAAGCCACGACCATCCGCCACAAAGGGGCAAAGGCAATCCAAACCCAGGTATCTCCATACGTTTGACAGATCCGCTCTTGCTGCGGCTAAATTGGCCTCTTTCGTGTGGGCAAAGCTCCACAACTCGTCCAATTGACATTCCTCCAGGTGCAACTCATGCCACAAATACAGCATCACTAAACGGCAATGCTGGCCGTAGCGATCCAGCCAGTCTCGACAGGTCTCCGGATCGATCTCGACAATTCGAGCCGTCCCACGAATCGAATTCCCCTCGGCTAAGGCTCGAAATGCAGTCTCGAAAATGGATGAATTGGCGTCTAAACCGAAATAAGCCGTACCATACTTCAAAGCGACACTTCCTCCGCACACTCGGCACAACGCTTGTTTCTGCCCACGGCTACTGCCATTTTTCACCAACCCACTTTGTGGAAAAGGGATGCCATAGCAAGCACACCAAGGGTTTGGGCAGTAGAGGGTATTCCAGTCCATGCTGCACCCCTGCCTGAAATATAAACGATTCAGCAGAAGGTACTACAATATCGATTAATAGGCTGCGCTTATATGTCCATCAAGGTAGTTGAGGGGCACTACCAAGATTATCTTGACTTAACGTTTGATCTTTCTGCGCCTCAAGGTCATCTTCCTTCTCTCTCATGGCGACCTTTCCGGTATTTGCTAGTTGACCCATTTGCCGCAAGACTCTCAGAATGCGGCATTCAGTTGAGTACTTGAGCTAATTGTTTCGTCATTGCGCGGGCTAACATAGTCCCTGAGCCAGACAAAGTTTTGCTACCATAAGGGCAGTGAGTTTTAAAATATCTATGGCAATAGCAATTGTGGCTGAATCTGCTCCTCTAGAGCCTAATGAAGATGGCGTAATTCTCGTTGGGAAAACTCGTGTGACCCTAGATACTGTGGTTGCTGTCTTTAACCAGGGCGTAACAGCAGAGGAAATCGCATATCGATATCCCTCACTGAATTTAGCCGACGTTTATGCCACGATCGCTTTTTACTTGAAGCACCAATCGGAAGTAGAAGCCTACTTGCAACAGCGACGGCAGCAGGCACAAGAGATTCGCGTAATGAATCAAACGAGGTTCGACCCACAAGGCTTGCGCGATCGCCTTCTTGCCCGCAGAACTGAGCAAGAAGCATGTTGAAATTTCTGGCTGACGAGAACTTTGATAATACAGTTGTCCGAGGATTATTTCGCCGTAACCCAACGCTTGATATTGTTCGTGTGCAAGATGTTGGGCTGTCAAGCAAAGATGATCCAACCGTTTTAGAGTGGGCGGCGCAAGAAGGGCGCATCTTGCTGACTCACGATGTCGCTACGATTACTCGTTATGCCTACGATCGAGTGAGGGAAGGTCAGCCTATGCCAGGAGTGATCGAAATCAGCACAGATGCTCCCATCGGTCAGGTTATTGAGGATGTGCTTGTATTGGTAGAGTGCAGTCAGGATGGAGAGTTGGAAGGGCAAGTTCAGTATCTCCCGTGGTGAAGCGGTCTAACAATAAGCCCTGAGGCCGACGGAGTCAAGCCGGATGTTAAAAATGTTGAGTGTTGAATGTAATCCGCCCACAGAGCGGATTACATTCAACACTCTCTTTTGTTTTGTTTGCTTTTGCTTTTGATCCATCTTCATCTCTTTCTAAAAAATACACGATAATACCCTCCGTACTGAAACATTTCTAAATTTGTTTCAGTTTCTATCCTGATTGAAGTTTCAACCTGATCTATCTCTCGTTCTTTTCGGTTACACCGCCAAATGCTGAAGCAATGGAGAACCCTTCTGCTTCAACGCTTGTAGGTATTTCACCTCGTCATACGGCTGTCGGTCTTGCCAACATCGAAAGATGATCCGAATCCACTTAAACGCTAATGCCCGAATCGCTACCTGATGCGTCTTCCCCTTCTGCCGTTGCATCTGGTAAAACGCCTCTGCCCAAAACGAGTGGTGCCGCGTCTGATTTGCCCACTCCACCAGCGTTTGCCTCAGAAACTTAGAACAACTCCACCGCCAATGAATCCAGGTTTTCTTGCCGCTGCTCTCTGTCACTGGTGCAATCCCACCGTAGCAAGCCAGTTCCTGGGCATTGCCATAGCGACTCCGGTCATCTCCAAACGCCACCAGCAGTCGCGGCGCTAAGGGCTTGTTAAAAAATAACTTCACAGTTTACAGTTTGATCGACCATGGAGGCTCAACCCCTGAATTGCTTCGCTCCCAGCCCGCCCGTAGATGAATCAACCCCTGAATTGCTTCGCTCCCAGCCCGCCCGTAGATGAATCACGGGCTATTAGACAAAGTCCATTAAAATGGACTGCGGAGGCCGGAAAGATTGCTGTACATGCCTTTCAACCCATTTTAATGGGTTTTGCCGATTAGCCCGCAATTCATTCGCGGGCGAGTCTGGAGCGAAGTCATCTCTTGGTTTGAAAACGAAGCCTTTGTTTCGATCTTCACGTTCTAAAGCCATAAGTTAATTCTTAACAAGCCCTAAGTGGAAAGCGATCGCACGAATCCATTCCGGGCAGTCAATTCGCATTGATTCAAAGTGCCTCTCATGGCCTCAACGCAAACCATGCTGAACCATTCAATCAAGCCTTAACCCACAAAGCGGCCTATCTATCGGGGTAGGTCGTTTTGTTTTCAGGGTGCAGTTTCAAGAGTACCGCACGGGTTCCACGCCGCTCAAACTCTCCCTGGCTTCTTTGTGCCACTGCATAAAACTCATCTGCTTCAGTCTCGCTATAAAATTCCAGCAAAATACCAGGGTCTAGGGTTGGGATAACTCGCTTAACTTTGCCTGTGTGCATATTGCGTTTTTTGAGTAGTTTCAGTCCCGTTGCCGGGATTAAGTTGATGGAAAGTCAGAACAGCATACTTTGAACTGAGTTCTGAAGATGTTTCAGTCCCGTTGCCGGGATTAAGTTGATGGAAAGCTCCGATACCCGAGCCGCCCAGACCGCCCAAGAGGGTTTCAGTCCCGTTGCCGGGATTAAGTTGATGGAAAGACTCAAGACGGACGGCTCCCAAATCGTGATCGTTCAGCGGTTTCAGTCCCGTTGCCGGGATTAAGTTGATGGAAAGATTCCATAGAGATTCTACATCCCACAGATTCAGCTGTTTCAGTCCCGTTGCCGGGATTAAGTGGCTCTCCCAGATCTCCCGTGTAAGCCACTAGATGTAGTGTTTAGGCAGCCTGAAAGCGCTCATAGCCCTGAGTGTCCAATGTCAATCGCTGGAAGATCCGTTTCACATCGAAAATTCCATAACAACGTCGCTTCAGCACCTTGACTCGATTGTTAAAGCCCTCCACAAACCCACTGGTCTGACGTTCAACGAAGTAGTTGGTGATCTCATCAAACCAATTTCGCAGAGTGGTCAAGAAACTATCGAACTCCCGAATGTCACTACTCTCCACCCGTTTGCACCAATCTTGAAGTTCCCTCTGGGCTTCAGCTTTAGTATAGTCTTTGTCGAAAATATCACTCAACTCTTCCCGCAGCCAATACGCCCGCTCCAACTTTGGCGAAAGGCCAAACACTGGCTATCTGACGACAATGGAGTTGACCTGAGACGTCTATCGAATTGACCGATCTTCACCACAAGCGATCTGGATCATGAAAGAGATCGCGACAGAAGATTGA
>JALOOM010000077.1 GCA_025454395.1 Elainella sp. Prado103
TCTATTATTTAGCTCTATTATTTAGTTCTTAATTATTTGGCTCTATTATTTAGTTCTATTATTTCGAGGGTTTGTTAAGGTTTGGCAAGAAAAAGGTATCCTCACAAGTTCTTCACTTTTCTGCCTTAGTATAAATACTGGCAAGATTAATCTTGCCCTCACATAGCAGTTCTAAATGATTGATGAGATGCCTTGTCGTGTGAGCATCTTGCCCGCCTTAGCGCAGCCTCTCCGACTGGAGAAACGAGACGCTCGCACTCCGTTTTCACGATTTAAATAGGATTGCTATAGAACAGAATTAAAACGATCGTAACATTATGGCTTTAATTTGCTGCGGATTGAAATAATGTGATTTTAGCATGGCAATTGTGAATTTCTCGTTTGCTTAAGCCGAAGATTGGCAGAAAAATTTGAATTAACCATTTGGGTGAGAGGTAATATGAGGCGATTTACTCTAAGTACGACACTCATGGGAATTGTGACTGACATCAATTTAGAGAATGCTTCATTCCAAGTTCGATGTCGCAGTGGTGATAGCTTTGAAGTTTCAGTGGGCCGAGAAGCTCAGTTTGAATTAGTGAAAAACCTGGATGGAGTTAACTACGATCGCTATTCTACTCCACCAGAGTTTTCAGGAACCCCCCCAGATTTGCTCAGGAAATACATTCAGCTCAATCGTTTAGTTGTGGTTCGAGGGGTATATCAAGAAGATGGGGATAAACGTTGCTTCAATGCCCGCACAATTTATTTGCTGCAAAACCAGGATGGCAATTTTTTGTTTGAGTCTAAGAATTGGTGGCTCAAACAAATTGCTCGATTGGCCGATACCTGGTTAGGGTATATCTTTCAGGACAAACAAACCTATGTCATTGATGATTTTAGGCTTTATCAAACCAACCTCAATATTACCGGACTGCCCGTCGATGATAATATTCAAGAATGTGCCACTTTGTCCCGACTGATCTATGGCTTATCTTCTGCCTATTTGTTAACGGGTTGTGAACGGTTTTTATCTTCTGCTCGTGCCGGAGTCCAATATCAGCGTGAGATATTCCGTTGTTTGAGCAATGATGGTAAACGCTGCTTTTGGGCATTTGGTAAACAGAAGAAAGATTATGGCTATCAACTGATCAATCGCTCCTTGAATGAGGATGATAAAGACACGATCCCGCTATATGAGCAGATTTATGCATTGGCAGGTTTGGCCCAGTATTATCGCATTACTTTAGATTGGGAAGTATTGGAAGATATTGGGCGCACCATGCGGGCTTTTAATGACTTCTTTCTAGATCAAGAATCTGAATATGGTGAGGCTGCCTATGGTGACTATTTTTCCCATCTTGATTATGTGACCATGACCTGGGATAGTGAAGCATTAGGGCATAATCAAGCAAGAAAAAATTGGAACTCCATTGGTGATCATATTCCCGCCTATCTAGTTAACTTAATTCTAGCGATCGAGCCCTTACCCATTCACGCTCACACCTATGAGGATCTCCATACCTTCATCACGATTTGTAAAAAGATCCTGTATGTGACGAGCAGTATCATCCTGCAAAAATTCCCCGATCCAGACCCAACCGTACCTTTTGTGAATGAACGGTTCTTCCGCAACTGGAAACCTGATCATACTTGGCGATGGCAGCAGGATCGCGCAGTCATTGGGCATAACTTAAAGATTGCTTGGAACCTGACGCGAGTAGCAAACTACTATTATAGTTTGGCTGAACGAGCCGATAACCATAAAGAAGAGATAGAACATAAACAGTTTGCTACGCGATTGATGAAGTTGGCGGATCAGTTGGGCATTAATATGGCTGAAGTCGGTATCGACCTCTTCCGGGGTGGTGTGTTTGATGCTGTGGAGCGACATCCATCCGATAACGTATTTTTGGAATTTCCCTGGAACAATACAAAGGATTTTTGGCAGCAGGAACAGGGTATTCTGGCCTACCTCATTCTTCACGGTTGTAGTGGTGCAGATCGGGATCAAAAACGGGACTATTTACAACTGGCACGGGAACTAGAAGCCTTCTGGAATCTATTTTTCCTCGACCAAGACAACAAGGGCATCTTTTTCCGGGTGACTGATATTGGTGACCCTGTCATTCAAGGCAGTTACGGTAATAAAGGTGGACATTCTATCTCTGGCTATCATGCCTTTGAGCTGAACTATCTGGCCCATATTTACAACAGTATCTATGTGACTAAACGACCGTTCTGTCTCTACTTCAAGCCCGGAACGAACTGTCGTCGCCGTTCCTTGAATGTGTTGCCCGATTTTGTTAAACCTAATGTGCTTGAAGTCAGCCACATCAGCGTTGATGGCAGTGAACGCAGTACTCTGGATCCTGATAACTTCCGGATCGAACTGAGTGAGGAAGAGTTTCACTTTGGTTCAGAGGTAGAAATTGTTGTGGAATTTACACCAGTTGGGGCAAAGGACAAGTGAGATGAACATGAAATCCCTGGAAGGTCAAAAAGTAGCAGTTCTCCTGGAAACAGAATTTATCCCTGATGAGATTGCTGCGTATCAGACTCGTTTCGCGGCAGTAGGGGCAACAGTACATCTGATGTCTAGGCTCTGGGGGAACTCAAGTGTACGCTTTGTCAGTGATGTCGATCGAGTAGGTGAATCTCCAGTCTATTTAGATGTTGCGATCGATTTTCAAGATGTTAATGTTGATGAGTATGCGGCTGTTATCATGGCAGCAAACTATACCAGTGTGCGGCTTCGCTATTTTCAACCTGTTGCTGGTCAACCGATCGCCGCTGCGCAAGTTCGCACTGCCCCAGCAGTCCAACTTTTTGCAAAAGCAATGGCGAATCCTCGCATCATTAAAGGGTTTCTCTGCCATGGATTATGGATTTTAACTCCGGTGCCAGAACTTCTACAGGGACGACGAGTGATTTGTCATGAAGTGGTTTTGGCTGACATTGTGAATGCAGGTGCCATTTACGTACCGGCACCCAATCACATTGTCGTTGATGGCGATATGGTAACGGGGCGATCGGGACAGGATGTGGATGCCTTTATTGAAGCGATCGTAGGTCAGATTCAGCATGTCCAGCAAGGTTTTCCCTTACTCTCCTACGAGCAGACTTTGCGCCAACTAGAAGCAACAAAATTACAGGCATCATTCACTTGAATAGGGAGGTTAGGCAAATGTCTAAAAAAATATTAGTTGTACTCTCGGAATGGGGCTATTGGGGTGAGGAATTGGTAGGCCCCTTAGAAACATTCGATGCCGCAGGTTATCAAGTGGAGTTTGCAACTCCTACCGGCAAGCGACCTGTCGCATTACTCCCTAGTATGGATCCAACCTATGTTGATCCACCGTTGGGCCGGCCGGTAGTGGCGGATGGGATGGCGCAGAAGGTGAAAGCATTGGATGATCCAGCCAATACTCGCTTGGATCAGCCGATCAACCTGAAAGCTTGGTTGCCAGAACGCCCATACTGGAGTTCTCCTAAGTTTATTCGGGAAATGGAAGCTTATTATCGGCAGCTTGAGGAGGTGCGTGATCGCGATCTCTCCACCTATGATGCCCTGCTGATTGTCGGTGGTAGTGGCCCGATCGTTGATCTAGTTAATAACCAGCGCGTTCATGATCTCATTCTCAGCTTCCGGCAACTGGAGAAACCGATTGCCGCTGAATGCTATGGGGTTGCCTGTTTGGCCTTTGCTCGTGATCTGGGCGATCGGAAGAGTATTCTTTGGAATAAACATGTAACAGGTCATTGTCTGGAGTATGACTATAAAGATGGAACTGGGTTCGTGGGAGTTGACTTTAACATGGGGCCACCGCCCTATCCACTGGAGTATATTCTGCGAGATGCAACCGGGCCAGACGGTCAGTTTCACGGCAATGTGGGCAAAGAAACTTCAGTCATTGTGGATTATCCCTTTATTACTGGACGATCGACACCTGACTCCTACCTAACGGGGCAAAAAGTGGTTGATGTTCTTGAGAAAGGATTAAGGCGTTATGGCTGGTAGATAGATTTGTGAGGTATCAAGACGATGGTTGGTAAACCGGGTCGATGTGCCATTCTGGAACAGTTCCTAGCAGATGGCATCCATTATATGTTTGGTAATCCTGGTACTTCGGAAGAAGGATTCCTGGATGCACTGTGGAATTATCCTGAACTGAAATACATTTTAACGTTGCAAGAATCAGTGGCAGTCATGATGGCGGATGGCTATGCCAGAGCGACTCAAAAACCAGCGTTGGTGCAACTTCACAGTACGCCAGGATTGGGCAATGCGATCGGTGCATTGTATCAAGCCAAACGAGGACATTCGCCGCTGGTGGTGATTGGTGGAGATGCGGGTATCCAGTATCAGGCCATGGATGCTCAAATGGCGGGTGATCTGGTTGCCTTCGCTGAGCCTGTGACCAAGTGGGCGACCATGGTGATGGAACCTTCTTCCCTGTTGCGGGTGCTGCGTCGTGCCGTGAAGATTGCCATGACTCCGCCACGGGGGCCAGTGTATGTCTGTTTGCCCTTAGATGTGCTGGAGGCGGTGACGGTGGAAGCGATCCAGCCCACTTCGGTGCCCCTCACCCAGGTTTTACCGGATGGCGATCAACTCAAAACGGCTGCGGATTGGCTGGCATCCGCCCATAAGCCCATGATTTTTGTGGGAGATGGGATTGCCTGTTCTGGCGCGCAGGCTGAACTGCGGCAGGTTGCGGAATTGCTGGGAGCCGAGGTGTGGGAGGTGGATGCAGGTGAACTGAATATGAGTCACCATCATCCGCTCTATCGCGGTACAACGGGGCATATGTTTGGCTCCCAAAGTTACCCGATCATGTCTAGAGGCGATGTCAATTTGGTCTGTGGCACTTATTTGCTGCCGGAAGTGTTCCCGCGGTTGGGTAATATTTTTTCGCCCCATGCCCGCGTGATTCACATTGATCTGGATTTGGATGCGATCGCTAAAAATCATCCAGTAGATTTGGGGTTATTGGGGGATCCGAAATGTACCTTGGCTCACTTAGCGAACCTGTTAGCAGCGATCTTGACACCGGAGCAACGGGCAGCGGCTGAAACTCGGATGATGAAAATGTCGTTAGACCAATCTGCCCGACGTGAGGCAGAATTGCAAGCCGACAGTAAAGTTTGGCATCAGGTACCACTCCACTTTTCTCGCTTTGCGGAAGCTTTAGCCAACCATTTGCCAGCGGATGCGATCGTGTTTGATGAAGCACTCACCTGTTCGCCGCAGTTGACTCGTTATTTGTTGCCCTCCCAACCCGGTCACTATTTTCTGACGCGGGGTGGATCATTAGGAGTAGGGATTCCTGGTGCGCTGGGGGTGAAACTAGCCCAGCCCGATCGAACGGTGGTAGGAGTGACCGGAGATGGAGGAGCTATGTACACAATTCAAGCCCTCTGGTCGGCGGCTCGCCACAATATAGATGCCAAATTGATCATTTGCAATAACCGTTCCTATCGTTTGTTGCAGCTTAATGTCTTAGCGTATTGGCGAGAGCGTAGCATCCCTGAACATGCATTTCCGCTCAGTTTTGATCTGTCGCAACCCAGGTTGTATTTTGACCAGATGGCTCGATCGATGGGGGTTGAAGCGGTGCGAGTGGAAACTCCTGATCAGATTGAACCGGCAATTCAAGCTGCTCTGGCGTATGATGGCCCGTTTTTGATTGATGTCGTGCTGGAAGGAGATATTCGTCCTGATATGGTTGGGGTTGAATGCGGTCAGTAGAGACTGCTAGTAAGGACTGGCCAGTAGAGACTGTCAGTAGAGACTGAAGGAAGTAAGAGGGTAGGAAGTGAATGATGAGTCTAAAGTATGAAGTGAAGGATTTAAAGAATTAAGTTTTTGATGATTTTGATATTTATCACCTGGCAGCGTATTGCCATTCATGACAATTTAATTGCGTTAGGCTGAGGAGATCGATCATGGATGCTAAAAAGGCTTTTGATTACATTATTGTGGGTGCTGGCTCAACTGGCTGTGTATTGGCGAATCGCTTAAGTGCCGATCGATCGATTAATGTACTGTTGCTAGAAGCAGGTGGCCCAGACAGTAACTCGAATATCCACAAAATTAATACTGTTGTGGACTTGTGGGGAACTGAGATTGACTGGCAATTTTGGACAGAACCTCAACCTGCGTTGAATGGCCGTCGGATCAACCTGATTCAGGGCAAGGTGTTGGGAGGAGGAAGCTCGATCCATGCCATGATGTATATGCGTGGAAACCCGCGAAACTTCGATGTATGGAATGCTCTAGGGAATGAAGGTTGGAGCTATCGAGATGTTTTACCCTACTTCAAGAAGTCTGAAGATTATGAAGGTGGGGGGGATGAGTTCCATGGCGTGGGTGGGCCGATGCAGGTGCGCAAACCTCAGCGTCTCAGCCCGGTAGCGGTTGCCTTTCTCAATGCGGCAATGGAACTGGGCTATGCCGGATCCGATTGGGATTTTAATGGGGCCTGGCAGGAAGACGGGGCGGGTTTGGTGCAATTTAATATCACCCGAGATAACCGCCGCTGTAGCTCGGCAACTGCTTTTCTGACTCCTATCCTCGATCGCCCTAATTTAACCGTTCAAACTCATGCAATGGTGACGCGACTATTAATGGAGGCAGAGCGGGTCGTCGGAGTAGAATATCTCCAAGATGGGCAGATTCATCATGTCAGGGCTGATCAAGAAGTCATTCTCAGTGCTGGAACGATCCTGTCGCCTAAATTGTTGATGTTGTCTGGCATTGGTGCTGCAGAAACCCTTCAGTCGCTGGGATTGCCAGTCGTGGTTGATCTGCCAGGAGTAGGGCAAAACCTACAAGACCATTTGCGGCTACAAGTGATTTACCAATCGAAACAGGAGATGCCAACGCTGGAGGTGCTGGCAGAGGTTGCCCTATTTACCCGCACCCGCAATGATATGCAGGCTGCCCCGCCCGATCTGCAAATTAACTTTAGTGCCGGACTACCCCAATTGGCACCGCCGGAATTCAACGCGACAAATCCGGTTTCGATCTTTGTGCCCGTGTTGGTGCAGCCTCAAAGCCGGGGTGAAGTGAGATTGCGATCGGCTAATCCTACCGATCCCCCGATTATTGATCCGCGTTACCTCCAGATGCCAACGGATCTAGAGACTTATGTGCGGGCGATCGAACTGTGCCGTCAGATTGCCAATACCAAAGCATTCACTGAATTCAATAACGGTGAAGTCGCACCTGGCTTAAATTCCAACTTGGAACGCTATGTTCGCACCTATGCAGACACGATTTGGCATCCAGTCGGTACTTGCAAGATGGGGCGCGATCCGATGGCAGTCGTGGATCCCAGCTTGCGGGTGCATGGTGTGGAAGGATTACGGGTTGCGGATGCCTCAATTATGCCAACCATCCCCAGCGGCAACACGAATGCCAGTTGTGTCATGATTGGTGAGAAAGCGGCAGATTTGGTGTTGCAGTCGAGCCGAACCGCAATGGTACTGTCCGTTTGAGACTGGTTGGGGTCTAGACCAACGAATCGGCTCCTAATATTCAAATTGAATCCTTGCTAGTGTAACCAGCACTAAGCAATCAGGAGTGCAGGAGGAAGAATATGAGATTTTCTAAAAGGGTAGGGCTGGCGAGCTTGGGTCTTGCTGTCAGTCTCAGTCTATCTAGCATCGCCAGTCTCAGTTATGCCCAATCGGCTGTCAGTGAAGATCTGGTGCAGCAATGGGTCAATGATTATGGAGCAACTCTGTTCAATCCAATGTTGGTTCCAGAGTTCACAAATCAGTTAACTGAGGAGGTGAATTGGCGCATTCAAGGAGATAGTGAGCGACTTTTGTATGCCGGAGAATATCAGGGACGAGAAGCGGTACAGGCTTTCTTTGCTAACATGGCTCGCACTTTTATCTGGACTGAGTTCACGCCGCTCGATATTCTCATGGAGCAACGGCAAACTACGGCAGGGGTTCCCGAAACCCGGGTGGCAGTGCGGGTGGCTCAAACGGGTAAGGGCACTTTTACAGGGCGAGAATTTCAGGGTGATTTTGTCTATCTATTGACCTTAGATGAAGCCGGACAAATTACCTCAGTGGATGGTTTTTACAATACCTATCCGGCCGCTGCGGCTGCGACTGGAGGACTGGTTCCCAATATTCCCAGCAATGATCGTCTGACTGGACAACCGATCGCCATCGATCCAACGATTGATCCAGAAATGGCTCGTCGGGTGGCCATCCAAAATTGGCAAGCCTTGATTGATAATGATTTAGGGAAAGTATCTCAGATTAATGCGTCGAATAGTCAGTGGAGTTTTGCGATCGGCGGGCCAGACTTTTTGCCCTATGTGAACGCAGCGCAGGGGATTACCTCTGATGGAAAATCCTTGCAACCGGATTTTAGTAATGCTGGAGCGATTATCAGTCAAATTCTACAACCCCGCATGAATGTGGTGGGTTCAGGGAATCTGACAATTCAGGAAACTTTTGCCAACGGTAACCGAGTCCTGGTACATCTGCGAGAAACTGGAGCGACTGCTCTGGAAACAGGTCATCGTTACGATCTAGATATTTTCAGTTGGATTACTGTGAATGCAGATGGAAAAATTATTGCGAATGAGGTAATTGTCGATACCTATCCGACGATCGCTGCCTTACGGCCAGAGTCTATGTTTCCGTTACCGGCATCGCCGCAACAGGCGAGACGCTATCCACCGTTCTATGTGACTGGCAGCCGGATTAATGGATTGATTGCTTCGTTTGATCGGCAGGGTAACTACACGGGCATTCTAGGTCAAGCTGATGCGACGGATAGCCAACTGGTTTTACCCAGTGCCCTCACCTATGGAGCCAATGGCGATCTGTATGTTACTTCGAGCGGGTTGGATCGGGCAGAAGGCAATGAAGTGTTGGTCTATGATGGTATTTCGGGTGAATTCAAAGGTGTATTTGGTGAGGCCACCAATGCTGCAAGTGGCTTGCTGAACCCGACTGGGATCAAATTTGGACCGGATGGCAACCTTTATGTAGCCAGTGCTTATACTTCGCAAATCTTGCGTTACAACGGTAGAACTGGTGAGTTCATGGGAGTATATGCTACCCATACCAATGGTTTTCCCGATAATGTTATTCCGGAAGAAATGCCTGTTCCTGATTTTACGGTACTGGTATTTGGCCCTGATGGTAATCTCTATGTCACCAGCCTGTTAGAGAATGCGGTGTTGCAATATGCTGGCCCTAATACCAACAGTCCAGGCGAATTTTTAGGAGTCTATGGTCAGGCGAATGGTAATGACAGCGAATTGGTGGAACCCCGATCGATCGTATTTGGTCCCGATGCCGACCTCTATGTCACCAGTGCAGGGACGGGGCGGATCTTGAAATATGCGGGCCCATTGAAACAAAATCCTGGTGCTTTTATCAGTGTCTATGCAGATATTGCTACAGAAGTCAGCACTGAAATGAATGTGCCAGACATGGATTTTAATCAGGATGGATTGACCGATCGGGTCATTCAAAATGGCTTAGGATTCGGTTCCGACGGAAATCTCTATGTCAGTAGTTCGATCGAAATTGCTGCTGATCCAATGCCGTTGCCTGTGGGCGGGAGCCAAGTGAGGATGTATGCGGGCCCACTGCATCGAGATGCGGGTGCGTTTCTGGGCGTGTTTGGTCAGGCAGATACCCCCAATAGCCGCTTGCTGCTCCCGACGACTCCTGAATTTGTCTATGATGAGAACACGTTTCCATCGATCCACCGTTACAATCAGATTGCTTTTGTTGTGGGTGTGAATACCGATCGGGCTCCGGATGCCGCCGGTATGCCGGGTTTTTTCCAATCTGATTCCACCGATGCTTTAGCCGCGTATGACCAAAACATGCGGTTTTTAGGCTTCCTAAATCAGGATGGGCTAGGGACAAATAATCCCTTAAATGGGATCGGTGGAGTAGTGCTGGCCCCGAATGGACATTTGCTGGTTTCCAGTCAGTTGTCGAATCAGGTTTTGCAATTCAATAGCTTGACGGGAGCCTATCTGGGTGTTTTTGGGGAGGCGGATGCGGCTGGTACGGGAGACGACCCGATGACTCCAGAAAATGAAGGGCTTAACTTTCCAGCAGGGATTACGGTTGGATCAAATAATGATGTCTATGTGAGTGATTTAGGGAATCAGCGGATTCTGCGATTTGATGGATTTACGGGCGAATTTCTGGATGATCCGGATACGCCTCAAAATGAAGGTGTGGTCGTTCAACTCACGGATGAAGAAGCGGTACGATTGACTGATTTGGCCTTTGGAGTGGATGGCAGAATCTACGTTGGGTTTAATCCACCGTTAGAACAACCGCAGTTAGGATCGGCTGAGGTGCGAGTCTATCGCCCAGATGGCACGTTGGAAACGCGGATTACGGGCACTGCGGAACGTCCACTTGATTTTGTGGCAACCCTGGAAATTGATCCAGCAGGTCGTCTCTATGTGGGGGATGATCCAGCTTCACTGGTCGATCCAGCAACGGCTCAAGTGCTGGCACCCGGACGACAAAGTCGGCTATTGATCTATGAAATTGCGAATCAGCATCCCTTACTGGTCAACCCGCAAACTGGGCAAGGCGATCCCAATGGAATTCGTCCACAACCTCGGTTAGTGCAGGAATTTGAAATTGGAGTTGGTAATGCGGGTGGACTGACGGTAGATACGGATGGCACGATTTACATCAGTTTGCCTACCGACGGACAGGTGGCTCGATATACGGCTGATGGCGAACTACTGGAAGTGTTACCCAACTTGCGGCTACCCGATGCAGCCCGATCGGAGCAGGGCGGTGTGGATGCAGATGGCCGGCCAAGGCCGACTGGATCGGTTTTCATTAAGGCAATGCAGTGAAACAGCGATCGTAATCAGGAGGATTTTGAGATGAGTACCGAATTCATAGCCACATCAATGCTGGCTCAGTCCTCGACCATCTCTGAAACAGAGATTCAAGATTTAGTCAGAACCTGGTATCACCAGTTGGATATTCATGCTCCGTTGTCCGATTTGACTGCTCTGCTGATTGAAGATGGGCTACGAATGGTGTTCCCAGAAATGATCGCTGAAGGGTTATCAGGTTTTCAACAGTGGTATGAGCGAGTCACTCATTTGTTTTTTGATGAAGTCCATACGGTGAAAGATATCCAGTGTACCTCTCAACCCGATCGCACCTTTGTGAAAGTGGTGGTGAAATGGGAAGCCAGCCGTTGGATTCCCCCTGCTCCTTGCAGTGATCGTTTGGTGATAGATGCGTTCCAAACCTGGGAGGTTGTCCGATCCCCAATTCACCATCGCCCTGTAGTTGCAACCTATACGGTGGATGCTCTGGAATACTACGACGGATCAGCCGAGCTTTAAGCAATATAAGGAGGAGAAAATTCTATGAAGTATAAACTATTGGGTAGAAGCGGGCTACGAGTTTCTGAAATCTGTTTGGGCTGTAGTACCTTTGGAACCAATTGGGGCACCGTTGGAGTGGATCAAGAAACGAGCCGCCAGATTTTCGAGACTTTTGTGGAGGCGGGAGGAAACTTTTTCGATACCTCCAACCGCTATCAGGAGAGCCAATCAGAAGCGTTTTTGAGTGAGTTTATTCATCCGATTCGTGATCAATTGGTGATTGGAACAAAATATTCATTGTTTGACGGATTTTCTAACTTTGATGATCCGAATGGCTGCGGTAATCATCGTAAGAACCTGGTGCGATCGGTAGAACAATCCTTAAAGCGATTGAATACTGATTATATCGATTTGTTGTGGGTGCATATTCAAGACCATACTACCCCAGTTGATGAAATGCTGAGAGCCTTAGATGACCTGGTGCGTCAAGGCAAGATTCTCTACATCGGTATCTCTAACTTTCCAGCCTGGTGGATCGCTCGTGCCAATACGATTGCTGACTATCAAGGATGGTCTCCTTTTATTGCTACCCAAATTGAGTGGAGTGTGGTGGAGCGATCGGCTGAACCTGAATTTCTGCCCATGGCGGATGCGTTGGATCTGGCGTTAGTGTCCTGGTCACCTTTGGGCGGCGGAATTGCGACGGGTAAATATCATCGGGGAGCCCTTGATCCCAAGCAAATTTATCGCTTAGCCCCTCAGTTGGATCCTCAGCGGCCGGTGATGTGGACGGATGTGACTCAGCGCAATCTGATGATTATGGAGCAGTTTGTCAAATTGGCCGATGCGATAGGTAAGCCACCCGCTCAGGTTGCCTTACGTTGGCTGATGCAACAACCCGTGGTGACAATTCCGATCTCAGCAGCACGTAGTGTAGAACAAATCACTGAAAATTTGGCAGCTTGTGACTTTATGCTTACAGATGAAGAGTTGCGCCAAATTGATCAAATTACTCGTCCGGCGATCGCTTCTGTGATGCCGGAAGTCGGGCCCTATCCCTATCCCATGCTGGAATATGGGAGTCCGGCTTTACCTGGTTTTTATTCTCGGATGTTACTGTTCGGGAATGTAGAAAATAAGATCATAAATCATCGTCGTAAGTTCCCCTATCGGTATAACCCGGCGAGTGTTTCTTGAGGTAAGTGTCTGTAATCAGGATATTCAGTCTCAAATAGTCGGTTTCAAATAGTCAGTTTCAAATATTCAACTCTAATGATTGCAATTAGTTAGGAGGTGACGGTCATGGGAAAAGCTCCCCATACTCCTCTGGGTGAAATGTATGAATCTCATATCCAGATGATTTTGGATCAAGATATTGAAGGTTTACTGAATCAGTATACAGATGATGCCCTACTGATTAGTAGCTTTTTGAAACGACCGGTTTATTACAAGGGGCAAGAACAACTGAGGGAACACTTTCAAGGCATATTGGGCATTAAAGGCTTAGAAGTTGATCTGGCTTTCTGGGCTGAAACAGAAGATCCAGCCACTTTAATGATTGTGGAAGCGATCAAAATGCAAACCGAGTCTGGAGTTGCTGACATGCGGTTTGCGGATAGTTGGGTGTTGCGGGATGGCAAAATCGCCATTCACTTTGCTGGTATGGTGCAATATCCAGATGGCTCGATCGCCTGATCGATTGACTGAATTCTTGATAGGAAGGTAATTATATGGCTAACTTATCTTTTTCTCATATCAGTCTGAATTGTCGCGATCCGATCGCTTCAGAACAATTTTATACTCGGCATTTTGGCTTTCATCGAGCCAGATTCATTCCCTTGGGCGATCGTGCTATTGTCTTTCTTAAATTAGGACAAATGTACCTGGAGCTATTTCAGGCTGAGGGGGAATTGCCTGTTCCTGTGCCAATCAAGGATGGTTATGCTTATCCAGGATGGCGACATATTGCCTTTCAAGTTGGGGATGTGGATGAAAAACTAGCGGCAATGGGGGATGAGGCACATATTACGCTGGGCCCACTGAACTTTGACGAATTTATTCCAGGTTGGCGATCGGTCTGGATCGCGGATCCCGATGGCAACATTATTGAAGTCAGCCAGGGTTACGTTGATCCAGACCAACCCCCTCCCTCTCTAATATCCGATGTGGGTGAATCAGGTCAATTACAAATCTCTTTACATTCATGAAAATTTTTACCTGTATCAATCTACATCAATCATCTGGCGTAATGAGCCAATCTGGCATAATTTTCGCCTATTCTATGCGAAATCGCACAGGGGTGACATCATGGCAACAATTCCGGTGCAATTTATTTATCGGACAGGTTTAAAGCAAAACTACTGGAGTCGGGTGCGTTTAATGGGCAGTTGGGATCAATTGGGATCCTATGCCGATCAATGGAGCTGCGTTGATATGCAGGCTTTCACAGCGGACGATGGCTGCCCAGGGTTTACGGCTACGGTGGCATTGGATGCATCTCAGGTCGGACAGCAATTTCACTGGGGCGTGATTTTAGATAGTCCGCAAGGAACCGATCGGTGGGGTATTCCGACTGAAGTGAAGGATCAACATGCTGCCGATCGGCATCGCAGTTTTATTCTACAGGCTGCACCTGACCATCGCCCCCAACAGGAATGGTATTATCTAACCCATACGCGCCGTTTCGGGGCTCAAAAATATTACTTACCCGATCGCGTCGATCCGGCACTCCGGTTCGCTGTCTGGGCACCTCATGCCCGCAATGTGGAAGTAGTGTTTGGTGATCCGCGCAGTGGCTATATTGCTGATGATGGATTTGGCATGGATCCTCATCTGGGCCCGTTTCCGATGATACGAACTGAGGACGGAGTTTGGCAGACGGATCTGACGATCTCACCAGAACTGTCTACCTTTGCAGCCTTTGATCATCGACCCTATCTCTTCCGAATAATCAAAGAGGATGGACAGGTTGCTTATCGTACTGATCTGTATGCGCGTTGTCAAATTGGCCAGGGAAATATTGATCCGAAAGGAGAACATTACGGGAAACCCTATACTGAGCTGGATGGAACGAAAAGTTGCTCAGTCGTGATCGATCCCGATACCGTCAGCCAGCAATTTGTGGAGGATACATTTGCTGGGTCAAAGTTGATCGCACAGGAACAGTTCTGGCAAGATGAGTTTAATCCCGATCGGCCTGTACCCAATCGGGTAGAGGACTTAGTGATTTATGAGTTACATCTAGGGGCATTGGGTTATGGTCAGAATCGCCCTGGCAATTTTCAAGATGCTATGGATTTGCTGCCTTACTGGATTGAATTAGGGATTAATGCGATCGAGCTACTGCCGCTGTCGGAATTCCGAGATAAGGTGAATTGGGGCTATGAAACTTCCCATTACTTTGCGTTGGAGTACAGCGCCGGTGGACGTGATCAATTAAAGCATTTTGTCCGGGCTTGTCATCGCCAAGGGATCGCAGTCATTCTCGATGTAGTTTACAATCACTATAATCCTGATGGCGAGCGGGCTGAATGGGCTTATGATTCCAATACGCCAGAACGGAACTTGTATTACTGGTATGAAGGTCAAGCGGCCGATTATGCCGATCCGAGTGGTGGCTATCTCGATAACTGGTCTACGGGCTATGCACCTCGGTTTTGGGAAGAGAATGTCCGTAAGCTGTTTATCAGTAGTGCGGCTGCCCTCGTTGAAGAATTCCATGTGGATGGATTCCGGGTGGATCAAACGACCTCGATGCATTTATACAATGTGCTTCATGCCAATGGGCGATCGGTTGAAGCGGCGAATCGTTTTGGTGCTAAGTTTCTCCGAGAATGGACACGTACCCTGAAATTGGTCTGGCCGGATGTCATATTGATTGCTGAGGATCATTCGGATTGGGCAGGCGTGACAACCGATCCCGATCAAGGCGGATTGGGGTTTGATGCGACTTGGTATGCCAATTTCTATCACCACTTGGTCGGTGACACCCGTCAAGGCACAGATTATGCCAAACTGATTGCTACTGCGGGGCACGGCACTGATATCCCCTTGGCGATGGATCGATTTGCGGCAGTTTTAGCAGAGACTGGACACCGGAAAGTGGTCTACCACGAATCCCATGATGAAGCAGGTAATTCCTATTACGAGGAAGCTGGGCAAAAAGTCTACTCGCGACGGACGATCGTATCGGCGGTCAATGGTGCCCCTTTGGTGGGTAAAACTCGTCACTTTGCCGAGGCACGTTGTCATTTTGCAGTCGGAATGGCAATGCTCTCTGCGGGAACTCCAATGTTTTTAATGGGAGAAGAGGTTGGGGCCCAAAAGCCCTACCGCTATCAGGATTTTCTAGAGAATCAAGAAGATTTGCTGGGTGAGAAAACGGTTAATGGGGCTAAATTATTTAAGTTTTACCAGGATCTGATTCAATTTCGCCGAACGCAGGCTAGCCTTAGATCACACCAGATTGAAGTCATTCACGTTCATAACATCAACCGCGTCATTGCGTTTTGTCGTTGGGATGATCAAGATGAGCTACTGATAATCGCTAGTCTGAATAATCATCCCTTTACTCATGAGTATGATCTCCGCCATAACCGAATCGGTAATTATCATTGGCGTGAAGTGTTTAATAGTGATGCCATTCTTTATGGTGGTGCTAATGTGGGTAATTTTGGTGAGACGATCGTCGCAATGAATGGTTATCTGCATGTAGAAATACCTGCAAACGGATTTGTGGTTTTTCAAAAGATGAATGATTATGTAAGAGTTGAATGTTGAGAGGAAAGCAATTGAATGAAGTGGTTTGGACTAATACGTCGTAAAACACCGTTTTTTGAATCATCTGGGTGCTGTTATGATAGATCTACAAAAGTTTTTTCAATTGACTAATCCGGCCAAGATGCTGGTGATTGAGAATGAGGAAGATCGGAAATACTATATCGATTTTTCTCCTGTTCGAGGTGAAAATATTGTTAGTACGATCCGGGATAATATTTCCCTATTTTCTCCTGATCAAAAGACCTATGACTTGTTTACTGGTCATATTGGGTGTGGTAAAACAACAGAATTATTGCGGCTAAAGGCGGAATTGCAGCAACAGGGATTTCATGTTGTCTATTTTGAGTCGGATCGGGATCTAGAGTTAGGTGATATCGATGTGAGTGATATTTTACTCACGATCGCCTATCGAGTTAGCGAAAGTCTGGAGGCCGCTAACCTCATTTTCAAACCAAAGTATTTTCAAGGATTGATGCAAGACCTGCAAGAATTGCTGCAATCGGTGGAAATTGCTGGCATTACCTGCCCATTTGGCATTGCGGAAATCACGACCCGCTCTAAGGTGAACCCAAAATTGCGCGATCGACTGCGAGGTTATTTAGAACCGCGCACTACGCAAATTATTGAGTCGATTAATCAGGAATTGTTGGAGCCAGCAATTGAGAAGTTGCACTACTGGAACCGTCGCGGGCTAGTAGTGATTATTGATAACCTCGATCGCATTGATTTTTCTCCCAAACCCTGGGGACGCTCTCAACCAGAATATCTGTTTGTCGATCGTGCTACCCAATTGCGTAGCCTCAATTGCCATGTGGTTTATACGGTGCCGCTGGCCCTCTTGAGGTTTTCTGATGATTACAAAGTGATTGCAGAGCGATTTGCGGCTGATCCACTGGTGTTACCCATGGTGCCTGTACAATGGCGAGATGGGCGCGAACATGAAGCAGGAATGGCAAAACTGCGGCAAATGGTATTGGCTAGAGCTTTTCCTGATCTCGATGAAACTGCCCGCTTAAGTCAGATTTCCCTGCTATTTGATCAACCTGCATCGCTCGATCGCCTCTGTCAAGTGAGCGGTGGGCATGTGCGCAACCTGCTACGTTTTTTAAATAAGTGGATCAAGGTAGAGCGGCGGTTGCCGCTGGGTCGCGATCGATTAGAGATGATCGTTCAGGAGGAACGTAATCAAGCCACGTTAGGGATTGTTAGCGAAGACTGGGCATTGTTACGTCAAGTGGCTCAGCAAAGAAATAGTGTCAATGTCAGCGATGATCAAAAGGCTCGCTATCAAAAGCTGTTACGGAATCTCCTGGTTTTGGAATATCGAGATGATGCAGGTTCCTGGTTTGATGTGAATCCTATTTTGGCGGCAGCCGAGCAGTTGCGATGATGACGACTAACCCTACGGTTAACCCTACAGTGAAGATTGCTGGCTATAATGATCAAGCGTTGCAAGAATTGACTTGGGTAATTGAGGCGGCACCTGGAGAATTTTCGTTGACCTTTGCCCATTGCAACTATACGCGATTGCGACAGCAGTTGGTCGAACAGTTGCAGCGCCTTTGTCCTGTTGAGATTGCCACCCTGACGCTTCAGCCAGCTACGACGACGCTCTACAGTACGATTCAGGAGACGCTACAAGATGAAAAACCGGCTGCTTTGATGGTTTTGGGTTTAGAATTTGTTTTTGATTTGCCCCAAGTGTTAAGTTCAGCGAATAAGGTGCGGGAGGAATTTCGCAAGAATTTTCCCTTCCCGATTGTCATCTGGGTCAACGATCAGGTGTTGGAACAGTGGATTCAGTGGGCCCCTGATTTCAAAAGCTGGGGGACTACGACTGAATTTGTCGTCGCAACTGAAGCCTTGCTGGAAGGAATTCAAGCGGAAACCGATGCTCTATTTGCCCGTTTGCTCGATCCCACGACTTTAGCACCGCTGCCCCATATTGAAGTTGATCGTTGGGAAGCTCGCACTGCTTTGCAAGATTTGCATCGTCGGGGACAAGCGTTGGAACCGGCACTCAAAGCCAGCATGGATTTTGTCTTGGGGCGGGAAGCCGATGCTAAGGCAAGTCGTGAATTCGCAGCGCTCCAGGAAATTAGTGCTAATCGCTATATGGAAGCTGCACGACAATATTACCAACAAAGTCTGGAATATTGGCAACAGGCTGGCAATTTAGAACGACAGGGAATTTTACTTTACCATCTGGGGCGCAACTACTTTCGGCAAGCGACTTATCATGAGTCTCAACGTCTTGATGATAGCTATCATCATAAACTAGGTTTCTGTTTAGAGAAAGCCAAAGTGTATTTGCATCAGTGTCTGGTTTCGTTTTCCCAGACCCATCGGATGGATTTGATCGGCGAATTTATTCCTGAGTTAGGGGTGGTTTTAGAGCATCAAGCGAACTGGCCAGCATTGCAAAAATTGGCTGAAAAGTCTCTGGTTTTGCATCAAACTGATAAGGATCTCAATAAGCTGGCTCAGGACTACAGTTTTTTAGCCAATGTGGCTTTGCATCAATCTCGTTGGTCAGAAGCCCATGATTATGCCCAACAGGTTTTAAATATTGTGCGGAGCCAACCTCGCCGAGATTTACCGTTGTATCAAGCAGGACTATTCTTATTGGCCCAGGCGCAACAGCAGTTAGAACAATTTCCTGCTGCGATCGTCACCCTCGAAGAAGCCTGGAAAGTGGGTGAGCAGATGCGTCGGGCCAGTGGGGCGAACCCCCAGAGAGATCTACAGGTCTTGGCGTTGTTGCACAAGCTCTATTTAGAACAGCATTGTTATTTAGAGGCATTTCAGGTTAAACATGCGCAGTATTCAGTGGAGCAACAGTACGGGCTACGGGCATTCATTGGGCCGGGTCGATTAAAGTCTCAGCGCCAGGTCTATTTGACGGCATCTGATGCGGGAAAACCTGCCACGATCGCCCAAGAAATTTTGGCAACTGGACGGCAACAGAATGTGCAGGATTTGATCAATCGCATTAAAGAATATCGCTTCAAATTAACGGTTTTGTATGGTCAATCGGGGGTTGGCAAAAGTTCAGTGATTGAAGCGGGTCTGATTCCAGCGCTGAAGCAAGAAACGGTGCGAGGACTGGCGATCGTCCCCATTTTACTCAGGCAGTATACCCACTGGATCGAAGATTTGGGTAACCGGTTGGCTGAGTCCTTAAGAGAAGCGGCGATTCCTTATCCAACGGACTCTCATGCCATCCTAAATTCAACTCAAGCGATCCTGGAACAACTTCAGCATAATGAACAACAACATCTACTGAGTGTATTGATCTTTGACCAGTTTGAGGAATTTTTCTTTACTTGTCAGGATGCAGTAGAACATGAAAACTTTGCTCATTTTCTCTGCCAGTGTTTGAATCTGAGTGAAGTCAAAATCATCCTATCGCTGCGTGAAGATTACCTGCACCGGCTCTTGCGCTATAGCCGTGATTTAAAGTGTCAGTCTGGTGCAAATGAAATTTTGTACAACATCCTGAGTCAGGAAAACCTCTACTATATTGGTAATCTCACCGCTGATGATACCCGATCGTTGATTCATACCCTCACCCAACGATCTCAGTCTTATCCACCTGAATTGGTGGAAACCCTCGTGAAAGATCTGGCGCGGCTAACAGGAGATATTCGCCCGATCGAATTGCAAATTGTAGGGTTTCAACTGGAAGAAGAGCATATTACCACGCTGGATCAATATCTGGAAAACGGGGCTCAAACGATGGTGCAACGTTACCTGGATGACGTGGTAGCCGATTGTGGTGTGGAAAATGAACGAGCGGCTGAATTAGTGCTTTACCTATTGACGGATGAAAATAATACTCGTCCGATCAAAACCCAGGCGCAATTGGAGACTGACCTGAAAACGATCACACAGGATTTACTGGAAATGGTGAATCCTGTAGATTTTGCATCCATCGCTCCCCACAGGTTGGCGGCAGTGAATCCAATTGATTTAGTGCTGGAAATTTTTGTGGAGGCTGGGATTGTATTGCTGATGCATGAAAGCCCGGCCGATCGATATCAGTTGGTTCATGATTATTTAGTCACCATTATCCGGCATCAACAAGAAACTCGATTGCCCCAGCTTAAGCTAGAACTGGAGAAAGAAAAATCACAACGACAATATGCGGAAGCTGAACGTGATCAAGCCTTGCAAAATTTACATCATCAAAACCATGAATTAAAATCTCTGAATGGTATCCTTGCCAAGCAAAAGACGGGATTAGAGGAAATCCGGCAAAATTTAATTGCGGCTCTAGTGGGATTGGTGGTTTTAACCGGAATTGTCGGAGTTTTCTCGCTACTGATTCGGAGAAGCCAAGTGGAAATTATGGCAGCCCATGCCGAATCTCTCTTGACCTCTAATCAAGAACTGGATGCGCTGGTTGAAAGCTTGCGGGCCCTAGAGAGCAGCAAAGGTTTAGCTTGGGTTCAGCCCATTTTTCGCCGCTTGAATCAGCAGGATATGCAGGGTGAGATTCACCAGGTTTTGCAATCTGCGGTTTATTCTGTACGAGAGATCGATCGATTGGAATCTCATAAGGGGGCTGTGCGAGCCCTCAGTTTTAGTCCATCCGGTTCTCAAAAAGGTCAATGGGTGGCAACAGCCAGTGAAGATAATACCGTCAAACTGTGGAATCTAGGGGATCAGTCTGCTAGCTCTCAGTTTGCTCAAGGCAGTGAAACACGAGTTCGGAAAATTTTAGGAGAACAGCCAGGGCAACATAAGGGTGTAGTTTATAGTCTCAGTTTTAGTCCGGATGGTGAAACTTTGGCAACGGCAGGCGCGGATCATACAGTCAAGCTCTGGTGTCGAGATTGCGACTGGAGTTGTCCTCGTACGCTCAATGGGCATGAAGGGGCTGTGTACAGTGTTAGCTATTATGGTTCGCCGGAGAGTCCATCGGAGACGCTCCTAGCCAGTGCCAGTGCCGATCATACGGTCAAGCTTTGGCGGCAAGATGGCCAGTTTCTCAACACGTTAGTGGGGCATACGGCTCCTGTCCGGAGTGTCAGCTTTAGCCCTGATGGGAAACAGATTGCCAGTGCGAGTGAAGATGGCACAATCATTCTCTGGTCGCCGGAGGGTAACCTGCTGAAATCTTGGTCGGGTCACGCTGGCACCATTTACAGCATCAGCTTTAGCCTGGCTGGAAACCTGATTGCTACGGCCAGCGCAGATACCACTGTCAAACTGTGGTCAGACGAGGGTGAATTATTGCAGACCCTCACCGGGCATCAAGCAGCGGTTCGGAGTGCGAGTTTTAGCCCAGATGGGCAGATGGTCGCGACGGCTGGAGAGGATACGGCTGTGAAACTCTGGAGTGTGGATGGTCATCTTCTGCAAACCTTCACGGGGCATGAAGAGCCGATCTATCAGGTGAGTTTTAGACCGGATCGTAGTTTAGCGACCGCGAGTGCCGATACGACGGTGAAATTTTGGCAACCCAATCCCCATCTGCGGGAACACCAGGGACGTATCACAGCCGTCAGCTTCAGTCCAATTGATCAGCGGATGGTGACGGCAGCAGAAGATAATACTGTGAAGCTCTGGACGCATGAAGGGCAATATTTGCGATCCTTGTCGGATACTCAAATGCCTGTTCGCACGATTCGCTTTAGCCCCGATGGACAAAGGATCGCCACGGCTGGGGATGACAATACCGTGAAGCTGTGGGATCGGAATGGGGAATCTTTGCTAACCCTGAGTGAGCATCAAAGTCCAGTGATGAATATGGGTTTCAGCCCTGATGGCGATGTGTTGGCAACGGCAGACGCTGGCAGTATTAAATTCTGGGATCGGCAAGGGCAGGTGATACAAACGATCGCTCAACATCAGCCTGTGCGAGATCTCTGGTTTAGTCCAAATGGTCAAACCCTGATAACGATCGGTCAGGATTTGATGATTCAACTGCGAAATCGGGATGGATCGCTGCGTAAAACTGTGACTGTACAAGAATTAGAACAGTTGGGTCACCCGAAAATCGCACAAGAATCAGAAAATTCGGAGTACCCGAAAATCGATCGGCTTGCGGTGAGTCCGAAGGGTGAATTAGTGGCGATTGTGCATCGTGGGGATAATACGGTGACGCTATGGCGGATATCGGATCAGACGAAATTAGCTCAACTGCCACTGGACAAACCTTTGAAAGACTTGAAATTTAGCCCAGATGGGCAATGGGTGGCAACTGCGACTAAAGATAAAATGGTTCAACTGTGGTCGCTGGCAGGGGAAAAACAACCAGCGTTCACTTGGCGAGAAGAGGGGTTTGTTGAGTTTCTCACCTTTAGTCCTGATACCGATCGAATTGCCCTAGCGGGAACCAGTGGTAAGTTGATTCTTTGGGATTGGCGGCAGGATGTAGATACTTTAGAAGAATTGAGCTGTGAACGAGTAGGTGACTATTTAAGGAATAGTAAGACCTCTGTGAGAATAGTCCGCCAGATTTGTGATTCACCCGATCAGGAGTGATCCTGATCAATCTTAATCAATCTTGATCAATTCTGATCTCAGCAACATGGATTGACCGGGTTGTGGATTGGTCAAGTTGCTAGACAACCGATCGCTTAACCCACAGCAACGGGAGATTGAACGGGAAACGAGTGACTTGAGGGCTACGAGTACCCAAACGGGTACTAACCAATTCTTTCCTCTGCCATTTACATAGAAAAAAGATGGGGCTTTTTGTGTATGGCAAAATGCGGCAGGATGAAGCCCAGATCTGGAATAGCGAATATGCGAATTGAGTGGAGCAAGTATATGCCAACCCCAAGTGATCTGCTAACAGAAAATCGCCCAGAAACCCTAGCTGAAGTAAAGTTGCTGCTCGATCGAGCCCGCCGAGACCGTATTCCCTATTTTCCGTCTCCGATCGACTGGCGAGATCAGGTTTTGTATTTTCTCTTGCCCGATCGTTTTAGTGATGGTCAAGAATCATCCCGGGCTTTGCTAACTCGTCGGGAGATTGACCAACTTCGACAAACCTCAAATCGTCCTGACTGGAATTGGCAGAAATGGGCAGAATCTGGCAAACGGTGGCAAGGGGGAACGATTAATGGGATTCGATCGCAGTTAAATTATTTACAGCAGTTAGGAATCACCACGATTTGGGTTGGCCCGGTGTTTAAGCAGCGGGTTCGGTTAGATTCCTACCATGGGTATGGGATTCAAGATTTCCTCGATATTGATCCTCGCTATGGGACGCGACAGGATCTGATCGAGCTAGTGAGTGTGGCTCATGAAAAGGGAATTCGAATTATTCTTGATATCATCATGAATCACTCTGGTGACAATTGGGGATATGTAAAACCTGAGCAACCCCTTAACCAGATTGTTGAAGATTTGGGGCAGATTCCTTATTTGGACTGGCCCAATTTTTACGGTAATCCGAGTGATAGGGATAAAGAGGGGTGGCGTTTAGCGTGGCGGGATGAAATGCAAACTGGCTTCACAACAGATCCGGCCCAAATTCAAGATCCCCATTCTGGGGTTTGGCCGCGTGAACTCCAAGATCCGAAACTTTACACGCGGGCGGGTAGAGGCGATTTAGGGGCTGGGAAAATTGAGGATCCCCATGCAGAGAATAAACGAACAGATTTCTTCAGCCTCAAGGATTTTGCTTTAGATGCCCCGAATGCCATTGCATTTTTAGCAGATTGTTTCAAATATTGGATCGCTTTAACCGATTGTGATGGGTTTCGGATCGATACTGTGAAACATGTTTCGTTAGAAAGCGCTCGCGCCTTTTGTGGATCAATTCGCGAATTTGCTGATTCTTTGGGCAAGCGAAACTTCTTTTTGGTGGGTGAGATCGCAGGTGGTGATATCTATCAGGATTTCTTTCTCGATCGACTCGCGATTCTACAAAGTAATTTGAATGCCGCACTCGATATTGGTGAAGCCAGAACGGCATTGCAATCGACTGCCAAGGGGCTCAGTGCAGGGAATACCTATCTGAATCTATTTAAGGAGAATACGGAAGATTTCGGCTCTCACCGCAGTATGGGAAGTCGCCATGTCTCTATTCTGGATGACCATGATCATGTCGCTGGCGATAAAATTCGGTTTTCGGCAGGCATTCCAGATCAGTCTTCAGTGAAAGATCACCAAGTTGTCGCTGCTACTGCCTTTCAGTTATTTACGTTAGGGATTCCCTGCATTTACTATGGGACAGAACAAGCTTTTGCTGGGCCGGCTCAATCCCAACTGTCGTTTCTCCGGGCAGAGGGGTGGAATGATCCAGGCAACTACGGAGATCGCTATTTGCGGGAAGCGATGTTTGGCCCTGAACACCCGCGAGCCCACTTTAGCAATGACTTAACGACTCAGTTGAACGATCGAGATACGACCCTGCCTGGGTTTGGAGCCTTTGGTACGGCCGGCAAGCATTGTTTTGATCGGCACAGCCCTGCCTATGTGCGGATTGCTGCCCTCTGTCAAGCCCGTGCTGAACATTTGGTTTTGCGAATTGGGCGGCAATATGTGCGTCAGGTTCGTTTACCAGGGACAGGATTTGAATTTCCTCCTCCCGGTGAACTCGTGGCTTGGTCGCGGATTCTAGATAACCAGGAGGCGATTTGCCTAGTCAATCCGCATGGTGAATTCGATCGCGGTGGGGATGTCGTTGTATCTGCGGAACTCAGCCCCGTAGGTACCACGTTTGTAGTGGTGGCCAATACGGCCCAGTCTGCATCGGATACCTTTCAGGGTTCTCATCCGATCGGTTCGAGTGTTCCGGTGAAGCGATCTAGTCTCAATGAACCTGCTTTTATTGAAATTCGCAAGCTTCCGCCTGCTGAAGTCTTGGTGCTGGTGCGGCAGTTCTAGAAGATGGCATCCTCCTGCCGATGGCACCTTGGCTATACGGTTACCCTGGTCATACGGTTACCCTGGTCATACGGTTACCCTGGTCATACGGTTACCCTGGTCATACGGTTACCCTTACAATTAAAGAGGATGCGGTTTTGCACTCCGGGGTAGCATTTACAGATATTTTGATCCGTGAAGGACTTTATCCAGGGCTGCCTCCTGTCCCATTTGTGCCAGGATATACGATCGTTGGAGTGATCGATCGAGTGGGGTCAAATGTCACGAGTTTGCGATCAGGACAACGAGTTGCTGCATTAACGGTTGTGGGAGGCTATAGTGAATTCATCTGTTTACCAGTTACAGAATGTGTGTTGATTCCCGATGAAGTCGATTCAGCAGCAGCGGTTTGTCTGGTTTTGCAATATGTTACCGCTTACCAGTTGTTGCATCGGATTGCCAAAGTGCGATCGGGCGATAGTGTGTTAATTCATGGTGCCGCTGGGGGCGTGGGGACTGCCTTACTGGAACTGGGGCATTTGGCAGGGTTGGAAATGTATGGTACAGCCTCCAGAAGCAAACATTCTTTAGTGAAACGATTAGGTGGATGTGCAATTGATTATCAGACAGATGATTTTGTTGAACATATTCATACCTTGACGGGTACAGGGGTGGATGTTGTGTTTGATGGAATTGGTGGCTGGCATTTGGTGGATTCCTATCGTTGCTTACAACCCCATGGGCAGTTGGTTAATTATGGATTTTCTGCGGCTTTGGCGACTCGGCGCTATCGATCGATCAAATTTGCCTTCAGTTTCTTAATGCTGCTGCTCTTGAAACTGCTGCCCGGTCGGCGAGTTCATTTCTACAGTATTGCTAGTTTGAAACAACGGCATCCTGAATGGTTCCAAGAAGATCTGACTCAGCTCTTGCAACTGTTGGCAGCGGGCAAAATTCATCCAGTGATTAGCGATCGTCTTCCCCTGAAAGCAGCGGCTGAAGCTCATCGGCGCTTGGAGGAAGCTGCGGTGAGTGGGCAACTGGTTTTGCAATACGGTGAGGGTTAATCGAGTGGACATCTGGCAACGTGGACGGCGGGCATTTCTGCGACTAATTGGATCTGATCGCGATCGGTTTGCAGCCATCCTTGGGCTTCCACGAATGAAGTGGTGTCTGACCCGGATGCAGGTTGAGGGAGCCGTAAATCAGCCAGGGTATGGTTGCTGCTCAACGACTCGTAAGGGGTGGGTGGTGTGCCGCCCCGGCCTGTGTTGAAAAAGGCGGCAGCGGTAGGATCTTGTTCGGCTTGGCAACCTTGGGCCAGCTCTGATCGAATGGGTGCAGCGGGTAGATCGGGTGGACTGGGGGTAGGATTGATTTCAGGACTGTTGATGATCACGGTACCGGACACGCCAAACTCCGAGCTGGCATCGATATCACTGGTTCGAGGTGCATTTCTACGTTCCGCCAACCCTAAAATGCCCCTGGCATCAATGCGAATGTTACCGCCGCGACCCCGATCGGCACTGGCTAGAATGTTATTGTCTTGATTCGGTGCGGCGATCACAAATCCTGCCGCTGCATTGATTGAAAGATTGCCGCCATCAGCAATATTTTCAGCTCGGGCGGTAATCTGGCTGCGATCTTGCAGGGTCAATCGATCGGTGGAGAGTTGGATGATGCCCCCTTGCCCAGAAACCGTTGTGGCATTAATTTCGCCGCGATCCAACACGAAGTTGCTCACATTGAGTTGGGCGATTCCTCCCCGCTCCCCTGCACCAAAGTTATCGACTGAAATTCTGGCTCCTGCAGCTACGGTGAGTTGAGGAGTGGTGAGGGTTAACCGTCGGGCATTCCCACTCGCGCCTGGCTCGGCTGACACTAAGATGCCACTAATGTTATCGTCTCGATCGATGGGAGCGGTGCCGCGAATCAGGACGGAATCGGTGGCTACAATCTCAATCGTGCCTGCGGTGCCCGATCCAAAGGTGTTGCTGGAAATTTGAGCCCCTGCCTCTACCGTGAGCCGATCGGTGCGCAGGGTCAAGTTGCCGCCTTGTCCGCTGGCATTGGGTCGCACTTGGGCGAATAGGCCGCTGGCTCCCCGCTTAGAGTTGAGATTGGCAGGATTGCGACCGATCACTTCGATCGACTCTGAGGCTGTAATCCTGACATTACCGGCATTGCCCGCTCCCAAAGTATCGGTGGAAATTTGGGCTCCACCTTGCAGGCTGAGGTGAGGGGTGCGAATCGACAGATTGCCGCCACTGCCGACGGCTGAACGGTTAGTGCGGGCAAATAAACCGCTGGGATAGAGGAGGGTGCCTCCACTCAGTTCGATGCGTTCGCGAGCGCTGATTGTCAGATCCACCCCTTGTCCGCTGCCATAGGTGCCGGTGGAAATTTGGGCTCCATCGCGGAGGATCAGCCGTTGCGTGATCAGGCTGAACTGCCCGGTTTCCCCGGAGGCTTGTTGATAAACTTCGTTGCGTAAGGTGGTGCGTTGGTTCGGGTCAGTCCGTGATCCACCCGTCAGTTCAACCTGTTCTGTGGCGAAAACCTGCAATCTGCCTGCTGTGCCATTGGTGAAGGCATCGGTTGCCGCCCAACTGCCCTGGTTGAAGTGAATCCGTCGCCCTTGCAGTTGAATTTCGCCGCCGGAACTGCCACTCGCGTTAATGCTAGCGCCTTGCGAGAAAGTGAGATCGGCCAGGTTCAATTTTCGGCTGGCTTGATCGAAAGCTTCCAATCGCCAGCCCTGTTCGATCGGCGCGAGGTTGACCCTTCCTGCTGTCCCGACTGCGGCGAGTTCAATCCGCCCCTCTGGAGCCGCGACACTGCCACCATCAAACTGGATCCTGCCACCGATCAAAGCCAATGTATTGCCCGGATCAACCTGTAAGCCACTGACAGACTGATTGTGGATCGCTCTGGGGGTTGCGCCCCATTGCAGCCCGATCGGCATCTGCACGCTTAATAAAGGGGTGCTGGTGGGATTGACTGCCCGAAACTGCCATCCATCGCCAAACTGGATTCGCTCAGCCGTGGTGGCAATGAATGATCCAGCCAGATTCAAAGTGGCTTGTCGTCCGAACCGAATACCATTGGGGTTGAGCAGAAAAAAATCCGCTTGGCTAAGGGATCCGCTCTGTTGTCGAACTTCCAGGAAGCCATTGATTAAGGAGGCTCGATCGCCCGTTACTCGTACAAAGATCCGTTCCGTGTCTGGAGCTACCCCCTGGAATGAAACACGCTGATTTCTGGGAATTGAGAAGCGCTCGAAACTGTGGAAAAGATTGCGCCCCCTCTGGCTGCCCCGCCGGATCACGGTGGTATTGCCTTGACGAGTGAGGGCTGAATTTTCTGACAAACTGTTGTCTGGACGAATGTCTGGACGAATATTTGAACGAATATCTGAACGAATATCTAGACGAATTTGGGCGGTTGCTTCGGAAGCTGCCAACAGGCACAACATAACGCCGAGGACAAGTCCAGGTTGGGTCAGGCGGAATCGCACCATCACATTCTTTCAATGCCTCACGTCAAGTCGTAAAATCATCGATCGGGCTGGGTGGGGGTGGAGTGAAGACGGTTCCACCTGTGATATCCCGTCCATCGAGAATTAAGTTGTCTGAAAAGCCCAATCCAGAAGGTTTTGGAGCCCCTGTGCCATCTCCGAATAAATTATTAGTCACAATATAGGTCAATGAATTCACGGATTGATTCAAGTCAAAGTTCTCGAAAAAGGATGCAGTTAAATTGAACCGGATGCCGAACAGGGTCTCATCACCTTCTGGCTGAAACTCGGTGGCACTCTTTTGGAAGATTCGATATTCAAGCTTGCCGGTTTGCGCCACCGGGTCATAATCAATTAATTCGGCTCGCAAATTCAACGCTGAAATGACAATTTGATCATCTGGGTTGAAGAAATCGACTTCTGCATCCAGCAAACCCGTGAGCCGACCTGAGCCCGAAATAAAATTCCCGATTGCGCCTGTGAATAAGCCGATCGTACTACTGGGATCCTGATCCACGATGGTGGTGCCATCGGGTGCGGTGGAGAAGAGGTTAAACTGGGCTTTGATCAAGGTTTCGTCGCTACCAGTGACCGAGTAGCGATTACCCGATCGGACTGGAATATTCACAGCGAAATTGCCGAGTAGTTGGGATAGGGCAAAATTGTTGCTGGTGTCATTCACCTGGTTTGGCTGGATGGCAATTTGATAGGTGCCATTATCCGTGCTATCCCAACCGCCGCCGGGTGGTGTGATCCGGTAGGTGACAGTGCGGGTTGTGTCATTGCTCTCGTTGGTGATTACCCGTGTGACCAGTGATGCGCCACCGGGAGCCGTGACTCGAATATCATTGTCATCAATGCTAGCAGCATTAATAGCTACATTATCTCGGTAAACAATAGTGAGATCGCGCGTTGTCGGATTGATGCTCAATAGACTAGCCGTAGGGGCTTCCTGATCCGCAACTGGGGTTGGGGTAATATTCACCTGAAAGTTGCCCAACTGTTGAGCCATTGCAATATTGCCGCTGGTATCCCGGATTTGATTTGCCTGGAGGGCAATGCTGTAATTTCCGTTATCTGCACTGTCCCAACTGCCGCCTGGTGCCGTAATTCGATAGGTGACGCTCCGCAGGTTGCCGTTACTGTTATCACTGAGGGCGATCTGACTGGCAAACTGACTAAAACCATTTGTACTTTCAACTAGAATATTATTGCTATTAATACTACTGACATCAACAGCAACATTATCTTGATAGGTTACTGTAAAGTCATAGCTGGTACCGCCACCGACTGCAAGATTGGTGGCACTGAGATTGGCGATCGGGCTGGCCGTATCCGGACTTGGAGAAGTCGCAGTAATTTGTAAACGATAGCGACTATTGGTTTTTTTGCTGGATTGATAGAGAACGCGCACCAAATAGGTGCCAGGATTTTGGCTTGCATTTAGCTTGGCAGCAGCGATCGGTTTGAGGTTGGCAACTCGATCTTTACGGCGGATCTGGCTAAAATCCAATTTGCCGATTTGTCGGAGAACTTGGGCTAGGGGGCGTTTCAGGGCGTATAGCTCAATGGTGCATTGACCTGCATCTAGCTTGGTCAGGGTGAGATTCAGGGGACTTCGCTGCTTCAGGTTAAAGCGGTAGAGATCTTCGCGATCGGTTCGTCCAACTTGGTCTGTACGACGAATGGTTCCTAGCGAGACACTCAGATTTTTGGCCCCCTTGAGCCGATTATCTCTGTTTGACATTGGTCTAACCCTGAAAAATTTTCAAACGAACTGGATAAGGGTGTACTCTCCTCTATAACATCTATTGGATCGGCTTGGGTAATTTATTCACGAATTGATGCAGGCTGGAGCTTGGATACGATGAGAACTGATTGAGTTTGGGACTAGGATTAGAACTGGAATTTCCCGTTACCTTCTGAACCCGTTACCTTCTTTAATTGTTGGGTACTCTAAAGCTAGCTTGGGCTCTATTACTTGGGCTCTATTACTTGGGCTCTATTAGCTCTATTGGGCTCTATTGTGCTATGTAGTGAATATTCGGTGAATATCTATGGCAAAACGAACCAGTCAATCGATCGTTGATCCGACTGCTCAATCCAAGATCGATCAATTTCGCCAAGAGCTAGATGAAAAAATCGATCAGGCGATCGATCATCATGAATTCAAAATGGTCTACATCGGGATTGCTACTCTGATCCTGTTTGTCGGTGTAATCTACGCGGCCTGGAAGTTTTAACTGGCTTGCGGTTGGAAATTTAAATTGCCTCTTTCAATTCTACTTACCCATCAACTTTACTCACCCATCAATACCACAATCGTCATCATGCAAAAGTTGCTTACCAAAGTCCCCAACTCCTGGATGATGATCGCGCTTGCCTTGGCCGGGTTCGGCACTTGGAGCACCTATCGGTATATGGCCCAGCCTGCTCCGCCGGTGGCACCTGTACCAACTGTCCAGCCTGTTCGCGATATTGCCGCATTGGGGCGTGTGGAGCCTGCTGGATCGGTGATCAAGGTTTCGGTTGTGAATGCCAAGGATAGCCGGGTCGATCGCTTATTGGTTCAAGAAGGGGATCGGGTTGTGGCAGGTCAAATGATTGCAGTGTTGCAAGGTTTGGATCAGCAGCAGGCAGTGGTGGCAGAAGCAGAACGCAATTTGGTGGTGCAGCAGGCTAAGTTGAACCAGACCCGAGCCGGGAATAGCACAGTGAGCCAGGTGATGGCCCAACAGGCAGCGATCGCTCGATTACAGGCGAAATTACGCACTGAGACGATCGAAAAACAGGCACAACGGGAGGGCAAAGCGGCTGAGCTGCGAAATGCCGAAAACACCTATCGTCGATTCGCCACCCTTCAGGCGCAGGGCGCAATTAGTGCGGCTGATTTAGATAACTATCGCAAGAGCTATGAAATTGCCCAAGCTCAACTCAATGCGGCCCAAGCTCAGCTTGCGAACACGACAGAAACCTTGTCAGCGGAAATAGCCGAAGCGGAAGCGACCTTAAAGAATCTGTCTGAGGTGCGATCGGTGGATGTCAGTGTGCCGCAAGCGGAATTGCAGTATGCGACGAGCCAGTTGCAAAGTGCTAAAGCGAAACTGGAAGATTTTTATGTGCGGGTGCCGGTGGCAGGGCAAATTCTAAAAATCAATACTCGGGTGGGTGAGCAGGTGAATGCGGATCAAGGCATTGTGGATTTGGGACAGACCAATCAAATGTATGTGATTGCGGAAGTCTATGAAACCGACGTTCCTAGAGTGCAAAAGGGGCAGCGCGCCCAGATTGTCAGTGAGAATGGTGGCTTTACGGAAACCTTGCGGGGAACGGTAGAGCAGATCGGGCTGCAAATTAAAAAGTCTGATGTTTTGAATACGGATCCGGCGACGGATAGTAATGCTCGTGTGGTGGAAGTGAAAATTCGTCTTGATCCATCGGATAGTCAGCAAGTTGCCGGATTGACCTATATGCAGGTGCGGGTCAGAATTCAGGCAGATGCAGTCTCTTTCTCCCAATAGTTTTTCGGCTGCCTCCCATCTTTCGTTGATTGTTTTTTCCAGGGTCAGCGATCCTCCCAGCGACTGCTCAGATAAGCGACTTCTCAGATGAGTGACTTCTAATATGCAAGGCCTGCGTAAACCGCTCAAACTCAACTTTCCGTCTGAAATCCCCTTAGCGTGGTCTCAGTTATCCCACCAGAAAATTCGCTTTCTTGTAGCGGTTTCTGGCATTTCCTTCGCCAATATTCTCATCTTCATGCAACTGGGTTTTCGTGCAGCCATGTTTGATGGTGTCACTCGGGTGCCAGAAAATATCCAGGGAGATTTGTTTTTAGTGAATCGAGGCTCGCGGTTTCTGGGTAATCAGTCGTTTCCTAAAAATCAGCTCTATCGAGTCAGCGCGATCGATGGAATTGCAGCAGCTAAACCTTTTTATTACACCCAAACTTCCTGGATTAATCCGCAAACCCAGGAAGTAGCTGATGTAACGGTGATTGCCTTCAATCCAGCGCAACCCGTCATGACCTTGCCAGAAGTCAACCAACAACTGGATCAGATCGAGCAGCCTGACACAGTGTTGTTTGATCGCAAGTCGTTGGCTTCTCTGGGGCCAGTCGCTGAAGTATTTAATCGAGGTGAGGTGGTGTTCACGAATGCTGCTAATCGCCGGGTGTGGGTCGGTGGACTATTCTCTTTGGGCAGTAGCCTATTTAAGCGAGGCCATATTGTCACCAGCGATCTCAACTATCTACGATTGTTTGGGCAAGAAAGCGCCGCTAATATTCAAGCAGGTATATTAACGCTGGAACCTGGAGCCGATCGCCACCAGATCCTTCAGCGGCTTCAGTCTCTCTTGCCTGATGATGTGCAGGTGCTCAATCACGCTGAATTTATTGCCCTGGAGAACAACTACTGGTCGAAACAGCCTGCGGGGGTGATTTTCAATTTCGGTACGGTGATGGGCTTTGTGGTGGGTGTAATTATCGTCTATCAGGTGCTGTATTCCGATGTCAATGATCATCTGCCGGAATATGCCACGCTGAAGGCGATCGGCTATTCGGATCGGCAACTATTGGGAGTGGTGTTTCAGGAAGCTTTGATCTTGGGCGTATTTGGCTTTTTACCTGGATTTGGCTGTTCGCTCGCTTTGTATGGATTATTGGGTAACTTGACCCGAATCGCAGTGCTGATGCGACCTGATGTAGCATTGCAAGTTTTTGTGTTGACGCTGATCATGTGTTTGGTTTCAGCCGCGATCGCGGTACGCAAACTGCAATCGGCCGATCCAGCAGATGTATTCTAGAAAGGATGAGGAGTATGTTTTTCCGATCTCAACCTACTGCATCACCTCAGCGATCTACCCCATCGGATGCTCGTTCTCCTATATCAGCCCCTGCTATCACGGTGAGAGCGCTCCATTATGCCTATGGGAAGGGATCGCTGCGTAAATCTGTTCTCAGTAATATTCACTTGGATATTCAAACAGGTGAGATTGTGATTCTGACCGGCCCCTCTGGCAGTGGCAAAACCACGCTGTTGAGTCTGATGGGTGGGTTGCGATCAATGCAGGAAGGCAGTTTGAAGGTTTTAGGTGAAGAACTGTGCGGAGCTAGCAAACACAAACTGGTGGAGATTCGTAGTCGGATCGGCTATATTTTTCAAGCCCATAATCTGTTGGACTGCCTGACTGCTCAGCAAAATGTGCGGATGTCGCTGCGGTTACACCCCAACATTTCACCGGCTGATCGCACCCACCGTAGTATTGCCATGCTAGAAGCTGTCGGATTGGGATCGCGAATTGACTACTATCCGGATAGCCTCTCAGGTGGGCAGAAACAGCGAGTTGCGATTGCGCGTGCTCTGGTCAGCCAACCCAAACTGGTCTTAGCCGACGAGCCGACTGCTGCTCTAGATAGCAAATCGGGGCGGGATGTGGTGGAAATTTTGCAGCGACTGGCTAAAGAACAAGGCTGTACGATCCTGCTGGTGACTCACGATAACCGTATTCTCGATATCGCCGATCGGATTATCCATATGGAAGATGGTCGTCTCGCGCCAACTCCATCTCCAGATCATTCTCAAATGGATCAATCAATTTTATCTCCAGTCATTCAGTCATCACTCTAATATTATCATTTATGATGTTACTAAATCATCTCTGGCACGCTATCGAGTTTAGTGCTAACGTGACCTGTCAGCCTCAGAAAATCACCCTGATGGGCAAGTCGATCGTCCTCTATCGCCATGATCAGGGGCAGGTGATCGCCCTGGACGATCGCTGTGTGCATCGAGGGGCTTCACTGGCTCTCGGTTGGGTGGAAGATAACTGCTTGCGTTGTCCTTATCATGGCTGGAAATATGGTACTGATGGTCGTTGTCTGGAAATTCCGGCCCATGCTTCAGAAATGTCGATTCCGAAACGGGCGCGGGTCACTCATTATGAAGTGATGGAGCGCCACGGTTTTATCTGGTTGTGGTTAGGGGATGGAGCCGCTGATCCAACGTTGATCCCTACGTTGCCACAATTTGCGGATGCTCTGTCTGGTTCTCAATGGTATGGTTCGCGAGATCAGTTTCGCTGGAATGCCCACTATAGCCGGGTGATCGAAAATAATGTTGATGTTTCCCATCCCCCATTTTTGCATCGTCGGTTGGGACAGCGGCAGGATCAAGCGGTTCAAATCCCATCTCTGGTGGTGGAACCGATCGGTGAATTGGGGGCGAGTGTGACCCTGACGGCTAAAATGCAAAAGTTGCAAGGGCCGTGGCAAGCATTAGTGAGTCAGCAGGGTGAACTGGGATCAAAGCGTCGCCATGCCTTCTATCTGCCAAATTTTACGACACTGGAACTCAGTTTTGGCCGGTTTCACCTCGCATTTTTGATGGCTCATGTGCCGATCGCGCCGGATGTGACGATCACCAAATCACTTATTCTACGCAACTTCCTCAAATTTTCCTGGCTCGATCCCAGCATTAACCAATTTGGGCAAAAGCTGTTACGAGAAGATGAACAGGTTGTGAAAACCCAGGCTGCTCCCTCGATCCAGCTCGATCGACAGGATTTGCTGGTACCTTCCGACGCGATGATTTTAGCTTATCGTCAGCTCTACAGAAAATATGCAGGGCTGGATTTACCAACGGTTGATTCAACGGTTGATTCAACGGTTGATCCAACCGTCGATCCAGTAGTAACGAAGCGGTAAATATGCGACGGTGTGGAACGGAGGTAGGAGGGGCGGTCTGCCCTTACTCTCTCCCAAGGGGCAAGGGAATTAAGCTGTAGCCCCTTTTTCTGCCGGGAGAAGAGCTAGGGATGAGGAAAACTATCCTTGCATTTTCATTTCTGAGTGGGATGCCAGACTAATAAGCCCTTAATCGATCGATCGGGCTTGGTTGCGCTTGCGTAAAGTCTGAGCCTTGCCCATCAGATCTTGAAAGAAATCTGTCTCAACGATCTCATTCACTTGTTTCTGGCGTTTGGTTTCATCAATTTCAATCTTTAGTTCCTGAACTTGCTTTTTTAATTGCTGCTCGCGCACATAAATCTGCTTAGCCATTTTCTGAAATACCCTTGCCAGTTGACCTAATTCATCGGTACGTTCTGCAACGGGTAGTAGGCTATCTAGTGTAAATTGATCGGCTTCAATGTCTGCTGCAGCATGGGCAACCCGCAAAATGGGGCGAGCGATCATTCGATCAACGCTGAGCACGGCCAATCCGGCTGTGGTGACCACAAATAGCGTAATCACGACTAAGAGAATTTGTTTGTTGCGGTTGATTTCCGTTAAATAGCTCGATTCAGGAATAACCGTACCCACTATCCAACCCAAATAGCCGACCGGAGCTAGGGAAATTAGGTATTGTTCGCCGGTTTCAGGATCGGTATAGTGATATTGCTGCCGTGTATTAAGCCGATCGACCGCAATCTGTTCATTCTGGATCATGCGGCTGGCAAATTGCAGCAGAGCATTTTGGGCTTGGTCAAATCGGCGGAGCTGAAGTTGGGTAGACTGTGGCATCTGGGCAGGCATCACCTCTTTTGGATCGGTTGAGGCAATCAGCTCATTTTGTGGATTAATGATAAATGCCTCACCCGCTCGATCGCCCTTCAGTCGTTGCAGATAGCTGGAAAGTTGGGTCAATTCGATGCCAACTCCAATTACCCCGATCGTTTGCTGACCTTGGCGAAGCTGAATAGTAGCATCCATTCCTGGTGCATTCGTCGATCGATAGACGTAAACTGTCCAGGCAGTTTCACCCAAGGAACTCATGGCATTTTGATACCAGGGTCGTTGTGGCGCATAAAATGGAGGAGACATCAAACTCGTTTCCTGTTCTATTCTTTTTAGATCAGATCCTTTAACCTGATAAGTGTGAATCTGACTCTGGGTTTGGCGAGTTTTGGGATCCCAATCTCGAATATGGAACCGCAACATCCCTTCGGTGGTGCGCTGGGCTCCAATAAAATCACCATTGGCATAACCGAGTTGAATCCAGGTAAAATCGGGGTTGGCGGCCAATGTGCTCAGGAAAAAAGCTTCCTGTTGCCTGAGATCTTCCAGATCAATAATCTGCTGGGTAAAACTGCTTTGGGTCAGCCGTTGAGCAGATTGGGCACTGAGAAATAATCGTTCCACTTCTTGGCGAGTCGCGCCGACAATTTCCTGATTTACTTGTGTCATCAGAGCATTGACATTGCGTTTGGAAGCCAATGCCCAGGGAATATAAACGATCGCAGCCGTCGATCCGATTGCCGCGATCATAGCCCCCACTAAACTGAGCTTGAGGCTGGGCTGGGTTGAACGACGGAGAGATGTGATCAGTCTCGGCACAGGTTTCATTAAAGGAAATTTCATAGGAGTGGTTGATCGGAAGTTTGAAATCGTCTCAATGGTCTCAATGGTTTCAATGGTCTCAATGGTCTCAACGGTCTCAATCTTCTATTTTTTATTCACTTTTAATTATCGGTTGTTTGTCATTTATTGTTCATGAAAAACTGCCTGTCTTCCGCTGGGCCATCTGCTTTCTTCAAACCCCGCTGCCCTGATCCACACATACCTCCCGCTCCTGACGAGCCACTAAAGCTGTGGCTGCCATCCCGCTGTGAACAATGCCTAACGTGCGGAGTGGATCCAAAATGGGATCGATCGCAATCAATAAAACTAACACCGCTTCTAAGGGCAATTTTAGGGGGTTAAGCACAATATCCAGCATAGTGAGGGTGAGTACGCCGGTCGCTCCAGAGGTGGACATGCCCGCCAAAATGGAGCCGATGACCACGATCACCCAATCGGCAACTCCGATTTCCTTGTTATAGAGTTGGGCAACAAATAGTGTAGCTAAGGCAAAGTAGATCACAGACCCAAATCGGCAGAGGGTGATAGAAAGCGGTGTAACCAGTTGAGTGGTTTGCCGATCGAAGCGGAGCCCATCACTGAGAGTTGCAATGGCTGAGGGTAGGCAAGCTAAACTGCTAGAGGTCGCTAAAGCGAGCAAAGTGGGCTCCTTTAACTTTAATAGAATGGTGGGAAGAGAATGACTTGCTCGTCTCCAAATGATCAATGTACTGAGACTATAGATGGTTATGAAAGTGAAGATTGTTACGATGACGAAACGAATCATTGCCAGCAAAACATCTATGCCCAGTTGGGAAATCTGGGTCGATAATAAACTACAAAGCCCGATCGGTAAGAGTAAGGTTAACCCTTGAATTAAATGATTGCAAGCTTTGTAAACGCTATCGAGTACATCAAAAAGTGAGTTTGTAACTGGCTCTTTTACTAGCCCTAGTGCTATGCCAAATATGATAGAGAAGAGTAGAACTTTTAAAGTTTGTCCTTCACTTAGGGCGCTGAAAATATTGTCGGGTATCAGGCTGGTTAAAATCGGGTTGATCGTGAAAGGGGCTGGATCGGTCGCTGGATCGCTCAGGGAAATTTCCAGGTCGAGCCCAGATTGATTAACCAACACTCCCAATCGCTCTAATGTTGCTCGTGGTAGGTTTTTCCCCGGTTGAGTGAGTGCTCCAATGGTGGTAGCGATCCCGCTGATTGTGAGCAAGCCTAAAGGAAATACCGTGAGGACACGGCGGATTGATTGGCCCGCATTGTTCGCCTGCATCAACTTTCCCATACTGCCTGTGATCGCAGCCAACAAAATCGGTAGGACACACATTTTTAGTAATCCTAAATACAGTGAACCGATCGGGGCAATCCAGGCGGCAAACTGGGGCTGATAGGTTCCCAAATAAATACTTAACCCAACACTCAGCACAATCGCCCATGGGCTCCGAAGTACCGCGATCAATATAATTCGGGAATGGTTGTTAGACTGGCGATGAGTACTGGAGCGATCAAAATAAGGACGATCGAGATGATGGTGAGAGAGATTGATCCCGCGACGTTTCATTTTCCCTGCCAGTTTTCGGAATAGGCTTGAAGCAAACTACTCGCCGTATGGTGTGTCTGCATGATCTCAAGTGATTGGTTAACAAATGCCAGTAGATGCTGACTGTCCCAAGGTAGAGCAATGGCGATCGAATCCTCCGTGTCAGTCAGGGCGATCGTTTGAAATTGTAAAGCGGCATCCGGTTGACTCAGCACAATCTTTTTTACCTCCAACTCGTCCCGGTAGGTAGCCACTACCTCACCGCGAATCACGGCGGCAACGGCTGCTGCCCAAGAGGGAAACTCAACAATTTCTGCCTGGGGAAATTTCTTTTGAGTAAATCCAACATAGGACGATCCTTGAATCACACCAATTTTGCCCTTCAGATGCCGAATCACATCCGGAATCTCTCGTCCATTGGCTTGCTGAGCAATTTGTAACCGATTGACGAGCAAACCCTGTCGCATGGTGACATAGGGCTGGGTAAACCGCACCGCCTTCGCTCGACTCAGGGTTCGACTGAGCTTAGAAATTGCCAGATCGGCCTCCAGTCGATACACCGTTCTCACCACCTGATCAAAGGTTTGGGCCGATCGATTAAATTCCACCGCGACCCCCAATTGCTCTGCGATCGATCGTGCGACCTCGGCATCTAAACCGAATAATTCCCCGGTGGCATCAGTCATAAAAAAAGGTGGATTATCCTGGTGCAGCAGCGCCACAATTAGCTTGCCTCGTTGCAAAATGCGTTGGATATCCGGGGGCATCTCAGACCGAAATTCAGCCTGAGATTGCGCCTGAGATTGTGCCTGAGATTGTGCTGTATTTGATTGGGTCGATCGATCGTCTTCAGTCGGCAAATCAGGGGCTGTAACATGGGGTCGATCCGGGTGAGTTGCAGTTTGTACCATGCTGGCTGCCACACCCTGCATCTTTTCCGATATTGCCCAAGCATGAACTGAATTTTCTGGCTCTGCTCCTGCTCCCCCATGGGGCAACAGTAACCAACCTATCATGGCCCAACTAATGATCCAACTAATAATCCAGCCCATCACCCACCTCAATATTCACCTCAATATTCACCTCAATATTCACCTCCCTGATTGATTGACAAAACTCGCACCCCCTCACCCTAACCTCTTTCCCAGAGTGATTCATCCCTAGGCTGCCCAAACTGATTGCAGCGATCGTTGTCCAGATACTAAATCCAGGGTCAGCGTGGCCATCACCTCCAGTGGATCGAGCCAAGGTAGGCAGAGGTTATTCATTCGAGAGAAGGCCACAGATAGTTCTGTGCAGCCTGCAATCACAACTTCAGCTCCCTGCTGCTGCAACCAAGCCAGAGTTTGCTGTAGGTTGGCTTGTGCCTGCTCGGATACCTGCACTCCAGTGTTTTTGATTCCCCAATCGGGATGATAGATGGCTTGCATCACTTGTGCCTGTGGGATTGATCCAAGCGGAGGTGCGATCGGGGTTAGTCCGACTTGGCGGAGACTGCGGCTATAGAGTTCGGTCTTTAGTGTGCCGTCTGTGGCTAAAATGCCAATTCGTCGAGCGGAACTCGTTTGTAGAATCGATTGAACGGTCTGATCGATCGAATGCATCCAGGGAATCTGGAGTTGAGGTTGCACCCGATCGTAAAAGGCGTGACAGGTATTGCAAGTCACAATCAGAAAGTCGGCCCCAGCTCGTTCCAAGAGCCGCCCATAATGTAGGAGCCAGGGTGTACAGTCTTCCGTTTCCCCCATTAAGCTGCGCGTGCGATCGGGAATATTGGCCGCATTGATCAAAATCCAGACGGGGTGATCCTGATCGCAGGTGACTCCCCGTTCCAGATTCTGTTGGATTAAGCGCCGCTCAAATTCCACATGGGCCAATGGACTCATCCCCCCCAGAATTCCCGGTATGATGGCTTGAGGGATGGACAGGTGTAAGGTGCTCACCCTAATGTAAATAAAAGCGAATGCCAACGACGATCGCAATTAAGAGAACAATCGGGATACCGATCGCGGCCATGCCGTTATGACTTTTTACGACCCGCGCCTCGTGGCTCACGACAGCCTTTTTGATGGTTTCATGCATTTCTTCCCGCAATTTGGTCATTTCAGCATCTAAACTGTCTGTGCTATAAAGTTGTCGTAGGCGATCGAATACATCACGGGCCATCACCAGGCTATTTTCAGGGCGATTAAACAGAGTATCTAAAATTTCTTCATGGCTAAAAATGAGTAATTTGGTTGGTTCCATCACTTTGGCGGTTGAGGAACGAGCCTTACGATCGATCAGTTCGACCTCACCAAATACCTTGCCTGTTCCCAGCCGTTTAGCCACCACTTCTCCAGTTTCGGGATAGGTATCGACGAGATCGACACGCCCACTTTTAATCAAATAAACACTGTTGCTCTCATCCCCCTCCCGGTAAATGATTTCGCCTGAGGTGTAAGTCCGTTTTTCCATGTGACGTAATTCTGTCTAGCAGTGATAGTTTCATAGTTATTGTTCCCATACTGTATTTAGGTTTATCGCCAAATGACACTGAAACCGGCAACGCCAGGAGAAAAGAATTTATGGCTCAAATTATTTCAATCCACTCGTTTCGAGGCGGCACAGGTAAATCAAACCTGACAGCTAACATTGCGGTAGCAGTGGCCAGCCAAGGCAAGCGAGTTGGCATTGTAGATACTGATATTCAGTCCCCAGGGATCCATGTCATTTTTGGCTTGGATGAGGATTCCTTTACCCATTCGTTGAATGACTATCTGTGGGGGCGTTGCGGCATCGAGAAAACGGCCTATGACGTGACCGCTGAACTCAAAACTGCTGATGGGTATCGGGAAGTGGCTGGCAAGGTGTTTCTGGTGCCTGCTAGCCTCAAGGCGGGTGAAATTGCCAGAGTGTTGCGGGAAGGGTTTGATGTTGGCTTGCTCAATGATGGCTTTCAAGAGTTAACAGAACAGCTTGATTTAGACTATTTGTTTATCGATACCCATCCTGGTTTGAACGAAGAAACCCTGCTGTCGATCGCCATTTCGGATGCGATGGTGATTATCCTCCGGCCCGATCGGCAAGACTTTTTGGGTACGGCAGTGACCCTGGAAGTAGCTCAACGGCTGGATGTGCCTGAAATTATGTTGCTCGTCAATAAAAGCCCGCAAGCGTTCGATCGGGAGGCAGTGATCGAACAAGTCCAGATGCGGTATGGAGTGGCTGTCGGTGGACTGTTCCAGGAAAACGATGAAATGTTGCAACTGGCGAGTAGCGGTGTGTTCTGGCTGCACTATCCTGAGCATCCGTTTAGCCAGGAAGTTCATGCGGTGGCTCAGCAGTTGATGGCAGCATCGTCACACTGAGGATGACATGGCTGAATGTAATGAATGGCAGATGCCCCAGCGCACGGGTGGATCGCCGACTCGCACCATGGCAGATCTCTTGTTCCTGCCTGATCTGGAGCGATCACTGATCAACTGGCTGTTGCGCCAACAAACCGCCACTTTGGCTGAGGCAGCCGCTTATTTAAATCAATCGGAAATCGAGGCTGCGGCTGTCTTGCAAGATCTAATCGAGCAAGGGTTTGTGCAGTGGCTCGACCAGTTGGATCCGCCGCAATATCAACCGAAACTGCAAAGGCGAAAGGGGCGAAACATGCCGACAAAGATTTGGGATGCCCTGGAGTAATTTAGCGTCAATGACTCGCTTCAATTCAATCATGATAACCAATCAATCGATCGCACCGAGTTTTCAATCCTCTCCTGCTCAACTGCCAACTCAATTTTGGCAATGGCGTGGCTTTTCGATCGCCTATCAAACCGCTGGAACCACTGGAACTCCCATTTTACTGATTCATGGCTTGGGTGCCTCTTGCCAACATTGGCGCAAGAATATACCTGTCCTGGCCCAATCCCACCGAGTCTATGCCATTGACTTGATTGGGTTTGGTCAATCGGCGAAACCGCAACCGGGAACATCGATCCACTATCGGTTTGAAACTTGGGGAGAACAGATCAACGATTTTTGTCAGGAGGTGATTGGCGAACCTGTGCAACTGGTTGGAAACTCGATCGGTTGTATTGTGGCATTACAGGCGGCAGTGAACCAACCTACCCAGGTGAAATCCTTAGTGCTGCTCGATTGTGCCCTCCGACTGCAACATGAACGTAAACTGAACTGGTATCGCCGCCTGATTTTTCCTAAAGTACAGAAGATCTTGACCTATCCGCCGATCGGTCACTTCTTTTTTGCCAAGTTGGCTCAACCCCAAGTGATTCGTAAAGCGCTACTGCAAGCCTATGGCCGTAAAGCAGCCGTGACAGATGAGTTGGTTGATATTTTGCTCAAACCGGCTCAGGATGTGGGAGCGGCAGATGTTTTTCTTTCATTTATTACTCATGCTCAAGGTCCACTCCCTGAAGATTTGCTACCTCATGTGCAATCTCCAGTGCTGATCGGTTGGGGGACTTGTGATCCCTGGGAGCCGTTTACGAAAGGCAAGGCATTAGCGGAATTTCCGGCCGTGCAACAGTTTGTGCCGTTAGAGGGGATTGGTCACTGTCCACAGGATGAAGCTCCAGAGGTGGTGAACCCGTTGCTGCAAACCTGGTTGGCGCAACATGGCTAGATCTAGCAAAGCTAGCAAAGGCTAGCAAGCGCTCATTCTGGCTGCGTCCTCTCATTCTACAATGCTATGAACTTCTCTCTGCCTCAACGGTGGCAGTCGTCTCGAGTCTCGCCACTGGTGTTCATTTTTCTGACAATTCTGATTAACCGGATCGGCATGAGTATTTTGTTTCCGATCCTACCCTTCCTGGTTGAACGCTTTCACTCGGATGCCTTCACGCTGGGATTACTCACTTCCTGTTTTGCGATCGCTCAATTTCTGGCTACCCCGGCGATTGGAGCCCTGTCCGATCGCTATGGTCGCCGTCCGGTGATGCTGATCTGCGTGTTGGGCAGTGCCATTGCCTATTTCATGTTTGGCTGGGCAGCAGCACTCTGGGTCTTGTTTCTGTCTCGCATCATTGATGGGATGACGGGTGGTGTAGCGGCAACTGCTCAAGCCTATATTGCGGATACCTCGAAACCGGGTGAGCGATCGAAAAATTTTGGTCTGACTGGCGTAGCATTCGGATTGGGTTTTGTGTTGGGGCCAGCCTTAGGAGGAGCCCTATCTGGAATTGATATTACCTTCCCTGTGTTTTTTGCGGGTAGCCTGGCCCTGTGCAATGCCATTCTGGGATATTTCACCTTACCGGAATCATTGAGTATCGAGAAGCGTCGATCGATCCATCTCACCGATCTTAATCCAATGAATCAGGTGAGTGATCTGTTTCGGAATCGACGTATTCGAGGTTTTTTGTGGGCAACGTTCATTTTTAATTTTGCCTTCACGGGCTTCACCAGTATTTTTGTTTTATTTCTGCATGAACGCTTGGGCTGGGGGCCGACGGCTGCGGCAACAATTTTTGTGTTCATTGGGGTAGTTTCTACGATCGTGCAAGGCGGCTTGATCCGTAAATTATTGCCTATCTATGGTGAAGCAAAACTAACTGTGATCGGCTTTGTCACCTTAGCGGTGGGATTGGCACTGGTGTCCTGGCTGCCCAATCATTCCAGTTGGCTTTATCCCCTTCTGTATACCAGTCAGGCGTTGCTTGCCTTAGGAGTTGGTTTGCTGTTGCCTTGCCTGCGCGGGCTGATTTCCAACCGGGTGTCTGATCGGGAGCAGGGACGTACGATCGCCAATGCTCAAGGCATTCAAAGCATTGCCGCAATTTTAGGGCCACTCTGGGCAGGCTGGACGTTTGATCACCTGAGTTTGTCTGCCCCGTTTTGGTTGGGTAGCTTGCTCGTTTTACTCGGTTTAATTTTTGTCTTGATAAATCTCCGTCAACCCCAGTCTCAAATGACCTTGTTATGAATCAGATAGATATGAATCAAATAGATACGAATCAGATAGATACGCTAAAAGATACTCAGTCTGAATTGCCGATCGGCAAGATCATCTATTTGGGCTATACATTAGCGCATTTGGCAATGCTACTCTGGGCTGCGAAACTGTTTGCATCAATTCCGACTCTCAGCCTAGCGCTTTTGATCTTGGTGTTGGCTGGGCTGGTCTACGACAATTTCATTATTTTCATTGGCGATCGGCTGCAGCTCGGAACAACCTTAGAAAAACTGAATCAGGGGCGCTATTGGTGTCATGGCTTACTATCCCCGCTGCTGTTAATTGTGGCGGTGCAAATGCTTCATTTTGCCCAGGTGAGCTGGGATCGAACCCCCTGGAGTGATGGGTTAGCTTGGAGTTTGACCTGTATCCTGATGGGGGTTGAAGTGGTCACGCGAATGGTGAAACTCAATTTGAAGCCTGTCCAGTTTGCAGGAACCCTGCGCTATAAAGAAGTCGTGCCGAGCCGGGAACTGCCTGTCATTCTGGTGATTTTACTGTTGGGGGCGATCGGTGCGATTGTCTGGCAGCGTCTAGATTGGCCCTGGCTGTTGGGGGGAGCAGCCGTGATGATGTTGGGAAGTGCGGTGCCCACCACCACGAAAGCCGGCCCCAGTATTGGATCGGGGGTTGAGGTGATTTTGGCTTGGAGCTTAGTGGCAACTCTGTTTGTTTTAGGGAGATGATCTCTACTGGCGACGATGCACCAGGGTTGGAGTGGCTTGATCGGTCGGTAACACGACCAAACTGCTGATGTTGACATGGGCTGGGCGAGTGGCACAGAACAGCACAATTTCGGCAATGTCTGTGGCGGTGAGCGGAATCACGCCCTGGTAAACCCGCTGGGCTCGCTCGGTATCGTTGTGAAAACGCACCTGACTAAATTCTGTTTCGACCATGCCTGGATCTACTGAACTGACGCGAATGGGCGTGCCCAACAGATCGATCTTCAATCCTTCTGAAATCGATCGGACGGCTGCTTTGGTGGCACAGTAGACATTTCCGGCGGGATAAACTTGATGTCCTGCGATCGAGCCAATATTGATCACATGACCTTGTTGACGCTTGATCATGCCGGGAACAACTGCTCGTGTCAGATAGAGGAGACCTTTGACATTGGTGTCGATCATCTCTTCCCAGTCCTGAATCTCAGCTTCATGCAACTTATCCAGACCGCGACTGAGACCGGCGTTGTTAATCAAAATGTCAATATTGGCCCATTCGGGTGGCAGTTGCGCCAACATGGTTTGAACTTGATCTCGATCGCGGACATCCAGGGTCATCCGGTAGCAAGTAGACTGATATTGGTGCTCTAACTCTTGTGCCAGCTCAGACAGCCGCTCAGAACGACGAGCGGTCAAAATCAATTGGGCTCCAGCTTGCGCAAATGCTCTGGCACAGGCTGCACCGATGCCACTACTGGCACCTGTGATGAGGACAATTTGCTTGTGAATGGAGACCATAATTTCTGTGACTTCTCCGATTGCGACTCGGTGTGACTGGTTGTGACTGGTTGTGACTGGGATATTTCACCTGCTTCCTGCTCTAAAATAGCAGCTATTGGCAGTCTGACCAGGAGCTAGACGGGAAGGTTTTAACTTAATATTTTAATTTGATAGTAGAATAACTCTAAAAGTTACACTAAAATGAGTTGATCCATTTGGAATTGCGGGTTCGATGTCCGGTTGCGATCGATCTCAGAGCTGGGTAAAGGGTATGGCAAGACCGATCAACGAGAAATGTTGGCATTGCAGTCAGCTATCGGTGGAAGCAGCACGAGAGTTGCATGGTGAATTGGGTGATGGCTGTTGGAATGAGAAAACCTGTCATCGAAAGCGCTCCCACTACCGCAATCGGGCGGATAATAATCAAAAACGCAAAGGCCAATATGCCTCGGTGAAGGACATGCGGAGCCTGCAAGTTCGTAGCCCGATCCAAGCATCCCCTAAAGCTCCACCTGTTGCTTTGCTCTATCTCTATCGGGAGGCTCGCAAAGATGCCCACCTTCATGCGATCGCGATCGCAGTCTGGCAAGGAGATCAAAAGTTGGAAGAAATTCCGCCAACGCATTGCTTAGGAATGACCAACGGTCAAGTGAGGCAATATCTTCAAACGGTTTTACTTGATCTCAATCAACGGTATGGAATCAAAACCTTTGAGCCAGAAATTCGCTACGATCCTGGCTTCTGTCCGATTCGACCCTGCCCTCTCAAAGCCTTGGTGAATGAATAGTTCAGAGAATGCATACATTGTCCCAGAACCCAGAGAACCTGGGCTGGAACAGCTTGCTCATTCTAGTTCTAGCGAAGCAACCGCGATCGAGAGTCAATTTTCTCAAGAATGGCAACATGCAACAGTGCAGCCCGAATCGGCTAGTTTAAAGCACCTGTGGCAAGTCATTGAACCCTACTTGGATCAGCTATCTGATACAGAGCAATTACATTTAGTCGGGTATGTGATTTCTCAATTGGCTGAACTGCATAGCTTGAAGGCGGATCGATTACTGGCCGATTGGCAGGATCATCATAGTGATGACGGCCCTGTGATGGATCTAGATTGGCTACAGGGGTTAGTACAGCGATCGATGCATCTAGACTTAGAGAGCCTGATTAGACCGAAGATTAAAAAAAGAAGAGTATCGCCTCATCAATCGGTGGTGGGTACGGTTGATAAAAAGAAAATTCTTCAGATGGTTGAAGCGATCGAGATAGAAGAGGCGATCGTACAAAATCCCCTGAATGTTGCCCATGATGAAAACGTCAGTGGATGGATTCAGCAAATTCAAGCCTGCCTAGCCAATAGTGATAAACCTAAAGTGTCTTTGCTAGAACTGGTTAAAGTGACCAAATTACCCTTGGTTAAGGTATGGTTAGCCTTATTACTAAGTGGTTGTCAATTAGAGCAACAGCAAGAATTTTACAGTATTGAAGGAATCTGGGTTCACAGTCCAATCCCAAAATAGCTCCCTCTACTGGTTGTAGAAGGAGCCTCATTTTCATGACAGTGTGGGTTGGAGGGATTTAAGGATGAGATGGAGGAGGTTATCTACGATAGGGGACTTTATTGAGGAAATCAACATTAGTAGCGGAGAGATTTTGGGGAGGGTTAGA
>JALOOM010000138.1 GCA_025454395.1 Elainella sp. Prado103
ATAAATTGCAGCTCGCAGGCAGAAAGCAGCAGTACTTGCTACAACCATTCAACATCGGCGGTGTAGCGGGTCGAGGCGTTTTCTACAAGCCTCAGATTACTGCCAAGCCAGAACTTGTGGCAGTTCTGCAAGGCAATAATCCTGGATTGACTTTAGACAGCACTGCTTTTGTATTTGTTGGCTGATTGATCCGCATTGGTTTCTATGCGTCCGATCGCGTTGAGGACTCGTTAAGTTGAGTGCTCGTTAATCAGCCGCCTCAATTTCGATCGTCAAACTGCGAATTTTCCCGGCATCCTGAGCCGCTCGATCGACCACTGCCAAACTCCAGCTCCCCTGAGCCGATTGACCTTCCACCGCGGCTAATCCGGGTGCATTGAGCCGATCATAAATTTTCTTCAGGTTGCGCGTACCACCACCCAAGCGGTTATGTAGCAGAATGGGTTCGATCGGCAATGGGGTGCTCAGCGTGATCACCAGATCCCCAATATAGGTATGCTCAACTTCGACAGTGACTTTAATCGACTTCACAACCTGGCTATCCGCCACTGTCAGCCCTAAACTAGCGTTTCCCAGATCGGGAATTGGGACATCCTGCACCACTCGATAAATCCGAGCTGGATTGGGCTGGGGTGGCACCGCCAACTCCATCGCCTGACGCGCATTTAGCCGACCGTAGCCATAGAACGGACTGCGCCCCGCAGCATCATACTGACCGTTCGCTTGATCGATCGGGTCACAAGACTGCCGCAGAATTTCGCGGGCTTGATCCCAGCGCAAATTAGGATTCCGTCCCAAGATTAATGCCGCCACACCAGCAGCTCCTGGGCAAGCACTGGAAGTACCACCAAAGGAGTTGGTATAATTACCTGCAACATCTCCCTGGCGTTCATTACCTATATTATAACCTGCTCGTCCGGATCGATCGGTAGTCCAGATCCCAGGAGTCAGAGAAGGGCGGCCATCACTGCTAGGGAAACAACACCAAACTGCCTTACCGAAATCGCTATAGGCACTGCGCTGGCTCTTATCGTTACAAGCAGCCACTGCAATCACATTTTTGTAGCTAGCATATCCATCATTATCTACACTCTCGTTCCCATTACCAGCAGCGAATAAAATCACACAACCTTTCCCATTTCGCCCATTGTTAATAGCAAAATCGATCGCCAACCGAGTTGAGTCAGGTAAGGGAACTACTTGGTTGTGCAATGGATCATTCGGATCAAACCAGCGACCATCCGGTGGTCCCCAACTACAAGAGATCACATCCGCACCATTCCGAGCAGCCCAGACAAAGGCATCGGCTTCAGCCTGGGAGCCTAGGGCAGAGACAAACCGGATCGGCATCAATCGAGCGGCAGGAGCGACTCCCGATGCCCCAAAGTTACCATTGGCACAGGCTACTCCTGCACAGGCTGTACCATGGTTATCACTCTGCACCGGGCGAGGATTATCACTTTGACGGGTGACATCTCGCGGTGCCACAATTTTATTCGCCGAGCGAAACTCCTCATGTTCTAGATCCACCCCATCATCAATAATGGCGATCGTAATTCCAGCTCCCGTCCCCAATTCCCAGGCCGATTCTACATTGGCACTCGCATCCACTGCTTGACCGCGAATGGTCGTGGGCTTGAGATGCCATTGATCGGGAAACGCTTTACGCTTCCGGAGTTCACTCACCAGTTCTGGATGACAAAATTCAACCGCTTCTTCCTGCAACAGTCGATCGGCAATTTCAAAAACGGCCAAACCAGTTCCTGCTGGTGCGCTGACAAAATAGGCATTGGCCGCATAGTCTAATTGACGTTTAACCGTCAACCCCTCCCGTTGCAGAAGTGCTTCGCAGGTCGCAACGTCCTCATCATCATGAAATTTGACAAACAGATTTTCGGTATAGACTACCGGCTGATTAGCGATCGGATCCACTAAAACCCGCCCTGCAAATTGGATATTGGGCTCTGCCTTTAGGGCTCCACGCGCCGTATCCCGTAGGGTTTCATCGGCTTGAGGCGATTTCGCACAAAGTACTTCTACACCGGCATCCGGAAATCGAGATACGACCTGAAATTGCGACAACACCTCTAATGTTTCTGGCATCATCGGTGTGGCTTCGGCAATATTCGAACGTAACACTGGCGATCGATCATAACTGCGAACCACGACACAATCAGGGCTAATCTCATAGGTTTGCGACTGCCCCTCTTTACCGCCATATTGCACTTGCACCATGATTGGATCATCTCCTGAATCAGTGAAGAATATCAAATGGGAGTATCAAATTAGAATCAACTCACGAATTGCAATCCATGGATTTGTGAAATGTAGCAAGCAGCCAAGCCATGGAAAATTGCTGGGACTATCTTAACCAACTCTGATCCGATTGTCTGTGTTTTATTGCAATACCATTTACATTTCGCCTAATATGCCAAAAATGCGGCATAAGCACCAGGGAATATATTAATTATTAATTAAATATATGAAGTTAGGATAAGATACATCTTCCCCCTTTTTAGGCTGAATCCCCACTCTGAGCAGCAATTTCCTCAACGGTAGGAGTTTGGGAGTTATGCCGGTGAGTAAGCGAAGTCACCGATTAATTTCTCGCGTTCAATAGGTCAACCTGATTAAACAGTCGGTGGAGTACGGGTAAGATGCCCACGCTAGTAAACGGTTGCACTACGGATCTTCAAACTTACGGATCTTCAAATTAATGATATTGATCTACTTGCTCGCCTATTTAGTATTTTTGTACTATACTCTAACCATAGGGTGCCCAGCAGGATGCTCAACGTTGAGCCACCCCAATTTAGGACAGTGTTCATAATCTCATTCTTGGTCTTTATGCCCCTATCTTTTGTGTCTGCCAATCCTCATGCTTAGATTCCATTGCCCTGCGTCAAACCTCATTGCAAGGAGTACCTAATATGCAACTGAACACTTATCTCATGTTCAATGGTGAATGTGAAACAGCATTTAAATTCTATCAACAGTGTCTAGGGGGCAAGATTACCGCTTTGATGACCTATGCAGAGTCACCTGATGCGTCCATGATGGATCAAATTCCCCCTGACTGGCATCAGAAAGTCATGCATGTCAGTATGGTGATTGGTGATCAAGAATTGATGGGATCGGACTGTCCTCCCCAACAGTATCAGGAGCCCAAAGGGTTCTCTGTTTCCATCAGTCTCCAGGATCCGACAGAAGCAGAACGCATCTTTTATGCACTGGCAGAAAATGGCACTGTGGAAATGCCGTTTCAGCAGACCTTCTGGGCTTACCGATTTGGGATGCTCAGCGATCGATTTGGGATTCCGTGGATGATTAACTGCGAGCAGTCCGTCTAAATGTTTGATCACGATATTATCCCGATAGTTGATCATGGCGTTTCGCGGCAAGAATACATTCTCATCAATCCGCGTATTGCCATCTCCCACAGCCTTCGAGTCACCTTAAGATTTTCTGCCTAAACCATGCTTCACCGCAAGCTTACAGCTTATAGTGAAGGAGAAGTTGCTGCAAAACGCCGTTGCCCCCTCCCGATCGCCCCGCTTCCCAACCGTCCCTTTGGCGCGTGCTGCACAGTCTACGAGCCTATCGTTGGCTGGCGATTGGTGCGTTGCTCAGTTCTCTGCTGCTGACCGTTGCCTACGCCGTCACCCCCCAACTGTTCCGGTGGGGAATCGATCGGGGGATGGCAGCACAAAATTACCCCGTTGTTCTTTACAGTGCGGGTGCGATGGTGATTGCAGCGATCGCCCGGGGGGTATTCAATTTTGGGCAAAGCTTTTGGGCAGAGTCCGCCTCTCAAGGCGTAGCTTATGATTTGCGAAATAAAATCTTCCGTAAGATCCAAAATCTCAGCTTCAGCTATCACGATCAAGCCCAGACTTCCCAACTGCTGACTCGTGTTACCAGCGATATTGAGCAGATTCGCACCTTCCTCAGCACCAGTCTGATGCAGGTGATTAGCGCTGTCGTTACCTTGGTGAGCATCGCGATCATTCTCCTGCTCATGAACTGGCAGTTGGCGTTGATTACGCTCACGGTCGTTCCCCTGTCTGGTTGGCTATTAGCCCGATTCCTCCGCCGTAACAGCATGATTTTTCGCCTCGTCCAGGAGCAACTAGGCGATCTCAATGCTGTATTGCAGGAAAATCTATTGGGTGTGCGGGTTGTCAAAGCATTCGTCCGAGAAGCAACTGAATCCGCTCGCTACACCAGCTTGAATCAAACGCTGATCGAAACCAACATGCAGACGATCCGCGCCATTCGCAATACTTTTCCGTTTATTTTTGTCCTGAGCAATTTGGTGACCGTGTTGGTCGTCGGCTATGGTGGGGCAGCCGTGATTGGAGGCAGATTTTCGATCGGTGAACTGGTGGCCTTTAATTCCTATTTACTTCTCTTATTACAACCGATCCTGCTGATTGGCTTTGCGGCTCCAGCCATTGCTCAAGCCTCCGCTTCTGCCGATCGAGTTTATGAAGTGGTCGATGCGGTAGTAGAAATTCGTGATCGTCCAGGAGCAAAAGAATTTAAAACCTGCGGGGGCCGGATCACCTTTGAAAATGTCTGCTTCCGCTATCCGGGCTCCACCCGCGAAGCACTCAAGAATATCTCGTTTGAAACCAAACCTAAAGAGTTAATCGCCATTCTGGGCATGACGGGATCGGGCAAAAGTACGATCATGAATCTACTGCCCCGCTTCTATGATGTGACGGCTGGATCGATTCGGATTGATGGTACGGATGTGCGTGACTTTACACTCCATAGTCTACGATCACGCATCGGGATCGTTTTTCAGGAAACCACGCTCTTCTCCGGCACCATTCGAGATAACATCGCCTACGCTAGACCGGATGCCGATCTTGATTCAGTGATCGCTGTCGCCAAAACCGCCCAAATCCACGATTTCATTGTTAGCTTACCCGAAGCATACCACACGATCGTTGGGGAACGCGGTGTCGGTTTATCCGGTGGGCAAAAACAGCGAATTGCAATTGCTCGTACATTGCTGACTGATTACCAAATTCTGATTTTAGATGATAGCACATCAGCAATTGATGCCAAAACCACTGCTGAGATCCAGGCAGCACTCGACCAACTGATGCGTCGCAAAACTTGCACTTCATTTGTGATTGCTCAACGCATCAGTACGGTAAAAGATGCCGATCGAATTTTGTTAATGGATCAAGGAAGATTAGTTGCTCAGGGAAGTCATGAAGAATTGATGCGAACTAGCCCATTATATGGAGCGATTTTGGAATCGCAAGTCAAACAGGAGCGGCGATGAAAAGTAACACTCCTGTAGTAGCTTCAGAACAAAAGTCAAACCAGCAGATTTCGACCCTGCGGCGCTTTCTAGGTTATTTACAGCCCTACCGACGCGAAATCCCGGGTGCATTAGCCATGGTGGCAACGGGTGCAGTCACTCAATCAGTCGGCCCATTTCTGATCGGGTGGTCAATTGATCATCTAATTGCGCGTGGCAATTTAGCTGGCTTATTGCAAATGCTCGCTTTGTTAGCTAGTATTTACTTGCTAGGCATCGTTGCAATTCGGGGCCAGATCTTACGAGTGGGCTGGATTATGCAACGACTGCTGGCCCAGCTCCGGCAAGATATTTTCCACAAAATTCAGAGTTTGCCTATTCGGTTTTTCGATCGCAGCGAGGCGGGCGATCTGATGAGTCGGCTCTTGAATGATGTGAACACGGTCAATCAAGCCTTTGGGCAAACGGTAGCGCAGATGTTGGGAAATCTGTTCAGTTTGGTAGGCATTGTGATTGCGATGCTATCCATCAACCTCCAGTTGGGATTACTCAGCAATCTGGTCGTGCCGCTGATGATTTTCACCACTGGACTGTTTGCGCGCTGGGCTCGAGCAAGATTTCGTGTAACCCGTAAAACGATCGGGGAACTCTCAGCGAAATTAGAAGAGGACATTACCAGCGTACGCGAAGCCCAAGCTTTTAACCGGGTCTCACTGAATATTGAAGAATTTGAGTTACTGAATGCTGCCAACCGGGATGCCAATGTGGAAGCGGTGGCCATTACGGCAGCTTTTTTACCGTCGATCGATTTTCTAAATACGCTAGCGACCGCAGGGGTATTGGCTTATGGTGGTTATCTAACCATTACAGGAGCGGCAACGGTGGGAGTTGTTACTGCATTCCTGCTTTATGTCCAGCTTTTCTTTCGTCCTATTCAAATCCTCAGCCAATTTTACACCCAAGCTCAGTCAGCTTTAGCCGGGTTGGAGCGTATCTTCTTACTTTTAGACGAACCGAACCAGCTCCAAGACGCGGCGGATGCGACAATTATGCCCCCCATTCAGGGAGAAGTCCGGTTTGAACAAGTTTCCTTTGGTTACAATTCTAACCAACTGGTACTGCGAAACGTGAGTCTAATTGCCCAACCCGGTGAGATGATTGCCCTAGTAGGCCCCACAGGTGCGGGTAAAAGCACAATCATCAATTTGATTTTGCGATTTTATGATGTGACGAATGGCGTAGTAAAAATTGATGGCATCGACATTCGATCGGTCACACAATCAAGTTTGAGAAGGCAAATTGGCATTGTTCTACAAGACAATATTCTATTTAGTGGTACCGTTGCAGAGAATATTGCCTTTGGCAGACCCAATGCTAGCCAAGCCGAGATTGAGGCTGCGGCCCAGCTTGCCAATGTTCACGATTTTATTCTCTCTTTACCCCAGGGTTATCAAACCCAGCTAGGCGAACGAGGCGCACCTCTCAGTCAAGGACAACGACAGTTGATTAGCATTGCCCGCGCTGTGATGATCGATCCACGCATTCTGATTTTGGATGAAGCCACTAGCAGCATTGATACCCGCACCGAAGCCCTGGTACAAGCTGCCATTGCCAAACTCCTTAAAGGTCGCACCAGTTTTGTGATCGCTCATCGACTCAGTACCGTCACCCAAGCCGATCGGGTCTTGGTGATTCAGCAAGGGCAAATTGTAGAACAGGGTAGCCATTTGGAATTGCTCGATCGGCAGGGAGTTTATGCTAATCTCTATGCCTTGCAACTGGGATCTACGTAAGACAACAAGCTTGAAACCCCAGGACAAAGAGGAGGTGGAAATTCGATCGCTCCTATTGCTGGTCTTACCTCGCCTTGGGTAGCCCTATTCAGGTTACGAAGCTACAGATTACGAAGCTACACTTGATCCGGATCCACTCCCAAGGCTCGCAGTCGTGCTGCTAGTCTTTCGGCGCGTTGGCGTTCTTCCTGAGCACGTTGGCGTTCTTCCTCGGCGCGTTG
>JALOOM010000139.1 GCA_025454395.1 Elainella sp. Prado103
GAAGGGATTTAGGGATGAGGGGAAAAGATTTGTCAGTCAATCAGGGTCACACACTCTTAGATGAGTACTAAGCAATTGCGAACTCTAACTATTGCGGTAAAGCAGAGATCACACGCTGCACTAAATCTATCAATCTCGATAGCATTTAATTCATCTGTTCCTAAGAACCCCAGAATCAATCCCGCTGGAAACACACAAAGCAGAATATTGTAGGTTCTATCACTCTAGCAGCAAGATCCAAGAACCCTCCCAGTGCAACGAGCCTCCTATAGCAATCACCAATGATTTAGGAAAAAGAGGGATAGGGGCTATGCCCCCACGCAGTGACGAAGCCCCTGCAACCCTTACAATCCCAATTGGATCGCCATATTTAGCATTCAATTTTTAATGATTTAAGTCACCAAGACTATGTGTACCAGCAAAAGTCAGGTTTTCCAGCCTGAAAGGTTATGAAATTTTAGCAACCTTACCGCACAACAAAAGTGGCATTCACGTAAAATACCTCTTCACGAACCTTCAGAAAACACAATTAGTTCCCCAACATGCAGGGTGATGAAAAATCCGGGAACTAAACCTTAAGAAAACTGCCATTGACAAGTGACCGCTGAGTAGAATACTGCTGGGATTTGACCAATGGATTCTACAAGAACTGGGACACAGTAACCCGACCTGGTATTCAATAAAAGGGTAGGTCTGTCGATTCGGCTCTGTCAACGGTTTCATGATTACTTCACAGAATTTTCATATACGCCAGGTCGGTGAACTTCCTGACTATCAGGAGTTGGGACACAACGACTCAATCGATCGGCAAAAGCCTTAACCTTACAATAGTGATTTTGTAATCTACCCTGGGATCAGAAAAGCAATCCAAGGTAGTGTTTCATGGATACGATAGATACAATGGATATGATAAATACGATAGATATGTCTTAAACATACCGATCCGATCTTGAACATACCGGCTTACATCCTGGTACTGACATTAGGATAGATTGATAGACTCTTGCCCTGGTATGGATTGCAGCATACCAATTGAAGTCAAAAAGTATGACTTCCTAGTTGACACTATTATTCAGGTATTAATCTATACCTCTAGAGAAAAGAGGAGTAGAATGTCAGTCAGAGTTGATTAGTTCAATCAATCGGCTCAATCGATCGGCTCAATCAATCGGCTCAATCAATCGGCTCAATCAATCGGCTCAATCAATCGGCTCAATCAATCGGCTCAAACAGCCGTAACCATCTCAGTCGCAATTCGATTCGTTTTCTCAACCAGCACATCTAAATCTACCGTCGTGAGTTGACCTTGATCGACAACTTTCTGACCATTAATGAAGCTATAGTCTACGCGATCGATATTGCAGAACATCAAAGCAGCGACAGGATCATGCAGCGCACCCGCAAATTGGGGGCGATCGAGGTTAATGGCAATCAAGTCTGCTGCCATCCCAGGAGCCAACATGCCAATATCATCGCGACCTAGCACGCGAGCCCCGCCTAAAGTTGCTAACTCTAAGACCTGACGGGCTGACATGGCAGTCACATCACAGTCTCGTACTCGTGCAAGTAGAAAGGCGGTACGCGCTTCCTGGAGCAAGTTTCCAGTGTCGTTGGAAGCCGATCCATCTACTCCTAACCCCACAGGCACACCATAATTCAACATCTGGCGGATCGGCGCAATCCCACTGGCTAACCGCATGTTGCTGCAAGGACAATGGGCCACACCGGTTCCGGTTTGACCAAACTTACGGATCGAAGCTTCATTCAACTGCACACAATGGGCATGCCAGACATCAGGGCCTAGCCAACCGACCGATTCGGCATAATCACCTGGAATTAAGCCAAAATTTGCCAAACTATAGGCCACATCTGATTTATTTTCAGCCAGATGGGTGTGAAGCCGTACCCCCGGATAGGATCGGGCCAGCGCAGCCGATTCTCGCATCAGATCAGGAGACACCGAAAATGGAGAACAGGGAGCCAGGGTAATTCGCAGCATGGCATGACGACGATGATCATGATATTGCTCGATCAAACGTTGCGAATCCTTGAGAATGACAGCTTCTGCCTCTACCAAAGTATCTGGAGGCAACCCGCCTAGACTCTCACCCACACTCATACTGCCGCGACTGGCATGAAACCGCAGCCCGATTTCCTGGATCGCCCGAATTTCATCATCTAGCGTGCAATCATTGGGATAGAGATAAAGATGATCACTCGCCGTTGTGCAACCCGACAGAATCAGTTCTGCGGCGGCCATTTGCGCACTCACATAAACTCCTTCCGCCGTCAGATGCGACCAGATCGAATAAAGCGTTGTCAACCAATTGAAGAGATCGCAATTTTGTGCCGCAGGCACTACCCGAGTCAGAGTTTGATAAAAATGATGATGGGTATTGACCAACCCCGGCATTACCAAATAGCGATCGTGCAAATCCAACACGTCATCCGCTACATCCGGTAATTCCGCAGTCGTTCCAACCTGGAGAATTTCGTGATCCTGGATCAGCACTGCACCATTACGGATCTCCTGCCGTGCTTCGTTCAGGGTGACGAGGGTATGGATATTTTTGATCAAAATACTGGTCATGACTAGAAAGGAAAGCCTGGGAAAAATTGCCCTGCTACCCTACTGTTTTTCGACTGTTTACGAGGTTCAAACCGAACAAAACCTGGCATCGGTTTGTCAAACTTTACCTTGAGCTGGGCGAGCGATCCCCCGCTTCACCAAAGTAGTCTCCAGTTCTCGAATAAAAGTGAAGTCGGCTTCGGGGAGGGGCAAATTCCAGGCATCGGCTGATCCCACCGATCGGGCTGATTTTTCTAGAAACCGAAACGCCTGTCGAAACTGCTGCGGCTGCATCACGATTGGGGCATCCAAATGGCAGGGAATCACCCGCTCAAACGGCCAGTGAGCAATCCGATCGGCCCAATCTAACACCCGCTGGGGAGCCTGCGGAAAAATCAACGTTTGTAAAATAGGGGCTACAAAGGGTCTACCACCAGCCCGCAACCGTGCAAAGGATTGCTCCCAACCGGACTGCCAACGAAAGGGATACAGCCCAAAGTAGTTTTGGCGCGATCGATCGGGCGACTGACGCGCTGCTTTGACAGCCTGACCAAGTTGCACCGGCTCAAGCGCACTGGGGCGAAAATAAACGGAAAATAAGCAGATGCGCTGCCAACCCTTACGACGATTCTCTGGGGTATCTACGATCGGATCTGCCGCTGAATCACGAGCATGAAATAGCAGGGGGTAGGGATCCAACTGGACAATTTCCGGCGGCTGATCCGGCATGGCAATCAAAGCATCTGTCACTAATAGCGTGCGCGATCGACGATGCAAAAAGGCCACTTCACTAAAAGCACCCCGACCCAAATCCAGCTCTAAAATGGCATAGTCAAATTCATCGGCCCAAGGAGTTTGCTGACTATCGATCGGCAAAACTTGGGTGCGTTTGGCCGGAAAGCCTAACCAGCTCAAAGGCAAATTCAGCGGAAAGCTCCACTGACTGGGGGCAATCCAAACTTGGGCTTGCCGAAACCGCCGAGCAAACGGCCCGACAAAAATCTTGTGCTCCAGCCCCGAACTGGTGGGTAAAACAATGTGCTGTACATCGCCATGTTGATCGATCAATTCTTGCAATAGCCGCAAACATTCTGGAGTGGGTGCCACTGGCGCATAAACCAACAGCCCCCCGCGCAACAGTTTCACAACCGTCATCCGAATTGGCACTACCGTGTAGAGAATGCCCTGGATTTGATCGAAAGTCCAGATCGTATCTTTAACTATTTCATAGCGCAGGGTGCGCCGTTGCCCATAGGGATAAAGGGGCAAAACCGGCCAGAAATTCCAAGACCAGTCTCTCGCTGGTTGAGCTTGTTTACCTTGGGCTTGTTTACCTTGGGCTTGTTTACCTTGGGCTTGTCCACCTTGGGCTACTGTTTCGCGCCGATCTACCATGCCTGACTCTAGCCTATCGTTGCAATTGCGGTGACTTTGACGATCTAAACTTTGATGATTCTGACTCTTGCGCTCTCACTTTGACGGTTCCGACTCTGAGGATTCTAATTTTCGCGATCCGGCGATCTAAACTTTTGCGATCCTTTTACAATTCCAACTCTGACGGTACTATTGCAATCTTTCATCCTACCAAACCTGATTCGCCAGCGGATCGAAATTTCTTTCGACAATCCCAGTCAGGTACGCTATAGTCGGCATAGGGCTGCGCCCAAAAAGTTTTACTGTCTTCGGCGAATTTTACTGCGGTGCTCCACCCGTGGGGATCGACTGGTCAGTGATCCCAGGTTCCTGAGTTGCACCCCAACCCGAACATGTCCCATATTCAACAGGGGCATCTGTGAGCGGCTGAGTAATTGGCTGGGTAAGCTGAGTAATTGGCTGGGTAAAAGGTTCCGCAAAGGCTAGGTAAACGGCTTCACTGGTTAGTGGCTTGGATCAAATCAGCGATCCCAGACAAATTGGTAGCCAAATTGGTATGCAAGAACACATTTGCTAACAATTTGGTGCAGCAATGCGCTATTCTAGATGAGCCATTTTTCTTGTTCTTAATATTGTCTTAAGCGTGGCTTGGTCACGCTATATTTGCCATGACTATAGATTCTGTCCGCGACTATCTCCGGGCAATTGGCAGAACGCCGTTGCTCACCCCCTCCGAAGAGTTGGAACTGGCGCGAGCCGTGCAGAACATGCTGCCGTTGCTGTCTGTGGAAGCACCCACTCAAAAGCAGCTCTCGATCATTCATCAAGGCAAACGGGCCAAAAACCGGATGATTCAGGCCAACCTGCGTCTGGTGGTGACGATCGCCAAGAAATATCAGAACCGCGGGCTCGATCTGATGGATTTGATCCAGGAAGGCAGTCTTGGCTTGGAAAGAGCGGTGGAAAAGTTTGATCCCACCAAGGGCTATAAGTTTTCGACCTACGCCTACTGGTGGATCCGCCAAGGGATTACACGGGCATTGCAGATTGATGCGCGAACGATCCGCTTGCCGGTGCATGTGCAAGAAAAATTGAGCAAAATTAAAACCACCACTCGCACCTTAATTGGGCAACTGGGCCGACGGCCGACCGCAGAAGAATTGGCAGCGGCTTTAGATATGACGGCGGAAGAATTGCGAACCTTACTGGCTCAACAGCGGCGCTGCGCCTCTCTAGATGCCCTCGTGGGTCAAGAGCAGGAAACCCGCTTGGGTGATTTGATCCCCGACGAGCAACAGCAATTCCAGATGGAATCGATCGTGCTACAAAATGAATGTCAGCAATACCTCACCTGTCTGAATGACAAGGAACGAGAGCTGATCGTATTGCGCTATGGCTTACAGGACGGCAAACACCGTAGCTTAGCCGAAGTGGGAGAAGTCTTTGGAGTTTCCCGCGAACGGGTGCGGCAAATTGAAGTCAAAGCCATGAAAAAACTAAGGCAGCACGCGAATGTCTCTGCTTAACCGATCGATCATGGGGCAGTTGGGCTTAAGGGGCTCACTGCCCTCTTAAATCGCTTCAAGCGATGGAATTTACCGGATCGAACCTTGTAGATGATCAAAATTCGTACTGAGAATGCATCGATGGAGTTCTTTTGCATTCTTTTGCTAATCGCTAAGTTAATTTAAATAACTGAACTATATTCAAATTGCTACTTTTAATTGCTACTTTCGATTGCATCGACTAACCCCGGCTCCTCTTCCGCCGCCGTTGCTGCCTTGATCCGGCAACCTGTCCAATCTGGAAATTGAGGATTTTGCCGCGCTTCAAGGGGAAACCGATCGCACTGATCCATGAGTTGCTGCGCCCGAGTAGTTGCCACCGTTTGCCATTCCCGCACCAAAGCAGGCGGAATCCCTAACACTACTGGAGCGGATTGCAGGGTTGGAACCGCAAGCTGTAAGCGTCGATCGAGGGGGAGATCACTCAAAACGGGAGAGAGATCATATTCAGCCACACTCGGCGGCGGTGAACCAATAATTCGATCCGTGCGATCGATGAGTTGCCAACCTCGCCCGGTTTCGTCAGTGAGATTTGCTGGGATCAGGTGATCAACCTGGGTTTGGCCGGGAAAACCGATCAACCGCAGCGAGACGATCGGGGGAAAAGGATCGGATGGGGGCCGCACCGCCTGAAACGCGATCACTTGCCAGCTCTGCCGAGTTTGATCACGCAGAGTCCGACGAGACTGAACCACCACTGCATCGGCAGCATCAGCCGTATATAACAAAGTGGCCGTAGCAGGCGCAGGAGCCGCTAAAATCAGTCCGATTCCTAGCCAGAGGCTGCACACCCAGACCAGCATGACTCGGAGCCTCGATCGGACACCAGTCCATCGTTGATCGTTGTGCCGGATCCGGTTCCACCCCAGTGATGGTCTGTATGGCAACCGATCGCCTAGAGCGAGCTGGAGTTGAGGCTGTTGGATTCTTCCAAACTTTGAGGTAAATGGATACCGCATTCCTGTTTCATCCCCTGAAAACGGGTGTCTCGTTCATTTTCATCATCTGCCATTAACGGACGACTAGAATGCCAATCCCCGACCGTCACATAGCCTTCATCAAACAAAGGATGATAGGGCAAATCATGCGCTACTAAATAGTCATACACCTCTTTCGAAGACCAAGAGAAGATGGGCAGTAGCTTATAAATCGTTCCTTGCAGGCTAACCCGATCCAGGGTTTTGCGATGTTCGGTTTGGTTGCGGCGCAAACCAGCAATCCAGGCCGTCGCACCTAGCTCCCGTAGAGCCCGTTGCATCGGTTCAACCTTGCGAATTTGATCGTAGCGATTGAGGGATTCCAGATCATTCTGAGCCCAGAGCCTGCCATAGACGGCTTCCATGCGAGCTGGACTGAGCGGCGATTGATACACCTTCAAATTGAGCTGGAGTCGATCGGTTAACTCTTCTGCAAACACATAGGTTTTGGCAGGCAAATAACCCGTATCCACCCAGATGACTGGAATGTCTGGTCTGACCTGAACAGCAAGATGCAGCATGACGGCAGAGTGAATCCCAAAACTGGTAGTCATCACCAGCCCATCCCCAAAAGTGTCTTTCGCCCAATGCATCATCTCCAGAGCGGTTGCATGGGTCAGTTGCTGATTCACTTCGGTCAAATTGAGTGGGGCAGATGCCGTTAAACTGGTCATATCAAATTGCCTGCTGACTTACAGGAATACCTCTGGCACATTATACGATTCCTGTGGACAGGAAGCAGCATTCTCCGGATTCTTGATAGATTTTGTCGGCTCAGCCGAAACTGGAACCTGA
>JALOOM010000078.1 GCA_025454395.1 Elainella sp. Prado103
GTGACCTTTGGAAAACTGCTCCCTATCGGTCGCGCTCCGCTACACCCCCAACCAAGCTTTCAGCTATGGTTGGAGTACTGCGAAGTCTGATTGATAGGGATCGGATCTCGTCCAATTGGAGGATGGGATGTTGCTGGTGGGCGTGGCACAGTCAGGGGGGAGACTTTAAGGCTGCTCGCTCAGCTTTGAGCTGGTTTGATTCTGCTGAATTTAGTGTTTAATTGATGGGTTTGCGATGCAACCTTTTACGACTCATTTACGGGTTCGTCATTATGAGATGGATGCCCAAGGGCATGTCAATAATGCCGTTTATCAACATTATTTAGAACAGGTTGCGATCGAGCACTCAGAATCGCTGGGTTTTGGCCCGACACGCTATCGGATGCTAGGTGGCAGTTTTGTCATGCGTCGAGTCACCATTGACTATCTGCGGCCGGCCTTTGCTGGCGATCGATTAGCACTCACCACTTGGTTGCAGGAGGTGCGTGGCACAAGAGCCCTCCGCCGCTATGAAATTCGTCAAGCTGATCAGGCTGATCTACTGGTCACTGCTGAAGCCCTATGGGTTTGGGTTGATCTGGACACAATGCGCCCCAAGGCTATGCCGCCCGAAATCTTGGAGGTCTTTCAAACCTTAATCACTCAGACCCACAGCCCGATCGGCTAATTGCTTTCTATTCATCGCTCAACTCATCAACTCCCCCAGCGATCGAATTGATATTCGCCCTGCCCCTGTCTATCTCAATGAGGATCAAACCGTGGAGCACCAGAAAATTGCCACCAACGGCATCCAACTTCATGCCGTCAGCCAGGGCGAAGGATCGCTCATCCTCATGCTGCACGGCTTTCCAGAATTCTGGTATTCTTGGCGGCATCAAATTCCCGCCTTGGCTGCCGATCACAAAGTGGTAGCCCTGGATTTGCGCGGTTACAACGAGAGTGATAAACCCACGGGGTTGGCAGCATACTGCATCAGTGAATTAGTGGAGGATGTGCGAGGAGTGATCCGAGCCTTAGGATATGCCAGTTGTACCTTGATCGGCCATGATTGGGGCGGCGCGATCAGCTGGAAGGTAGCTCAAGCTTATCCCGAACTGATCGATCGGCTGATTGTTCTAAACTTTCCCCATCCAGCTCGGTTTGCTGCTGGACTCCGCACCCCTCAGCAATTGGTTCGGAGCTGGTATATTTTCTTTTTCCAGCTACCGTTCCTGCCCGAAAAACTCCTGCAAGCTTTTCACTATCAAATGATTGCCACAATTCTGCAAGGGACGGCGATCGACAAAAGTAGCTTCTCGAAGGCTGACCTAGATGTCTACCGGCAGGCTGCTGCCAAACCGGGTGCGCTCACGGCCATGCTTAACTACTATCGAGCCAACTTGCGGCAGGCGGGTGGGCTAGCAGACGATGGTGATGTTTTAGAAATGCCAACTTTGCTAATTTGGGGGGAAGCTGATCTTGCCTTGGGGAAAGAACTGACCTACGGGACAGAGGCTTATGTTCGCAATCTAACCCTGCGCTACATTCCTCAATGCAGTCATTGGGTGCAACAAGAATGTCCTGATCTCGTCAATCAATTTATCCGAGAATTTATCGATCAGTCCTAAGCAATGGCAAACTTGAGGCGAGGCTGAAAGAGGAGTGCAAAAATCATGAGGCGATCTCAGCGTCATTTTACTGGTCTGAGGCAAGTATGGGTTGGCTACCGTAATTTGCGGGCAAGCCGCCCCCTCTCAGGCTGGGTTTATGTTTGGTTTCGCCCGTTGTGCTCGCGCCGAGGATGGCAGATTAGTCTAGGGTGTTTCAGTTTGATCTTAAGCGGGTGGATTGGCATGGCAGGCAATCCGCTATGGGCCCAAACCGCTCCGATTCCTCCCCTTCCCTCACCTCTCCAACAGATCGAAAATAATTTACCGACCCTCGCGAATTTGTTAGATATCGATAGCCCCGATATTTTGCGAGGCACGGTGCGACTGGATGGCCGTCGGTTATTTTCGATCGCTGTGCCGGTGTTACCCGATCAAGCCGCCCCAAACACCCAGCAAACACCCCAAACACCAGTTGAATCGCGTGTACAAATTATTCAAGAGCGGCTCCAGCAAATTGTTGATCAAGGCTTTGATCCGGACACGCTGGAAGTCATGCTTGAAACCGATCCGAATAGCCGTCAGCCTGTGATCTATGTTGAATACCAGCGAGAAGGGGAAACGCGACGCGACGAAGTGATGACGGTGACCAGCCTTGATGCCGATCTAAATGGCAGCAGTACAGAAGAATGGGCAGAAACCGTGCAGAACCGCATCGAAACTGCACTGCGCACCGCCTATGAAGAGCGACAACCTCAGTCGTTACAACGCCAGGGTCTGTGGTCAATCGGGATCTTATTCGCGATCGGGCTGATCAGTGGGTTGATTAGCCGTTGGCAAGGGCAACTCCGTCGCGATCGGCATCGGTTAGCCAGCCAATCTCAAACCACAGCCAGCGAAATCTCATCGGTGGCAACCAACAGCCCTGAGTCTTCAGAATCGACCACAGCTTTGTTTCAACGGCGAGCTGCCAACCAACAAAAACAGCGAGTCAACGATATCAAATGGCGACTTTCGCAATTGAGTCAACTGCTGATTTGGGGACTCGGCATTCTGTTCATTCTGGGTCTGTTTCCTCAAACGCGCTGGCTGCAAACGATCGGTCTACAGGGCATACAGGTGCCGATCCGATTGCTACTCATTGTGCTCTTGACCTATCTGGCGATCCGGTTGAGTGAAATTGTGGTCGATCGCTTGTTTTGGGCTCTTCAGAGCAGTACAAGTTTGGCATCTAATACCTCTCAGCGCTTGATGCTGCGGTTCACAACCTTCTCGCAAGTTGCCAAAAGTATTGTGGTTTTGATCTGGGGTACGATCGGTCTGCTATCTGTCATTTCCATGCTGGGGGTCGAGATTAATCCGGCCCTGTTAACCGTGGCGGGGATCGTCGGGGTGGGCATTTCTTTAGCCTCGCAAAATGTGATCAAAGATATCATCAATGGCTTTTTGATCTTGCTGGAGGATCAATATGGGGTTGGTGATGTGGTGACGATCGGAGAAGCATCCGGCTTTGTCGAAAATATGAATCTCCGAATTACCCAATTGCGGAGTACAGAAGGGCACTTGATCACCATTCCCAATAGTTCGATTACCGTTGTCCAAAACCTTTCTAAAGAGTGGTCACGAGTGGATCTACGGATTAATGTGGCCTATGAAGCCGATCTCGATCAGGCTTTAGCGGTCACCGAGCATGTGGCCCAGGAAATGAGTCATGATGCCACTTGGCAAAATGTAATTCTGGAAACCCCCCAGTTGCTAGGGGTCGATAATTTAGACTATGCCGGGGCCACCATTCGGCTCTGGATCAAAACCCAGCCTCTGCGCCAGTGGGATGTAGCCCGTGAATATCGCCGTCGGTTGAAACTGGCTTTCGATCGAGCTGGTATTCCGATCGGTATTCCCCAGCAATCTCTGCTAGTCAATAGCCCACCGACTCTGGATCGAACCCTACCGAAATCCAATACTCCATCTAATTCTGGCAAGTCTTAAAAAGCATCTAGACTAAGATGAAATACATATTTTTTTGATCTTCTCCAAAATAAATCCCTGTTGATTTACAGAGCGGCTTAATTTTATTGATCTACTTAGCAGCTCTGCTCAGTCGCGATCCTATATTCAGAAATACCGCTGTAGTGACTTGGATGGAGTATAGGGGCGCACCCTTAGCTGCGGGGCAATATCGCTTGAGGCACAGTCAAGACATTGTTCTGTCCGTGGCAGCGCAGTGTTGGCTTGCTGACATTACAATCTTTGGAGTAATTCATCGTACTCTGAATGGATGCCTATCCAGAACCAATCAATCTGATCGTCTTCCAACAAACCAAGAACCCGGTAGTCTAAATTCACACGAGCCGAATAGATCGGTTGGCGCTGACTAACTCGTTTAAACTGAAGGCTATTGTGGTAGGGATCTTCTAGCCAGAGGGCATAGGCTTTGTTAGCTTGCTCCTGAACTTTAATAGGGAGTTAAGCAAGCTGTTTGCGAAATGCCTTTATTACGCTCGATTTCATCGTTTGAATTGTTTTGCTTCAGCTTTACGAACGATGTCTTTGTTAAAGATACGTGATGTACAGCGTGAGCGTTCTTCATTTCTGCCATTCCCTCATACTTCATCCATCTCCGAATTGATTACCTGCAAGTATGTGATATTTGTAACTTCACTTGGTGAGATTATAACAAGACCCAAAATGTAGTGCAAATGTTCTTCGTGATCGCTACATATGGAGTCTAGAATGCGATAAAACCACTAACCTCGTATTTTGAGAACTAATTATGTATCCCCGTATCGTTTTGGGTTTATGATTGGGCTACTAATTTTGTACCCCAGTGGGCAGCGATTGAAACTGCTGCTGATAGACTTGGTTGCAAGAACCTTCTACATATCTGGACTGATCCTGCATTAAAGGATTACGTTGAGAGTGAGCGTTTAGAAACTTGGTGGTATCGACCAACTGTTGAATCTTGGTCAGTTCTGGAGAAAAACGACACTTCGACCCGCTAGAGTCATCATGGGACTGATCTAGAAAATCAGATCAAAAGCCTCAAAGCGAAAAATGATCAGAGCGATCCTCCGCGATCAGATAGCCCAGAAAATCCTTCAACTGAGAGAATCACCCACTAAGACGATTTCATTTCCCTCCGCATTGCGCTATTGTGCTCCCTACCTGTTGATTGATCAGCTTCATAACTTGTCCTGAGCGAAAATGCTCATTCTGTGGTTTCGTTGAGTTTGGGTTGACTACCCTAAACTGACTCGTTCACGCCTTGCTGGTCTGGTTCAGCATGACACGATTCAGCAGTGCCGTTTGTGGCTCAGACCTTGTTTCCTTACGATTGCCCCTCACCCTAGTCAGCCTGCGAGCTGGGTGTTGTCACTCCATCCTCAATTTCTTTTCTCCTACTCCATGTTCGTCAATTACTTCATCAAACGCCCCGTTTTCACCTCCGTTTGCTCGATCGTGATCGTCTTCCTCGGTATCATTGCCGGGTTTACCTTACCGATCGCCCAGTTTCCCGAAATTAGCCCTATTCAGGTGGTTGTCACCTCTAATTACACGGGTGCTGATGCCGAAACCGTCGAAAACGCCGTTACGAATATCCTGGAACGGGAAATTAATGGTGTGAAGGGGATGAAGTATATCAGCTCCAGTAGTGGTAGTGATGGCACCAGCCAGATCACCGCCACGTTCGATGCCGCCGAAGATCCCGATATTGCCACCGTGAATGTCCAGAATCGGGTGTCGCGGGTTGAGCCGCTGTTGCCGGACACCGTCTCGCAGACTGGGGTAGTGGTTAACCAGCAATCCAGCAATTTCTTGATGGCGATCGCCCTCTATGCTGAAGATGATCAATATGATGCGCTGTTTTTGAGCAACTATGCGGATCTTTATCTCACTGAGTCTCTCAAGCGGATTCCTGGAGTCGGCTCGATCGAGATTTTTGGTGAACGTAAATTTGCCATGCGGCTCTGGCTCGATCCCTCTCGATTGGCCGGGCGGGGCTTGACGGCTCAGGATGTGATTGATGCCATCCGAGAACAAAATATTCAGGTTGGGGCAGGGCAAATTGGTCAACAACCCGCTCCAGACGATCAACAATATCAGTTTAATATTCGGGCCATCAGTCGCTTTACGGATGTCTCCGAGTTTGAGAACTTGATCGTTCGTACCAATAGCGATGGTTCCCTCACCCGCTTCAAGGATATTGGGCGCGTTGAGTTGGGGGCAGAAAATTACGGGACTTTCCTGGCTTATAACGGGCAAGAATCGACCGGACTGGGGATTAGCCAGCGACCCAATACCAATGCTCTGGATACGGCCCATGCGATCCGCCAGGAGATGGAGCGCCTCAGTCAGGATTTTCCACCGGGTCTTAAATATGCCGTTGCGTTTGACACCACCATGTTTGTGGAGGCATCGCTGCGAGACGTGGTATTCACGCTCTTAGCCGCAGTTTCCCTGGTGGTACTGGTGATTTTTATCTTTTTGCAAGACTGGCGCACCACGCTGATTCCCAGCATCACAATTCCCGTCGCGCTGATCGGTACTTTCATTTTCACCCGAATTTTTGGCTTCTCCCTCAATACCCTCACCCTCTTTGGTTTGACCCTGGCTACGGGGGTGGTCGTGGATGATGCGATCGTGGTCGTGGAAGCGATCGCGACTAAAGTGCAGGATCAGGGGATGAATCCCTTTCAGGCAGCGATCGAAGCGATGCGGGAACTCACAGGCGCAGTCATTGCTACCTCGTTGGTGCTGATGGCAGTGTTTGTGCCAGTTGCCTTTTTTCCAGGTACCACCGGAGCCCTGTACCGACAGTTTGCCCTAACGATCGCTTTTTCGATCGCGGTTTCCACCTTTAATGCCCTAACCCTGACCCCGACCCTATCTGCCTTACTGCTGCGACGCAAAGAACATAGCGGTTTTTTAAGCCATATTTTTGATCGATTTAACCGCCTGTTAGATAGTATTCGTCGGCGCTATCGACGATCGTTAGGCTTTTTAATTCGACTGCGGGGCCTAATTGTGGCAGCTTTCGTTGCCCTATTGTTCGTCACTGTCTGGATGTACCGCACCGTGCCTTCCGCGTTTCTACCCGAAGAAGATCAGGGCTACTTTATTACCCTTGTGCAGGCTCCCGAAGGGGTCTCTCTGAATTACACAAAACGGATTTTAGATCAGGCAGCCGAATTGGTGCAACAGGTGCCAGAGGTGGAGTCAAATTTTGCGGTAACCGGGTTTAGCTTTGCCGGAGTTGCCCCCAATCAGGGCATTATGTTTACGCTGTTGAAGCCCTGGGAAGAACGCACCCGTCCCGATCAACAAGTCCAGGCTTTGATCCAGCAGGTTCAGGGGCAGTTTTTCTCGATTCCAGATGCCATGATCTTTGCTCTCAACCCACCGGCGATCCAGGGCTTAGGCAATTTTGGCGGCTTCCAAATGGAACTCCAAGATCGGCGCGGCAACCTCCCCCTAGAGGAATTTGTGGCTAACTTTGGTGCATTTTTGGGAGCTGCCAATCAGAATCCCAATGTGCAGGGGGTATTTTCAACCTATGCTGCGAATACGCCGCAACTGCAAGTGGAGGTCAATCGGGAGCAGGCGAAAGCCCTGGATGTGAATATCGATGATGTCTTTGAAACCCTTCAATCGTTCCTGGGTTCACAATATGTCAACGATTTCACCCTCGATCGCCGCAATTACCGAGTTTATGTTCAAGCGGATCAACAATACCGCTCTCAACCGGAGGATATTAATCAGTTATACGTGCGATCTCAAACGGAACAAATGGTGCAGTTGAGTAATTTGGTCACCGTTACACCCCAAACCAGTGCCCAAACCATTACGCACTTCAACCTATTTCGATCGATCTCAGTGCAGGGAGCCACAGCGCCAGGTAGAAGTTCTGGGCAGGCGATTCAAGCCATGGAAGAGGTGGCTGCGCAAGTGTTACCACCCGGTATGGGATTTGAGTGGAGCGGCACCGCCCTTGAAGAAATCCAATCCGGCAGTCAAGCTCCCCTGATTTTTGGTTTGGGGCTAGTCCTCGTGTTTCTGGCCCTGGCAGCCCAATACGAAAGCTACGTCGATCCAACAATTATTATGCTGACGGTGCCTTTGGCGATTTTGGGCGCTTTAACGGCCGTTTATCTGCGTGGCATTCCCAACGATGTCTACTGCCAAATTGCTTTGGTGATGCTGATTGGTCTGGCTAGTAAAAACGCGATCTTGATTGTGGAGTATGCCAACCAGTTGCGAGAACAGGGACTTTCCATTGCCCAGGCAGCGATCGAAGCGGCCCAAGAACGGCTTCGGCCTATCTTGATGACGGCTATTTCCAGTCTGGTCGGCTTCTTTCCGCTGGCGATTGCGACCGGAGCCGGAGCCGCCAGCCGTCAATCCTTGGGAACTGCACTGGTGGGTGGATTTTTGATCGCCACCTTCCTGAGCCTATTTGTGGTTCCCATCCTCTACATTGTGATCAAACAAACCGTCGATCGATTTCCCCCTCATAAAAAGCGCCCACTCATTCGTGAACTGCCGCCGACCGAGGTGACTACCCGTTAGGGGCTGGCGATGGTTCTCTCCTGATCAACCTAATCAACCTGATCAACTTGATCTTGCCAGGATTCCGAATCGAGGGTTGGCATGATAGAGTCGATCTGTGCTCCACTGGGTAGATGTCAACTTGCCTGGATGCCTGAGACAATAAATCCCCGTAACGAACCTTGGTGGTTCACCCCCATGATCGCAATTTGTCGTGATAATACCTGCAATAACGATGCCCTTTCCTAGAGCAAGCGGGGTTCTCCTGCATCCCACTTCTTTCCCCAGCCGCTTCGGTATCGGTGATCTCGGCCCGGAAGCCTATCGATTTATTGATTTTCTAGCAGCAAGTGGTCAGCATATCTGGCAGATTTTGCCCCTCGGGCCAACTGGCTACGGGGATTCTCCCTATCAATGCTTTTCGGCAATTGCAGGCAATCCTCTCTTAATCAGTCTGGAAAGCTTGCGCGATCAAGGTTTACTCCCCGATGCCGATCTCGACCAGCAGCCAGAATTGCCGCTCAAGGTTGATTTTGGTTGGGTGATTCACATCAAATATCCTTTGTTACGGCAGGCTTGTGAGGCGTTTCGATCCCAGTCCACGCCGGAGCAAAAGCAAGCCTTTACGGAATTCTGCCAGACAAAAGCCGACTGGTTAGATGACTATGCCCTATTTATGGCTCTCAAAGATGCCCATGGTGGTGCAAGCTGGCATACTTGGGAACCCGAATTAGTACAACGGCAGCCTGAGGCCTTAGAAGCGGCTCGTCAAGCACTGGTGGATCCAATTTTCTATCATCAGTTTGTCCAATTTCAGTTTTGCCAGCAATGGTCAGCGCTGAAGGATTATGCCAACCAGCAGCGCATCCAGATTCTGGGCGATCTACCGATTTATGTGGCTCATGATAGTGCGGAAGTTTGGTCTCATCCAGAATTTTTTCAACTGGACGAAGCAACAGGTCTACCCAAACAGATGGCTGGGGTGCCACCGGACTACTTCAGTGCTACGGGTCAACTTTGGGGAAACCCCATTTATAACTGGCAGCACTTGCAAGAGCAAGACTTTAGCTGGTGGGTGCAGCGCTTTCAAGCCATGCTGGAATGTGTCGATCTAATTCGGATCGATCACTTTCGGGGCTTTGAAGCCTACTGGGCAGTTCCTCAGGGTGAAACGACTGCCGTTAATGGGGAATGGGTGCAAGCCCCGGGCCAAACCTTCTTTAAGCATTTGCGTGATGTTTTAGGAGAATTGCCGATCGTCGCTGAAGATTTGGGGCTAATCACACCAGAAGTTGAGGCTCTGCGCGACGACTTCAATTTTCCGGGCATGAAGATTTTGCAATTTGCCTTTGACTCAGATGCCGATAACCCCTATTTACCATTCCAATACGAAAAGAATAGTGTTGTGTATACCGGAACACATGATAACGACACAACTTTGGGATGGTTCAATCAACGATCTTCAGAACAGCAAGAGCGGGTGCGCCAATACCTAGGATGTACCAGTAATGACGGCATCCACTGGGATCTCATTCGCTTAGCCATGAGTTCGGTTAGCAACCTCGCCATTATCCAATTGCAGGATCTGTTGGGGTTAGATTCGGAGTCCAGGATGAACTCTCCTAGCCAGGAATCGGGCAATTGGGGTTGGCGCTATCATTCAGATGCCTTAACGCCTGAATTAGCTCAACAACTCCGCACCCTAACTGACCTGTATGGACGAACCCTGAAGCCGCTACCCCCAGCAGAAAATTGGTCAAGTTAATTAGCTCTGCGCATAGGAAAAGCTGCCTACTATTGGGAAAAATAGGATAAAGGAATGGCAAACCGGGTTTTGTTAAGGGGTTGGATGGGGGTCTGGATCGGGTCGCTGTTACTCAGCCATACTCCTGTGGCAGCCAGTGCAGTCCCATGCCAGTTTAACCCGGCTTCTAACCCAACTTTAGTGCGTTCCAGCTCTAGCCCAGCGCACCAGGCAGAGCGGACTCCGACTAACCAAACCAACTTTCTGGTCATGGGTGGCGGTGGGGCACCGGCTTATAACGAGATCGCGCTGGAAAAGAACATGCTCTATTTCCAGCGAACCCTGCAAACACTGGGGTTTAACCCAGCCGCAGCCAGCCTATTTTTTGCTAATGGCATGGATGGAACTGCAACGGTACGTTACCTCCAACAAGGCAAAGAATTGTTCAAAGTGCCCGAAATCCCTCATCTGGCAGGTGCGGCGACACTCAGTAATTTTCAAGCCTGGATGCAGCAAACTCAACAACAAGCCGATCGCCGTCCTATCTTTTTCTATTTCACGGGTCATGGCTACCGCAATCCAGCTAATCTGAACAACAATGCCATGATCCTCTGGGGCGAAGATTTGCTCTCTGTCCAGCAGTTGACTCGATCGCTCGATCTGTTGCCGCCAGAGCAACCTGTGGTCACCATGATGGCCCAATGCTATTCCGGTTCGTTCGCAAATTTGATCTATGCAGCAGGTGATCCCAGGAATCCCGTTGCATTGCATACCCGCTGTGGATTCTTCGCCACCATCAAATCCCGACCCTCAGTGGGTTGTACCCCAGAAGTCAATGAGGCAGATTACCGCGACTATAGCTCTAGTTTTTTTGCGGGCTTAAGTGGACGCGATCGGGCAGGGCAAACAGTAGCATCCGCTGACTATAACCGTGACGGACAGGTTTCCTACGCCGAAGCCCATGCCTTTGCCAAAGTCGATGAACAATCGACCGATTTGCCCGTCTCTACCCTGGAGGTTTGGCTCCAAGAGCAGGCATCCCGTCAGCGAAGTCAATTTCTCAACCAACCGATCGCTAGCCTGATGAGCACTGCTCGTCCTGAACAGCAGCATGTCGTTCGATCGTTAACGCGCCAGTTTGAACTAGATATCAACCAATCGTTTCATCAGAATACGAACCAGCTCAGACCACGTTCTCTCACCGCCGATCAGCAAGCCTGGATGACTCGGCTGGGCATGGAGCTTGTCAATATTGGCATGGAAAAACACCTGCGCGATCGGGGTGATCCAAGCGTTATTCCGATTTTGGAACGATTAATTCGTTGTGAGGCAGGCAGTTGGAGCAGGGCGGAGCGCAATCCAGTTTAGCCCACTCTCTTCTCGCAAGTTATGCAAGTTATGTCGATCGTTAATGTAGTAGCTCTCGATTCTTGGAGGTTGAGTATTACTTGAGGTTTATATAGTCATAAGTATTTAAGTCAAGACGGGAAACTTAAGCCTCTAGCCAATTCTAGCCTTTGTTATCTTTTAACAAGTAGGACTACCACTACATCGATGGGGATATCAACTAAAATGATTGGGATATCTAGATCATGATGTAGCCTAACTGATTAAATCAAGGTTTAAATACCTGACTATCTTACTTGCTTCAGTATCCCTATATCTATTCTCTATATCTATTCTCTGTATCTATATATCTATACTCTGCTCACATTCCCAATTTCATATGATTTGTGCTATTGCCGTCTACTAGGGATTGGTTATTAATGCTGGTTATTCACCATCGATCCTATATTTTGCTCTGAACGATCGCCATGCCGCTTTGTGCTGCGTATTAGATACGATCGATAGAAATAGGCATGAACTGTCAATAATAAAAAGTGGATGTGCTCGTTCCTCAAAACTTTATGGTCTGCCCCCCGAAGCGTCTACTGACCACCCTGATCAAACGATTATCTCTCCGCACAGTCCTCAGCTTACTTTTTGTAGTACAAACAGTGGCGGTTGTAGGGTTGGTGGGGACTTTATCCTATATCAATGGGCAGCGAGCCGTCGATAATTTGGCGCAGCAGTTGATGACTGAAGTGCAAGGGCGCGTGCAACAACATTTGCACAACTATACGCAACTGCCCCAGCAAATTGTTGAGCTGGTCGCAAACGATATTGAACTGGGGCTGATCGATCTCAGCCAGTCGAATTTGCAGCCGCTTGATCCCTACTTTTTGACTCGGGCACAAGCTTTTCCAGAGGTGAGCTTCATTTATGTGGGCGATCAACAAGGTCAGTTCATTGGAGCAGGAGCCATGGGACAGCAACCCTCTTCCTACTTGGTTGAAGTGACCGACCAAACCACTGCTCAGCAATATGTCTCTTATCAGATTGATGCCGCAGGTCAACGGATTCATCAAATCAATGCTGTTCCCAATTACGATCCCCGCCAGCGCCCCTGGTATCAGGCTGCTATGGCTGCGGGTAAAGCCACTTGGAGCCGCATCTATCCGTTTATTGGCGAAGCGAACGAAGGGTTGACCATTACCGCAGTCCAGCCATTCCGCTCTCCTCAAGGGTTAAGGGGTGTAGCGGCCGTCGATCTCTATTTGAATGACATTGATCAGTTTCTCAAACAGTTACAGGTGATGAAATCCGGGCAGATTTTCATTTTAGAACCGGATGGCACCTTGGTCGCCAGTGCCAGCCCAGAGCCGACCTATGTCAAGCAGCAAGGCGTAATTCAGCGGGTTTTAGCCCGCAACAGTGCCAATCCCCTCGTGCGATCCACCATCACCTATTTACAGCAGCAAGGTCACCTGTCCCAATTCCGCTCTCCACAATCGTTTCAATTCCACTTTCAAGGTCAGCGACATTTCGGTGAAATCACCCCCTGGAAGGATCGGCATGGTCTGGATTGGCTCATTGTGGCGGTGGTACCTGAACATGACTTCATGACGCAAATCTATGCGAATACCCGTACTACTCTTTGGCTTTGTGGCACTGCGACTCTGCTTGCCTTGCTTTGTGGGATTGGCACGGCTCGCTGGGTCGTCACCCCAATCCGGCGAATTAATCGGGCGGCAAAAGATATTGCTCAAGGGCATTGGGATCGATCCATTGCCTGCGATCGATCCGATGAAGTGGGAGAACTCGCTGACTCCTTCAACCAAATGGCAATTCAGATGCAGCACTCTTTTAATGCGCTCCGGCAAGGCAAAGCCCAATTGGATACTTTTCTGGAAGCAGTGCCGATCGGTATTTGTGTTGTTGAGCCCGATGGCAACATCAGCTACATGAATCAAACGGCACAAACCTTGCTCGGTCAACCTTTTTCCCCTCACCAGCCCATTCACATCCGCACGGCCTTGCATCATGCCTACATTGCTAAAACCGATCGTCCCTATCCCCTGGAGCGATTACCCATGTTGCGGGCCCTACAGGGAGAGCGAATCACGATCGATGATCTGGAAATTCATCAAGTCGATCGGGTGATTCCGCTCGAAGTCCGCGCTACTCCAATCTTCCATGAAGCTCAAGGTCAGGCACAATCATCTATCTCCGTAGAATTGCCAGTCGTCAGCTATGCGATCGTTGCGTTGCAAGATATCCATGGGCGGAAACAGGCCGAGGCCGTTCTGGCAGACTATAACCGCACTCTCGAAGCCCAAATTGCCGAGCGCACTGCTGCCCTCACCCACGCCAATCTGGCCTTAGAGCAAGCTAAACAAGCCGCCGAAACTGCCAACCATGCCAAGAGCGCTTTTCTCGCGAATATGAGTCATGAACTGCGCACTCCTCTCAATGCCATTCTGGGGTTTGCCCAAATCATGTGCATGGATCCGCAAACGACCCCTGAACAACAGCGCAACCTGCAAATCATCAACCGGAGTGGCGAACATCTCCTGAGTTTGATCAACAATGTGCTAGATCTCTCCAAAATTGAAGCGGGACGGGTTGATGTAGTCAAAACTTGCTTTAACCTGGCTGAACTCTTGGAAGTTGTTGAAAGTATTTTGCGGCAACGGGCAGAAAGCAAGGGGCTCCAGTTTCAAGTCACGATCGCCGCCAATGTGCCTCGGCAGATTAGCAGTGATGCCAATAAACTGCGGCAGACCTTGATCAACTTGGTGGGGAATGCAACTAAATTTACTGAGCGGGGTCAGGTAATTCTGCGAGTTACCACCCAAACCCTACATCCCGAGATGCTGAAATCAAAAGAAGCAGGCAATGGGTTGGGTGAGTTAAACCAACTGCTGATTTTTGAGGTGGAGGATACGGGGGTCGGCATCCCGCCCGAAGAACTCCATCACATCTTTCAGGCCTTTGAACAGTCCAGTACAGGTCGGTTAAAAACAGAAGGGACTGGCTTAGGACTTACCATCAGTCACAAATTTGTTGAACTGATGGGTGGCACTTTGCTGGTGCGAAGTAGTGTCGGCAAAGGCAGCACGTTCACAATTCATCTGCCGATCGCAGTTGATCCCTGTTCGATCAGTCGTACTCCTGCCGTGGAGCGAGATTCGATCGTGTCCCTATCCCTGGATCAACCTCGCCATCGGATTCTGATTGTAGATGACGAGGCAGACAACCGGGAGCTATTGGTGCGGATGCTGATGGGGCTCCCCCTGGAAACCCGCACGGTCGCAAACGGGCGTGAAGCGATCACCCTCTGGCAACAGTGGCAACCTCAGTTGATTTTGCTTGATTTATTCATGCCTGGGACGGATGGCTTTATGATCGCCCGCAAAATTCGTAACCACGAACTGTCTGAGCCGCATCTCTACCCACCGACCAAAATTGTCGCTTTATCGGCAAGCGTTTTGGAAGCCGATCGCGATCGAGCCATGGCAGCAGGCTGTGATGGCTTCTTAGGTAAACCCTTTCAGGCGAACAACCTTTATCTTGTGATCGCAGAACAGTTACAGATGCGGTATTCCTACACCGAAGCAAAATCATTGGGTTCGCTGCCTAGCTCGTCAACCTCTGCGCGCTCCCGCACCAAGCCAGAACTAAAGTACCTCTGTGCTCCCCATGAGTCACCCGTTCCGCATCCCATTCAACCCAGCTTACTCTCCCCTTCTTTATTAGATTTGATGGGTCAAGATTGGTGCGATCAGCTCTACCGGGCGGCTCTCCGCTGTCGAGACGAACAAGTTTTGGAAATGCTGGCGCACATCCCTCCCAACTACCAAGACCTCAAACAACAGTTACGTCATTATGCTCAAAAGTTTCAGTTTGAGATGATCTTATCCCTCCTGCGCGGGTATTCTAAGGAACATCTAGAGTGAGACCTGCAAGTGTTAGGAGTACAGAGGCATGGATGATGCAACCGCCACAATTTTGATTGTGGATGATCAAGTTGATAATCTCCTTGTCTTGACGAGCCTCTTGAAAAGCCAAGGCTACGAGGTACGGAAGGCACGAGGGGGGCAGCTTGCTCTCCAAACGGTTGAGGCAGAAATTCCCGATCTGATTCTGCTGGATATCCGGATGCCCGAAGTCGATGGCTATCAGGTCTGTGCCCAGCTTAAAGCCAGCCCGATCACCCAGGAGGTGCCAATCATTTTTCTGAGTGCCCTCAACGAAATTGACGATCGGATGGCTGCCTTTGCTGCTGGGGGGGCTGACTACATCACCAAACCTTTCTATGCAACTGAGGTGTTAGCCCGGATCCACTGCCAGCTCACGATTCAACGCCAGCGCCACCAATTGATCGAGCAGAATTACAAACTTCAGCAAGAAATTCAAGAACGGCAACGGGTTGAACTTGCTCTGCGCGAAGCCAATTTAGAGTTGGAACGCTTGGCTTCGCTGGATGGACTGACCCAGATTTTCAACCGCCGTCGCTTTGATGCCTACTGGTTTTCAGAATGGCAACAGGCCCAGCATCAGCAAACCTCCTTATCACTGATTATGTGTGATGTTGATTGCTTCAAGGCCTACAACGATTACTACGGGCATCAGGCAGGCGATCAATGTTTGTATCGAGTGGCGCAGGCGATCCAACAAACCTTGGTGCAGCCACGAGATCTGGTGGCCCGGTATGGTGGAGAAGAATTAGCGATCGTGCTGCCCCAAACCCCAGCCGCAGAAGCCGTTCGGATTGTCAATCAGATTCGAGCCATGATCGCCCAACTCCAGATTGTGCATGAAGGATCTTCAGTAGGTTTATATCTAACCGCCAGCTTTGGGATCTGGAGCCAAACTCCGAAGGCAACAGACACCGCAGAGTCTGCCATTTTAGCGGCTGATGCAGCGCTCTATGCGGCCAAAGCTGCCGGTCGCGACTGCTGGAAGCTCTACCCGGTTACCACGCATCGGCCGCGGTCGGTGGAGGTAATTCCGCTAAAATCGTGAACCGGATATGGTTGATCGCTAAATCACCGATCGAAATTTCCTCAGGCAGATCCGTGGCAGATATCTTTTCGAATGGAATGCCTTTGGCAATTTCAGCATGGAACCAGGGTAACCCCATAAAGAAGCGGGTTGGATAGGGGCCACCCTCAATCACATCATCGACATTGGATTCCATCGGCAACCACCCAAAACCGGGTACATAGAACTCTAACCAAACATGGTTAAAGTCGGGTTGGAGGGGGATATGGCGCAAGTCCGGATCGGGTGGGCATTTGTAGCGGCCAACTGTGCGACAGGCAATTCCATTTAAGCGAGATAAGGCCAGCAATACCCCCACATATTCACCACAGGAGCCCGTCCCCCTCTCCAGGGCCACATCGGGTGTATCAATATGGGGCTTAATACTGTAAGACAGACGATCGTAAACATAATTGCGAATCCGCAAAATCTGCCGCAACAAGTTCGTTTCGCTACCGATCGCTTCCCGCGCTGCCCGTCGAATGATCGGACTATCCATCGCCAGCTCGTCATCATCGATTAAGTAGCGTTGTTGAAACTCTGCCGAGAGGGGCGGGATGCGTTCTAAATCGCGCGGGGTCAACTGATACTTGATACCCCGTACTTCCAGTAAGGCCTTCCAACCGAAAATACCTCCCTCACCGGCTGCCAGGTGATCAAACCGAAACAAAGCCACCCGCTGGCCATCCTGCTCAATTTCTTCAAAGGGCATACCGATCGGCTCAACGCGCAGCAACTTCTGGCGATCGGTGTTGGCTGGTAAAGCAATTCGCCATTCTAGATCCGTCAAGGGGACTTCTTCCAACGGAGAAATCTCCTCAACATAACTCATTTCGACTAGATAACCATTCGATAAGGTATATCGTCGCTTAGTATCATAATAAATATGCAGAGGATGAATAAATGTTCGATCGCGTGTGGTTAATTCTTTTTGATCATCGCCATCGTTGGGATTATCTCGAATATAAAATTCCTCTTCGGCATAAGCGACATAGAGAATCTCTTCGCCACCATTAGGATTGGGATGAAATGCCAGCCCCGTCGGAGAAGCATAGGGAGTAATGACGCTGAATTGCACTTCACCAGTGCCTCGATCCATGCAGTAAACGGTGCGCTCTAGATCATCACAAATCCATAGCTCTTCATGCCGCACAGTGAGCCGCGATCGTCCGACACCCGGTAGAGCAAACCGCGTAATTTGTCGGCCAGTGTTGCGATCGAAAACAACGATATACCCCAACTTTTGCGAGCTGACATAAACCGTAGATTGCCAGACTGCTACTCCATCCACCGGGTAGGCTAACTCGGTGAACAATTGGGGGATAAAGTCTGCTCGATCGCACCAAAACACTGCCTGATCGCGAGCGAACCACACCTGCTGCTCCCAAATTGCCAGCCCCGAAGCATCCTGGAACACCTCAACCTGGCGGGAATTTAACACCGTCGTGCTATCGGTCTGGCAATTCACCTGCACCACGTAACCCCGCACCATATCTAATGCCAACAGGTCGGTACCATCTGAAGCCAGACCATGCAATGCATAGACGGCGATCGGGCGAATGGTGTGATGTTGGTAGTCAACAGCAAGAGGAGAGGCAGCCGGATGATCAGCAGCCGGGGGTTGAGGCATAAGACCAGAGTCGAGCAACATAAACAAGTCGGTTGGAGTCAGTCCCCCAATCATAAACAAATCTCCTCCACTCTGAAATGTACCAAGAGCACAGTTTTGCAAAGAGAGATCTGCTGTCCCATCTACGGCAATGTGATTTGCAGGGCTTTTGCAGGGCTTTTGCAGGGCTTTTGCAGGGCTAATGGAATAGACGACTTGAATCCTCTAACCGCTGCCCAATCACCGCGTAAAAGGGATCGCCACCCGGAACGCCCAACATTTGTAAAAGGCTGGGAACATTGCCCGGACGAGCCAGCACCTCTGGAGACGCAAAGCCAGGAATAGCTGCAAAATAGCGTTTGACCAGTTCCACTCGCTCTGCTTCCGAACTATCTCGCCAGGCCTGGATCGCCTTTTGATAAAACATGCGATTGGAAAAACTGACGATAAAGAGGCCACCTGGCTTCAGAATCCGATAAACTTCGGCAAAAACGGCTTCTGGAAGCTGCAAATATTGCACAGACACCGTATTTAAAACCGCATCAAACGATCGATCCGGCAAAGGCAACAACTGTTGTTGGTTGAGATTTTGCACAAAGTAATGGTCGAGGCGGGAATTGCGATCCAGTTCCTCCGCATTCATTCCATGCCCTTCCACATGCTCAAATGCCATCTCTTCCGGCAAGTGAGACACCCAACTGCTCATCAAATCAAAAATGCGACTGTGGGGCTGCAATCGTTGGCGATATAGGTCGGTCAGTTGCTGAATAAAATGGTCATCGACATGGGTAACAAAGCGGGGATAGTCGTAAAACAGGGTATCGTCCGACTCATCCAATTTCGTGCGTTGACGGGGTTGAAGCAGCATAGGTGGCAATCATTACTACACTTCTTCAGTCTAAAGAAAAAATTACGAAATATTAAGGGCGATCGGGTTTTCGACCCGTGCCTGAACTTGTACTGACCGAACTCGCACCGGCCGAACTCGCACCGACCGAACTTACACCGACCGAACTTACACCGACCGAACTTACACCGAACCGGATCCGCACTGAGGTGGATCGGTGGAAACTTCGACCTGAACAGCAGAGTTCCCCGTACCAACCATCTTGCCATTCTGCGGCAGGATAGAAACATCCGGATGCAAGCAGATACACCGCTTTGATCCTCATCAACCTCACATGTTCAGGAGTCAAGCTATGTTAGTGCGGTATTGGCAACCTTGGCGGGAAATGGAAACCATGCGCCATCAGTTCGATCAACTGTTCAATGAAATGACCCAACCTGTGGTAGACCCCAAAACCTGGCAGCCAGCGATCGAATTGCAAGATACGGGCGACCAGCTTGTGTTGCGGGCAGAATTACCAGGTATGACGGCCGCCGATCTCAATATCGAAGTGACGCGAGAAGGGGTCTCAATTCAAGCTGAACACCGCCGAGAACAAACCACTGAGCAACAGGGCATGGTCAAATCAGAGTTTCGTTATGGGCATTTTCGTCGAGTAGTGCAACTGCCTGTCGCGATCCAAAACGATAAGGTACAAGCAGAATACAAAGACGGAATTCTAACATTAACGTTACCCAAGGTAGAAGAAAGCCGTAATAAGGTCGTAAAAGTGAACATTACTCCTGTTGAGCAAGTGACTACTGAAGGATAATGACCGACGTAGGATGAACTGAAAGGCTGAGTATAGCGATTCAGAGCGCAGTTAAAAATCTATTGAGTGCTAAGCTAGGGAGTAGGATTCATTCACTACTCCTTTTTTTGTAGCCAACTTTTTTGTAGCCAACTTTTTTATGACGAACTTTTCTGTGGCAATTAGAGCAGCTTAATTTAGAGCAGCTTAATCCAGAACAGTCCAATTAGAAAAGCCTGGTAAGCCCCCCTACCAGGCAAACTCTCAATTTCTCACACATCTAAACTATTCAAATTAGTGGTTAGCGCTATACTGACGCTTGACCATAACTCGTTCTCGTAAATCTACTCCGCGATATTTCCCAATTACTTTCCCAGCTTGTGTGGCGATCGTGGGAAGTTTCGTCTCATAAATCGTACCCCGGTAGGAAAGTTTCATTACCTCGTCTCTCCTTTAGTTGATAGCTTTAATGTATCGAATCTCAGCCGATAGACACTTCATCCGGCTATCTCATCCGACTGGGTGATTCAAAATAAGGATTGCAACAAGTCTGAAAGAATAACAAGTCTGAAAGAATAACAAGTCTGAAAGAATATTGCCAGCCTTCTAGCTCCAGCAAAAATCGGCTGCTCAACCTCGATCGAATCATGCGATCGAAAGGATGAGTCGCCGATCAGGATAGTCAAACGCTCCAGGATAACCGAGAAATGAAGGAGGTAGCCTGTAAGAGGATGAATCAGGATGCGATTTCGTTCAAGGTGAGGACAACTCAACAGTTGTGGTTCCGGTGCCTAGGGATTCAATTGCCAAGTGGCCGGTTCCCACAGATAGCCTCCACCCGATCGGGGACGAATATGGCCAATCCCAGGAAATGGAAAATGGTAAGCAAACATCAGCTCCCGATCAGCGGCAACTTTGCTGAGAATTTGTTGTCGGGTCGCCACGGCCAATTCTGGATCGGCATCAAAGATCGGTTGCCATTCGGGGTGCCAGAGATTAATTGTACTGATATGTACGACATCTGCCGTATGAGTCATGGACTGATCGCCTGAGACAATCCGAATGGCAATCTGTCCAGGGGTATGTCCAGGTGCTGGAATCGCCGTCAGACCGGGCACAATTTCTTGACCCATCTCAACCCCATTGAGCCGATCGCCCAAACCCCGCAGGTTTTTTTGAGCAACAGCAATCATGTTTTTTTGAGACTCTGCATCAATCCCAATTTTCGGGAGGCTGACATTAGGTTGGAGCCAGAATTCTTTCTCGACTCGAGAGATGTAGTATTGAGCATTCGGAAAAATGAAACCACCCGATGCATCAAGTATCCCATTAACGTGATCAGGATGGGCGTGACTAATAATTACACTATCAATCTCGATCGGATCAATTTGTACTGCTTTTAGCTGTTCTAAAAGTTTACCCGCAGTTGTCCCCATTGAGGTTCCGTTACCCGTATCAATGAGAACTTTATGACTTCCCGTATTGATATAAAGAACATTACAATGAGGGGTTAAGGTTTCTGTCTGAAAGCCTTCCTGCAAAACTTCACCTAGCTGTTCTGGTGTAGCATTTCCAGCGAATACAGCGGCCGGCACTGCCAATAGCCCGTCACTCATCGAAATCAGCTCAAACGAGCCTAACTGAAACCGATAATAGCCTGGGTTGGCCACAACAGATTGCCCGACCGTTGAAGATTGGGCCACCTCTATCGCATGACTGGAACGACTCACGATCGGTAAACCAAGGGCGATCGTTGCCAGGGTAGCTGATCGGAGAAAGGTACGCCGAGATAAAGCGGTGTGCATAAAAATCAGGTAGGGTGAATGAAGGAAACTCTGGATGCCATCCCCATATTTGAATGGAGAAATTTTAATCAAAGTCAATTTACCGCACGAACAAATTGCGCGAGCAAATTGCACGAACAAACTGCACGAGCAAACTCAAAACGAAAATTAATCCAAAGACGATTAATCCAAAGACGATGTGCTAGCGCAAAAATTCTTCCAGTTTGTGGGTTAAATCATCGATCAGATTGCCACTTGATTCCGAGCCTGATAATTCAGCTTCAATCTTTTGTACGGTTGCTTCAGGCAAGCCCAGTAAAGCAATCAGTTTTTGATAAGCCGCCGCTTCTTCTTCGTTGACGCGATCCTCATCAGGCGTGCGGGCACTCGATCGAATCACCTCATAGCCCAATCGCAAGACAATTTCTTTTTCTTCAGGGGTTTGCAATTTGGGAGTCAATTCTTCCAACGGAATATTCTGCATCATGTAATCTTGGAGTTCTTGACGCAGCATTTGCTGTTGAGGCGCATCCACTGCAAAAATGCCACTGAAGCGGTCTAGCATCGTCTCTACTTCTTCTGTAGCTAATCCGCCATCTGCCCAAGCCATTGCAGTTACTACCCGCAATAGATTCATCTGTCGAGGTGTAATAGAAGGCGGAGGAGGAGGCTGTAGGGACATAATTGAGATCTCCTGCAAAGACAGTTGACTAGGGTTTACCAGAATTTTATTTACCAGAATTTATCTGTTGTCAGTAACACATGGGTTCAACCTGGATTAATTGGTTGATCTGCCGGACTTAATCACAAGTATTTCCACCCTAGCGATCACCCTACCATAAGAAAAATGAAAGTATTTTGAGCTTAAGCTTCTGATCCGGAAGTGGATGAAAAACTTCATGATTCTATTTACTTTTATAGAAAAACCCCGTTCCAAACCAGAATTGCCAACATTAGAATCCGATTTTTTGCCATCTGGATCAGACAATTGCTGCTAATCTTTACGTTCGATCCGTCATCGGGATGACCGACACTCAATTCGGATTCGGTTTTACTGATAAAAAATTGATATGTGTTTGGAAATGCACAAATTTTAGTGAGTTTCCATGGTAAAAATTCAGAGTAAAAACAGTTGCATGCTTCTACCATGGCCCAACTGGTAGCCACCTAATTCGATCGGGGTTGAAACGAGTCAAGGACGATCAAATATTGTTTGACGGTTATTGTTCGACGGTTATTCAACAGTGTTCCCCAGATTCAGGTCAGCCTGGATTCGCATCAAGATGATGAGGTCATGATCAGGGCATTTCCACGTTTATGCCCTTACATTCATGCTTTTGAGTTAATTTTTTCTTGCCCTATAGCATTCAGATGGTTCTCACCAACTGCCTTAGTGGCTTTTTTCGCGCCTTCTTCCAAAACGCATGAAGCAAATCAGAATTACGTTTGACAGCAAAATACCGCAAAGTTTCTGGGAATCTGAACAAGTGCGCAAGATGGCACCGACTCCCTTGTTTGACAACGGTTGTTTAATTAGACTGCCCGATCGCAGCGTTGGAGTGGCTATTAAAGCCCTCAGTCAATGGATGGCTGAACAGGGCTACCAGAGCTATTCGATCGAACAACTCCGGTAGCCTGCCTGCTTCAACCCCCTAACGTCCCCCAACCACCACATTGTTGATCCGCACATGGGGGCCGCCTACACTCACGGGTAACGGGGATTGCCCTCCTTTACCACAACCACCATTCCGGTAGATGGCATCATTGCCGATCGCTTCAATATCCTTCATGGTCTGAAACACGTTGCCGCTCAAGGTCACATCGCTCACCGGCTCAGCCAGTTTGCCATCCCGGATCATGTAGCCTTCGGCCGCTGCAAATGTAAACAGCTCACCGTTCGTTTGTCCTCCTAACATCCGAACAGCATATACGCCTTCCTCAATGTTGCTGACCATTTGTTCAAAGCTTTGATCACCACTTTCAATACCCGTGTTGGTCATCCGCACGATCGGGGGATAAGCAGCACTTAAAGCGCGAGCATTGCCGGTCGGTTGTTCCCGCATTTTACCTGCGGTTTCTCGACTGTGCAGACGTTGAGTTAACACACCGTCTTTGATCAAATATTTACGCTGTGCTGGTACCCCTTCATCGTCATATTTGAGCGAACCTGGCAGCCCAGGTAGAGTGGCATCATCAACCACATTGAGCTGCGAAATTGCGATCGGCATCCCCAAAACCAACAATTCTTGCATACGGGGATTTTCGTAGACAAAATCTGCTTCCGATAAATGACCAAACGCTTCGTGGATAAACACTCCAGCCAAATAGGGATCGAGCACTACCGTATATTGCCCACCTTTCACAGGTTTGGCTTCGAGCTGGCGCACGGCTCGTTCGGCTGCACTCTGAACCTGCGCTTCAATCCCTCGAAGCACATCATAGTCGGTACGAGAATGGATTGATTCAAAACCCTGCCGGACAACATTTCCCTCTCCCCGAGCCACCACGCCAAATCGGCCCGAAACATCCAAGCGCTCTTGGGCGATCGAAGTCCCTAGGGAGTTAGCAAAATAGGTCGTACCAAACCGATCGCTATAGCTGGTCATCGTGGTTTGAATGCGCGGATCAAACTCCAGCAAAATCTGGTTGTAGGTTTCGATCAACTGCCGCTTCGCCTCTAAGGAAATGCCGCGTGGATCTTGAGCCAATTCAACTGCCACATAATCCTGGATCGGGGTGATGCTTGCCAGTTGGGTGGTTTCACGTCCAATCAACTTCGCCTGCGAGATCGCTTCTTCGACGCGAGAGCTGAGATCGGCTAACCCATTAAAGGTGACAAAGCTCCAACCGCCTTGGTGACAGGCTCGGATGCCTCCTGCTAAAGAAAAGCTCCGATCGACTGCATCCAATTGTCGGCCGCGATAGGCGATGGTTGTCGATTCGCTCTGCTCTAATCGGATCTCTAAATAATCAACCTGCTGACGATAAGGCGCGATCGCATCGGATAACCGATCTTGCAGTGAGATGGATGTGACCACAGGTGCGTCTCCCGCTAAGCTTACTGCCCTTTATTGTAACGATTTTGTACCCAGCCACCATTTTGCCTCTGAGCCATTTTGCCTCTGAGCCATTT
>JALOOM010000079.1 GCA_025454395.1 Elainella sp. Prado103
ACTGGGCTAAACACTCGACTGGGCACTCGGCTGGGACGGTGGAGTCACAGTAGGATTGGCAGCTTGATTGAGCGACCAACGATAGTCGATCGGAATATTGGCCCGCTCACAGCTTTCTTCCAGATGCTTTTGCTGACTAAACGCTTTCCGTAGCGTCACAATCAGCTCATGAAGTTGCTCCTGCTGAGGAGATTTGTGATTGACTGCATGCATGGCTTGGCGTTCCAACAGTTGCAGCAGTAGTTCGTAGTGAATGTGGGATGGGAGAGGAATCGGATCCATGCAGCCTGTGGTTAAGGGTTGTATGTCAATCTAAGCACGAATTATCAGATGTGCCCAATGCAGAAAGTGCAGAAGCTCCCCCCAGGGATTGTCCCATTTGGGTAGTTTCGGTAAAAATGGGCGGAAAGCAGCCTGAATTTACCCGATTTTGTCATCAATCGACTCGATCGAGCCCCTGGCTCAACCCGATCGGCCAAACAGTTGAGCGATAGCAGCGGCGGGATCGGGCTGTTTAACCAGAGATTCACCCACCAAGATAGCCTGTGCGCCTGCCTGCACCACCCGATCGAGATCAGCGGCTTGGTGTAATCCAGATTCACTCACAATCGTCAACTGGCGATCAGCAATCTCTGATTGGCGGGCCGCGATGATCTGTTCAGTCACCGCCAGATCCACTGAAAAATCCTCTAAATTCCGATTGTTGATTCCAACCAATTGGGCAGTTGGCAGTTGCAAGACCCGATCGAACTCCTCCAGGGTATGCACCTCGATCAGAGCCGTTAGCCCTAACCCTGCTGCAATCTTAGAAAAATAAAGCAAGTCTTTATCGGAGAGGATCGCCGCGATCAACAACACCGCATCTGCCCCATTCAGCCGAGCCAAATAAATCTGGTAGGGATAAATGATGAAATCCTTACAGAGCAATGGCAAGTCTACCGTCGCTCGAATTTGCTTGAGGTAGTCAAAACTGCCTTGGAAGAACTTTTCGTCTGTTAACACCGAAATGCAGGCTGCTCCCCCCGCAGCATAGGATTGGGCGATCCGGACGGGGTCAAAATCGGAGCAAATCACGCCTTTACTGGGAGAAGCTTGCTTCACTTCTGCAATCAGAGCCGGTTGAGTCGCGGCTTGGTGTAGCGCTGCCATAAAGTCATGAGTCGGATCCAGTTCGCGCACTTTGCTTTGCAGCTCAATCAGGGGCATCCGCTCCCGGCGTTGATCGATCTCTTTTTCTTTATGCCAGACAATTTCTTCCAGAATGTTGCGAGGCTCTCCTTCTGGTACCTTCACTTGATAACGCAAGGTATCTACATTGACCACAGGATTGGGCTGGCGACGGCGAATTTGCATAGGATTTTTAGAGCGGCACAAACAGTTAGGAGATGGGAGCCTAGGAGATGGAGCCAGGAGGCTCGATTAGTGACTCGATTAGTGGGCAGAAGCAGCCCGTTTATAGGCTTCATCTAACACTTCAGACAGGGTGGGGTGAGTATGAACCATGAAGGCTAACGCTTGAATCGATCGCCGTTCGGCAATGGCATTGGCCGCCTCCTGGATCAAGTCGGAGGCATGGAGCCCTAAAATATGGACACCCAGCACCTCACCCGTATCTTGGCGGTAGATCACTTTAGCGACCCCATCGGTTTCGCCTTCAGCGATCGCTTTCGAGTTGCCCTTGAAGTAGGAACGGACAGCTTGCACCTGGAAGCCTTCAGTTTTACCCAGCTCTTGGGCAGCCGGTTCCGTGAGTCCCACAAAGCTGACTTCTGGATGGGTGAAGGCCGCCGCTGGAATGCTGCGATAGTCTACGGTGCGGGCTCGGCCACAAATGTTCTCAACAGCTACCACGCCCTGAGCTGAAGCAGCATGGGCCAGCATCATTTTGCCAGTGGCATCCCCGATCGCCCAGAGATGGGGCACCGGCTGACCTTCAGCTAAAACGGCCATCTGATCATTGACCGGAATGAAACCGCGTCGATCGATCTCAACCCCCACGGTTTCCAGTCCCAAGTCTTGCGTCGCTGGGATCCGTCCGGTCGCAACCAGGCAAGCATCTACTTCCAAAACCTCTACCACTTCTCTAGTTTTGGCATCTGCCAGCTCGATCACAACCGGCGCACCCGGAATGATTTTCTGGGCGAGTAACCCCACTTTGGTATCAATGTCGCGAGGCGCAATCAATACCCGCTGAGCCAGTTTGGCAATATCGGGATCGAACCCCGGCATCAGTTGGTCGAGGGCTTCAATCAAGGTGACTTCGCTGCCCAAGGCCGTGTAGACATCGGCAAACTCCAAGCCAATGTAGCCACTGCCCACGATCGCCACCCACTGGGGTAGCCAATCTAACCGCACTCCATGATCGCTGGTGAATACCGTCTTGCCATCAATTTCAATGCCGGGTGGCACAAAGGGGACTGATCCGGCTGAAACAATAATGTCTTGCCCCGTCACCAGCTTTTCTTCGCCGGATACCGTTGTCACACTCACCTTATGGGCACCGGCCACCTTGCCTCGCCCCTGGATCGTCGTGACACCCAAACGCTTCAAGCTGTTGGTCAAGTCATCGCGAATCTTCAACACCAAGTTATTGGCATGATCAGCGATCGCCTGCCGTTCAAAAGACACCTGATCGACTTGAATGCCCAAGGCTTTAAGGTGATGGGCATTACGCAACTCTCTGACGCGCCCAGAGGCAGCCAGCAACGCTTTAGACGGAATACAACCCCGGTTGACGCAAGTTCCGCCCATTTCGGCCGCTTCGACAATGGCCGTTTTCAAACCACAGCTCACCGCATGGAGGGCAGCCCCATGGCCGCCAACCCCGGCCCCAATAATCACCAGGTCATAATCAAATCCGTGACTCACTTGCCAATCCCTCTCACTCGTGATGGTTTCAGCGATCGGTCTATACCCCAGATTCCAGGCAAGCCTCTTCATTCAAGGAGATGATGCAGAGCTTGCTTGCAGATATCCTCAGGGCAGAGCGGCTGAATACATTCAGTTTCATTCTCAGGGCTGAGGGGACACTTCGACAACACCTTCCTGCAAACCGGCTGATGAATCCCAGGTTGGCAGCGTCGATCCGCCCAACTGCAAATAGTGCATCACAACTATTCACATCAATCATTCATTCACATCAATGATTGATTCACACCAGCCATTTACAACTACAACAAGGGTTTTAGCTCCATTAACGCTGCCCGTATACCCATCGGGGCATATCCCAACCTGAAAGCTAAATCACTATTCAAGCAGACATTGAGGGGTCGAGGGGCTGCCATGGATACCTCTGCCTGCCGACAGGCGGTGATGCACCCAGGCAGTTGTAAAATCTCAATTAAAAGCTGCCCAAAGTCGTAGCGCGAGATTGGTTCTACCCCGCCTAGATGCAGGATGGGTGCCGCTGTCGAAGTCAGGCTCTGAGCCAAAGCCAATAGCAAGCCTTGAGCCGCATCCGCCCCGTGAACCGGATTCCGAATTTCATCGGTAAACAGAGAAATTGCCTGCCCTGATCGCCAAGTGCGAATCCAGGGTTGAAGAAAACTATCCGCCGTCGGAGCTGCCCCAAACATTAATGGCATCCGGCAAATCGTGGCGGCTGGATAACGCGATCGAATCTCGGTTTCGGCCAATGCTTTATGTTCACCATAGCGATTAATCGGATTGACTGGATCGGTTTCTCGATAAGGCGGTTGTTTCCCATCAAATACCTGCTCAGACGAGGTAAACACCAAGGGGATGGCACGATCGGCACAATATTCTGCCAACTGGCAGGTAGCTACCACATTCAGGCGATAAGACAAGTCTGGGTCAAGCTGGCAGGCATTGGGGCTGGAAAGGGCAGCAGTATGGATCACAGCATCCGGTTGGATCGCATCCAGGAGCGCACGCACCGCTGTCGCATCCAGCAAATCGATCGGTGACAGGGTTACGCCTGGAATCTCTACTGCATGGCGATGATAGGTGCCATACACTTGCCACCCATCGGGTTGAAGACTGGAATCACAATGGGACTGCTGACTTAGATACCAGCCTAGAAATCCGCTCGCGCCCGTGATTAGCAGCTTTTTCGCCATTTTTTTCGATCTAGAGGTAAAATAATACGGATGATCTGGACAAATTGCTAGAATAGAAGAGCACGCGCTAGATGTATCCTATGCCAATTTCTCTAGCCGCTGCATATGGGATTAAGACGATCGCTCCAGGGTCAGATCAAGTTGAGCATCAGATCAGGTCGAGCATCAGATCAGGTCGAGCATCAGATCAAGTTGAGCAAAGGTTGGCTGTTATGAATTCCAGAGCTATGAATTCCAGAACAACCTACTTCTACAGGCATCACAGGCAGCATGATAGATGCGGTGGGCAGCAAGTCCGGCGACTGATTCCGCTGTTGCTCAGCTTAGGGGCCCTGACAGGCTGTGTGGCTCCACCACTCTACGATCCCAGCCTAGAGACTGCCAACCCACCTTTAGCTGCTCCCTTGGGTTCTGACGATGCCAGTGCAACCCTCACCCCCCAACCCAGCGCATCCGGCAGTGCCAGCTCTTCAACCTCGTTTAGCTTTCCGATGGCGGCTTGTGGCGATCGATCCAGTCAGCCCAGCGAAACCTGGTATTCTGTCTTCATTGATGGCGGCAACATTGATGAAATTCGCAGCCGCTACTGTGGTGATGCCATTAGCGCCACCCGTCAGAGTAGTAACACCGCCACCGTACAAGTCGCCAGCTTCACCAGCTATGCCCGTGCTCTTTCCTTGGCAAAAGCGATCGGTGGAGTAGTGGAGCAAACGGCCCAAGCTGCCAGCCCTCCCGCCGCCAGTGCAGCCCCCAGCCCGGAACGATCGGTCGCACCCCAACCCACTCCTAACCCCCAACCTGCCCCCACTCCCATGCCGATTCAGGTCGGGCAAACCGCTTACTTGAATGCGGCTGAAGCAGGCGTGCCGATCAACATTCGCGATCAGGCCAGCACATCAGCTTCTATCCAATCCACAGCCTATCCGGGCGATCGAGTTCAGATTGCCAATCAGGTGCAGGGAGATGATGGTTATCCCTGGTATCAAGTCAAGTTAGAATCCGGCATCACAGGTTGGGTGCGTGGAGATTTGATTGCCCAAACTCCTGCTTCATCTGCTAATCGGGCAACACCTTCACCCAATTATGTTCGACCTGCCACTCCGGCTCCGGCTCCGGGCCCAGTTCCGACCTATCCAGCTCCGACCTATAATGCCAATCCTAATGGCAATCCCGGTTATGCACCTGGCTACATCCCCACACCTCACGCCAATGTTGCACCTACCTATCCGCCCACCTATCCACCGGGGAGCCAAGTTCCAACCTACCCGCCCACTCAACCGAGCTATTCTCAGCCCACTTACCCTCAGCCTGGTGTACAGCCTGGTTATGGTACAGCGCCCAACTATGGCACAACGCCTAATGTACCTAGCTATAGTACGGTACCGGGCTACGGTACGCCCCCCAGTTATGGAACCCCATCCGGACGTAGTTCAACCCTGACGGCCCAGGATCCAGAAGCGACGATCAACATTCGAGAATTTGCCAGTATGGATTCTCGGGTGCGCTATCAGGCTCCCCCTGGGGCACCGGTACAAGTTTTAGGCAGTGCCCAAGACGGGGAAGGGTACATCTGGTATCAGGTTCAATTTTCCACGGGGGCTGGGGGTTGGGTGCGAGGCGATCTACTGGCGATTCAATAGGCTGGACAAGCCATGAGCGAGCCCCTGAATCATTCTGAGTTTGACCACTTTTCAGGCAATCTCTGGCTAGTCGTAGCATATGTGGGGTCGATCGGGGTAGCTCGATCGATACACAACCTAAGGAATCCGGTCTTGTAGGATTGGAGTGTAGAAGTCAGAAGTACAGAAGTCAGAAGCACAGAAGTCAGAAGTGCAGAACTCCAAGGAGGAAAGTATGCCGCTGCAAGATATTACTGATTCGGACATTAGCCCAGATCTGGCGGCCGATCCAGCCAATCCCCACAGACTACTGAGCCAGTTGCAACAGCTTCGCCACACGGTTTATACCACTGGACAGTCTACCTACGAACGCTGGCAACCCCTCATTCATCGCCCCACCTTTGGTGCCAGTGCGCTCAATCTCGCCTACTACCTCGCCCTGCGACAGCAAGACTTACGCCTCCTGCAAGTAGCCTTAATGCCTTGGGGGTTGTCCTCATTAGGACGCATTGAAGCGCGGGTGATGCCGAATTTAGATGCGGTGGTGGCTACGCTGGGAACTATTTGTCAAGCGGATCCCTCCACGTTGCCCATGCGACCTTCCGCCGATGCCTTTTTTGAAGGGGAGCACCTGCTTCAGCAGCGTACCGAAGAGCTCTTTGGCAGCAGTCATACTCCGCGCCGGGTGCGGATCATGGTGACTTTACCCACCGAGGCCGCTGAGGATTATGATTTGGTTCGATCGCTAATTCAGCAAGGCACTGCCTGTGTTCGCATCAACTGTGCCCATGACCATGAAGCTCAGTGGCAGCAAATGATCGCCCATGTGCGGCAAGCGGAGCAAGAAACAGGTAACTCCTGTCGCGTGCTGATGGATCTGGGCGGGCCCAAGCCCCGTACGGGCGACCTGTGCTTTCCAGCCGATCAGCAGCGACTGTTTCCCGGAGATCTGCTACTCCTAAACCGGGTCACGGATATTCACCCAACAGATCCACCTCCAGAATTGGTGCAGGTCAGTTGTTCGATCCCAGAAATTCTTGATCAGCTAGAGGTAGACCATACGGTCTGGATTGACGATGGCAAAATTGGCACGGTTGTCCTGAATACACACTACACAGATGGGCAGGGCCACCAGGGCGTTTTACTACAAGTGAAGCAAGTTAAACCCAACGGAGCAAAACTGAAACCTGACAAGGGCTTGAATTTTCCAGATACGATCCTGCAAATTGATCCACTCACCCAGAAGGATCGACAAGATTTAGACTTTGTGGCAACCCATGCCGATCTGATCGGCTATTCTTTTGTGCAAACTGCCGCCGATATTCGTCACTTACAACGGGAACTGCAACAACGATTGGGCGATCGATCCACAGTGCCTGGCATTATCGCCAAAATTGAAACTCCGATCGCAGTTCGTCATTTGCCGGAGTTGATCGTGCAGACGGCCGGTACCCAACCCTTTGGGGTGATGATCGCTCGTGGGGATTTGGCGATCGAAATTGGCTATCAACGCATGGCAGAAATCCAAGAGGAGATTCTCTGGATCTGTGAAGCAGCCCATGTGCCGGTGATTTGGGCAACCCAGGTACTAGAAAGTTTAGTCAAAACAGGGGTGCCCTCGCGAGGTGAAATCACTGATGCGGCCATGGCAGAACGGGCAGAATGCGTCATGTTGAATAAAGGAGAATTTATCCTGGCAGCGGTGAAAATTTTGGATGATGTCTTGATTCGCATGCAAGCCCATCAGTTGAAGAAAACCGCCCAGTTGCGTGCCCTCCACTCTTGGCAATCAGCGGCAGTAACCGGCAGAAACGATCGAGCCACCAGCTAAAATAAAGGACTGTGAAATCAACACAAATTTTGCCGATCGTCCTGTGAATAAATCCTTCAAGCATCTCGATACCATCACGGCCCTCTTTGTCGCCGTTTTGCTGATCTCAAACGTAGTTTCTACTAAGATTGTGGCGTTTGGCCCCCTCACCTTTGATGGTGGCACCATTCTGTTTCCACTGAGCTACATTTTTGGAGACATTTTAACCGAGGTCTATGGTTATCAACGATCCCGCAAGGTGATCTGGCTAGGGTTCATTGCGGCCCTACTGATGTCGCTCACGTTCATGATTGTGGGAGCCCTCCCCCCAGCGATAGATTGGGCCAATCAAGCAGCCTATGAGCAGATCTTGGGACAAATCCCCCGCATCGTGATCGGAAGTTTGATCGCTTACTTTGCAGGCGGGTTTTCCAACTCGTTCACTTTGGCCAAACTGAAGGTGTTAACCAATGGTCGATTGCTGTGGTTACGGACGATCGGTTCTACCTTAGTTGGGCAAGTAGTAGATACAGTCCTGTTTGTTGTGATCGCCTTTGCTGGCGTAGAAGGCTTTCCCCCCAGCTTGCTCTGGACTCTCATTGTTTCTAATTATCTGTTCAAGTGCGGGGTTGAGATCCTCTTTACCCCAATCACCTACTGGATTACTGGCTGGTTGAAGCAACAGGAACAGGAAGACTATTACGATCACACAACGAATTTCAACCCTTTTCAATTTAGGCAGCGATCGATTTAGGCTTGCCGACTTTTCCTATGATTTTTTGCTGCCCTGATCTGGATGCTTCTGCACCGATCAGGGCCAGCTTGATAAGATGAACTTTAGTAACGTTAGGATGAGTCAACGTGACAGTTAAACCAGAGTGGCTGCGGGTGAAAGCTCCTCAGTGGGAGCGAGTTGGCAACGTCAAAGGTATTTTGCGCGATCTGGGGCTGAACACAGTCTGTGAAGAAGCTTCTTGTCCCAATATCGGCGAATGTTTTAATGCTGGAACTGCAACCTTTTTGATTATGGGGCCAGCCTGCACACGCGCTTGCCCTTACTGTGACATTGACTTTGAGAAAAAACCAAAATCCCTCGATCCCACTGAGCCAACGCGACTGGCAGAAGCAGTACGACGGATGAACCTTAACCATGTGGTGATCACTTCCGTCAACCGCGATGACTTGCCCGATGGAGGAGCCTCACAATTTGTCGGCTGTATTGAGGCCGTTCGCTCCGTTTCGCCCAAAACCACGATCGAAGTGCTGATTCCCGATCTCTGCGGCAACTGGGAGGCACTGGCAGTGATTCTGTCGGCCCGGCCGGAAGTATTAAATCACAATACAGAAACCGTGCCCCGCCTCTATCGCCGCGTCCGCCCCCAGGGCAGCTATGACCGATCGCTAGCGTTATTGCAACAAGCCAAAACCCTGTCTCCCACCATTTACACGAAGTCAGGCATTATGGTTGGGTTAGGAGAAACCGCTGCGGAAGTGCAACAGGTCATGCAAGATTTACGCCAAGTTGATTGTGACATTTTGACGATCGGGCAATATCTCCAACCGAGCCAGAAACATTTGGGGGTTCAGGACTTTGTTCCCCCCGAACAGTTTGATGCGTGGCGGCAACTGGGTGAATCGATCGGCTTTTTGCAGGTTGTCGCATCCCCACTGACCCGCAGTTCCTATCATGCTGAGCAAGTCAGAACCTTGATGCAGCAGTATCCGCGAGGATAGATCAGAGCTGGGATCAAGCCGGTGAGTGAGATCGAACCAGCCAGCTAGATCGAACAGGTGAGATCGCCCGCTTTCTGGCTAAAGCGCAGGTTTTCGCGATAGTCGATCGGGCAATCGATCACCGCAGGCACCGCTTGCATCAGTGCTTCCTTCAGGGTAGGAATAATCTCTAGGGCAGACTCAATGCGATACCCCTTGAGTCCCATACTTTCTGCCAGTTTCACAAAGTCAGGATTGCCAAAATGCACGAAGTTAGATTCGCCGAAATGGTTGTATTGCTTCCATTCGATCAATCCATACCCTCCATCATTGAAAATAATGGTTACAAAAGGGGTACCCACCCGCAGTGCCGTTTCTAGCTCCTGGCAGTTCATCATAAAGCCGCCATCGCCTGTCACTGCCACCACCTTAGATTCTGGTTTGACCAATTTTGCCGAGATCGCTCCCGGAATCGCAATTCCCATCGCCGCAAAGCCGTTGGAAATGATACAGGTATTGGGACGATCGCAATGATAGTGCCGCGCCATCCACATTTTGTGGGCCCCAACATCAGAGATGACAATATCTTCAGGAGCTAGCACTTGCCGTAAATCGTAGATCAACTTTTGGGGTTTGATCGGAAAGCCATCGTCCTGGGCATGTTCCTCGTAATCTGCCAGAATATCCTGGCGCAGATGAATCGCGTAGGGTTCAGGCTGATGGTTGCGATCGGCCCGTTTGAGAATTTCGGACAGCGAATCAGCAATATCCCCAATCACTTCCGCAATCGGTGTATAGCTACTATCAACCTCTGCGGCTGTCTGATCAATATGGATAATCGGCGTACTACCATCCGGATTCCAGCGTTTAGGCGAATACTCAATTAAGTCATACCCCACAGCAATCACCAGATCGGCATGATCAAACCCACAACTGATGTGATCGCGTTGTTGCAGCCCGACGGACCACAATGCCAGTCGATCGGTGTAAGGAATGACCCCTTTGCCCATAAAGGTATTGGCGACCGGAATATGCAAAGTCCGAGCAAAGGCCGTCAGGGCCAAACTGGCATGGGCCCGAATTGCCCCATTACCGACGAGAATGATCGGATTCTTGGCTGCCGAAATCACCGTTGCCGCCCGCTCAATGCTTTGAAAGGAAGCAAACACTTTCTCCCGCCCATCAATTTTCAGGGGTTTTCCCACAACAGCCATCGCTGCAATATTTTCTGGCAGGTCAATATGGACTGCTCCAGGTTTCTCAGATTGAGCCAGCTTAAACGCCCGTCGCACAATTTCGGCTGTATTACTCGGTCGCACAATCTGGGCATTCCACTTGGTAACGGGCGCGAACATGGCCACCAGATCCAGATACTGATGGGACTCAATATGCATCCGATCGGTACCGACTTGCCCGGTAATGGCCACCAGTGGGGCACAATCTAAATTCGCATCAGCAACCCCTGTCATCAGGTTTGTTGCACCCGGTCCCAATGTTGATAAACAAACTCCTGCTTTGCCGGTGAGTCGTCCGTAGACATCTGCCATAAATGCAGCGCCCTGCTCATGGCGGGTGGTAATAAACTGGATCGATGACTGTTTGAGCGCTTGCAAGACATGCAAATTCTCTTCGCCAGGCAACCCAAACACATACTCTACGCCTTCATTTTCCAGGCAGCGTACCAGCAATTCAGCCGTATTCATTTCAGTCATATTTAGCTTTCCTATTCTATTAACTTGATTAATTTAATTTCGTCTTAGCAATAACATCAATGACACATTTTAGAGCGTTTAAATCTCCATCTCAGACAATGAGCGATCTACCTCATTCAGCCTAGGAAAAAACGCGATCGGTAATCAGGAAGAAGATACAACTAGAGCACAGGAGGTAAACAAGAGTAGATATTAAGGCAGATATATGGCTAATTAGGATCATCATCTCCGCTGCATGGCAATTCTCTTATCAGCAACTCTCCTATCAGCAACTCTCCTAATCGCAGCGCAACAGCTACTTCACCCAAACCGACTTGAGATTGACAAACTCTCGAATTCCTGCTGCTGCCAATTCCCGGCCATATCCCGATCGCTTCACGCCCCCAAACGGTAATCTTGGATCCGATTTCACCATGCCGTTGATGAACACACAGCCAGCTTCAATTTCCCGAATGAACCGTTGCTGCTCAGCTAGATCCTGAGTCCAAGCACTGGCACCCAAGCCGAATGGCGTGCTATTCGCCAACTCGATCGCCGCATCCACATCCGCTACCCGAAACAGCAATGCCACCGGCCCAAAAAACTCTTCTTGTCTGGCAGGACTGTCGATCGGCAAATCAGTCAGGATGGTCGGTGGATAAAAATTGCCGCGTTGCAAGCCAGGATTCGCTTGCACCAGTCGATCGGGATCACCTCCAATCAGCAACTTTGCACCAGATGCGATACAAGCTGTCACTTGTTCCTGTAATTCCTGCCAAATTGCCGGGGTCGCCAATGGGCCGATTTCCGTCTCTGGCAATAGAGGATCGCCAATCTTAAGGGCAGCATATCGTTGAACTAATTGATCTGTGAATTCATCTGCGATCGACTCTTGAACAATAAATCGTTTAGCTGCGATACAGGATTGTCCATTGTTGATCATGCGAGCCGTGACCGCAGTGGCCACAGCCGTGTTAATCTCGGCACTGGCCATGACGATAAAGGGATCGCTCCCCCCTAGCTCCAGCACTGTTTTCTTGATCTGTTTTCCAGCGGCACTGGCCAGGCTGGCTCCTGCCAACTCACTCCCGGTTAAGGAAGCCGCTTTCACCCGATCGTCCACCATGATCTCTGGTACCCGATCGGCACCCACCAGTAAAGTCTGAAAGACCCCTTCTGGGAAACCCGCTCGTTGAAAGATCTCTTCGATCGCCAAAGCTGATTGCGGCACATTGGAAGCATGTTTGAGAATGCCCACATTGCCTGCCATCAAAGCCGGAGCCGCAAACCGAAACACCTGCCAAAATGGAAAATTCCAGGGCATTACCGCCAGGATCACCCCCAAGGGTTGGTAGCAAACGAAACTATGACTTGCATCTGTCGCAATCTCAACATCAGCCAAAAACTGGTCAGCATGCTCAGCATAAAAGCGGCAAACCCAAGCTGATTTCTCAACTTCAGTGATCGCAGCCGCCAACGGTTTACCCATCTCCAGGGTCATCACCCGACCCCATCGCTCCCGTTCCTCTTCTAAAATTTGAGCGGCTTGCTGCATCCACTCGGCTCGTTGAGCAAACGGCAACCGACGATACTGTTGAAAAGCTTGGTGCGCAATGCTAATCTTCCGATCCACAGCTTCAGCAGTCAACGGTTCAAATACCTGCATCGTTTCGCCAGTGGTGGGGTTCACGGTGGCAATTCCCATCCTGAATTCCTCCTGCTAAACAGTAGGAAAACGAGTCGCGCTCTTGTTTTCCAGGCAGAGCCCATCCCCAGCGTATCGGGCGACCCCGTCATCTTTCCATCATAGTGGCGGGCATTGCACAAACGGTGGTTTTAGATACATCTGGCAATAGAGAATCACAAAAGTTTAGCTAATCTGAAATGAATCTGAAATCGCCTCCCCCATGAGGAATTCCTCCCCCTCAACCGTCTCGTCATGGCAGTTCCATAATTTACCAAATCTTGACATTCTTTTGTCGAAGAACCCAGTTTACTGTAATCAGAGCCCTGTAATTAGATCGCCAGATGCGAATTAAAAGCTCGCTAATTATAGAGATTATTCAGTTCGATCGCTTAGATCGCTAAATTCGATCGCTGCAATCAGAAGTCCATCTTTCAAGCTTATGGGTGCGTTTTAACTCGCTGTTTCTTCCTAATCCTGACCCAATTATCGTGACTACCTTGCCCCTTCTCTTTCCTGCAAACGATCCCACCCTACTTGCTTCAGAAGTGTCTGGACTGGAATTAGGGTTGGTGCCAGCTCCCACCCCAACCCTGCGCACCATCCCCGGATTTGACAGCTACCGCACCATTGAAGCAACCTATGCCGACCTGGCAGCTCTGGCAGCAGCGCATCCAGATTTGGCCACATGGGTGGATATTGGCGATAGTTATGACAAAGTTACTCCCGGTGGGGCAGCGGGCTACGATATTTTTGCGCTGCAATTGGGAAAAGTGGCAGACCCGATCGACGAAGATCCGATTGAAGATGCACCCGTTGAAGATGCCCCAATTGACGAAACTCCAGAGGAAGACCCTGCTGAGGTAGCTCCGCCTGCCAAGCCAGTTTTGTTTATCCAGGGATCGATCCATGGCTTGGATTATGTCACCACCGAGTTAGCCACCCGCTTTGCAGAAACCTTGGTTGCCAACTACGGAATTAATCCAGATGCCACTTGGTTGCTCGATTATTTTGATATTCGGATCGTGCCAGTCCTCAATCCAGATGGCCGCAAATTGGCAGAAGCAGGCAACCTCTGGCGTAAGAATGCCAATCCTACTGTGCCGATAGGTCAAGTTGCAGCCCCGTTCCCGAACTATGGAGTGAACCTCGATCGCAATTTTGCAGTTCAGTGGGAAAATCCGTTAGAGGTGGGTATCACCGATCCTGCCCATCCGGGTTATCGAGGCTCAGTTGCGTTCTCGGAGCCAGAAACCCAAGCCCTGCGCGACTACCTGACCGACACTTTTGCAGCACGCCCCGATCCCACTCTGCCTGGGTTCGATACAGCCGGAGTCTTTATTGACCTCCGTAGCGCCGGGAACGAAATCCTCTACCCCGATCGCTGGAGTCTCACCCCGGCTCCCGACTACACTGGACTACGCAGCTTGGGCTTGAAACTCGGCTATTACACTACTCTTCCAGCCAGTCATCAGGTGAGTCGCACCGTTGACCCAGATTCAACCCTCTTGTTGCCTACCACTTACGATGTCAAGCAGGCGAGCGGTCGATCGTTAGCCACAGGTACGGCGATCGATTGGGTCTATCAAACCTTTGGGGTGGCCACCTATATGGTGGCAGCAGGTACCCAGCCCTTTGAGCCCAGTGAAAACTTCGAACAGTTGATCGCGCCCCAACTGTTGCCCGCACTCACCTATGCGGCTAAAGCAGCTTACCGCCCTTATCAAGTGGCTCAAGGCCCAGATGTGCAAACCATTCAGCTCAGCTCTACTCAGGCGATCGCAGGCTTAACCACTACCGTTAATCTCTCGGTCACGGTCAGTGCTAGCCAAATTGCCGATGGCAACGGCACTTCCTTGAGCGGGAGTGAAGGCTTAACCTTACCGGAACCCGCGATCGTAACGGGAGCACGATTCAGTATCAATGCCCCTTCCTGGATCCCCGACACCCCGATCGTCGATTTATTCCTGGCATCCGGCGATTATGATAGCCCGATCGAAACCTTTGTCGGAGCCATCGATACCAGTAGCTTAGCCCCCGGTCGCTACACCATTTTTGCGGAGGGGTTAGATGCCTGGGGCAATTATGGGGTGCCCAGCGCGATCTTTTTGGATGTCCTGGAAGCGCCTGCCAATGCCAGCATTCTCCGAGGTACCGAGCTGGCTGATAGCTGGACGACAGATAGCAAGCCCTATCTAGTTTTGGCTCGCGAAGGGGACGATCAAATTCAAACCAACGCAGGCACCGATTTAATTTTGGCAGGGGCAGGCAGCGATCAAGTCAACAGTGGCGGTCAAAACGATCAAGTCTATGGCGGTGGAGAGGATGACGAGATCAATGGTGGAGATGGCGAGGATCGATTATTTGGGGAATCCGGGAATGATCAGCTCGTGGGTGGGCTGGGTAATGACCTCTTGTGGGGGGGACAGGGTGAAGATATCTTAGTGGGAGGAGATGGCGCAGATATTTTCGCGCTGGTGTATGGCGAAGGAGTTGACACGATCACTGACTTTGAAGTTGGGGTCGATCGCATCGGCTTAGTCGGCAACCTCCGCTTTGCTCAACTCACAATCACGTCCGTTGACAATACCCTCCTGGTTTCGGTCGGCAAGCTTCCCTTAGTGGAACTGTTGGGGCTAGAGTCTACCGATCTGACTGCCGCTTCGTTTGCGAGTGTACCGACCACCGGCAATCTCACCGTTTAAGACTACCACTAGAGTCCAGCGCTTGAGCTAGCTTGAGCTGCCGCAGGATCGGAATTTGTTGCCACTGCTCGGGCTGTAAGCTTGACCAGTCTAGCCCTGTCGGTCGAGGATGAGACAGGTGGGTTTCGATCGCCTGATCAGGAGTAACAATCCAATTTAAGCCCCAATCGTGGGGTTGCATAGGGAGTTGTTCGGGCTCGACCTGCTGGAGCGGATGCACCGTCGTGACGATCGGCGTGGCAGCTTGAATCAACCCAAACTGTTGGAGCATGGCTAACTCTAAATCGGCAAATCCAGCTCCTTTGCCTGTTCGTCCGCCGGTAACGCTGACCGCTACACAGCCTACAACCACCAGATCGATCGGTCGCATTTCCGTAAAACGAACCAACCGTCCGTGGAGCAAGGCTTGCCGCATTGTGGCCGCAGCAGCTAAAGCCACCTGTTTAGCTTGCAAATCGGCAGCGACCAGCTCCACAAAACACCGTTCCTCCGTCAGACGAGGCACAGCCATATAGAGGGTTTTGCCCGCTTCGAGCGCCCGCAACCGTACCGCTGCTTGAGCAGCATCCGGATTACACTTGATCACCGCTGCCTGTTGCCAACAATCCAGCTCTGCCAATCGATCGGCGGCCAAGGTTGCTCCCACAAAATTGGGAATATGGCCGATCGGATCCCCCACTACCGACTGGGTTTGCTGCAAATGGAGCCAAACCCTTTGTCTGAGATGATCTTTCTCTGCATGTCGCCCGCTCCAGAGTGGGGGTTCAACAGAGGAGCCCGTTGGAGAGTCCACATCAGACCGGCGATCCGAGGGTCTTTCAGATTGGGGAGTAGGGAGTGCTTCAGGCATTTCAGGCATTTCAGACATATCAATCAATCATCACAGCAATCATCACGGTTAATCCACAGCAATTTTTACGGTCAATTTTTACGGTCAATTTTTACGGTCAATCACTTTAACCCAGCGTGATCAACCTGCTAACCGCCGCTCGATCGCACTTGACCAAGTTTCCGTCATCGTGGTCAGATCAACCTGAATCAGCCAGCGACTGCCCCATCCAATCGTCAATCCCGCCTCAGCCGTACTAACCTGCCCCAACCGCTGCCAACCCTGAGGTAATGCTGTTTCTAAACAGGTTTCCCACGCATGGCAATGTTGTTCAGCTACCGATACGAGAATACGCGCTCCTCCTTCGGCAAACAAGACTGCATCCCATCGATCGATCGCTGTCGAATTGTCTGCCCCTGAATAGCCACTATCCAGTTGAATTTGCGCCCCCCAGCCTCCACTGATACAAGCCTCTGCTAAGGCCACCGCTAATCCTCCTTCAGCACAGTCATGGGCCGATCGCACCCACCCTTGCTGTATCCCAGTGCGACAGGCCGCCTGCACCTGTTTCTCCAAAGCAAAATCGACGATCGGCGGCATACCAGCCACCGTTTGATGCAGGATCGCCAGATATTCTGAGCCACCCAAGGTCAGGCTAGGAGAAGCCACTCCTGGCACAGCAGGCAGACCTAATAGATAAACCACATCTCCAGCCGCCTGCCAACCCTGACCACAAACCCGGCGAATATCAGGGACGCGCCCCACCATACCTACCACCGGTGTCGGGTAAATCGCCTGGGGATTGCCAGCCGCATCCAGGGTTTCATTGTAGAGAGAGACATTACCGCCCGTTACCGGAGTGGCAAACTCTCGACAGGCCTCTGCCAAACCTCGACAAGCCTCCGCCAGTTGCCAATAGCCGATCGGCTTTTCTGGACTGCCAAAGTTGAGATTATCGGTCACCGCTAATGGTTCGGCTCCGACACAGCTCAGATTACGAGCCGCTTCTGCCACTGCCATTTTTGCCCCCTCATAGGGGTGAAGATAGACATAGCGAGCGTTACAGTCTACGGTAGCGGCCACGCCAAGGTGGTTGGCGATCGACCGATCCAGTTGGGCTTGCGTTGGCTGCGGCATCTCTTGCGGACGCAACCGAATCACAGCCGCATCTGCTCCACCCGGAAACAAGACGGTATTGTTCTGAACTTGATGGTCATACTGGCGATATACCCAGCGCTTAGAGGCGATCGTCGGACTATCGAGGAGTCGCAGCAACACTTGATTCCAGGTGTAAGGCGGATCCAGCCGAATCCCTTCAGGGGTGCAATCCGGCAAATCAGTCGGTTGCCACTGCCAGGCTTGTTGGGCATACTCCGGCGGTTGGGCCATCAGCTCGCGATTGTAGATCGGCGTATTATCCGCCAGAGCAGTGGCAGGAATTTCAGCCGCCACTTCGCCTTGGAATAAAATTCGTACGATCGGGGTTTCGATCACCCGACCCGCCACGACTGCTTGGAGTCCCCACCGTTCAAAAATCTCGATTAGCTCTTGCTCTCGCCCTGGGTGAGCCACAAATAACATGCGCTCCTGAGATTCCGACAGCAGGTATTCGTAAGGCACCATGCCCGATTCGCGTACTGGAATCTGATCGAGATCGAGTTCAATGCCTACGCCGCCCTTGGCCGCCATCTCGGAGGTTGAACAGGTAATTCCGGCTGCACCCATATCTTGAGCCGCTGCCACTGCGCCCGTTTTAAATGCCTCTAAACAAGCTTCAATTAAGGATTTTTCTAGGAATGGATCCCCTACTTGCACCGCCGGCCGATCGTCCATCGATTCATCGCTTAATTCTGCACTGGCAAAGCTCGCGCCACCCATACCATCGCGGCCGGTCGTGGAGCCAACATACAGCACCGGGTTACCGATCCCCACAGCACCCGACTTGACGATTTCCGAGGTTTCCATCAACCCGATCGCCATCGCATTCACCAGTGGATTGCCCCCATAGGCAGGATCAAAATAGACTTCACCGCCAACCGTGGGCACCCCCACACTATTGCCATAGTGGGAAATACCCGCTACCACTCCTTGCACTAAACGCCGCGATCGAGCCTCTTCCAGGGAGCCAAACCGCAACGAATTGAGGATCGCGATCGGACGAGCCCCCATGGTGAAAATATCCCGCAGAATCCCACCGACTCCGGTTGCCGCTCCTTGAAAGGGTTCAACGGCTGACGGATGATTGTGCGATTCAATCTTAAAAGCCAGTTGCAACCCATCCCCCATATCCACTACTCCGGCATTTTCGCCTGGTCCAACCAGAATGCGCTCGCCTGTGGTGGGAAATTGTTTGAGCAATGGCCGCGAATTTTTATAGCAGCAATGTTCAGACCACATCACCCCAAACATCCCCAGTTCTGCCCGGTTAGGATGCCGCCCTAACCGCCGTACAATTTCCGCATATTCTTCTGGCTTAATTCCCTCGGCGGCAATTTCCTCGATCGCAAAAGGAGCATGAGCCAGCACAGCATCGGTGGATAGATCAGCAGATCGATCGGTCGATCGGTCAGTAGTTGACGATCCGGTAGTTGACGATCCGGTAGTTGACAGTCCGGTAGTTGACAGGTCAGACATTCCAAGTCCCCGTGGTGAATAGCAGAGTGATCAATGGATTTGCAGCACCCTCAATTCTATCGGCTCTATCGGCAATTTCAGTGCTTAAAACTCGTTCATCTTTGGGGTGCAATCTCAACTGTTATACTTGCCCCATCCTGCGACTGATCAGGGGTAGAAAAGCGTTTTTTGCGGCGTTTTTGAGAGTGCTGTCATCATTATGTTAATCAATGCGAGTGTTTATCTGCCGTTTCCCCGTCCGTTGGTCTATGAAACCTATCGCGATCGGCTCCTGGAAGTCGTCGGAGCGATGCCAACTGTTAAACGAGTCAGGCTAATTGCTCGCCAAATGCAAGGTGAAACCCTGCAACAAACCTATGAATGGCATGGCAAAAGTGAGATTCCAGGCATGATGCAGGCTTTTTTAAGCGAAGACTTGCTGACTTGGACAGATTTTGCCACCTGGAAAAGCCAGACCTTCATCACCGATTGGCGGATTGAACCCCATGCCTTTCGGGAAGCCATCACCTGGCATGGACAGGATCGCTATCTCGAAGAACAGCAAGGTACCAGGATTGAAAGCCGGGGGGAACTCCAAATTAATCCTCACCAACTCAAAGGCGTGCCGAGTTTTTTGTCCGGACAAGTCAGCCGATTTGCAGAAGAGATGCTGGTCAAACAGGCAGAACCCAATTTCGTTGAACTCAGTCGCTGCGTACAATCCTATCTAGAAGCCAGATCTCAGCCAAGGTAAATCATCGTGAGTCAGATCACGCATTAGTCATATTAATCACGGTTATTTCCCACACCAGTTCATTTCCCACACCAGTTCATTTCCCACACCAGCTCATGCATAGTGACCCAATCATCACTCTAGTGGCGCAATGCACCAAGCGCAAAATCTCAGCTAGTTCGATCGATTTCTGCCCACACTTCAATGCGTTTATCGCCAATAGGCTGTCTTGCACAAGATTGGGGCAGTACCAATGATCCCAAAAACAAAAGTATTATTGCACCAGTGCGAATCATTTACAGAGCAGTTGACAATCATTCAGATACAGATTCATTGCCCCAGATCCTGACCAAGGGTATACTATTGGATACATGATAGATCATTTCAAGGCACAAATTCGGCAACGGCAGACGCAATTCTGACACAAAAAGATTTATAAGCAATCATAATTCAGTAAAATCAAAATCAGTAATCCAAAAAGGAAATATATTTAACTTACCACACAACACAGATCAGACAATCAATAGTTAAATAAACAGGATTAGATAATCAGCAATTCAGATACTCAGCCTTGCCGAAATCAAATCATACACTTACTAACGTAAGAGACATATAAACACGAGATACATACAAAGAGGAAGAAAGCTAATGCGTATTCTCCTACTATCCGATGACTGTAATCCTGACTGGCCTTCGCTTCCAGTTGTCTCTTACAAATTTGCGCGGGCAATTGCCGATCGAGCCGAGGTTGTAGTGGCTACTCAAGTTCGCAATCGTCCCAATCTAGAACGAGTGGGGCTTGGATCAGCCGAGATAGTCTATCTAGATACTGAATATATTGCGGCTCCCCTTTATCGATTTGCTCAAATACTCCGGGGTGGCAGCGATCTAGGCTGGACATTACAAATGGCGATGAACTATCCAAGCTATCTAGCTTTTGAATGGGAAGTCTGGCGACATTTCCGCACCGCGCTGGTATCCGGTCAGTTTGATCTTGTCCATCGCATCAGCCCGATGACACCCACGTTACCAAGCTTGATCGCCAAACGATCGCCGGTACCATTCATTTTAGGCCCACTCAACGGTAACTTACCATGGCCATCAGCCTTCCAATCTGAACAGAAACGAGAACGAGAGTGGCTCAGTCGATTTCGCCAAGCTTACAAGTGGCTCCCTTTTTATCGATCGACTTATCATCATGCCCAAGCCATTCTGGCAGCGTTCGATCACACTTTCAATGATCTGCCACACTCCGCTCAAGCGAAGGCAATTAATTTCCCAGAAGTCGGGATCGATCCAGAATTATTCAGTTTTCCAGTTCGTCCAGTTCCACAACAGCTCACTTTTCTTTATGTGGGTCGCCTCGTTCCCTACAAAATGCCGGAAGTGGTTGTGCAAGCCTTTGCCCACAGTCCAGTTTTACAGCAGCATCGCTTGATCATCGTTGGCGAGGGCCCAGAGCGATCGCGATTAGAAACCCTGATTACCGCAGCGCAACTCGAACATTGTGTGACTCTGACTGGTCAAGTTCCCCAAGCCGAAGTAGGCAACCTGATGCGTCAAGCGGATGTGTTTGCGTTTCCCTCAATCCGAGAATTAGGGGCTGGGGTGGTGATCGAAGCGATGGCTTCCGGACTCGCTTGTGTTGTGGTTGATTATGGTGGCCCTGCCACTCTGATTCAGCCCGATCGAGGCATTACCATTCCTCTCTCTCATCCAGCCCAACTGACGGATCATTTTCGCCAAACCCTTGAAGACCTGGCACAACAGCCCGATCGAGTCCGTCAACTCGGTTTAGCTGCCTACCAACATGCTATTCAGTACTATACTTGGCAGGTGAAAGCGGAAAAAATGATGCAGATCTACGAGTGGGTTTTGCATCGCCGCCCAGCAAAACCGAATTTTTGGCAGGCTAACCCGATCCTACCGACTCCTTCACCATGGGTCAATTCCTGATCCGATCCCCTATTTCCAAAGTGGCAGGTACAGAATGAACTCACTGCCCTGCCCAACTTGACTATGGACGGTCAATCGCCCTTGGTGAGCTTGCACAATCGCTTGTGTAATTGCCAAACCCAAGCCCGATCCCCCATGGCGAGCTGATCGATCCGGTGCAATCCGATAAAAGCGATCGAAGATTCGACTTTGTTCTTCAGGCGCAATGCCCACTCCAGTATCTTGCACTCGAATCACCGCTTGAGCAGCTTCCGTCGTTAGGAGTAATCGCACCTGCCCTCCAGTTGGCGTGTAATTGAGGGCATTGCTGATCAAGTTGGCAACGGCTCGGTGTAACTGTTGTGGTTGCCCTAATACTTGCGTGGCATCCGGGCAAGGAGGTTGAATTTGGTAACTGAGATCAATCTCAGCACTGATTGCCATCACCATAAACTCATCTATCAATTCACCCAACATCGCATTGAGACAACAAACCTCTACCCGAAGCTGCTTTGAGGGCTGTTCAATCTCACTAAACATCAATAAATCTTGGACTAAAGTACTCAAACGTTGACTCTGACGGTTAAGAATTTTCAGCATTTCTTGGATCTCTTGCGACGATAGATTGTCTGAACGCATCGCCGCCTGCACAATGGCTCGCAATGCCGCCAAGGGAGACCGCAGTTCATGAGCAGCATCAGCAGTAAACTGTTCCATTTGCTGGTAAGAGTCATGCACAGGTCGCATCGCCAGCTTTGCCAGTTGCCAACTCGCCAACCCACCCAGGCCGATCGCACCAATAATCACCATCCCCAGTGCAATCTCAACCCGTAGCATGAACAGATCCAGATCATTGAGCGATCGAACAATATGTAAAGTTCCCCATAATGAATGAGATGGTGTATGTAGAGGATATACTTGCTTATGGAAATAATGCCCATCAGAGTCTTTCAGCGCCTGCCAAGTCTGAGGATTATGACAAAACTCAGAACTGCCAGGCAACTGTAACCAGGCAACTGTTTGATTGGCGGGATCGACCAACCGAATACAGACTTCTTCTTGTAAATCGCTATAGATCGATTCACTGATGCGGGAAGTCTGCGATCGATTAATCACAGAATCTACACATCCTTGTGGATAAAAACACAATTCGGGAAACTGGCTGGGTGCATTTGCATCGATTTGCCCAGCCTGGGTCAAAACAGGCTCGATATGATGCTCAATAAATGTTGCGAGTGACTGCATCTCCTTTTCTAAACTCAGCCAGCGAGCATGAACAATGAGACGATAAATGATTAAACCCGAGAGCAGCAAAATAACTGTTGTGACCCCGGTATACCAGAACGCGAGCTGACGGCGAGTCACATGAAAAGCCCGATGCGGCGGAAGCTGCTGAGGAGGTGTTTGTTTACGCATAGTGCGGATTAATCCGATAGCCCATACTCGGAATTGTTTCAATAAAATCACAACAACCTTGTTCAGCAAGTTTACGTCGTAGTAATCGTATTTGAGCAGCCACAACATTACTAGCTACATCTGTTCCAGCATCCCATAATTGATATAAAATCTGTTCTGCAGGCATAATCTGATGGGGATGACTCATGAAGTATTCCAGCAACTGAAACTCCTTATGGGTCAAGAGCACTGGTCGGATCTCTCCTTGCTCCGTCTGATAATGAACTGTACGATTGGTATAGTTCAACAAAATGCCACCCAGTTCTAGCTGCTGGGTTTGCAGATCGGGCGATCGTCGCTGGAGGGCTCGCAGCCTGGCCAGTAGTTCTTCCATTTCAAAGGGTTTGACCAAATAGTCATCAGCACCCGCATCCAATCCAGTAATTTTATCAGCGACCCGATCCTTTGCTGTGAGCATCAACACCGGCAAAGGATTCTGCTGTGCCCGTAAACGCCGACAAAGCTCAATACCCATCATTCCCGGTAGAAGCCAATCCAAAATCACCACTCGGTATTGCAACCATTGGCTCTCCAGATAATTCCAGCCCGTCGTTCCATCCATTGCCCAATCAACAATATATTTCTCTTGCTTGAGTGCCCATTTAATGGCTGTTCCCAAATCCAGCTCATCCTCTATTAGCAAGATTCTCATACCACGTCAATTCAATTTCAGTTTAGTTTCAGTTCAGAGTCTCCCAACTCCATTATATTGTTTCAGTGATTTTCTCAGTTTTGATCCACCGATGCAGGGTTTCACGAGGATTTCATCCAGATTTCATCAGTATTTGTAAAACTCAAGATCACAGTTCACTACGCAGAGATTTGCCTCGCGATCCTACGTTTACCATTTCTCATTCCAGATCATCTTATGACTCGTCCCTACCAACCTTTCTTGCTTCGCGTTTTGCACAGTCTCAATGGGCTGTTGGTTTTAGGTGCGCTTGTCACTGGCTTTTGGGTTTACGATAACTACGATGGCCGGTTCGGACGAATTGCTTTACCTGCCCTTACCGATAGCCAAGGCTTACATGGCACGATCGGGCTTACTTTTCTGCTATTCTTTCCTATTTTTGCCATCTACAGTTTTTACGCTGGTCAAAACCGATTAATACAACCTGACTCGACAGCCAATTTAAGGCGAATTCCCCACCCGATCGGCTGGTTGAGCTTACATCGAATCATCAATACTGCCCTATTAATTGCGTCAGTGTTTGCTCTAATTTCCGGCAGATTAATGAAGGAAGAATGGCTACCAAATGGAGACTTAGATCATCTAGCTTATTATCTCCATCTTTTCTCATGGCTCATGTTAACCCTTGGGCTATTCGTCCATATTTTAATGGCAGCTAGGGTTGGGGGATTATCTTTAATTCTGTCCATCATTGATGT
>JALOOM010000080.1 GCA_025454395.1 Elainella sp. Prado103
CCAGTCCGCCGTGACTACCTGATCAACTACCCGATCTCCCTGAGCCAACTCTGCCGGTAATTCTATGGCCGCTGGTAAAGCTGCTAATTGGTTCGCCAAAATCAACTGCTGGGAATGCCGCCAAGCTTGCAGTGAAATGTGGGCGATCGGAGTGGCCTGTTGAGGCATCTGTTTGAGTTGGGCAGCAATAGATTGGCAAAGACTGCTAAAGGCAGGGAGTTGGAGCATTTCTCCCAGTCCGCCCAACTCCTGGGTCAAAATTTCTAGTTCTTCCGGTAGGCGAGGATCCTGTTCGGCAATCACCGCTTCTAATCGTTGCAGACAGCCTTCGACTTCAGTTTGAAAAAGTAACCGAATGATATCTTGCCCATCTTCAGGAGACAGGATAGATTGGGCATCTTCATCAATGGGATCGCCGAGGTGTTGATGGAGTTGGCTGAAGATGGGTTGAGCATGGACTTCTAGCCAATTGGGATCGATCGATTGGTATTGCCGATGGTGGTGGATCACCGATCGCAAACAATTCACCCCTGCCAACAGCAGTTGTTCAAGCTCGTCAGTAATTGGGATCGATCGATCCACTTTCAACACTTTGAGGGAGTCTTCGAGCTGATGGGACAGGGCGCTCAGCACTTCAAACCCCATCATGCCTGCCCCACCCTTAATTGAATGGGCTGATCGCAATGCAGCGTTGATTTTGTCGGTTTCAACCCCGCGCTGGGATAACGCTAAAAGTGCTTCATCGAGAACATCAATATAATCAGAAGCCTCATCAAGGAATTGCATCTGAATTTCGAATTCTTTGTCTTTTGACATATTCTTATCCGTTAGAATTCAGGGAGACAGAGCATCGTAGATCCGGTCTTTTTCTGATTTAGATCAGGAGATTACAGGCTGGAATCGGATCGTTCGATCGGGCACAAGAGGTCAGAATAGGCGGAATCAGATGGGCCAGAATGGGCGGAATTAAATTTCATCACCGACTTCAAATGTGCCGACAGAGGCTTGCAAACCTTGGGCAATCTCCACGGTTTGTCGAATGGCATGGGAGACTTGCAACGACGATGTGGAAGTGCGTTCTGAAACCTGGGCAATTTGGCGCATTAACTGCGAAACTGCACTAGAGGTTTCGGCTTGAGAGACGGCATTGGAGGAAATGGACTGGACCAGCTCATCAATCTGCCGGGAAACGGCTAGAATTTGGCTGAGGCTGAGTTTGGCATCTTCAACCAATTGGGTGCCCTCCACAACTTGTGTGGTGCTCTGTTCCATGGCTTCAACAACGTGGCTGGTTTCTCGCTGAATGGCCGCCACAATTTCCTCAATTTCGCGGGTGGCTGCGGCCGATCGCGCCGCTAGTTCCCCGACCTCTTCTGCAACCACGGCAAAGCCTTGACCTTCTTCTCCGGCTCTGGCGGCTTCAATCCCGGCGTTGATGGCGAGCAAGTTGGTTTGCAGGGCAATTTGATTAATCAAAGACACGACTTTAGAAATTTGCTGGGAAGACTCGCCCAACCGTTTCACTTTCTTGGCCGTTTCCCCGATCGTTTCGCGCAGATTCAAAATATTCTGGACGGTCATATCCATGGCTGTTCCACCTGTTTCGGCCGTGGTGGAGGCAGTGCGGGCAATTTGGGCGGCCTGCTGAGCTTTTTCAGAGACTAACTGGATCGATCGGGTCATTTGCTCCACTGAATTGAGGGTGCGGGTGGTTTCTTCCGCCTGACTGAGCGCCTCATCGGCCAACTGCTGCACTGCTGCCTCGTTTTCGCCCAGCGCTTGGTTCACTTGATCGGCAGATACTTTCACCTGGGTGACAATTTGCCGCAAGCTTTCAATGATGGAGTTGAAAAAGTCTGCTACCGTGCCAATTTCCCCAACGGTTACATCGGCTCGTACGGTCAGATCACCCCTGGAAGCCCCTTCCACATTGCTGAGCAGCGATAAAAGCTGAAGTTGCAAGGATTCTTTCTGCCGCTGCCGTTCTTCGGAGAGGGCTTCTGCTTCTAGGCGGGCCTGCTCCTTCTGTGCAAAGAGTTGGGATTGCTCCAAGGCAAAACCAAGTTGAATGGCGACTTGTCGCATAAAGCCAATTTCGGTTTCGTGCCAACTGCGAGGAGCGCTGCATTGATGACCGATCAGGAGCCCGATCAGTTGGTCTTGTACCAAAATGGGAGCGACCAAGTTGGCCTTGACCTGGAAGTTTGCCAACTGATTAATATGACATTCGGTCAAATTGGCTTCATAGATATTGTTGAGTGCTTGTACGCGACCATTCTGGTATTGGCTGACAAATTTATCGGCAAAGCAAGGATCCTTCAGATGGGCTTTTAAAGCGGGTGTCCAACCGGGTTCAATGGCTTCTGCAACAAAGGTGCCGCTCCAGTCAGGGGCAAATTCATAGACGATCGCCCGATCAACTCCCAGTGTGGCCTGCACATCGCGGACGACCGTTTCAAAGATCTGCTGCCGATTCAGGGAGGATCGCATGTGGGAGACGATCGCGTTCACCTGCCGTTCCTTTTCGGCGAGCCGTTTTTGCTGGTGGAGTAGTTTTGCTTGTCCGAGGGCATAGCCGATTTGTGTTGCTAACTGCTGCATCAGATCCACATCAGCGGTATCCCATTGGCGGGGCTGACTGCACTGGTGGGCACAGAGTAAACCGACTAGCTCATCGCCCACGAGCAGCGGTGCAACCATGTTGGCTTTCACTTCCAGCCGTTCCAGAATTTCGCAGTGGCAACGAGTCAGGGAGACTTCCGCCAGGTTTTCAATCAGTGAAATCCGCCCAATTTTGTAGCGCTCGATCGATCCAGGCGTGAGGGGATCGTAAATGGTCTGACCGAAGGCTTTAATCCAGCCCTCTCCCACCGATTCAGCCGTGATCCAGCCACTTTGAAAGTCTTCATGGAAGCGGTAGATCAAAACCCGATCGACTTTGAGAATGCTGCGCACCTTTTCCACCGAGACGCTCAAAATTTCGTCTGGATCGAGCGATCGGCGGATCTGTACAGTAATTTCAGTCAGCAACTTGGCCCGTTCTGCAGTTTGTTGCTCTTTGAGGGTTTGCTCCCGCAAGCTATCTTCTGAAGTCGAAACGCTTTCGGCGAGCTGGTTAAACGCAAGGGTCAATTCTCCGGTTTCATCGGCGGCGAAAATTTCGGCACGGCTCCGGCGATCCCCTTGGGCAAATCGCAACGCCACCTGTCGTAATTTTTCAATTGGGGTCGCTACGGATCGACCCAGCATTTTTGCCAGGAGGATATCAGCGGTAATGGCCAATAGCGCAACTCCCAGTTGCAGCAACAAACTTTGATACAGGAGCTGGTCTAAGGCTCGTTCAGAACTACCACGCACCAGAATGGCAGTGGGTTGATTTTGGAAGTTGAGTACGGTTTCAGCCGCCATTGTGTAGGTTCGATCGCCTAGCTGCACCCGCTGAGTCACGACCCGATCGGGGTTGGCGATGGCTCGTTCTAGCAATTTTTGATCGGGTAGGGGAGTATTCACCGTGGCTTGAGATAGATCGGTGGCATTGCCCAGGTGGAGGGAGGTGGCCAGTTGCAGTTGCCCATTGCTATCTCGTTGATAAACAGCACTGTAGCCGTTTTGAAAGGCTCGCAGGGTTTCTTCAACGATCGGTCGCTTGTGGTTGACGATATCGCCTGCGACCAAAACCCCAACCACCGCATTGGTATTGGGATCGCGCACCGGGGTAACAACATAACGAATCAGCGCATCCTGGTCGCTAAACCCTTCGGGTAGGGTAGGGGCTTCATTTTTGAGTTCTGTCCAACTGACGATGGCGCTCGTTTTCACTTGACGCGGGTTGGCTAGCACCGTGCCGACTAAGCCTTGGGGATCAAACCGTTGCCCAATTCGATCGGCATTGGCACCGGCAATAATCCGTAGATCGGTGCCAACCAAGGTCGCGTATTCAATGTTGCGAGCCCGAGTCTCATTGACCAAAATTTCTTCCACTTGAGCCTGCAAATCGGCCTCAACAGTGCGATTTTCGCTATGGGCTTGAGCGGCAGCAATGATGGCCGTGTTCTCGGCCTGACCCCGGAAGCCAAACCCCATCTGGTTGAGTTTAATATTGTATTGAATCTCAGCAACCGAGACTTCAGATTTAGCCTGATTTAGCAGTTGCGATCGACCCGCACCAACGATCAGCCAGGAACCAACTCCTACCAGCCCCACGACTGAAATGACTTCCGATACCAAAAGGGTTAGAAACTGCTTGCGGCGAATGGGTAAATTGTGGAACCAAGTTAACAACGGAGAGGATTTGCTAGCAGACAACAGTTGGGCAGAATTGGGTTGGCTGGTATAGGGGGGGTCAGCAGCGGTAGCCCGATCGGTCGTTGAACCAGCAGCCTGGGAGTTAAAAGTGAGGTCGGGATCGGTCGCAGGATTGGTGTGAGCAGAGGATGGAACAACACGAGGCTGGATAGTCATCGCGGAGATACCTTTTAAAGAATGGATCGAGAATAATGAAGCGATAGAAATGGGAATCGATAATAATCGAATATTGGAATGAGCCTTGCTGATCGAAAAGTATCAGCAGTGGGAGGAAGGCTCGAAGTGGGGCAGCATCTGGTCATGGAGGGTATGGAGTGTAATGTTGCCCCTGCGATCGAGGGCAGCCTTCGCTTATGCGGGTTGACGCAGGATAGGAGCTTGAACGATCGCCTCGGCATCCAGGACAAGCATCATTTCTGGTTTAGTCTCTTGCGATTGCAAGGCACAGCCTCGGAGATAGGGCAGCAAGGAAATGCTAATTTGACCGATCGGCGGCTGCACTTCTTGAGGCTGGAGGCGAATCATACCTTCCACCTGTTGCACCGCCAGACCTAACGGTACAGTACCTACCTGAACTAGAATCAGAGTATGTTGCTGGATATTCGGTTCAAGTGCCGGTAAGCCGAGGAGTTGGGAAAGATCAACCACCCAAAGAACCCGACTGCGCCGATTCATCAAACCCAGCATCGGGGCAGGCATATTGGGCATGGGGGTAAGCCGTCGATTCGGCAGAATTAACGCTTCTTGAACCGATCGCATGGCAAAGGCGGCAGGCGTTTTCGCATTCAAACGAAACTTGAGATATGCATCCCCTACTGCTTTGGTCGCTCGATCGGGTAAAGCAATCGCTGAACTATCCATGGGTTTGCTCTCTAGCCTGCAACAGATTTAACAACACGAATCAACTGTTCTCGCGTAAAAGGTTTCGTGAGATAGGCATCTGCACCTTGTTTCATGCCCCAGAGTCGATCGATTTCTAGATTCTTAGAGCTGCAAATCACAATGGGTACATTTTCCGTAGCAGGATTTTTCTTAAGGTTGCGACACAGTTCGAAGCCGCTCATTCCTGGCATCACGACATCAGTAAGAATAATATCTGGCCGCTGCTCGATCGCTTTATTGATCGCTTCTTTAGCAGTTTCAGCACTAATTACAATATATCCACCTTCCCGTAAATAGTGACTAATTAACTCCATTTCGGAAGGGGTATCTTCAACGATTAAAACAGTTCCCATGAAAAATTGACTCCTATTGTTAGTTGAGTGAGCGAATAAAGTTACTGCCAAGGTAAGACAGTATTAACTAGCTCATCTCTTACCCTAATTCGTTGATTCACTCGATGAGAAAGCAACATTGCTGTCATTGGCCAGATCAATTGCAGGATCTAATCGAAGCAGCAATGTTATGGGGGCTAGTGGGTGGGAGCGGCGGCCGATTCAAGCAACTTTTGCAAGCAAGGGAAGGTATAACCTCGACTGTATGAGTAGATGTGTAGACAAATATATTGGTAGATCGTGGGTAGATAGGTAGAGCTGGAACAGAACGGGAATAGCATTGCGATAGAATTAGAACAGAACTAGAGTGAGACTGGGCTAACTCAAATGTTTGAACACTAACTTTAAAAGATCAGGCTGGGTGAAGGGTTTGGTGAGATAACCAGATGCCCCAACTAATTTTGCTTTGGCCCGATCGATAAACCCTGTTTTACCCGTCACCATAATGATCGGGGTTTCGCGGAAAGTGGGGTGCTTTCGCAGCAAGGAGCAAAGTTCATAGCCATCGAGATTAGGCATGGTGACATCCAGCAAGATCAAATCCGGCTTGCTGCGGATGATCTGCATCAGAGCCTTCACTGGATCGCTGATCAGCACAACCGATAGGCTGCGATCGTCGAGGAAAGATTCAATTGCTTGAAGAACAGTAGGACTGTCATCAATACAAGCAACGGTATAAGTTTTTTCAGCAGCCGTAGAAATCCGTTTGGCATCACCAAGGATATTTTGTTTGCTCTCACCCACAGGCTTTTCGGTGGAGCTGCCTGCATGAACAGTTGAATAGTTAGCTGAACGAGTCGTTGAACTGGAACTGGGTGCGATCGGTGGCTGGGGAGTTGGTAAAGAGGTTGACTGAGGTGAATCCGTAGGCTGAGCCAAGTGGGCTGATGGAACGGAAGGGGCTGATGGAATGGAAGGGGCTGACTGGGTAGAGTCGGGTGTTGATGAATGGGAATCATTGACCCGATCGGTTATGCCACTGTTGAGGGCGGCGGCTAAACGGCTGGAGAGGCGATCGGGCAAGGAAGAGGGATCGATCAAGGGCTCTGTCGTACGGGTGGGATCGCCAGTAAAATGATTGAAGGCTGGAGAAGACAGCGGAGCAGCATGGGTCTCCAAGAGCGGAATAGTAGTGCCTGATGGGGGTTGACTGGGCGGAACCACCGTAGGGAAGGGGGGGGTCGGAGTCCCCATGGGCTGTTGCAGCAGGCGGGGGAAGGGGAGCGGCGATGATGAACCGGGCTGAGCCGCAAAATTGACCCGTTCTGAAGGGGTGGAGATTGAGGTAGCTTGGGTCTGCCGTTGTCGCACCTTGTGGGTTGCGGTTGCTAACAGAGCTTGGAGATCCAATTGGCAGAACTTAGGGTACTGACTTAACAAGTCTTGCTCTGCAAATTCAAAATTGCCTGATTGGATCGGCAGAAGGGCTTCTAGCACATCATTGGCGAGCTGTTCGATCAAATGGGCTGCCTGTTCAGGGGTGATATGTTCCTGCTCAACCAACCAGCAAATAGCTCGATAGTCGTTATCTTGGGCAGGTTCATCCACCGTAGGGGTTTCAAATAAAATCCGAACTTGGACGCGAACAGCACTCCGAATGGTAGGAAGTTGCAATTGCCGTAACTGGCGATCGAGTCGTCCAAATGGATCGGTCAAATCAGAAGCGTAAACTAATTTCCCTGCATCTAGGTGGAGCAACCAAACATTACCGCCGCTGAAAATTTGCAGGCAGCCGCTAGATGACTGACTAATATGCTGAGTCAATAAACTGGGTGGATGCAGCCTATGAACAGGTCTGTAAGCCCCTATCGAAATTGTATTCATTCAGAACTCCGATTTGGTTACACACGAGCAAAGCTAAGCCCTAATCCAATCATGCCAACCACTCTCTGTGAGCGTTAAATGCGAAAATGACGTATTAGAGTATGCTTGAAGTAAGCTGAAAAATAAGAAATTTGACAGATAAAATTGTCACTGCATGTGATTGATCAGTGAAGGAAGAGCCAAAGCAGTTGGATATCAAGGTTAGCCTATGTGCCTAGCTAAAAGTTGGTGAATCAGACCAGGTAAGATTCATCCATTGCAATTGCTGCTGAATCGATCGGCTAAAATTTTGCAAATGTGGTTGCTTCGGAGATGGCTGAGCGATGAATCTGGATCGCCGCAATCAACGTTGAATGACCTGCCAGTATTGAAAATCGCCGTTCTCAATGGGTTGAGCATGAGAGCGGATTGCTTGCACCCTAAATTTGAATCAACATTTGGCAGTTTAGTAGTTGAACAGGCGGCTGATGTCGCTTGCTCGCTAAAAACTCAGTTTGTAGACCCCAAGTTTATAGACCTCAAGTTTGTAGACTCCCAATCTCCTCATGAAGTTGCGCTCTGTTAGCATTTCCTGTTGGCATTTCCTGTTGGCGTTTCCTGTTAGCGTTTAACATGACATCAGGCATTGCATCAGGCATTGCATCAGGCGTTGCATCAGTGTGAAGTCGTCATCAACCTTTGAACTCTTCCCGTAAAATGCATCCCTGGTAGCTGGGAAATTACGCTTGACGAATTTGAATAATCGATCCACTACCTATAATCCAGACTATCAGATAGTGTGGGAAAAGTAGCCTGCTTTCTTTAAAGTTAGACAGATAAACTATAAGCAAATCATAAAGATGAGATGCAATACGTTTGGGTTGGATCGTATTGGATCCAGAAGCACACTGGCTTAAGGTGCGGCTGAACGGGTTTCGCTAAGTAGGGCAAACACAAGTTGATCAGCCTGATGGTGAACGAATTCATCGATCAGCCCAGCTTTTATCACTCTATAGCAATCACAAATAATTGGTGAAAGAGGGGGGTTATGCCCGCACATCGGGGGCGAAGCCAGTGCATCCCTACAATCCTCCTGGGATCGCCCCATAAATCGCCATATAAGAAGATCAATCCGGAAGTCCATAAAAGATCAATTCGTAAAAGATCAATAGTCTGTCAAAGACCAATATTAAAGACCAGAAGATCACTGGAGTCGATCGCTGTTGAGGAGTAGCCTTGATCGGGATTTTCGGTCTGCCCATGGCTGCTTTATCTACACTTCTAACTTTGACGAAGCTTTTGCGTGATTTTCAGGCAAAATGACCGACAAAACGCCATAAATGGGCTAGGCTAGGTGGAGTTTAATTGATGTGCTCTGTCTCTTTGGATAGGGTCACCTGCTTGGATGGGGTCACCTGCTTGGATAGGGATCGCTTGATCCTGCAATCTACTGAATGCCAATGAATGCCAAGTTTCGGGCGGTGCTTGCAACTTGATCCGGATTACGGTATTGAATCAGTGGATGTAAGTAGGTCGATCCAATGCATTTTCCAAAGGAGTATGGGGATTTGCCCGTGTTGGCGTAGCCTTTCCGACCAGAGAAACGAGATGCTCACACTATAACGGGATGCTCACACTTTATTGATCTGTAAGGTTCGCAAAGTATGGCTGGTTCTTAAAGCAGTGTCTGAGGTTGTTTGGGTGGGGCTCATTGAAGGGGATGACTGATCGATCTGGTGACTCATTTGAAATCAAGTTTGAAATCAAGTTTGAAATCAAGTGACTCATTGAATCGCATGATTGAGCTGAGTTGATCGAACTGAGTTGATTAAACTGCGTCACTGCACCAGGTTATTCTCCTCCCATTCCTGACAAGCAGGGTGATGTTCCTGCGATGGCTAAGTCTTCTCCTGATGCTTACTTTTTGTTTTTCGCGTTGCCGCTCATGAAGCACTTTTTGAAACCGATCGGATCTTGCCTGACCACGGCCGTCATGACTTCGGCGATGCTGCGGTTTTATAGTCTCCCTGCGGTTGGGGCTGCGATCCCTGATGTTGCTAGTTCAGACCAGCCAACCGGGGAAACTGCTGTGCCAGCCGAATCACTTCCTCCTGCAACTGAAAGTGGGGTGGAAGCGCCAGTCATGATCCATCCGATCGAGGTGTCACCGAGTCCGCTAGCTTCGCCATCAGCCGATCAGCCGGGTTCAGCAACGATTGGCCCGGTGGGGCAAGCTAAGCCGAGTCCGGAGCAGTCAGAATCTCCCTCGCTCCCTTTGAACGAGACGGAAACTGTCAAACCCCAGCAGTCCAACGACAGGGAAGGAACACCAACCCCTTCGACGGTGAATAAACCGGAGTCCTCAGCGGCTCAATCGATCGCCGGAATGCGGCAAACTTTAGAAAAACGCTTAGCCGTGATTGCCAATACGGATAAAACCAGTCGTGAGCAACAGTGGCAACAAAATCTGATCTTGACGGCCCTACAAGCTGCGTGGAGACAGGAGTTTGATCGGGCGCGTCAAATTGCTCAACATCCTGCGCTGCCCGCTTTTGTGCGAGCCGAACTGCTCGGTAAAATTGCCGTACTGGAAGCCCAACTGCAACCGGCACCAACCCAACCTCATGCCATTGCGGCAAAGCCAAAGCAACCGGCACCGACTCAGTCAACCTCGGCATCTCCGGGCGGACGCAGCTTACCAGCGGGGCAATTTAGCAGCATTTTCCCCAATCTGAATCACTATGCTGGAACAGATCAATGTCCACCGATCGGGACAACTCCAGTTGGGTCAACTCCAGTTGGGTCAACTCCAAGTCAGAGGGCTAACGCTAAAAGTCAGACGGCTCACCCAACGAACCAAGCCAATGTGTTGGCAATGGTGCCCCATTGGAGTGCCAATCTAGCGGCTCGGATTGTTGGCCTCAGCCAAACTGCACCGGGTTCAATCCCATCGGTGACAAGCAATCCCCAACCGCGATCCTTGCCCCGTGCCGATCTGTTTGTGGGGGTTGCCAGCCGTCTACAAGCAGGCGATTGGACAACTGCACTTCCGGCAATCTCATCTCCGGCAATCTCATCTCCGGCAATCTCATCTACACCGGCTCCCGCTCACTCGACCGTCGCCTCTGCAATAGACTTGACGGTTCCTGTCCAGCCCACGCTGGTTCCTGCGCCCTCGCCCGATCGCCCGTCCGATGCTCAACTCTCGCAGCCGGAACCTGTATCTCCACCTGAGCAGCCCCAAGCAGAACGCCCGCTCACATTTGCGCTCATGCCTCTGCCCGAGCTCACTTTGACCCAGTCAGACTCACTCAAGACCGATAAGATCGATAAGACCGATCGGTTGCAACCCGCTCCCTTCAATTTGGCGCAAGCAGAGCTACAGCTTGGCAATCATGAGACCTGGATCAAGTCCGATCGATCGATCTTCCCTACCGATCAGGCTCGCTCAACTCAGCCGATCGGGCAATCGCTGAATGCTGAGTCTAAAGTGCCGGTTACAGCCAAGTCTCAGATCGGAGATGGATCGTTCCAAGCCGTGATCCCAAGCCAGACCCCGGCTCAGAACATCCAAGCTGGGATCCCCTTCAGTCTGTTCAGCCAACTGATTCCAGATTCGCTGGCGCAAGTTTGGCAGTGGTGGAATCCGCTCTTGTCCGGAAAATCCCAGTTCGACAGTCCTGAATCGGGCAAGGCGGCCGCCTTGAATCATGCTCAGTGGAATGCCTCGTCAGTTGATCGTTCGCAGCCGAATCAGCCTCTGATTGCCATGACGGGTTTGAGTGATCTGGATTGGTGGCACAGCTTGGAATTCGATCGGGCTGCTCCTCCGCCTCTACGCAGCGCCGTGAAGCACCAACCGCTCACTTTCTCAACCACCAACGCTAAAGCAACTCAGCCTGCCGTTAACCCCGCTACCTTGCTCGCGATCAGTTGCGCTCGCTCCCAACTCAACAGTCAATATACCGGCATGGATTTGATCGATCCAGCGACGGCGAAGCAACGAGGCTGGGTGAATATGCTGTTTCCGCTGCCGATCCCTGCGGTGGTAACATCCCTATTTGGTTGGCGGATCCATCCGATCTCAGGCAGCCTCAGCTTCCACACCGGACTGGATTTGGGGGCACCAATGGGCACACCCGTGATGGCGGCCCTATCTGGACAGGTGGTGGCGGCTGATGCGATGGGAGGCTATGGGTTAGCGGTAGTCGTGGAAAATCAGCCAATGCGGCAACGCAATCTCTATGGACACCTATCGGCGATCGCCGTTCAACCAGGCGATCAGGTGGAGCAAGGAGAGTTGTTGGGTTGGGTTGGCAGTACGGGCAATTCCACTGGGCCCCACTTGCACTTTGAATCGATCATCCAAACGGCCACAGGCTGGACGGCGATCGATCCTTTGGCCAATGCAGTGGCAGAGTTAGCGGCTCGCCCAGATGATCGAACGGATGCCCAATAGTCCGGGATGGTGGGTGTATCAAGTGGCAGGTGTATTGGAGCTGGGTATCACTGCCTCTTGATTGACAAACTTGTCGAGCACCATCTGGATTGCAGAGGCAAGGGCATCTGGCTGCTCAACCATGGATAAATGACCGCTGTTGGCGATCTCGCTGACATTGTTGCCGCAATACTCAAACGAGGGATGAAAACTGGCTAAGTGGTGAACATACTTGGGTTCCATCATCAGATCATTCTGACCCGCAATGAAATGAACCGGCTGCGGTAAGCGGGCAACCACCTGCGGTAGACGGTGAACTTCTGCTTCGGTCGTGGAATCGAGTAAGGCTCCTAGGGCAGCTTCCGGATGGGCCGATACTAAGTCCAGCAGCCGTTGTTTGCCCCACATTGGTGCCAGCGGTCGCAGGACATTCATGCGAGATAAGGCCAGATTGATGAAGGGCAGGTAGGTCAGCCAACGGGGGCGGAGCTTCACCAGCATCTGTCCAGCAGTTCGAAATCGTTCAAATTCTTCTTTCAGATAAATTCCGCCACCAGAGTTGACGCAGATCACTCCAGCGACCGTTTGAGGGGCTTGATCGGCTGCCCAAAGTGCAATACTGCCACCGAGCGAATGCCCGATTAACCAGGCTTTGCGAATATTGAGCCGTTGCAGTAGCTCACATAAATCTTGAGCATAGGCCGCCGGAGTGTAGCGGGCTGCTGTGGAGTCCGTGATCGCGGTTTGCACTTCCAATTCCAGATGATTCGATCGCGAAGGTACGGTTCCTGCCCCAGCACTGACAGCGGCTTTTGGGGCAACTTGCGGGACGGCAACAGTTGAAGGCAGATCAATTGAACTTGAAGCTTGTGATTCCCCAAAACCACGCAAATCATAAGATAAGCATTGGTAATGATCAGAGAGCCGATCGATCAAGGGTTGCCAATAGGCACGGCTCAGGAGCCATCCATGGATGAAAACAAGCACAAAAGGAGAGTCGGTCGGAGCAGATAGCTCATAACGATGGGGGAACCCCTGAATGTCAATGGTTTTGACCATACCAAGTTCGGATATCCTCTGTTGATGCAACAATGCAACAGCAGGCAAGTGCCGTAAGGATTGGCAGCGGGAGTTGCCTCTTCTTTTATGATAAGTTCCGAGGGGCGGTTTCAGACTAAATTGCGCGCTGACGATTTTAAGGTGATCGAACTAGAGCGATCAAACTAGAGCGATTGAACTAGGGTGATCGGCACGACAGAAGCTATGACCCAATTTGAGCCACGATACAAGAAGACTATCTATCTATTGAATTAATGGAATTAACTGTTTAATCAACTTAATCAACTATCTATCTATTCATAAGTGTTGGTTTGCAAGTGTCGAGTGGAAATAAGCCCCATGTCTCAGCCCGAAACCTCAGAGCCAGTGTTAAGCAAAGCCGAACGGCAGCAGCGACTACAAGAGCTAGCAATGGTGTTTTTCAAATTGGGAACGATCGCCTTTGGCGGCCCAGCGGCTCATATTGCTCTGATGGATGATGAGGTTGTGAAGCGGAGACAATGGCTGAGTCGAGAGCGCCTGTTGGATCTGTTAGGGATCACCAACTTGATCCCTGGACCCAACTCGACCGAACTGGCGATCCACATTGGCTATGAGCGAGCGGGTTGGCGAGGGCTGATTGTAGCAGGAGTCTGCTTTATTCTGCCAGCCATGCTCATCGTTTGGGTGATCGCTGCGATCTATGTGCAGTTCCGCACGTTGCCCCAACTGACAGGGTTTCTGTATGGTGTGAAGCCCGTCATTATTGTGATTGTGCTGCAAGCTTTATGGAAATTAGGCAAAACTGCGATCAAAGATCGGATCACGGCGCTGGCGGCTGCAACGGCAATTGTGAGCTTTGCCTTAGGGTTTAACGAGTTGGCCCTGCTGGGTCTATTGGGGTTAGGGACAATGTTGGTGCGGATTGGGTTGCGGTTGAGAACACAGCTCATGTTGGTGCCGCTGATGCCGCTGATGCCGCTGATGTCGCTGATGTCGGCCCACATCAGAGGGGTTATTTGGGGAACACCTGCGGCATCACTGATGGGATTGTTCCAGGGCATTTTCCAGGGTAAGGGGTTCCAATGGTCGCCTGTATTGCTGGAGATCCCGGTTGCGGTAGCCACGACTGTGGCTCCTGTGAGCTGGCTACAAGTGTTCTGGTTCTTTCTCAAAGTGGGCTCTGTATTGTATGGCAGTGGCTATGTGTTGTTGGCATTTTTGCAGCGAGGCTTAGTTGAGAATACCCAATGGTTGACGGCTCAGAACTTGTTGGATGCGATTGCGATCGGTCAGGTGACTCCCGGCCCCGTTTTTACCACCGCGACCTTTGTTGGCTACCTATTAGCTGGAAATGCCGGTGCAGTAGCGGGCACGATCGGGATTTTCTTACCAGCGTTTTTACTGGTTCTGCTGATCAATCCTTGGGCAGCTAAACTGCGCCAGTCTCACGGGCTTAGTGGGTTTCTAGATGGAGTCAATGCCGCTTCCCTTGGTTTGATGGCGGTGGTGTCCTGGCAATTGGGGCGAGCAGCCGTGGTGGATGGTCTGACCTTAGGGCTCACCATTCTCAGTGCTGTGTTGCTGTTTCGGTTCCGGTGGAACTCGGCCTGGTTGGTGCTGGGCGGCGGAGTGATCGGTCTATTGCTGCAACTGATCCGCTAGCTTGATCGGCGCTAGCTCGATCGACTTTTTCTGGTTGCAAGACAGAGGTGATTCAGGCAACTGCCAATTTGCGTGAGCGGCAAAACCCAATCGACGGATGTATTGGCTTGCACTGCGGCTGGCATGATTGGACTTTCTGCGGTAGTCGGATCCTGAATGATCACCGTGCCGCCTTGTGCTTTCAGGGTAGCTGCGCCCTGGGCACCATCCTGGTTGGCACCAGTCAAAATCACACCGATCGCCTCCTTGCCAAAGGATTCTGCGGCCGTTTCAAACAATACATCGATCGAAGGTCTAGCAAAGGAAACAGGCTCATCGATCGACAGCGCAAACTGGTGGGACTCGACCAACAAGTGATAGTCGGCTGGGGCCAGATAAATAGTTCTGGGTTGAATCGGATCTTTGTCTTCCACTTCCCGGAGGGATAAGGTTGTGTAGGGTTGGAGAAAATCTAGCAGGCCGCTACGGGAGTCTCGATGCCGATGTTGCACAATCGCGATCGGGGTAGATAGGGCAGGCGAGAGGGTTTGGAGTAACACAGGCAGTGCCGTCAACCCACCCAGTGAGGTGCCAATCACAATCAACTGGGGCATTAGTGCAATCTCCGATAGATTTTCTCGCGATTGGCAATGGGCTCATAGTGGGATTGAAAAGGGCTGAGCCGTAAGGATTCCTGCCGCCCTAAAGCCAAAATTCCCAACATACAAAGACTTTCGTGAAATAGATAATGAACATGCTTTTGTAGATCAGCGTTGAAATAAATTAGAACATTTCGGCACAAGATAACATGAAATTCATTAAACGATCGATCGGTCGCCAAGTTATGTTGTGAAAATATAATATTTTGTTTCAGCGAATGACGCAGGATTGCGTTTCCATAGGCTGCGGTGTAATATTCTGAGAAGGATTGTTTGCCACCTGCCTGCAAATAAAGTTGGGTATATTGTTGCATTAACTCCAGTGGGTAGATCGCGTTTTCAGCTTGCTTGAGCACCGTCTCGTTAGCATCAGTGGCATAAATCCGGCAACGATCGTAAATTCCTTCTTCTTGCAGCAGGATCGCCATGGAGTAAACTTCTTGTCCTTGGGAGCAGCCCGCGTGCCAGATCCGCACATAAGGATAGGTACGCAGCAAGGGCACCACTCGCTGCCGAAACGCTAAGAAGAAACTGGGATCACGAAACATTGAAGTGACATTGACCGTAATTCCCAGCAAAAAACGCTGTAAACAAGCTGGATCGTGAAGAATACGAGCTTGTAAATCAGAAATATAGGGCAGGTTTTCGTCTGCTAAGATCTTGCGGATTCGACGGTGCAAAGACGATCGAGCGTAATTGCGAAAATCGAAGCCATAGTATTGATAAATCCCTTCCAATAGCAATTGGATTTCAATCTCTTCTAAATCATTTTTCATGGTGGATATAGCAACATGCCGAAAGATGAGGTCATTGCATTTCGTTGTTAGAACCCAGGTGGTTCAATCCTTAACTGCATTATTACTCGTTATCCTTGCTTGCTTATCCTTACTTGCTTATCCTTGCTTGTTTGTCCTTATTGCTATCCTTATTTGTTTTGCGATTCGCGTCTTACTATCTGCGTTCTGCCATGGGCAGTGCGCTGAGGAACCAGGGATTCACATCAGCGTAGCGCAATTGATGGTCTAATATCCCTACCGAAAGTGCAAAATTCAGTTTCAGGAAGCGTATCGCAGGGAAGACTTGGGTGATCGATCGAGGGCAATGCTGAAGTTGACTTGCTGATCATCTATCCCAAAATCTACCAAAAGACAGAGACCCAGAATTGACCCGATCAAGTTAGGCTAGGAGTATTTGGCAACTCTGGCAATGATTGGCTAAGCATGTTGAATCGTTTGAAGATTGGCACGAAGATTGGTGCGAGTTTTGCCCTAGGGTTAGGGATTTTTGCAGGGATTGCGATCGTAGCCTATCAAGGAATTAATCGCTTAGTAGAAACCTCGCGGCGAGAAGCCCATACCTATCAGGTGATCGAGCGATTGGCCCATCTTGATGCCGAAATTAAAGGCGCAGAGACAGGGCAGCGAGGCTATTTAATTACGGGTCGAGATATTTATTTAGCTCCCTACAACGATGCGCTCAATGATATTGACGAAATCTTTGTGGAATTGCGGCAACTGCTTGCAGATCATCCAGCCCAACAAGCTCGGTTGAACCAATTAGAACCGATCGTGCAAAGACGAATTGAGGTGATGCAAACGCGGATCGATTTGCGGCGAGAACAAGGATTTGCGGCAGCCCAGCAAGGAGTAGCACAAGGCACCGGCTTGCAGCTTTCTGGGGAAATTGAGCAAATCTTCACGCAGATGAAAGCGGTCGAGTTGGAACTTTTAGAACAACGAGGACAAGCCGCCGATCGCGCCACACGTTACACCCTGGATATTTTGCTCTATGGCATTCCGCTCTATTCCGTTTTGTTATCCCTGATTGCCCTGGCGTTAGCTCAGAATATTTCTCGACCGTTGAGTCAGTTATCCCAAGCTGCCGATCGCGTAGGAGCGGGCGATCTGACGGTCAATTTACCGGAAACAGCGCGACAAGATGAGGTGGGAGTGCTGTCCCATGCGTTTAATCAGATGATTGCGAACCTGCGCACCACCACCGAAAAAAATGAACAACAAAACTGGTTGAAGTCTAACTTAGCAGAGCTGACCCAAATCTTGCAGGGGCAGCGCAATCTTGTGGCTGTAGCCCAGTTGATTTTGTCTGAACTGGCTCCCCTCGTCGAAGCTCAGCAGGGTCTGTTCTATTGGCTGGATCCAGACACCGATCCGCCCTTACTGAAACTTTTAGGCAGCTATGCCTATCAATCGCGGAAGCAACTCAATAATCAGTTTCATCTCGGAGAAGGGCTGGTCGGGCAATGTGCATTGGAAAAACAGCGAATCTTGCTGACCGATCTGCCCAGTGATTACGTTTTACCCAGCGATTATGGGCAAATTCGGTCTGGATTGGGAACTGCTGTGCCGCGTAACATAGTGGTTTTGCCGATCCTATTTGAAGGACAGGTGACGGGGGTGTTAGAGTTCGCGGCTTTACAACCATTTTCCGAAACCCACCTAGTCTTGCTGGATCAGGTCTCCCAAAGCGTGGGAGTTATCCTCAATACGATCGCAGCCGATGTACGCACTGCCCAACTGCTGACCCAATCTCAAACCCTGACGGAAGAATTGCAGCAGCGACAAGCTGAACTGGAAGGAAGCAATCAGCAGCTAGAGCAACAGGCCCAAGAGTTGCGGCGATCGGAAGCCCTACTGCGGGAACAACAGGAAGAACTTCAGCAAACCAATGAGGAATTGCAGCAGTTAAACGAAGAACTAGAAGAAAAAGCGGAACTGCTGGCGTTGCAAAAGCGGGAAGTAGAAGCCAAAAATCAGGAGATTGAAACGGCACGTTTAGCATTGACCGAGAAGGCAGAACAACTGGCCCTCAGTTCCAAATATAAGTCTGAGTTTTTGGCTAATATGTCCCATGAGTTGCGAACTCCACTCAATAGTCTGCTGATTTTAGCAAGATTGCTGGCTGAAAATAGCGACAATAATCTATCTGAGAAGCAGGTGGAATATAGCCAAACGATTTATTCAGCGGGCAATGATTTGCTGGAATTGATCAACGACATTCTGGATCTAGCCAAGATTGAATCGGGCATGATGAGTCTGGCGGTGGAGGAGATGTCCCTTTCAGAACTAAAAATTGCCCTAGAACGCACCTTTCAGCAAGTGGCTACCGATCGCGGGCTCTCGTTTCAGATTCAGATGGATGAGCGACTCCCGCACACGATCACCACCGATCCCAAACGGGTACAACAAATTCTCAAAAATCTCCTATCGAATGCGTTTAAGTTTACCGATCGGGGCAGTGTGCAGTTAATAATCAGCCCCGTGCATCATCTTTTACTGGATTCCGCCAGCACGCCGCAACCAACCCTTGCATTTGCAGTGCAAGATACGGGGATCGGCATCTCACCCGAAAAGCAAAAAATTATTTTCGAAGCTTTCCAGCAAGCCGATGGCACAACCAGTCGGAGATATGGTGGTACGGGTTTGGGGCTATCCATTAGCCGTCAATTAGCACAATTGTTGGGCGGACAAATTGAACTCGCCAGTCAGCCACAACAGGGCAGCACGTTCACCCTCTATTTGCCTCTGACTCCCCCTGCCCTGTCCAATTCGCCTCATTCACCTGTTTCTGCCTCCCCTGCCCTCCCTGCCACCCTACCCCAATCTGAGCCATCACTCCCCCTCTCCTCCTCTGCCTTACCAGACGATCGGGCCACGATTCAGCCGGGCGATCAGGTGTTGCTGATCATTGAGGACGATTTAAACTTTGCTCGTATTTTGCTTGAAATGGCTCGAAAACAGGGATTCAAAGGATTAGTATCCCTGCAAGGCAATGCGGGGTTGCTCTTGGCTCAGGAATTTAAACCGGCAGCAGTGATGCTGGATATTCGACTGCCGGATATGGATGGTTGGATGATCCTCGATCGGCTGAAGCATAATCCTGAAACTCGCCATATTCCGGTGCATATTTTGTCGGTAGATGAAGAGGAGCAGCGAGGATTGCAACTGGGTGCGATCGCCTATTTACAAAAACCCGTGTCGGCAGTGGCGATCAATCAAGCGCTCTCCAATATCAAAGGGTTTGTAGAACGACGAGTGAAGCAGCTTTTGGTGATTGAGGATGACCCGCAGCAAGCACAAAGCATTATTGAATTAATCGGCAATGGTGATGTGAAAAGTACAGCAACTCATACGGGAATAGATGCATTAAATTTACTAAATCAGCAGGAATTTGATTGCATTGTTCTAGATTTGGGGCTACCGGATATGAACGGCTTTGAGCTATTGCATCAAATTAAGCAAAATCCTCGACTGATCAAAATTCCGATTATTGTCTATACGGGCAAAGATCTATCCCGATCGGAGGAAACTGAATTACGCCGCTTAGCCGAAACAATCATTGTCAAAGATGTTCGATCGCCCGAACGATTGCTCGATGAAACTGCCTTGTTTTTACATCGCATCCAGTCCAATTTGCCCCGTCCTAAACAGCAAATTTTGGAACAATTGCGTCATGATGATCCAATTTTGACGGGTAAAAAGGTGTTGATTATCGATGATGATGTGCGAAATATCTTTGCTTTAACGGGTTTATTAGAGCGTTATCAAATTCAAGTCATCTATGCCGAAAATGGTCGAGACGGGATCGCCCAATTGGAAGCAAATCCAGATACAAACGTCGTCTTAATGGATGTGATGATGCCTGAAATGGATGGTTATGAAACAACACAGGCGATCCGTCAAAAAGAACAATTTCGCCATTTGCCAATTATTGCCTTAACGGCTAAAGCCATGCAGGGCGATCGGGAAAAATGTATTGAAGCCGGATCCTCGGACTACATCACCAAGCCAGTAGACACAGAGCAGTTACTTTCCTTGTTGCGGGTCTGGTTATATGGCAGAAATTGAGCCGATATCACAAAATGAAGCATCATGCTGTTTTTCCTTTGCCATGTGAGATGCTGATGGATGAAATGATTTCTCGGTCTGAAGGTGAAACCAATTTGTCGGTGTTATTGCGATCGATACAGCCGTTTCATAACCCTGGTGAGTATGTTTTCTGTACGGTTACCTCAGCGCAATCTAATCTAGACTGTCACGCTCTGGGATGGTTTCAGGAGGCAGAGGGCTGCACCCTAATTTTGCCGCGCGAGGTTGCCGAGCAGTTTCAGTTATCCTATAGCGCAGTGTTTGCCTGGATTACACTTTCTGTTCACTCTAGTCTTTCGGCCGTCGGTTTTTTAGCTGCGATCACCCAAACCCTAGCAGCCCATGGGATCAGCGTTAATCCAGTTTCAGCCTACTATCACGATCACCTGTTCGTGCCGATCGATCGAGCTGAGCAGGTGATGAGTCTATTACAGTGATGACTTATGGCTGTGATGATTCTATGGCAAGATCAGCATCAGATCAGTGAGAGTTAGTCAGAAAAGACCAGCAAGATCAGCAGATGAGATGATGGATCGGTGCAAGCGTGCAGGAGGTGGGAAAGGAATGATATCCAGTGAGGCAGAACAAGCCATGGCAATTGATCCACAGGCATCGAGCCAAAACCCTCTGGATCCGCAGGATCAAGCTGACCAAGCAGCACAGTCCGATCGATCGATCCCATCTACCCCACCATTGCCACAGGCAACCACGGTTGACGGAGATTTTGAGTCGCCCTCCCCGCCTGACTTTGTACATATTCCGGTCTTAAGTCAAGAAGTGATTGCAGGATTAGAATTGCGATCAGGCGGGCAATACCTGGATGCAACCGTAGGAGGCGGTGGGCATAGTGCCCTGATCCTGTCCTCCGATCCTAGCATTCGGCTCACAGCCCTGGATCAGGATTGGGTTGCCCTGCAAGCGGCTCAACAACGATTGTCTAGCTTTGGTGATCGCGTTGAGTTTCATCACTGTAACTTTGCGGATTATGATCCAGGTAAGCGGCGGTTTGACGGCATTTTGGCAGATTTGGGTGTCAGTTCAGCACAGTTTGATTGGGGCGATCGAGGGTTCAGCTTCCGGCACGATGCGCCGCTGGATATGCGGATGAATCAACACCAAACCTTGACCGCAGCCGATATTGTCAATACCTGGGATGAAACGGAACTCGCGAATTTGATTTACACCTATGGCGAAGAACGGCTTTCTCGTCGGATCGCCCATCGAATTGTCGAGGGTCGCCCGCTGACGACTACTGGACAATTAGCTGAAATGATTTTTCATGCGGTACCTCGTTCCTATCGCTATGGGCGGATTCATCCAGCCACTCGTACCTTTCAAGCCCTGCGGATTGCGGTGAACCGTGAGTTGGAAGTGCTAGAAACCTTGTTGCAAAAAGTGCCCCAATGGTTAAATCCAGGCGGCAAACTGGCGATTATTAGTTTCCATAGTTTGGAGGATCGAATTGTTAAACATGCTTTGAAAGAATCTGAATACTTTAGGGTGATTACTAAAAAACCGATCGTACCCACAGAAACTGAGATTGCTCAGAATCTACGCGCCCGATCGGCTAAGTTACGCATTGCAGAACGAGTGGATGAAATGGGAAGACAGTGATCACTCATCCATGGCTAGATGCCCGCGCTACAGTGGTTTCTCTAATGGGTTTCTCTAATGGGGCTCTTTAATTCAAGGACTTCACCGCTTCCAGCATCTGATCAAATGCCTGACCTAAGGCTGCGAGTTGTTCATCGTATTGGGCTTGCACAAATACGCCTTTCCCACTCGCCGCTTTGCTGGTGCTATCGGCCAGTCCGCTGATCAGTTTTGAAGTCTGCTTGAAGCTTTTCTTCAGACTGGCAACTTTGTCATGGGATGCGCTTTTCAGTCCATCTTCGGCTGCTTCAACCGCTTTTTCAAACTCCTCGTTAGCCGTTTCTACCGTTTTTTCATATTGCTTATCGGCAGTTTCTGCTTTGGTGATCCAGTCGCTAAAAGAGGTGGCAAAAGTTTTAAGGGACTGCTGCTTGGCGGTCATTTCGGCTTGGATTTGCGTGCGCGTTGCCACGTCGGGAGCTGCGGCTAACCGCTCTAAGTCTTGCGGCAGTTCTTGAAACGCTTTCTGGAGATCGCTGTTGCCTTGCTGCAAAAAGGTCTGCGCTTCTGTCGCGAGGTCGCTAAAGACCGATCGGGCTTCCTGAACCGTTTTAACATAGGCTTCTGCCGCAGTGACTAAGCCCAAATCATCTGCTTGAGCAACCTTTGTCCAGATGGGTGTGATCAATAATCCAACCGCGATCAAAATGGCGGCGATCGTTTGCTTAATTGACTGCCAGTTCATAGGTCGTTGATTCTCCTTCGCTGTTGCCAGCCCATGCAGCATGCCGCTTGTTCACGAATGGAGTCCGCAAACAGAAGCTGTCAAAGCTGCTGAGCTTGGCTATCCTAGCAGATCAAATTCTGTCAAATTCGATCGATTTTGTGAGGAAATACTGTATACAGACTTCTGTATTTCGCCTCAAAAGCCAGTCTGGTCGGTCGGAGTGGCTCCAGAAAGAATTGTCTGGATGGTTGTTAAAGTCATAAAACCTTGAAATTTCAGGCCGTTGGGAGCGATCGGGGTTTAAACTTCGCAACTCTTTTGCTGCATGTTTGCCTCATGGGTATTGCTGAATCGTGGGATGAATCAAGCCGGAACAGGCACATCCTCAAACATTCCTAGAAATTCGCATTGCACACCAACTCCCCCTGTTTACCGATCGTCCCCAAACTGAACCAGAAGCAATCTCTCCAGTCTTTGTTTAGCGGTCTCACAAGGCCTTCAGCAAACAACTAAGCAAACAGGACTTTTAAGGTTTGTGGGCCGACAATTCCATCGATAGGATCTAGGTCATTAGCACTCTGAAATGCCTTGACAGCCTCTTCGGTGCGCGGCCCAAAGTCGCCATCAGTACGCCCTAGTTCAAACCCTTTGGCTGTGAGTTGTCTCTGGATAGCCTCCACATCTTCACCCTGATGTCCCCGGAGTAAGATCACATAATCTTGATATTTTCGGGTTTGCAAATGAGTTGCAACGCTTCCGTGATTCGCCCGTAACCCTTCATAGAAAAACAAGACTTCACCTCGCAAACCGGCAAACCGATCCTGTTGAATACATCGCCAGAGCATGACCGGATCGATCGTGTAACTACCAAGTTTTGTGAGAATGCCTGGAGAGATCAAAGGTAAATGATCTGGAAAACGATCCACCAAATCATCCACTAACCCTTGATAAGCGGCTAAGTCGCGACGATAGAGCTGAGGGTGGAGCAAATCGACTAACTGATTATTCAACCAGGCTGGAACATCTTGTAAATATTCTTTGTAGCCAAAGGGATAGGGGCTAGGAGCGATCGAAATCATCAGGGCGGGATTCACGGCTTTGATCGACTTCCGCAACCGCGCCAAAAAATTGGTTAGAAGGTTGGCACGCCATTTCAGCCAGCCCTTATCTTGCGTGTTGCTGGGTGGATCGGTGCCCAGTTCAGCGTGATGAAGGCTACGGGTGAAGGAATCATAGCCCCCTTCTGATGGTAACGCTGGGAGGCGATCATCTCCTTGAACTCCATCAATGTCATATCCCTGAGCCACTTCCAAAAACAGATCGAGCATAAAATTTTGCACATCTGGATGGAAGGCATTCATCCATTCAAACCCATTCTTTTTGAGGAGTCTACCTTGCTGATCTTTTGCGGCCCAATCGGGTTTTTCAGCTAGAATATATCCACCATTTTGTTCATAGGAAGCAGCAAAGCCAAACTCAAACCAGGGAATCACTTTCAGCCCCAGTGGACGAGCTGCATCAATGACTTCTGCCAGTGGATCGCGTCCCCTAAACTTCGGATCAATTTCGCTCCGAAAGTCTTTCTGCATTCGCGAGCTTGGATAGAGTGTATAACCCTTATTCCAAACTACTGGAAAAACATAGTTGAAGCCTGTATCAGACAACAACTTCATGGCTTCTGTGATATTTTGCTTTGAGTCGAGTACATCACTATCAACGTTAGTAATCCAAACACCACGAACTTTTTCCATGGTTCACCTGCCAGATTAAGTGTCAGTAGGGCAGATATTTCATCCACCTTTTCCATGGTTCACCTGCCAGATTAAGTGTCAGTAGGGCAGATATTTCATCCACCTTACAAAATAAATACAGGAAATTTAATTGCTATTGATTCAACTTTAGGTTGAACCTCCAACTCTCTGGGTTGAGGAACAAAAATCAAATAACTTTAAAGGCTCAGGAACATCAATCTTTGACTACAACTTAAGGATTCAAGATATTGACAGGATATTTATCCTTCATCATTCAGCCTAAATGTTTTACAACATTACTCAATCATAACCTTTTCACTAATCAAATTCCCATTGTTTTTTGGCAACAATGCCACGGAAATACATGAGAATTATTAGATCGAGCAGCAATCTATCCACTTAGATCAGAACCTAAAAAGCGAGACTTCGAGGAAAAATGATGTTCTGATCTAAGATTCAATTGCTAAGTGTTGGAGGCAAGCCAATCTACGATAGCCTGACCAACAGCCTGACCACCCAGCTTACTCCAATTTTTCCGATCGGCAACTGGAGCGTCCATAAAGTAGAGTTCTGCCAATACCGAAACTCTGACATCTGTGTCTTCTGCCCCACTCAAAACGCCTAATGCCGCACGAGGATCTCGACCTCTTGCAAGCCGATCGCGAATTCCCAAAGTTGACGCAATCTGGTCACTCATTAATTTTGCAAGGGCTATATCGTCTGCATCCCCCTTCCGATTATGCACTAATACTTCGGTACCTTGAGCAGAGGCATTTGCCGCATTGTGATGAATTGAGCAAAAAACATCATATCCAGCAGCAGTTTGACCAATCTCATATAGATCACTACCAGAAGTGACACCGCCAAAATCAGTAACTGTACATGGTACCCCTGCTGCAAGAATCACTTTTTGGGCTTCTTGAGCTGCAACTTTATTGAGATCATACTCGCGTTCACCCTCAACTACTGCCCCTGGTTCAAACCCATCTGGATTAGAACCATGCCCAACTTCTAGCAACACACCCTTAGCCATCCAGATTTTTCGTACCGGCTCCGGATCAGGAATGGAGATATTGAGAAGCATCTTAGCTTCTGGCAAAAGATCAAGGATCTTCGTGATGTAAGCATCTTTGCGCTTTCGATCTTCATCAGAACCGTCAAAGGGACCTCCAATATACCCAGCATACGCAATAAACTCGATATAGTCTTCGGGTTTACTATTGCTAGTTCTCCAGCCAGAGTAGACTGGACGATCGATAAATACCCAATAGCCTTTGACTGCTTCTTCCAAATCATCGAACTGACAGTAAATATCCGTTTCTCCAGCGCTATCTGTATAGGTAACTGGATCAGCAATTGCCCGCATCTCCTTCCGGAATTTCATACCATAAGGGTTGCCGTGTAACTTAAATAGGTCAGACTTACCGCGTCCAGATTCAAGAATTGCCTGAGCTAATTGAATAACCTTTAGATGTTCAAATTCAACTTGGGTAGACTTCAATTCTTGAACAAACTCATTCCAATTAAACATCAGATTAGCTCCAGAGTGATTTAGTAAATATTGGCGAAATGATTAGCTCAATGAAACTATTTAGAAACGCGATGTAGCCACATGGTTGCAGCAGATTCAATCTGGCTATTATCCCAAGTATCATAGAAACTCAAAGCTTGTCGTAGACTAAAAGCGTTAGCAGCCGTGGAGATTAGCCGACGACTGTATAGCTTATTTTCCCCTTTGTTATCTGGAAAGAAAGCAGAATTTTTTCGGTAGCCGCTATAGAACCATTCCCCTGCTGGATCATTAACATAGAAATCTCCCTTCTCGTTGTATCCGCGGATGACCAGAATATGTCCAGAGGCTGTCCAATAACCATGTAAAATGCAGATTTCACCTGCATCAAGTGCCCGCGTAATATCCGAAAGTTTTGCCTTCAGAGTCAAATCATCTCTCAGACCCAAACCTTCTAATAATCTTCTAATGCCATCCGGTGAGCCATGATCAATCCCTAGCTTATCGAAGCGCTTTTTAACATCATCCTCGTATTGCGGATAAGCGCCAAGATCTGGCACGTCAAAATATTTGAGACACATTGCTGCGCTGGTAGCTCCACATGTTCGCCAAGGTTCAATCTCATTATCCTCTTGACTGAAATAGGGCACATCATAATTAACAGGCATAGGTCACCTCTTTGTTATTTTAATTTTTTGATTTTGCGATCGATGGTAGGAGAGACAAAGATTGCTCTATTGCACAGCAACCATTGCTCAGCAGAAAAGTTTGCAACCCTCTATCCTGGGCTGGAAGCTTGATCGATCCCTTTTAATCAGTGATCAGGTAACTGGAATTTTCACCGTTTCTCAGACTTCGCTTGTTCTTCTGAGAATGCATCCACCCTAACCAAAGGATCGATCAATCAGGGTTCGGTCAAGTCACATAAAAGTCATCTCAAAAGTAAAGAAAAAGTCAGAAATCACCCATCTAAAGAAAAAGTCAGAAATCACCCATCTGCTGTTTGTAGTATGCAATCATGGAAGCATTGAACGTCACTTGATAGTGATAGAGCGATGGAAAGCCCAGTCCTCTCTCTCCATCAGGGTGCAATGCCAGCAGGCAATCCTTTTTAATAAAACCTGCAATTCAATCTTGCTGATCGTTCCCTGCAATTGAATGAGGATATAACACTGTGCTAACTGCTGACCAAGGAATAGTACTGGCTGAGCACCTGTTGTGGTGTCGTTTTACCAAAATTCAACAACTGATTTTTCACTATGCCTGGGATGAGAAATCCTATCGAGAAATTGCTAAACTCACCAATCATACGGAGGGATATATTAAGAATGCCGCCGCTGAACTTTGGCATATGCTCTCACAAGCGTTACACACCAAAGTAACGAAACAAAATTTCACGATCGTCCTGAACCGATATTTTTGTTCAACCATTCCATCAGTTCCAGCTTTCCAGAAAACTTATGCGATCCATCCATCCTATGCGACCGCTACACTCCTTAAACCATCTCCCTTACAGTATGCTGAAGCCAAATAGCAGGTCTCAATAGCTGAGGCTGAGTAGGGGTCATGTGCCCCTCAATGTGATCGGTGCAGTCGCTGGATGCCAACCGATCACCTCACCGATCTGAGCTGCCGCATAACCAGCATCCTGGAGAGCAGTGATACAGGCCGTTGCCTGCTCGATCGGCACAGCCGCCAGCAATCCACCGGAAGTTTGCGGATCGAACAGGAGCGGAAACAGGGGGTGCAGTTGAATTTGCTC
>JALOOM010000140.1 GCA_025454395.1 Elainella sp. Prado103
GAGGGGCTTTCGAACCAGGATTTGATTGCAAGTCCCTTCGCCCCTAGTGGGAGAAGGGATTTAGGGATGAGGGGAAAAGATTTGTCAGTCAATCAGGGTCGCAACATGAGGGTTAACAAAAATACAACATGCTTCTTGGTTCCGGAGAGCAGTCCTGCCATCAAAGCTTAAATCAAATGACAATTTGTGAGTCTGTGGCAGCCGTGGGCATACTATGAAAAAGTTCATCTCTTCCTAGCCTATGTCCCGTCCATTTCCGAACGTTCCGAGAGCGAGAATTCATTCGAAGATGAGCACGATGCCTCGCCAGCAGACTGAGGCCACCGCCCATCTCAACATCTACCGCCTATTAGTAGAACGCGATCGGCTTCAGCAAGAACTACAGAATTTAGATGAACGCCGTCAGCAAATCATGACTCGTTTAGACGGCTTGAATAGCCGGGTGGCAGAACTTGAGCAAGCCGCCCAACAGTTGCGAGATCAAACCGATCAACCCACTGTGTCTGCTCCAAATGCTAAGCCTCAGCCAACTGCTTCTGCTGTTTCTGACGAGTTTGATCTACTGTTCCTGGAATACTAAACCTGGAATACTAAACCTGGAATACTAAACCTGGAATACTAAACTGGAAGTGCCCATTTCTTAAACAGGCGAGCCCATGGGATCCGATCGCTTGCAGCAGCAAATCCAATTCATCCTCGAAATCGATCGCCTGAAACAGGTGTTCCGACAGACCTTACTCACCGATGCGTCTCGCCAGGAAAATAGTGCTGAGCATTCCTGGCACATTGCGGTGATGGCAATTGTGATGGCAGAGTATGCACCCGAACATGCTGATATGATGCAAGCAGTGAAGATGTTGCTAATTCATGATCTAGTAGAAATTGATGCAGGTGATACCCCTTGTTATGATGTCCAGGGCAATCTGGATAAAGCCATTCGAGAACAACAAGCTGCCGATCGGCTATTTGGGCTTTTACCGACCGATCAGGCGATAGAACTGCGAAATCTCTGGGAAGAATTTGAGGCGCAAACCACTGCCACAGCCAAATTTGCTACTGCACTCGATCGGCTACAACCCCTGCTACATCATCAGCAAACGCAAGGCGAAAATTGGCAACGCTTCCAAGTCACCCGTCGAGAGGTAGAGCAACGAGTCGCGCCAATTCAGGTGGGATCGCCTTCACTCTGGGCATTCACGCAGCAAGTCTTAGATGACTGTGTGGCAGCCGGATATTTGCAACCTCCAGTTGGATAGCCTGAACCCTTGCCAGCCCAATTTCTACCGCTCAAGCATGATCAGGGGCGTATCGATCCAAGTTCCCAATCGCCCATCGCAGATAGCCTCTCCAATCCTATGGCAACTACAATGGTTATGTAATCAATTAATTAATAATTACGTAACTGTAATGACTACGTAATTGGAGTGATGGCGTAATTAGAATGACTACAATGTACTCATTCCACCGTCAATCACGATCTCGCTACCCAGCATGAACGCCGATTCATCAGAAGCAAGGAATACTGCCGCTTTTGCAATCTCAATGGGATCGCCAAATCGTTTCAAGGGAATTTGATGACGGATGGCTTCTGCCATTTGCCCTAAAGCCTCAGTGGGAACGCCGAGTTTCTCATAAATTGGTGTAGATACAGGGCCGGGACTGATGGCATTGACTCGAATCCCTCGCTCAACCAGTTCACCAGAAAGGGTTTTTGCTAAGGAGATCATAGCTGCTTTACTGGCGGCATAGACGCTGGAATTTGGCATCCCGATGTGAGCGTTGATAGACGTGTTCAAGACGATGGAAGCAGGGTTTGCCAGAATGGGTAATAGACTTTGAATGAGAAAATAAGGACCTTTGAGATTCACAGTCATTTGTTTGTCAAAGGCTGCTTCATCCCAGGCTTCGATCGGCTGAAAGATGCCAATTCCAGCATTCAGAAACACAACATCAAGTTGACCAAATGATTGACGGATCGCTTCTGCCAAATGTTTTTGCGCCTCTACCTGTCCTGCATCGCTATTGATCACGATGACGTTTTCACCCAGTTCTTGCTGGGCCTGCGTGAGCCTGTCTGAGTTTTGTCCAGTGATGATGACGCGAGCCCCTTCCGCCAGAAATTGTTTGGCGGATTCTAGACCAATCCCTGTGGTACCGCCAGTAATGAGGGCACGTTTCCCTTGCAAACGATTCATGATGTAACTCCTTAAAATTAATTTTGCGTCAGTCCTATGGCCGGGAAACTCAATGCCATCCTCCCTCTCATTCGTCACGCTGACTAGGGCAGCATAGTAGCAAATTGCTTCTCAAGCGTTTTCAATGGTTTCTGTAATTCCGAGAAAACTTGTTCTGCGATCGGATCGGGATAAACATCTTCGATGGTGTTTTCCAACGCTTGCAACGTCAGTTGAGCCACTCGAATCGGCGCAACTTTATCGAGCGGGACTCCAGTTGACATGGCGGTATCAACCGGCCCTGGAAAGACACCAATTACTTGAGTGTTTTGAGCAGATAATTCTGCACGGGCAGCTTGAGTAATCGAATTCAGAGCCGCTTTAGAAGCACTGTAAGATGCAAATATAGGGACGTTGACCACAGAAACGATCGATAACACATTGACGATCGCACCCCCCTGATTTTGTTTCAATACGGGGGCAAATGCCTGCATCATTCGGAGCGTACCAAAGTAGTTGGTTTGCATCTCCCACTCCGCTGTGCCGATGCTATCGGATGTGAACAAGCCGCCTGTACCTGCAACTCCAGCATTGTTGATCAGCAGGTTGACATCCTGGGTTTGGCGAACCACGGCGGCAATTTGATTGGGTTGAGTGATATCAAGGGCAATGGGGGTGATGCGATCGGGAGCGATCATCACGACCTCCCGCAGGGCTTCCACATTACGGGCAGTGGCATAGATCCGGGTAGCGCCTGCTTGAATTAAGGCTTCTACAAATGCTTTACCAATGCCACGGTTTGCACCAGTCACCAATGCCACAGAATCTTGAACTTGCATCATTACCTCCTAGCTGGAACATGAATCGGACTGTAATCAGGCTGTAAATCAGGCTGTAATCAGGCTGTAAGGTCAACCCAACATCCACTGCAATCGAACTGAGATTGAATGGTTGATTGCTGGATTGCTTTCGATGTCCTCATCATGCTTCATGCTTTTAGCATTGAGAAGTAGGTAAAATAGAATATAAACTATTCCAAATTGGAATGAATTGGCATGGATCGTTTAGACTGGATGAAAAGTTTTGTCCGGACTGTGGAAACTGGCAGCTTTTCAGCCGTGGCCAGGGAACTGAATACAACCCAACCCACGATTAGCAAGCAGATTGCAGCACTAGAGTCCTACTTGGGTGTACAACTGCTAAATCGCTCAACCCGGAGTTTACGGCTCACGGAAGAGGGGGCACGCTTCTATGAACAGGCTCAACAGGTATTGGAATCGCTAGCAGAGGCAGAAGCCAGTATCGGACAGCAGCAAAATCCTACTGGGGTTTTGCGGATTAGTTGTTCTGCGGCATTCGGTGAGTACGCCATTTTGCCCCACATCAAACCGTTTTTAGAAAAATACCCCAATATCAAAATTGACTTGCTGGCTGCCGATCACTTTATCAATTTGGTAGAAGAGGGTGTCGATTTAGCGGTTCGAGTTGGCATGTTACAGGATCCTACCCTCGTCCATCAGTTCATCGGTTCTTCTCAGCGAGTGGCGATTGCAGCAAAATCCTATCTCGATCGAGCTGGAATTCCCAAAACACCACAAGATTTAATTCACCATGAATGTATCATTTACTCAAACCTTTCAACCCTGAATGAGTGGCATTTTGAATCTAAAACTGAAACAGGTAATACCAAAGCCATTGAAGTCAAGGTGAACGGTTGCTTTCAAACGAGTAGTTCATCCATCATGCACCCTGCCATAAAGTCTGGTTTAGGTATTGCGTTTGTGCCAAGTTGGTTAATCGGGGATGCAATGGATGAAGCTGATTTACAAGTTGTGTTACAGGACTACCAACCCTCCCCGACTCCCATTCGGGCTGTTTATCGGCGCGGCAGATTTGTTCCGCAGAAAGTGAGGTGTTTTGTAGACTTTTTGGCACATGAGTTTAGTCAAAATCGGTGGCTCTGTCACCATGGTTAAATTAACGCCTCTGAATGTTGTCACCTCCGCCAGAAGGGCAGTATAACTCTATAGCAAAATTTACACCACAATGAGCAATATTCCAGAAGTGATCGATTTAACCAATTGCGATCGAGAACCCATTCACCTTCCCGGTCAAATTCAGCCCCATGGGGTTTTGCTCACTCTCCAGGAGCCGGAACTGATCGTCCTGCAGGCTAGCCAAAACACCGCCTCATGGCTAGGAATTGAGGCAGAGCAGTTGTTAGGACAAACGCTGGATGTTCTGTTCGATCCGGCTCAAATTGCCGATCTGAAAACTCGACTGGCTAATCATCATCTCAGTCTATTCAACCCCGTTGAGATTCGGGTGCGATCACCGGCTACAGATCCGCGATCGACTCACTACCAACTCTTCGATGCGATTTTACACCGCTCCCAGGGCATCTTGATCTTGGAATTGGAACCGCATCAATTGATCGCTAACCGTTCTACCAGTGGAGGGTTCTTAGGATTTTATCCCCTGCTCCAACAGGCGATCTGTGGCTTACGCGAGGCTAAAGATATTACCCATTTAACTCAAGTGATCGTCCAGGAGATTCGACGGCTGACTGGGTTCGATCGCGTCATGGTTTACCGATTTGAAACCGATCATAGTGGAGTGGTGATTGCTGAAGAGAAGCAAGCTAATCTGGAAGCCTATTTAGGGTTGCATTATCCTGCTTCCGATATTCCAGTCCAGGCCCGCCAACTCTACTACGAAAACTGGCTCCGCCTGATTCCAGACGTTCATTATCAGCCTGCCAACCTGATTCCCATTCATCATCCCATCACTCAGCAGCCACTGGATCTTAGTCCTGCTGTGTTGCGTAGTGTATCCCCTCTGCATGTGGAATATTTACAAAATATGGGGGTTGCGGCCTCCATGTCAATTTCATTGATTACGGAAAAGCGGCTCTGGGGGCTAATCTCCTGTCATCATCACACACCCAAGTATGTAGATTACGAAACTCGCAAAGCCTGTGAATTTTTAGGACAAATTGCCTCAGTGGAGCTAGTGCATCAGCAAGATCGCACCGCCAGACGCTATCGAGAACAGGTGAGATCGATTCAAGAGCAATTCCGCCAATCCTTTACCTATGAACCGGATTTTATTGAACATGTCTTGCAGCAAAATCAAGCTCGATTGCTTGATCTCGTGCAAGCCCAAGGAGCAGCCATTGTTTTAGGTGCTCAATTAACGCTAGTTGGGCAAACTCCTGCTGAAGCTGAAGTGCAGATGCTCATCAATGAGTTGTTAGACCAGACTCGTCAAGATGTGTTCTGTACTGATTCCCTGTCTCAGCTTGACCCAACTGCCAAAGCGTTTAAGGATCGGGCCAGCGGTATGTTGGCAATTTCCATCTTCTTAAATCAGAAAACCTATCATATTCTTTGGTTTAGACCGGAGCAAATTCAAGTGGTTCATTGGGCCGGCGATCCCCGGAAGCCAGTTTCGGTCACTGCCGATGGGGAAATGCGGCTCTCTCCGCGTCGATCCTTTGAGCTATGGAAAGAAACCGTAGAGGAAAAATCCTTGCCCTGGCAGCCTTTAGAGCAAGAAGCGGCTCAAGAGATGCGCAATATCTTAATGCTGGCGGCATTGGAGTTTTCCCAGGCGGCCATGGAGCAAGCAGCAGAACGAGCCACGATCGCCAACCGGGCCAAAAGCCAGTTTTTAGCCAAAATGAGCCATGAGCTACGCACCCCCCTGAATGCAATTTTGGGCTTTACTCAAATCATGAGTCGCGATCGCTCTCTTCTGCCAGAATATCAAGAACACCTGGGTATTATCAGCCGCAGCGGTGAACATCTACTAGCACTGATTAATGATGTATTAGAGATGTCAAAAATTGAAGCTGGTCAACCAACTCTCAATAATACCTATTTTGATCTCCACCGATTAGCTTATTCTATTCAAGATTTATTTCTCCTGAAGGCGGCTGATAAACAACTGCAATTGAATGTGGAGCAATATCCAGATCTTCCACAATATGTCTATGGTGATGAAGGGAAACTCCGTCAGATCTTAATTAATCTGGTGGCCAATGCGATCAAATTTACAGCAACTGGGCATGTCACCCTGCGAGTAAAGCCTGAATCTGAACTGGCTGGTTCAACCCTGGGCAATGCAGATCTGGCTTCGGGTCTGGTCAAATCTCCTCCAGCCGATCCGCAAACTTCTGATATTCCCTTCTTTGCACAGTTTGAAGTAGAAGACACAGGCTTTGGAATTCCTTTGCAAGAACAGGAGTCAATCTTTGAAGCGTTTATGCAGACTGATCAAGGACGACATCTACAAGGTACGGGATTGGGATTATCCATTAGCCGCCAGTTTGCCCGCTTGATGGGAGGAGATGTGACGGTTGAAAGCCAGTTAGGACAAGGTTCAATTTTTAGATGTTATGTTCAGCTTGCTCGAGCAACCAATCTTGATTTCATTTCGATCGCGGTTGCACAGCGAGTAATTGGCTTGGCACCTGGGCAGCCTGACTACCGGATTTTGATTGTGGAAGATATCCCAGAAAATCAACAGCTATTAATGAAACTACTGGAGATGGTTGGTTTTACCGTTCGAGCGGCCGCAAATGGATTGGAAGCCATTGCCTGTTGGGAGGAATGGCAGCCTCACTTGATTTTGATGGATATTCAAATGCCAGACATGGATGGGTATGAAGCAACCCGCCAGATCCGGGACAAGGAGCGTAGGCGTATGCAATCTGTGCCGATCCAATCTGTGCCGATC
>JALOOM010000081.1 GCA_025454395.1 Elainella sp. Prado103
CTAGAGGTTCTCCTAGAGGTTCTCCGCCTGCAAGGCATGATGTCCGATATCTCGTCTGAAGTACATGCCTTCAAACTGAAGCGCATTGATCGCCCCATAGGCTTTCTGAAGGGCGGCCGCTAAAGTTTGATCGATCGCCGAGACATTGAGCACCCGGCCGCCATCGCTGACCAACTGCTGTTCTTTTAGGCGAGTACCTGCATGAAATACTAAGCCGCCTTGCGCTTCTGCCTCGGCAATGCCCCGAATGGGCACCCCTTTGGAGTAACTCCCTGGATAACCCGGTGCTGCGATCACCACACAGGCGGCTGCACCCGGATGCCACTGTAACGGGGGCAATCGATCGAGGGTTTGGTTGGCACAAGCCAGCATCACCTCATGCAGCGGCGTTTGCAGCAGTGGCAGTACCACCTGGGTTTCTGGATCGCCCAAGCGGCAGTTAAACTCGATCACTTTGGGATCGCCGGCTGGGGTGATCATCAACCCGGCATACAGCACTCCCCGATAATCGATGCCGCGCTCCTGTAAGGCTGTGAGCGTTGGTTGCAAAATTTCTCGCTCGATCCGTTCCATTAAATCTGTGGTGACGATCGGAGCCGGGGCGTAGGCTCCCATCCCCCCGGTATTAGCTCCCGTGTCTCCTTCGCCGATCCGTTTATGGTCTTGAGCTGGTAAAAGCGGTCGGATCGTTTTGCCGTCGGTGATCGCCAGTACGGAAGCCTCTTGACCCATCAAACATTCTTCGATCACAATCTGCTGACCCGCCGCACCGAATGCCCCACCCAGGGCTGCTTCAATTGCTTCGATCGCCTCTGACACGGTGGTGGCAACGGTGACCCCTTTCCCGGCTGCCAGCCCATCTGCTTTGATGACGATCGGAGCCCCCCGTTCTGTGACATATTCGATCGCCGCTTTGGCTTGCGTAAAAACGGCTGCCTCCGCTGTGGGAACTTGCGCTTCTTCCATTAAGGCTTTTGCCCAGGCTTTGCTAGCCTCAATTTGAGCCCCAGCTTGAGTTGGCCCAAACACCGTCAGCCCTTGAGCGTGCAAATAGTCCGTAATGCCTGCGGCTAGGGGAGCTTCTGGGCCAACGACAATTAGCCCAATGTTATTGACGGTAGAAAAGCGACCGATCCCTTCAAAATCATCGACTGTCAAGCCCAGGTTGCGGCAGCGGGACAGGGTCGCTGTTCCCCCATTGCCAGGGACACAGATCACTTCCTGGATCCGATCGGATTGCAACAATTTCCATGCCAACGCATGTTCGCGTCCACCGCTACCCACCACCAAAACTTTCACGGATATACCCTCACTGGCGATCGACTCGAAATCGCAACAAACTGCAACTGATTATGTCATACCATCGAAGGGGGCTGTGCAGATGCAATTTCTGCGAGTCAACTGGATGCAGTTAAACTGTCAGTGGGTTGGGTCAAAGTCGATGAAACGAGGCAACTTTAAACGATCGAGATGGCTACTGCTCTCCCTCGCCGGATGGGTGCATTCTCTGGTTTGGGTGAGTCTGATGCCTGAGGGGGTGCTGGCTCAAATTCCGCCTGAGTTCTCTGACAGTAGGGCTGAGGCCAGACAGGGTAGCCTGACGAATTCCCCGCCTGATGAATTGGTCGAATTGCCGACGCAACGCATCCCGGATCTGGCACCTGATCCGACGATCGACCCAGCGACGATCGACCCAGCGACGATCGACTCAGTGGAACAGGCAGAACCATTGGCATCCCCTGATGCTCTTGACTCCCCAACTGAGCCTGCTCAACTTCCGGTGGAATCGGTGCCTGCCGCTGATCAACTGCTGGATCAACCGGCTGAAGCGGGTGCCCCAGAGGTGCCGTCGGCAGAAACTTTACCGACTCTGCTCGATCCGCTCGATCCGGCCCAGCCCGATCCGTTATTGCCGGAACTGGTGGTCGATCGACCGCTCAATCCCCAGGAAAAGAATGTGTTACGAGCCGCCCTGAATGAGCTGCAAGCCCAAGCCCAAGCCAAACTGGCAGCGGGTGACTTACCTGGAGCCTGGCAACTTTGGACAAGGGAAATTCGGCTGCGGCGCTTGTTGAGTCCCCAGGAGGAGGTGGCGGCGCTTCAGCGAGTGGGAGAAGTGGCCTGGCGCGAAAACCAGACGATCGAACTACGGCTCATTGCTCAGCGGTTGGGCCAAATTGAGCAAGAGGTTCTGGCTCAACCCCAGATCGACTATGACCTATTGTTGACGATCGCCCAAGCCTATCAAACGGTGCGCGCCCGGGAACAGGCTGTTGTCCTCTACAACTTGTTGTTTGAACGGGCAAAGCAACAGCAAAACCTGCCTCAGCAACGGCAGATTTTAGTGGCTTTGGCCGATCTGCATCTCGGTTGGTTTGACTACTCCAATGCTGCGATCGCCTATGAAGAATTGCTGACCCTGGCTCGCGCTATCCCCGATCGATCGTTGGAAATTGAAGCTCTGACCCAACTGGCTTACATCTATCAGGAAAATCGTCAGCCTGATTTAGCGGTGACGGCCCAACAGCAACTGGTTGCAGCCTATCAAGCGCAGCAAAATTTTCAGCCCATCCCCGCCCTGAAGTTGGCAATGGGGGATAGTTATGGAGCAATGGGTCGCCCCGATCTAGCCGCCACGCAATATCAGGAAGCATTTGCCACGGCTCGCTCAACCCAGCAGTATGCCTATGCCAGTGATGCCCTGCAACGGCTGGCAATGCTCTATCGATCGATCGATCGGTCAGAAGATGCCCTGATTGTCTATCAGCTTTTGTTAGATGTAGAACGCCAATCCTATAACACCTTTGGCATGATGAACACCTACGACCAAATTGGTCAACTGCATCAAGCGCAAGGGAATGCCGGACAGGCCTTGATGGCTTACCGACAAGGCTTGCAGTTGGCGCAACAGCTCAAATATCGGGTTGATTACTTTACAACTCAGATCGAGCAGTTGGCAAATTAGAAATGCCCGACTAAGCATCCTGCTGCATCCCATTCCAGAGCAACGCGATCATACTGATCAAAGAACTGCTGACTGGATGGAGATGAGGGTGAGACTGCCAATTGCCTTGAGGCAGAGGAGATGGCTGGAATAGCATGACCAAGTAAACCGCACAGGTCAACCCAATGGCTTGATACCAACGTTGCATCATCGCAGCTTCTCCCGTTCGCTCCACCTCCATATCATGCCGGGTGACTTTCTATCCTGGCATCCGCAGATCACCTCAAACTCAGAGTTACCAATGTCTCTATTGAATTGCGCATTTTTCAGGAGATGGGCGATCGGTTCATGCTGGACTTGCAGAAGGGAAATCTCGCCGGATAATGAAAGCAGAATGTTCGATGATTAAAAAATCATTTCAAACTTGGGTTCAAAACACAAACTGCTATGTCTACGTTGTCAAATCAATCGATCCCCCAGATCACGGTTCGCGAGCTGGCTGAACGCATGAAGCAGGCTGATCATCAGCTTCAGCTCATTGATGTTCGTGAACCCGAAGAAGTTGAGATCGCCAGTATTGAAGGGTTCACTTACCTTCCCCTCAGTCGATTTTCTGAATGGTCTGGCACGATTCAGAGCCAGTTTGACCCCCACGCCGAGACCTTGGTGCTCTGTCATCACGGCGTGCGATCGGCCCAGATGTGTCAGTGGTTGTACCAGCAAGGATTTACGCAGGTCATCAATATTTCGGGTGGTATTGAGGCTTATTCTGTCCTCGTTGACGATTCGGTGCCTCGCTATTGAGAATCCCGGGGAATCCGAGTAACCAGGGCGGATTCCTTTAAGATTCCATGAATTGATGTCTGATCCGATCCAACCTCCGGCACCAGGGGCTAGATGCGGCTACATTAGAAGCTAAAGCAATAAGCAGCTAAAGCAATAAGCAGCTAAAGCAATAAGCAGCTAAAGCAATAGGCAGCTAAAGCAACTCAAGAGCCATGAAAAATTAGCGCTTGCTCAACAACATAAATCGACTTAAATGCTTTTTCAAAAAATTTATTCCCAACGCTATGACCCTTTCGATCAAGCTTAGTCCTCGCCAGCAACAGGTTCTGCGGGCAACCGTCCGTCACTACATTGCCACTGCCCGCCCGGTTGGCTCAGAGGCATTGGTGGAAGAATTTAATCCGCGGGTGAGTTCGGCTACGATCCGCAACGCGATGGGCTATTTAGAGAAATCTGGACTGCTCTATCAGCCCCACACTTCGGCGGGCCGAGTGCCCTCTGATTCGGGGTATCGCATCTATGTTGATCAGCTAGTCACTCCTTCTAATACGGTGGCGCGTCAAGTCGATCGGCTATTGTCCGATCAATTGAACTGGGAGGAATTGAGCATCGAAGCGCTGCTGCGAGAAGCGGCTCAAATTCTGTCTGCTTTGAGTGGCTATATTGCCTTGATCACCCTGCCCCAGACCAGCCAATCTCAACTGCGCCACCTCCAATTAGTTCAATTGGATGCTCGCCAGGCCATGCTGATTGTGGTGTTGGATTCCTATGCTACCCAGTCTGCCTTAATGGCGTTGCCTCAACCGGCTCCCGGACAGCGTCCTGACCCAGAACAGCTCGATCGAGAACTCCAGATTTTGTCGAATTTCTTGACCAGTCAGCTACGCGGTCGAACCTTGGCAGAAATTTCTACCTTAGACTGGAGTGAACTAGGACGTGAATTTAAGCGCTACGGAGATTTGTTGCGCATTGCCCTGGTTGAACTGCATCGCCGCACCCAGAGTTCCGTTTCAACCCAAATTTTGATCAATGGAGTTTCTGAAGTGTTGCGCCGCCATCCGGAGTTTTCGGAAGTGCAACAGGTGCAGACGATTATCCAACTCTTAGAGTCGGAGCCAGATCAACTCTGGTCTTTAATTTTTGATGTCTCCGAGCTAGCCTTAGCCGATCGACGCGAATCGGAGCGGCGAGTGATGGTGCGGATTGGCATGGAAAATCCTTTAGAGCCCATTCAAAGCTGTGCATTGGTTTCTGCCACCTATCAGCGAGGCTCTGTGCCGGTGGGAAGTGTGGGAATGCTCGGCCCCACTCGCATGGTTTATGAAAATGCGATCGCTATTGTGGAAGCAACGGCGAATCATCTCTCGGAAGCGTTGAGCCAGGAAGCGAAACTCACGGGATGAAACTCACGGGATGAAACTCACGGGACAAGGATTTGAGGTAGTCTAAGAAGTTGGAATCTTCAACTTCAACCAGTACCCTTGCAGCCAACCCAATTCTTTGCTTATGTCTGAGTCTTCTCCCAAAACTTCGATGAGTTCAGAACCCTTAACCGATGGGGTTGAATCAGCCGCTGAGCAGCCGATCGATCGTAGCGCTAAAACCCGACAACTGTTGGGCATGAAAGGGGCACAACCCGGCGAAACCTCGATTTGGAAAATCCGCCTTCAATTGATGAAACCGATCACCTGGATTCCATTGATCTGGGGCGTGCTGTGTGGGGCGGCTTCTTCTGGCCACTTTACCTGGACGATCGAGAATGTCTTGATCTCGGCTGCTTGTATGTTGCTGTCTGGGCCGTTACTGACGGGCTATACTCAAACCCTGAATGATTTTTACGATCGCGAGATTGATGCGATTAATGAACCCTATCGCCCCATTCCTTCCGGTGCTATTTCAGTGCCACAGGTGATGGCTCAGGTGATCGTGCTACTTCTGGCTGGGCTCGGTATTGCCTATGGTTTAGATGTTTGGGCTGGGCATTCCTTCCCAACGATTACGCTGCTGGCCATCTTTGGCTCGTTTTTAGCCTACATCTACTCAGCTCCACCGCTGAAACTAAAGCAAAACGGCTGGGCAGGTAACTATGCCTTGGGAGCTAGCTACATTGCCTTACCTTGGTGGACAGGCCATGCCCTATTTGGAGAGCTAAATTGGACGATCGTGCTATTGACGTTGTTCTATAGTTTTGCCGGATTGGGCATTGCGGTGGTCAATGACTTCAAAAGTGTGGAAGGCGATCGCCAGTTAGGTTTGCAGTCTTTGCCAGTCATGTTTGGGATTACAACTGCGGCTTGGATTTGTGTGTTGATGATCGATGTATTTCAGTCAGGAATTGCGGCTTATTTGATGGGAATTCGACAAAATCTCTACGCGGTTTTGCTGATTTTACTGATCATTCCGCAGATTACTTTTCAAGATATGTATTTCCTGCGCGATCCGATTAAAAACGATGTGAAATATCAGGCCAGCGCTCAACCGTTCCTGGTGTTTGGCATGTTAGTAACGGCATTAGCCCTTGGACATGCCGGAGTTTGATACTGGATTTGCCTGAAAAGATCAACCCTTTGCGGTTGCGTTTTATTGCAAAAAAGACTAAGTTTGGATGAAGTTAAATCAAGGTGATTGGGATTGAGCGGATTGGCTGCCTAATGAAGGGTGTGAAACCCAAGAAACAGCGTAGGCTTTTGAGCTGGTGGATCAGAAAAATCAGGTACCTCGTATCAATAAGTCTGAGCGATAAGTCTGAGCGATGTAAGGTCTGAGCGGTGCAAAGTCTAGGTGCAAAGTCTAAATAATGTCAACGTTCGATGCCTCAATCGCGTCCATGCCACCTTTGTTTCCTATAGGGCTTGCCGGATGAGATTGCCTTGAGATGGTTCGTGAGGAATTGCAGTGACAGATTTTTTAACCAAACTGAGAGCAATGTCGAAACCCAACCGGAACTCTGCAACCCATATGGTTGCACCTTCGGATAGTCCCCCGACCTTGCCTAAAGCGGATCCTTCTGTTTCGAGTCCTCCTGTACCTCATCCAGCCAATCCCTTAACCTCCTCCTGGCTGTCTGTCTGGCAACGTTGGCTCAAGGAGCGGCATCAGCTCCCAAATCAGCCTCATTCTCCCGGCACCGATCGCCCGCTTTATCAACACTGGTGGGCCTGGGGGTTGGTGGGGCTGGGTTTGGGGATAGGCGGAGCCTCCTTGGCGGGTTTGAACACGATCGAAGCCATTCGTCGCGATTTACCGAACACGTCCGATGTGCTGACCTATGTGCGGACAGGTTCGCTAACCATTAAATCCGCTGATGACACGGTATTACAGCAGATTGGTTCAGTCACCCGTGAGAAGGTAGCGCTTCAAGACATGCCTACCCGTCTCTCAGAAGCGTTCATTGCCTCAGAAGACCAGGATTTTTATCAGCATGGTGGGATCGACTATGATGCCATCTTGCGGGCTTCCTTGCGTAACTTGCTGGCACGGGATGTTTTAGAAGGCGGCAGTACAATCACCCAGCAATTGGCTCGAATTGTCTTTCTCGATCAAGAGCGGAGTATCGGGCGGAAACTTCGTGAGGCTCTGCTGGCTCAAAAAATGGAGCAGGAACTCAACAAGCAGCAGATTTTAGAACGGTATCTGAATCTGGTTTATCTCGGTTCTGGAGCCTATGGCGTGGCGGATGCCGCCTGGATCTACTTCAGTAAAACGGTCGATCAGTTGACCTTGGGCGAGATGGCCATGATTGCAGGGATGGCTCCTGCCCCAAGCGACTACTCGCCACTGATTAACCCCGATCTGGCTCGACGACGACGAGATATCGTATTGGAACGGATGGCCGATGTGGGCTTTATTACTGCCTCAGAGATGGCAGCGGCTAAGGCTCAGCCAATCGCTGTGAAGCCCGGTGCCCAAAAGTATGTCAAAAGTGAAGCTCCCTATTTCACTGCGTATGTGCAGCAACAGTTGCCAGGGCTGGTTTCTAAAGAGGAGTTAGAGTTAGGAGGCTTAACGGTAGAAACCACGCTGAACCTGGAGTGGCAAAAGTTAGCCCAAGAAACGGTCAATTACGCGATCCGGAACTATGGCCCGGGCGAAGGGTTTGAACAAGCGGCTCTTGTGGCTCTCGATCCTCGCAATGGCGAAATTCGGGCTTTGGTGGGGGGCGATGATTTTGGCAAGAGTCAGTTTAATCGAGCTACCCAGGCTCAGCGCCAACCAGGTTCAACCTTTAAGGCGTTTGTCTATGCAGCGGCGATCGCGGCTGGGTTCTCCCCCTATGATGGCTACATTGATGGCAAGTATGTCGTTGATGGATATGAGCCGCAGAACTACGGGAAGAATTATCGGGGCTCGGTGTCGATGAAGGATGCCCTCACTGGTTCCATCAACATTGTGGCAGTCAAGGTACTGGTGGAAGTTGGGTTTGACCCAGTCATTGACCTGGCCAAAAACATGGGGGTCAAATCAGATCTGCTGGGGGCTTATTCATTGGCATTGGGCAGTTCGGAAGTGAATTTGCTTGAGCTGACGAATGCCTATGGCACCTTTGCTAACGAAGGTAATGCGGTCGATGCCCATGGGATTACTCGCGTCTACAACCGATTTGGCAAGTTGATCTACGAGGCAAAATACTCTCCCAGTCGGGCGATCGATGCCGACTCTGCCTCGATTATGACCTGGATGCTAGAAGGCGTAGTCGCGAACGGTACGGGGCGGAATGCTTACTTGCCCGATCGTCCAGTGGCAGGGAAAACGGGAACCTCAGAAAAGCGGCGCGATCTCTGGTTTGTTGGCTATATTCCCCAATTGGTGACCGGCGTTTGGCTGGGTAACGATGATAGTAGTCCGACCTATGGGCAAAGTAGCACTGCCGCTCTGACCTGGTATGACTTTATGATCGAAGCCACAGAAGATCTAGAGGTTGAGGAATTCCCGGATTTGCCGGATATCGACTCCCACAAAGGCAGCATTAAGGCAGAACCCATCAAGCCAGGTCGAGTCTTTGCCAGCAACAATCCCTACCCATCTGGCCGCAGTGACTCTGAGTCGGAAGAGGGGGAGAGCTGGAGCGATCGAGAAAGTGGTAGTAGCTGGAGTGATTCAGGCGGTTCCGGATCAGACTATTCCTCTGATTCCTATTCCGGCGGATCGTCGAGCGAATCCTACAGTGACTATTCCGGGGAAAGCTACAGCGAACCGGCTCCGGCTGAGCCTGCTGCTCCCCCTCCGGCTGAACCGGCTCCGGCTGAAGCTGCTTTGGAACCGGCACCTCCGGCTGAACCTGTGGCTCCGGTGGTGGCCGAACCAGCTCCCCCTGTGGCCGAACCGGCCCCGATTTCAGCTCCTCCACCGATCGCTCCTGTGGCCGAACCGGCCCCTCCGCCTTTGCCAGAACCCTCTGCAAATCCCTAGAAGGAACAACAATCTGGATCGCTTTTCCCAGCAGTTCTACAGAAAGGTAGACTTCCGAAATACCAACTGGGAGAGAAGCACTGCAAGACGCAATGCAGTACAGTGAATGCAGAACAGTCAAAGATTAAAAACTGCAAATCACGGGAGATCGGTTACATGGTTCTACTGCAAGTCGCAACGGGCGAAGCCTCATCGTTTCCTTGGGCATTTACGGCAGTGTATGCGGTTGGTTTCATTGCTGCGGTGACGATCGGCTCGATTGCCTGGTACAATTCTAAGCGTCCGCCCGGTTGGGAAGAAAAACAGCGCCCAGATATTGTGCCTGAAGTAGACAATCAAGACCCTAATGTCTAATCTGTAGCCATCTATCTCTTTGAGGGAGAGGACACTGAACCTCTCTCTTCGCTTTTTTAAAGCGATCCCTCCTGAAGCCAAACATTGCCGGCATTGCCGCATCGATCGCGACACAGGGATCTGATTCCCATTTCATCCAGGTTCTGAGCAGGTCTGCTCCTGTCAGACTGGAGTCTGAAGTTTCTCCGCCTCAAGATCATCATAGATCGCCATAGATCGCCCCAGACTGCCCACAGAACGCCAGAGACCCTATCAATCCTCAACCTAAGCCAGGTGCATTTGCAAAACCGATTTCGGGGCTCGTCGCACATGACAGCGAATCGTTTCATGCCCTAATTTGGTGCAGGCTTCATAGCGATGGCAACCCGAAAAGCCATAATACTTGCCCTCAACTTCCAGAACATCGATCGGCTCCTGTAACCCGATCGCTTGAATCGATTCCATCAATGCTTGCACTTTCGCCTGATCATTTTGACGATAGAGCGGTCGAATAATATCACGCAAAGGAATTTCTTGAATTCGCATTCTCTGCACTCCAACTCTGATGTTTATATCATAGTCATAATGAGTATGAGTTGCAAGGAGGGATGGGAAATGATGCGCCAGATTTTTTGCAGGTTGCCTCACAGATACTCCATTGGATCGATCGGTTCTCCGCTGACCCGCACCTCAAAATGGAGATGGGGCCCAGTCGAGAGTCCAGTGGATCCAACTGCGGCGATCGGAGTTCCCCGCTTCACCATTTGCCCCTCTGTAACGTAAACCTCTTCCGCGTGACCGTAGAGTGTGGTGATCTGGTTGCCATGGTCGAGAATGACGGTTTGTCCATAGCCGCCATACCAACCGGCAAATAGCACTTTGCCTGGCCCAGCCGCTCGGATCGGGGTGCCGTAATCGGCTCCAAAGTCGAGCCCACTGTGAAATTTGGTGTAGCCCAGAATTGGATGCATACGATAGCCGAAACCACTGGTTAAGGGCGCATCACAGGGATAGCTCAGAACCCCTTTGCCGCGTTGCCAGTTCAATCCTGGATTAAATGTCCCGAGGCGTTGCTGAATCAGAGCTGCAATGTTATCCGAGTCTTTCGCCAGTTGCTCCTCGGCGGCTTCCAGGGCTTTGCGATCGAGTCGTAGTCGGTTAATCAGCGCTTGCTGCTCCTTGGCATCTTGCTGAAAATCAAGCTTCTGAGCCTGAAGCTGTTGACGGATCAGCGCAATTTCATTCTTCTGACTTTCGACTTGGCTGCGCTGTCGGGTAATGGCATCCGTCTGCTGTTTTAGACGGGCCAGAAGCTGGCGATCGGATTGGTAAACACGCCGAAGTTGATACCGGCGATCTAGAAAATCATTCAGGTTTTGACTCTGTAACAACACTGCTAAGCCATCACTCTGCCGCTGTCGTTGCAGAAATCGTAATCTGGCAACCATCGCCCGCTGTTGGGCCTGATAGGTGACCGAGGTTTTAGCCAATTCCTGTTCTAACCGCTTCAGTTGTTGGCTGGCTTGTTGCAGTCGTTGCTCTTGCCGGGCAATTTCATCGGCGGTGGCTCGAATACTGCTCTGAACGGTGCCTAACTGCTGCTGAACCGATCGCTCTTGTCGCTGAATTCGATCGCGAGCTTGATCAATATTGGAGCGTTCCGTCTCAATTTTGCGTTGCTGCTGCTGGAGTTCCTCGATCGAGCCGGTGGGTGAGGGGTTCGCTGCGACTGACCGCATGGATGGGGTAGAAGTGAGCAGGTTTGTTGGAGTGGCTGGGTGAGGCAACTGGCTAGCCAACACGGGTGCCATCATCCCTACTGCCAAAACTAAGACGAGCCAGCCCATCATGACCAGGAACGATCGAACCAGATGATCACTGATGATCCCCTTACTGAGGGATTTGCTGCTCCAACGGCTTGACGGGTTCATCGACCGGATTGCTCCCTGTCCCATGGGGTTCCTAGCAGTGTCGTTTCTCATGGCTGATCGATGTAACTGATTCGCACGTAACTGATTCGCACGTAACTGATTCGCACAGCGCCGCCACCAGCCTGGCTGAACCATCCCTCTCCCCGCTCTGAACCACCCTGCTATCCCCATGAAGTCCTACTGAATTGATATCATCTCACTGCCGAACTGATGGCAATTATGCCAAAGACCAGCAAAATCAGACCGGAAATTCTGTTCAGCCAGATGAATCGATCGGGCGTGAACCATCGCCGCAGTAAATTCACACTACTACTCAGGCTGAACCACCATAGCGCTGATCCACAAAACACGCCCCCTACCAGCCCAATCGCAGCTCGATTCCCCGTGGACACCCAGCCCAGCCCAGCAAAAATCGCCATAAACGCCATGATGGTAGCCGGATTGGTCAAAGTCAAAAACAAGGTGGAAACATAGGCATTGACCAACCCCAGGCGGGTATGAGTTGGCACAGATGGTATCGACTGGATCGGTGCGGAAGGGGCAGGATGGCTGAGCCCGGTTTTAAGGCCCAAGTAGCAGAGAAACATGCCGCCCAGCAGCTTCATGCCGATCGCCTGATCGATCAAAAAATCTGCGATCATCGTCAATCCAAATCCAGCCATGCAACCGTAAATCGCATCAGCCGTGGCGGCTCCCAATCCGGTAACCAGTCCAACCAGCCAGCCAGCGGTCAGCGATCGACGAATGCAGAGAATCCCGATCGGTCCAACAGGCGCAGCGATCGAAAACCCGATCGCCATACTCCGTAGAAAAAGATCAAAGTTCATTGTGAGGCTTCCTTGTGTGCCGTAACGGGTGCATTAATTGCCTGAACTGCTTGAATTGGCTGAATTACCTGAATTACCTGAATTGGAGGGAATGGGTAGGATCGCGGTTTCTTTGGCAGTTGAGAGGACAATCGTGGTACGAGTTTTGAGAATGCCTGGTAAAGCCTTGAGTCGATCGCTGATCAACCTTTCTAGCGCTTTGGTGTTACGGCAACGCATCTTCAGCCAATAGTCATCTTCACCCGTGACATGGTGACATTCCTGCACTTCTGGCAAGGCTTGCACCAAATCTAGAAATGCCTCCCGATGTTGCGGATCAAGGCTCACTGCCACAAATGCCAACAGATCACAAGCCACCGCCTCCGGATTAATCTGAGCATGATATCCCTGGATGACCTGCCGTTCCTCTAACCGGCGGACTCGATCGGCGGCGGCTGGGGCTGAGAGTTCTAATCGGGTTGCCAACTCAGACCAAGTCATACGTCCTTGCGCCATGAGATAACCAATTGCCTTCAAATCTATCTCATCTAAGTCCATATTCCTAATAAAATAAAGTCAAAGTCTGATAGAGCTTATTTTAATAAAAATCTGGAAAAAGAAAAAATGTGACAGGATGCAGACGCGGGATCCATCTCAGTCCTTTAAAACTAAAAACCTCCTGTAACCAGTACAAGAGGTAGATGCGATTCAGAAGATGACGACTTTCAGGTCGTAAGGCTAGAGTTCCCTTGGGGTGAAGTTGGCTACCATGCTAATTGGCTTTGGAGATTGCAACGCTGGGTTAAGGAGTTTCAGCCTCTTCCTGGACTTGTAGGCTACAAATCTGAACAATCTTTTCTTTTTTCGTGAGCTTCACGACGCGATCACCCGTGCCATTTTTGCCGACCTGAGTAACCTGATCAACCTCAATTTGCAGAAATCGATTGGCATCCGTCAACACCGTCAGGCTGGACTCCGGCAGTGCTAAGGCAGCACCAATCACTGCGTCTGTTTTGATGGTGAACGGCATCGCATAGGTGCCTAAATCGCCGCGTTGTCCAGGTCGGATCGATCGCACGGACAAACGCTTGGCATAGCCTTGAGCCGTCAGGAGCAACAGTTCATCGCTACTATTGAGGGCAATACAGCCGATAATCTGCTCTTGTTTCGTCAGTTTGAGCACCTGAACCCCTTGGGCCGATCGCCCCATCACAGGTACGGTTTCGTCCGCAATGTTAAGCCGCATGACGCGCCCGCTAGAGGTGATAATCATCAACTGCTCATCTGAACCTGCCAGGGTGACAAAGCGCAGATCATCGCCCTCTTTGAGCTTCAGAGCCGTTAATCCTCGACCGCGTAAATTTTGAAACTCACTGACCGGCAAACGTTTGATTCGCCCTTGGGCAGTCAACATGATCACATCCAGGTCGGTCACTGCTTCGGAGAGGACAAATTGGGTGGTAATCGTATCCGGATCGCTCTGAAGGGCTGGTGGTAGCAGTCCAATCAGGGCAGTTCCCTTCGATTGCTTGGTGGTGACGGGAATATCCCCGATCGGGATGGTGAAAGCCTTACCGCTACGGGTGAACATCAGCAGTTCTTGCTGGGTGGTGGCAGCCTCTACCTCCGTCACGAAATCTCCGCTGTCGGGTGTTTCCGTCTCAGTCCGCTCTTGGCGACGCTGAAAAGCTTTGGGAGAATAACGACGCACATAGCCACGATGGCTAAACTCCAACACCACTTCCTGTTCAGCAGCTCCTTCTTCTGCCACAATTTCGGCCAGCTTGGCCGTTTCTGCCGCCTGTTCTGCCGGAGTGAGCAGTCGAGTTCGGCGCGGATCGATAAACTTTTTCTTCAAGGATCGCAGGTCTTTTTTCAGAGACTTCAGCAGCTCTTTGCGGTTATCCAACAGCTTTTGCAGCTCAGCCATCCGGGTGGTTAGTTCGTCATATTCATCCTGGAGCTTTTGCTGTTCCAAGCCCGTTAAGCGGCTCAAAGGCATCGACAGCACCGCACTAGCTTGCCGATCGCTAAAGTCAAATTCTGCTTGTAACCGCAGCTTGGCAGTACCACCATCGGGAGATCGCCGCAGCACTTCAATCACCGCATCCAAATTTTCCAGGGCGATCAGTAATCCTTCCACATTATGAAGGCGGGATTCGGCTCGTTCCCATTCATGACGATACTGGCGAATCAGGGTTTCTTCCCGGAAGCTGAGAAAATGCTGCAACATCTCCCGCAGGGTCATCTGCCGTGGCTGTCCGTTGGCCAGAGCCAGCAAAATCACCCCAAAGTTAGACTGGAGCGGTGTGAGTTTATAGAGCTTGTCGAGTACGACGGCCGGTTGTACCTCGCGCCGCAATTCGATCACCACCCGCATTCCATCGCGATCGCTCTCATCTCGAATATCCGCGATCCCTTCAATGCGGTTTTGATTGACCAACTCTGCTATTTTTTCAATCCAGGCAGCCTTGTTGACCTGAAAAGGTAACTCTGTCACCACAATGGCGGTGCGTCGATGTCGGCCCCGGCCCAAGGTCACCTCTTCGATGGAGACGACCCCCCGAACCGTGATGCTGCCCCGCCCCGTCGTATAGGCATCTCGAATGCCGCTGGTGCTGATGATTTCGCCGCCGGTTGGAAAATCAGGAGCCGGAATCAGGGCAAACAGGTCATCATCGGCTAGGTCAGGGCGATCGATCAGGGCAATCAAGCCATCAATAATTTCTCCTAAATTATGAGGCGGCACATTGGTGGCCATGCCTACCGCAATGCCCGAACAGCCATTCAGCAGCAAGATCGGCAATTGGGCCGGTAGCACGATCGGTTCTTGCTGGGAATTATCAAAGTTGCCAATGAAATCGACGGTCGCTTCGCCAATTTCTGCCAGCATGGCCTCGTTGCCGATCGGGGCTAAGCGGGTTTCCGTATATCGCATCGCGGCCGGTGGATCATCATCGACCGAACCAAAATTGCCATGTCCTTGTAAGAGAGGATACCGGCTGGAAAAGTCCTGCACCATGCGCACCAGGGCATCATAAACCGCCTGATCCCCATGGGGGTGATATTTCCCCAGCACATCTCCCACAACACGGGCACATTTCCGATAGGGGCGATCGGGCGTTAACCCCAGCTCATGCATGGCATAGAGGATACGGCGATGCACGGGCTTCAGCCCATCTCGCACATCCGGTAGGGCGCGACCAACGATCACACTCATGGCATATTCCAGGTAAGACCGCTGCACCTCGGCATGAAGCGCCGTCGGAATCACCTGTCCTGACGAAAGAATGCTCAATTGATCAGCCATGAGTTCCGTTCCTTTGCAATACTTGAAGCAGGGTTTTCAAAAGGTTGAGGCGGGTCACCCCAAGCTTAGTGCTCTAGCGAGATATCACGAATGTTGACTTTAGCATTACATTTCACAGTAATTTCATAGGATTACTTCCATCGGCAGCATCCAAAGACGTAAATTGTGTCCATCCTGGGATTAGGTCAATTTGATTTGAGTCATGAGTTAAGGAAATATGAGAACGGTCTTAATTGTTGAAGATGATTTAATTAATGCGCGCGTCTTCTCTAAAATTCTGACGAAACGCGGCGGACTTGAAGTTAAACATACCGAAAATGTCGATGAGGTGATGAAAATTGCCCAATCTCGCGAAGCGGATATCATCCTGATGGATGTATCTCTTTCCCACAGTATCTACCAAGGCAAGCCAGTTGATGGCATCAAAATCACCCAAATGCTGAAAGCTGATCCCCAAACGGCGACCTTGCCGATCATTTTGGTGACTGCTCACGCCATGGAAGGGGATCGAGAGAACTTTCTTCAGCAAAGCGGGGCAGATGATTATATCTCGAAGCCTGTGGTCGATCATCAGCAGTTTGTCGATCAAATCATGGCACTCCTGCCTCAAGAGTAGTACATAAATACTATTCTATAAAATGGCGATCGACAAAATCAGTGATTCCCAAAGCTATTGCAAAGCTATTGCAAAGCCATTGCAAAGCCATTGCAAAGTGATCCCACCGGGTCACGCTATCCTACCGGGGCAAGTGATCTCGACCGATCCCAGAGCAAGCGATTGGTCGTCTGAATGATTGGTCGCCTGAACGATCGGTCGCCTGAATGATTGGTCGCCTGAACGATCGGTAAAGCAAGGAATGACTCAATGTTCGCCCCTGTCGGTTATACCTGAATGCCTTCTAGACAAAACCGCCGACAAAATAAGACCGGAGAGTGAGCGTTGCCTTGCATTGGACAATTGGCTGTGGCGCAGGTAAAACAATTGGCTTGAGTTGGAACAGCAATTTCATGAGAGGCAAATAGACTAATTCCCTGACTCATTAAGCCTTGCGCCACCAGATCAGGGATTTGATGACTGATCACTAGAGCCGTGGGGATGCCTGTCTGCTGCCGTTCCAAATTAATTTTGGTCAGGATACTCTGAAAGGATTGAAGTTCTGGCAGGATGTCAATTAAAACCCGTCGATGGCGGCTTTTGAAGCAGGGAGGCTGTTCTTGAGCAAAGAAATCCTTATATTGCAAGGTTACCGTGCCGTCGGCATAATGGCGCGATCGCATCAGGCGCAAAAACGGAATGGTGAATACTCCCATCTCATCGGCTTGATACCACCAGGATTTAAACCAGGCATCCAGGGAGAGATGCAAGATTTGCCCAACCTGCTGGGGGGTAAAACCGGCCTCGGTTAAGGTTGCGATCGCCTGAGCACAGGGGATCATCTGTCCCAATGTCTGGGTATCGGATTCGCAGCGTAGCAAATCCACATAGCCTCGCGGGTTGCCCTGTCGTTGACCGTAGGCGGTAACCTCTCGCTGCAAATGTTGGGGAGACTCAACCAGCCGACAATGTTCTTCTTCAAATTCAATGACTCCATCGATCGCTGAACCGGAGGAGGTTGGGACTCCAATGGTGGAAGAGATGCCGCCAATGCGGTGCAGTTGAGCGATCGGTGGAGTACAATTAACCAGCAATGACCTGAGCAAATCGGGCTCTGCCATGCCCAGCCCAATCTGAACGCGATCATGCCATGACAGCGCGTTCGAGCGATCAACCATCAGATTGGAGAAGATAGAATCTGCCATCTTTACATATTGCGATCACTTTTCCTGGAGGCGATCGGACTTGTTGTCATTCTTTACATGCTGCGGTGCCAGAATGGGGGTAGGGATAAGCAAAACTAAGGCAATCCATTACTTCTGCCATTTCGGTTACCCTTCTGTCCCGGCTGAGAAGACGGTAAAATAAAGGGCAGTTTGATTGAGTTTTTTGTCAAGTTTACCGTCGAGTCATAGTTCCGTTACTCGTCATCGTCTTAAACTGTATGGATCAGATTTTTATGACCTTGCCGCTCGTTCCACTGATGTATCTTGCAGTGGGTGGTGCCTACTTGGTGGTGCTGCCAGCCTTGCTGTTGCTCTATCTCAAAAGTCGTTGGTATGTGGCGAGTTCGATTGAGCGCTTGCTGATCTATTTTCTGGTATTTTTGTTCTTCCCTGGCTTATTGTTGCTCAGCCCGATCATCAACCTTCGCCCGCAGCCTCGGCAGTTGAGTTAGGTATGCGTCGGATCGATGTGATTTATGTGGGGATCGGCGTGTTTGCCGCTGGGGGCTTGCTCTACCTGGTGCTCAATCAAATTGGGTTAGACAGCATCAACGCCGGTATTTGGAGTCAAGTGCTGCTGGTGGTTGGGTTATTGGGCTGGGTGCTCACCTACCTGATTCGCGCCTTCTCGAAAAACATGACCTACAACCAACAACTCAAAGATTACGAAGATGCTGTGCTGCAAAAGCGACTAGATGAAATGTCTCCTGAGGAATTAGCCCAGCTTCAGGCAGAGGTTGAAGCTGAGAAGCGCCATCAGGCTTAGCCGGTGGAGCTGCGTTTAGAGCCGCGTTTGGAGCATGTCATCTGGCTCAACTTTAGCGAGCCCTGGATGCTGATCTCAGCCTGCAACGGCGTACAATAGAGGGCTGTACAACCAAGGCACCTCTGGAGATTGGTCATGCCGCAAATCAGCCCACAAGCCTCCTCAACCGGGCATACTCCCAGGTCTGTTTCTAGCTGCATGGAGGCTCTGCGTGATCGAGGACAATGTGCCTTGATTCCCTTCATTACGGCAGGTGATCCAGACCTGCATACGACTGCATTGGCCCTACAAGTGCTCGATCGCAGCGGTGCCGATTTAATTGAACTGGGGGTGCCCTACTCCGATCCGTTAGCCGATGGGCCTGTGATTCAAGCTGCGGCTACCAGGGCACTCCACCAGGGGACTCGCTTAGATGCTGTGCTGGACATGCTCAAAACCGTAACTCCCCAGCTTCAGGCCCCAATTATTCTCTTTACTTACTACAATCCCATTCTGAATCGGGGGCTCGATCGATTTTTCCAGGATGTCGCTGCTGCTGGAGCCAAGGGATTAGTTGTGCCCGATCTACCCCTGGAAGAAGTGGAAGCGGTGCTGCGATCGGCCCAAGCTCACGGCATTGAAGTGACGTTACTGGTGGCTCCCACCACGCCCAAAGAGCGAATTGCCGCGATCGCTCAACAATCCCAGGGGTTTATCTATCTGGTTAGTGTGACGGGTGTGACTGGCATGAGAACCCAGGTCGAATCGCGGGTGCAGGAGCTGGTGACGACTTTACGGGGTGTGACCGATCAACCGATCGGGGTTGGATTTGGTATTTCCGAAGCTAGCCAAGCGAAACAGGTGATGGAATGGGGAGCTGATGCGGTGATTGTGGGTAGTGCTTTTGTGAAGCGGTTGGCAGAAGGCTCGCCCGATCAAGGGTTACAGGCGATCGAAACCTTTTGCCGCAGTTTAAAAGCGGCCTTGATGAGCTGAGGTTAAGTCCAATACAGCATTCTGGCAGATGGAAAACGACGGCTGATTTGCTGCTCGAAAAAGTGGCGCAGATGATCCATCGTTGCTTTGTCATAGACATACTTAATGCCGCCAAATTTATTGCGTTTAACGGTGCGATGGGTTTCGTCCATTTCCAGCTTGCTATGGGGATACCAGGTCTGCAAAACCTGTTTCGAGCCGGGGGTGAACCGATGAGAAATCAGCTCAAAGGTGAGGTCGCAATCAAAATCGATCGCGGCTTCAATCTGATCAAAGAGCTGTTTATAATGCATTGGCCAGTCAACCACAGGCATAATCGGTGCGATCACTAACCCGATCGGATAGCCTGCCTGCCCCAGCCGTCGCAGTGCCTGCAATCGAGCCCACACTGAAGCGGTGCCGCCTTCCATGCTACGGGCGATCGGAGCGGCATTAACACTGACGCGACAGTGCGTATGACCCTGGTGGGGCAAATCCAATAGCGAATCTACTCCATCAAACTTAGATACCCAGCGCAAATATCCTTGGGGGCGCATCCCAAATACGCGAATGCATTCGGCCAAACTGCCGGTTAAATGCTCAATTCCCAGTGGATCGGTATAGCAACTGACCTCAAACCGCGTCGGGCGATCGGCCATCTCGTACTGGGACAGATTCGCCAGAATTTGCGGCAGATTAGCGTAGACTCGAATCACTGGTGGACTCGGTAAACTGCCTGCTAGATAGCAGTATTGACAGTGAGCTGGACAGCCCTGTGCCAGGTGAAATTGCCAATCTGCCGAGGGAGGGATCGGACTTAACTGGAACTGGGAGGCAGGGGCGTTAACCACTGCTAGCGTGCATTTGGCAATATCGTAGGTTTCTCGTTCGTCCTGTCCGCGTAATCCCGTCAATCGATTGTGGGGGAGTTCTTCGATCGGCAGATCCAGGGCTTTGACTCGCTGCCAGATCTGTTGACCCCAGGGTTCCTCAAGAGCGGCGGCAGTGAAGAGGACGCGATCGGGCATCCAGCGGCGGTGGGGGGTATTAGGTTGATCAGTCAGTTGATTGGACAGTTGATTGGACAGTTGATTGGACAAGGTTCCTCAAAACTTAGTGATGCTTTCAGTCACTCTTTCAGTGTGATGAATTGGGTCTTCTCCAATCAGGTTGGAAAACCGTCATCAAGTTGAGAACTTACCGATCGAAAGCAATGATTATGGTAGTCTCTTTGATGATTCCTGAAGACCGTGAGTTTGTCTTGATCAAGTAATTGTTGTGATGACGAGTTTAACTTTGGATGTAGTCTCAATCAGCCGTAAAAATTAGGAGGGTTGGCTCTAGTGTTGATGATCGCGTGGTACTATCTCTAAGTGGTATTCCGGTCTTAATCATTCCTTTAGATGCAGCCAAGGGTTGATAGGTTGTTAATTAATTAACGAGTCCTATCTCCTGGTAGCAATTTTACTACGTAGTTAGGCTTAAATTGGGGTGGACTGAATCAGCGAATGCAGAAGCTAAATGTTATCAAGCTTCTATTTTCAGGTTAATCAGCGGCGCAGACGTAATTTCAAATTGATGGATGACCATGATTTACGAAGATGATGAGCTAATTCTCTGTATCGACCACTCATGGTCTACTGATTATGGGCTCTGCATTTCTGGGTGGGCGATCGGTAAAAAGCATCCTTTGAAGGAAATGTCGCTTGGTATCAATGATCTTTTCATCCCTGTGACCACTTGGCAGTCACGTCCTGATGTTGTAGCTAAGCATCCAGATTTTGCGGTTGAAAACTGCGGTTTTTCGGTGCAAATTCCTCGTCTTGCCACCCATGAAGTCATCTTCAATTGGAATACTGAAAAGCATCAACTTTCTAAAACCTTTTCTTTTGCTGGAGCAAAGCCCCTGCCTTTTCAAGGATTTACTCAGACTGGCGACCTCTTCAATGAGTTTATTCAGATGGTGAATGATCGCCAACTCAAAGTATTGGAAGTGGGTTCTCGTATCGTTGCTCCTGGTAGTCAAAGTAAACGATCGCTCTTTTCGAAAGCAGTCTCTTACACCGGCTTTGATTATTATCCTGATGATAATACGGATGTGGTAGGTGATGCCCATCGACTATCAAGCTACTTTGCTAGGAACAGTTTCGATGCAATTTTTTCTCTCTCGGTTTTCGAACATTTGGCGATGCCTTGGGTGGTTGCCCGAGAAATCAATCAACTGCTAAAAGTTGGAGGCATCACTTATCACATGACTCACAATGCCTGGCCGATTCATGAACAACCCTGGGATTTTTGGCGTTTTACTGATGAAGCCCTGAAAGCTTTATTTTCTCCTGCGCTAGGGTTTGAAGTGCTCAAGGCTGGCTATTTTGAACCTCTTCGTGTTTATCTAGATGAGATTCGTCCTGGGCTAGAACCTTTACCAACCATGCCTTCATTTGGTGGTGTGGCCATTCTTGCTAAAAAAGTTGCAGAGGTTGATGTTGAGCGATTCAACTGGAACGTTACGGTTGAAGAATTACTGGGGGCAACCAGCCATTATCCTAAACCGTCTGATCAATCGTTGTTAAGTGATTCTGATGTGGAACATCGACCTCATTCTTCTGGGGGGCAACCTACTGAAGTCTCTCGACCCACTTTGCAGCAGTCTTTACAAAAATCACGGGCAACGGTTCAACGACAGCGAAAACGAATTGAACGGTTAAGCGATCGACTGGTGGAAGCTGAAAAGGAGATTGCTGCTATGCAAAAGAGTAAATTTTGGCAGTTGAGAGAACAATGGGTGAAAGTAAAAGGAATATTCAAAAACTGAAGTATTCAGTCCTTAAAGGCTAAGTTAATTCTGCTTCTGTTGTCTATCTCACTGTGCTATCGTCTTTTTCGCGCTATGACTGATTCTGAACTACAACAGCCAGTCCTGATCATTACCGGGATGCATCGATCGGGTACATCGCTCACTTCAGCTCTTTTACAGAGTGCAGGGTTAGATATCGGTAAGGATTTACTAGAAAGTAATCCATGGAATCCCAAAGGATTTTTTGAAAATGTCAATTTTCTTAATTTCCATGAGGCTGCTTTGCAATCTTTAGGTTTTTGTCGAGAAGGTTGGATCAAAGAAACAATTGATTCTCTGCCAGAGTATTTCGTAGATCAGGCTAAAACCCTGGTTCAAAATAATGCTTCGACCACTCAACCATGGGGATGGAAAGAACCAAGAACCACTCTATTTTTAAAGTTTTGGGCTTCTCTCTTACCAGAGGCAAAGTATCTTTTGATTTACCGCTCTCCTTGGGAAGTTCTAGATTCTCTGTACAGACGAGGAGACCTTATTTTTGAGCATAATCCAGAATTTGCTCTTAAAGTATGGATGGCTTACAATCAAGCAATCTTAGAACATTATCGAAATGTCCCAGAAAAATGTTTTCTGACACATATTAATAGTATTGTTCAAGATCCGCAGCAATTTCTGGTGAACTTGCGAGAGAAACTTAATCTTCCACTCAGTTCTCCTCAAACAGAAATTTATGAACAATCATTACTTCATGTAGAAGCTTCGAATTCTCATCGTCCAACGATTATCAAGAACTTTTTCCCAGAAGCTTTTGAGCTTTACACTCAACTGAATTCTTTGGCAGATCTACCAGAACAGGGAGCAACCTCTACAGTGCCATTGAACTCCCAAGCGTGGCTTTTACAAGACTGGATAGATCTTCATAGGCAACACCTTATCCATCAACAACAATTATCAGTTGCTCTTCAAAAGGCTGACGAGGAATTCCGGCATCAACAACAGCAAATGAGTGGTGAGAAAGATGCTTTAATCTCACAACTGCAAGGACTTATTCCTCACCTGGAGCAACAAAGAGATGATTTGCGACAAACATTTGATCAATCACAACAGAAAGTGATCGAATTTCAATCTGAATTAGAAGAATCGAATCTGAAATTGTCGAGTGCTATCGAGAGTCTAAAGGCTCAAAGAGAACAAGCACAAATGCAGGAGGTGGAGATTCAAAACTTGAAAGAGCAGCTTTATCAAGCTCGGTCTCAAAAAGAACATTGTGTACAAGAGTTGGAAATCACCAGATTTCGTTCCGATCGATTTCGAAGTAAACTACAACAATCGAATCAAAGAAAGCGAGAATTTCG
>JALOOM010000082.1 GCA_025454395.1 Elainella sp. Prado103
GTACTGATTGCCATCGTACTGATTGCCCGGTGTTGATGGATGCCCTGCGTTACGGATGCCCTGCGTTACGGATGCCCTATATTGACGCTATTCAATCCATCCTCTTTCAGATGGCAAGCTGCCCTTTCTAGAGGACACAATATCTAGAGCCGCTGATCGTGCGGATCAGGCAGTGACCATAGACTTGCCGCCCCAGGGACGCAGACTCAACCCCAGATCTGGGGTCTGATTCAAGATTAATCGCAAAACCAGTTGCTGAGCTGGATTTTGTGGAAATTTTTTCGCTGGTTCATTTTTATTTTGATGTTTCTCTGATTTGACAAGCATTTCGTGAAGATCTCTCGACGACCTTAAGCCGGTTAGCCGAATTCGGGAATGCTATCCCTAAGTGAATCTGAATTGGTCTAATTTTTCTGAGTCAGATATGGCGATCGATCCTTGTGTTCCCCAGCCCCATTCCATCCATCCCGCGCTTCCGGTTGCCCTTGGTTCACCCATGGTTGGCTCTGAATCTCACCTTCCTGCTGAATCGTGCCTACACCAGTCGATCGCTCAGCTTGAGCTGAAAGTGCAGCAGCAACGGCAACGGCAGCAGTTGATCAACCACCTCATTCACACCAGTCGGCAAAATCATGATCTCGGTGCCATCTACGAAGAGACGATGGCAGGCTTAGTGAACACACTCCAGGTTCGACGGGGGCTGTTGCTACTGTTCAAGTATGCCGATCCTCGCCAACGACATCGCACTCCGGGAGCTGTAGCCCAGACTTCTGCCACGATCGCTGTCGAGGTCTGGCAAGACCAGGGGCTCTCGCTGCCGGTCGAAGCGGTGGGCTCAACCGACGGGGTACGCTCGTTTGCAGCATCGGATTGTGGGCTCTGTCAACCGCTTTTGCTGGGCTTACCCGAAGTCATGCCGGGGAACACTGCTCTAGCCCAACCGGCTAACCCGCTGTTTCAGCTTGCCAGTCTGCCGGCTTATTTGCTGTTGCCGCTGGAGAGCCAGGGGATGGTGTTGGGGACGATCGTCCTTCAGCAGGAGCAAGCCCGTCGCTGGTTAGAGGATGAGGTGGAATTCGTCCGGTTGATTGCCACCCAGCTCAGTAACGCCATTATTCAGACGCGCAGTTTTCAGCAAGTCCAGTCGGTGGTGCAAGAGCGGACGGCTCAGCTCAGACGCAGCTTAGAGGTGCAGGCCAAACTCTACGAAAAGACTCGTCAGCAAGTCGAGCAACTACGCCGCCTCAACGAAGAACGGGAAGAGTTTCTCAGCACGATCAGCCATGAACTCCTCACCCCATTAACCAGCATGGTTTTGGCGATCCGGATGTTGCGCCAAGGAGAGTTAGATGACCAGCGGCGTAGCAAGTACCTCGATATCCTGGAGCAGCAATGCACCCAGGAAACCCACTTGATTAACGACATGTTGGCATTGCGTAAACTAGAGATGAATACGGCAACGACCCATCTGCAAAAACTCGATTTGCATCAGATGATTCAGGATGTAATTGGGGCGATCGACAGCAGATGGCGTGAAAAAGATTTACGCTTAAACCTCAATTTGCCTCCACAGTTGTCGTTATATAGTGATCGCGACAGCTTTCACCGAATTTTGTTGGAACTCCTGACCAACGCGAAAAAGTATTCTGAACCCAGTAGCACGATTGACTTAACCGCCTATCAAGAAGGGGAATTAGTTCATCGGCAAACCATTCTGACAATTCGCAACATTGGGGCAGGGATCGCTCCAGATGAGTTGCCTCACATTTTCGAGAAGTTTCGCCGGGGGCGGGGGGTAACGCAGCAAGCAATTCAAGGGACGGGTTTAGGGCTGGCTTTAGTCAAAAGTTTGGTCGAACACCTAGAAGGAACCATTACGGTGATGAGTGCGCCGATCGAAAACGATTGCTGGGAAACTTGTTTTACGGTGCGATTACCCCAGGTTTTAGAACACTGCATTCAGGGGATTCATGCCACTGCTTGAGCCCAGTATCCAGGTTCGACCGGGTTGATCAAGCCCTAGCTCCAGTCCCAGAACTTCCCAAATCAGACAGAATTCAGCAGAATTCAGCAGAATCGATCGAACTTGGAGCACGCTTTCAGCCAGAATTGAACATAGAATCATCGGGGATGAATATGACCTATCCAAACCGGCTGACCGACATGGACGCAGATATGCAAGAGGAGATGGAATTCCTGGCGGAAGAACTCGATCAGGTGTCACTGGATGATCAGCACAACGTGGTCGTGTCTACCGATCGGGCGGAAGGGCGAGAACGGCAGATTTCGGCCCGAATTCATCTACCCTACTCGGTGGAGCAGGTTTGGCAAATTCTCACAGACTACGATCGGCTAGCCGATTTCATTCCTAATCTGTCTACCAGTAAGCGGATCGAGCATCCGACAGGAGGCATTCGGATTGAGCAAGTGGGCACTCAGGCACTCTTACGTTTCAAGTTTTGTGCCCGTGTGGTGCTGGATATGGTGGAGCAATTTCCCCATCAAATTGGTTTCACCATGGTAGAAGGGGACTTTAAATCTTTTCGGGGTTGTTGGAGCCTTCAGTCGATCGATAACACTGAAGCCATCGGGACAGAGCTATGCTACACCGTCTCGATTTTGCCGCCCCGCACCATGCCAGTGGGGTTGATTGAGCGGAAGTTGAAAAATGGCTTGGTGCTCAACATGACGGCGATCCGGCAGCGGGCAGACCAGTTGTTTAAGATTTAAGGGGTCTAAGATTTAAGGGGCTTAGAATTCGAGGGGGAGTTCGGCAAACCGTTCAAACAGTTGAAGTTGGCGTAGATCGACATTGCCACCACTGACAATCACGCCGATCCGAGGTGGACAAGGATCGATCAACCCCGCTAGCAACGCGGCCGTGGCCAAAGCCCCGGTAGGCTCGACGACAATTTTGAGCCGTTCCCAGAGGAAAAACATAGCTCGCACCAATTGATCATCTGTCACCGTGAGCATATCCGAGACATATTGCAAAATCAGGGGAAAAGTGAGCTGTCCGGGAGCCGAGGTGCGTGCCCCATCCGCAATGGTGTCTGGGTTATGCACCGTCTGGATGGTTTTCGTTTGGAACGATCGGGTGACATCGTCTCCGGCGGCTGGTTCGACCCCCATCACCCGACAGCCAGGAGATAGGGTATGTGCTGCCATCGCACAGCCAGATAGTAAGCCTCCACCCCCACAACAGACAAGCAGCAGATCCAGCGCTCCGACCGACTCAAATAATTCCTTAGCAGCCGTACCTTGACCAGCAATCACCTGGGGATGATCAAAGGGGGGGATGATGGTCGATCCTCGCTGGGCCGCAATTTCTTGGGATAAGGCTTCTCGTGCGATTTCCGATCGATCGTAGAGTAGCACTTCGGCACCGTAGCTCCGCGTTGCCATTTGCTTCACGGCGGGGGCATCCTGCGGCATGATAATCGTCGTGTTAATCCCCAAAATCTGTCCAGCCAGAGCAATCGCTTGGGCATGGTTACCAGATGAATAGGTTAATACACCTTGCTGACGTTGGGCGGTTGAGAGCTGAGACAGGGCATTGTAAGCACCTCGGAACTTAAAAGACCCAGCCCGCTGAAAATTTTCGCACTTGAAAAAGACCTGGCTATGGGTGCGATCGTTGATCGTGCGGCAGGTTAAAACGGGCGTGTGATGGGCTACATCTTTTAAGCGCTCTGATGCCGCCCTGATGGTCTCAAAGGTGACCGATCGATCGGCAATTGGAACCTCTGCACTCTGTAAATTTGTCATTGCTGAATCTGTCACCTCTGCTCGATCGGCTAAGTCCACAACTCCTCTCCTCGCGCATTGACTTCTCAGTTTGGGCTAGCTGATCGCAGCATTAGGGCAGGGTAGAGATTTATCGGATCCCTGGTTCAATCTGGTTGAGCGGCACAAAGCATTCTCTCGGTAGCAAAATGGGCTTACCGCCGAAAATTAGCTTACCCCGCAGACTGAATCGATCGAGTGCCACCCCGATTGGGCGGAGGGTTTCATCGGGATGAACCTCATAGTAAGTGCGGTAGATTGTGCGAGCTGCCTGCAATAGCGCTGGGTCGAGCAACGCTGAGAGGCTGACCGTTTCAACCGGATGTGGCAATCGGCTCTCCGGTTTCGATGCTTGTACCATTCAATCCCCCAATTCGAGCAGTAATCAAGTCAGACGACTTAACGCTAAACGATTTTCGATCGTCGCGAACCATCGTCAATGATTTTTTACACGATTCTAGTGGGTTTCTCAAAAAGTGGCGGAATTATTTCGCGAAAAGTGGCGGAATTATTTTCTCAAAGGTGGCGAAAAAAGGAAGGCCAAGCCAGGGCAAATTGGGTCGAACGCTTGCCCTTTTTGACTTTGAAGCAGTTTTGAAGCATTTAGGACAATACTTGCAGCAAGGCTGCTCCCATCTCCTGGCAGCCCACGAGCTTCATACCTTCCGACATAATGTCGCCTGTTCGATAGCCTGCATCCAGCACTTGCATCACGGCTGCCTCGATCCGATTCGCGGCTTCCGGTTCATCCAGTCCGTAGCGCATCATCATGGCCGCACTCAGAACTTGGGCGATCGGATTGGCTTTATCTTGACCGGCAATGTCGGGAGCGGAACCATGGACTGGTTCAAACAGCCCTGGATTTGATGCGCCCAAGCTGGCAGAAGGTAACATGCCAATACTGCCCGTCAGCATGGCTGCTGCATCGGAGAGAATGTCGCCAAATAGGTTACCCGTGACGATCGTGTCAAACTGTTTGGGAGCCCGGATCAACTGCATCGCTGCATTATCGACATAGAGATGCGACAGTTCGATGTCGGGATATTCCGTAGCCATCTGGGTCATTCGATCGCGCCAGAGTTGGGAGACATCCAACACATTCGCCTTATCGACGGAACAGAGTTTGCCACCTCGCTTGCGGGCCGTTTCAAAGGCCACTCGCCCAATCCGATCGATCTCCGATTCGGAATAGACCATTGTGTTGACACCGCGCTGCTCCCCCGTTTCGGTCGTGAAAATCCCTTTGGGTTGGCCAAAATAGATGCCACCCGTGAGTTCCCGCACCACCATGATATCCACTCCTTCCACGACCTCGCGCTTGAGGGAAGAAGCTTCTACCAACTGGGGCAGAATTTTAGCCGGTCGCAAATTGGCAAATAGCCCCAGCCCTGCCCGCAAGCCTAGTAGTCCCGTTTCAGGGCGTTGATGTCGCGGCAGGGTGTCCCACTTGTAGCCTCCGATCGCGGCTAACAAGACCGCATCACTATTGCGACAAGTTTCCAGTGTTGCTTCTGGTAGCGGATTGCCCGTGGCATCAATCGCGGCACCACCCATCAGGGCTTCCTGAAATTCAAAGCCGATTCCCAGGGGTTCTCCCACTTGCTTGAGCACCGCCACCGCCACCGCCATAATTTCGGATCCAATGCCATCGCCAGGCAGAAGCGTGATGCGGTACTGTTTACGAGGGGATGAATTGCTCATGGGTCGAGAGATTTCTACAACGGTGCGATCGAGTATTTTAGCCCAAATTGTGGGACATTTTGAGGCAGTTTTGAGGCAGGCGGTGGCAAAGTTAATTCTGTCAGAAGGAGCCGATCGATCGATCTTTCAACATGAACTCGACTTGGGGCACGAGGGGATCTTCAACCATGCCGACTCCCCGGAAACCCCAGCGATCCATCAGGCTTTTGAGTTGGGATCCGGGCAGAGATTCTACTCCAAATCGATCGCTAAGATGGGAAGCATGGGCGTTCAGGTAGCTGAGGGCATCCGCATATTCTCGGAAGATCAGCAGAAATCCTGGATCGGGCTGGTCAGGGTTAGTACTGGTTTTGGGTCGGGCAACGAGATATTGTCCGTCGGCTTTCGATCGAATCAGGTAGAAGAGGTCTGAAATCATGATCTAATTTGGCGATATGTTGGGGGATGGGGGTGTGCTCTACCTCACTGTATCCGGGAAATGGTCAGCGGGAAATGCGTGGGGATATGGAAGGTTGGGTTGAGGAAGGGGATTGGGCTAGAGAAGGTTTTGGGGTAAATTTGCTAGGCTCGGTTGAGAAAGTCTTAAGTTATCTCAGTCTACATTTGAATGAGGTTTGCGCTTTTCTTAAAGCGTGCAATCAGTAACTCACGCGAAGGGAGCTGTTATGGCTTTGAAATATGCTTATTTTCCGGGTTGTGTGGCTCAAGGGGCCTGCCGGGAGCTGTATCTGTCTACCCAGGCTTTAACTCAAGCGTTGGGGATTGAGTTGATTGAGCTGAAGCGGGCTTCTTGTTGTGGCTCGGGTACGTTTAAGGAAGATTCTCAGTTTCTGGAAGATACGGTCAATGCGCGTAATATTGCTTTGGCTGAGTCGTTAAATTTGCCGTTACTTACCCATTGCAGTACTTGTCAGGGGGTGATCGGGCATGTAGATGATCGCCTCAAGTTGGCACAACAGGAGAATCCTGACTATGTGGATCGGGTGAATGGAATGCTGAAGCAGGAGGGTTGCTCTCCCTATCAAGGCTCAACGGAAGTGAAGCATTTGCTGTGGGCGATCGTGGGAGATTATGGCTTGGATGCATTGCGGCAACGGGTAACTCGGCGGTTATCAGGCCTCAAATGTGCAGCTTTTTATGGTTGTTATTTGCTACGAGCCCAGGATCATTTACCCTTTGACGATCCCTACAATCCGCAGTCGATGGAGAATGTGTTTCAGGCGGTGGGGGCAACGCCCATCTACTATCGGGGACGAACCCAGTGCTGTGGTTGGCCTCTTTCCAGCTATGCTACGGAAGCTTCGTTCAAAATGGCGGGTGGTCATCTGCAAGAAGCGATCGAAGCTGGAGCTGACTGCATTGTCACCCCTTGCCCGCTCTGTCATCTGAATTTGGATTCGCGTCAGCCCGAAGTGGAAAGTACGATCGGTCAAAAACTGGGGATTCCAGTGCTGCACTTGCCCCAACTCATTGCCCTAGCCCTTGGCATCCCGCCGAAACAGCTTGGTATGGAACGGCACATTGTTTCAACTCGACCTGTGTTAGAAAAATTAGGGTTGCTGACGGTTGTTTAGGCACATAGACCGCTGTTTAGGCGCATAGTTATTTCGAACCAGGGCTGTTGTTAGGTTGAAGATTGGGTTCAAGGTTGGGTTGAATGAAGTCTCAGAGGGAATGGCTGTTTCGAGCGGTTATTCCATCGAATGACTGTTCAGGGGTTCGCGCAGGAGCAAGGAAGCAAGCATGGAGTGGATATTGTTACCGGCAGCGGTTCTTGAGCCGACTGCTTGGATTTTAATTCCGGCCGCCTTAGGAGTCGGTTTTCTAGTCTTGACGCTGCTGTTTCGCGTGCTGCGGGCTGCGATCGGTACAGCCATTACCCTGGTGCTTGTCCTGTTTGCGCTTCAGTTTCTGTTTGGGATTACTCCTGATGATCTGTGGGCTGAACTGGTGACATTGGGGCGAACCCTAGCGCGATCGATTTAAATAGTCGCTAGAATCAATGCTTCCCTAGAGCGCCGGTGCAGTATTCAGGAAACAAGTGCAATTCAGGAAACAAGCACGGTATTTTCAATCATTGCTTTAATCCTGCTGGATCGGCTTGTCCCAATACTGCAATACTTTACCAGTGCGCGAACAGCTAGAAATTCTGCCTGAATCCTGGCATGATCAGGACGATTGAACCCTGCTGTTTGAGAGCTCGCTATGAAAGTGATTTATGATCCTGCTAAAGATTTGATGCGGATTGTGTTTCGAGATATCCCGTTTGAGGACTACAACGAAGAACAGCCGAATATCAAAATGCATTACGATGTGGATGATCAACTGGTAGCAATCGAGATTCAACAGGCTTCGGAGCTAATCGACGATCCGCGAGCCGTAGAGCATCAAATTCTAGAAATTTGAGGGATTGGGTCAATCCTATCCTTCGGTAGTTAAGACAGGCTCAGCCGCAGGGGATTGACCATTACTTTCTGCTTCTTTTTTCAGAAATGCTAACTGGTGATCTACCACTTCAATCACGATCGTATCTCCTTCGATAAACGCATTCTCTAAAATCTTAGTGGCGATCGGGTTTTCCACTTCCTTCTGAATGGCTCGCTTCAATGGACGAGCCCCATAGACTGGATCATAGCCAACATCCGCAATATAATTCTGAGCAGCAGCAGTCAGTTCTAAGCCGATCTTTTGATCAGCTAATAGTCGATGGACACGCTTGAGCTGAATGCCAACAATCTGCCGCAATTCCTTCAAACTTAAAGGATGGAAGAGGATAATATCATCGACACGGTTAAGAAATTCAGGACGGAAATGGGAACGTAAAGCGGTCAGAACTCGACGTTGCATCTCCTCATACTTTTGGTCATCACCAGATACATCTAGGATATGTTCACTACCGATATTACTGGTCATGACCACAATCGTGTTGCGGCAGTCTGCCGTTCGACCTTGCGAATCGGTAATGCGCCCATCGTCAAGCAACTGAAGTAGAATATTGAAGACATCGGGATGGGCTTTTTCCACCTCATCCAGCAGGAGGACAGAATAGGGATGGCGACGGATTGCTTCAGATAACTGTCCGCCTTCTTCATAGCCCACATAGCCTGGAGGCGCACCCACGAGCCGCGCTACGGAGTTTTTCTCCATATATTCGGACATGTCTAGCCGCACGAGAGCAGCATCCGTATCAAATAGGCATTCAGCAAGCGCACGAGCCAGCTCAGTTTTACCGACTCCGGTTGGCCCCAAAAACATGAAGGAACCGATCGGTCGGCCGGGATCTTTCATGCCTGCTCTGGCGCGGCGAATTGCAGCGGAAACCGCTTCCACAGCTTCTTGCTGGCCGATCACCCGTTGGTGCAGATAGCTTTCCAATTGCAACAGCTTCTGGCGCTCCGATTCCATTAAGCGATTCACCGGAATCCCTGTCCATTTGGCCACAATCTCAGCGATGTCTGCTTCAGTCACCTGCTCCCGCAGCAAGGTAGTGCCCCGCTTTTGGATTTCTAGCAGGTTCGATTCCATCACTTCCAGTTCTCGATGGACGGCTTCCAGGCGGCCATATTTCAGTTGAGCGGCAGTATTGAGGTCATAATCACGCTCCGCTTTCTCAATCTGGCGGCGCAGTTGTTCCTCTTCTTCCTTGAGGGTATTAATGGCGGAAATGAGCTGTTTTTCGGATTCCCACTGGCTACTCAAGTCGCTCTGCTGCTGTTTTAACTCGGCGATCTCGTGATCGATCTTCTCTAGCCGATCGCGAGAACTGCGGTAAAACCCGATCGCGACGGCAGACTGTCCTTCCCCTTCGAGAGACAGTTTTTCCATTTCCAACTGTAACAGTCGTCGATCGATCGTTTCTAACTCCACCGGCTTCGAGGTAATTTCCATCTTCAGCTTGGCGGCAGCTTCATCGACTAAATCGATCGCTTTGTCGGGCAAAAACCGATCACTAATGTATCGATCGGAGAGGGTTGCGGCTGCCACCAAGGCGGAGTCCGCAATCTTGACCCCATGATGCACTTCGTAGCGCTCTTTCAAGCCCCGTAGAATTGAGATTGTATCTTCTACGGTAGGCTGACCCACGTAAACCTGCTGGAAGCGGCGTTCGAGGGCGGCATCTTTTTCGATGTGCTTGCGATATTCATCTAAAGTCGTAGCACCAATGCAACGCAATTCTCCCCGCGACAACATCGGCTTCAGCAAGTTGCCTGCATCCATCGTGCCTTGACTGGTTCCGGCCCCCACCACCGTATGCAATTCGTCAATAAATAGGACAACTTGCCCTTCAGAATGGGTGACTTCTCGCAAGACTGCCCGCAATCGATCTTCAAACTCACCGCGATATTTGGCTCCTGCGATCAGCGATCCCATATCCAGACTGATCAGCCGCCGATTTTTCAAGGATTCGGGGACATCGCCATTGACAATCCGCTGGGCTAATCCTTCCGCGATCGCCGTTTTTCCGACTCCAGGTTCGCCGATCAGAACCGGATTATTTTTCATGCGCCGAGATAGCACCTGCACCACCCGACGAATTTCTTCATCGCGGCCGATCACCGGATCCAGTCTCCCCGCTTTAGCCTGTTCCGTCAGATCACGCCCATATTTCTCTAGTGCCTGGTACCCTGACTCAGGGTTCTGATCCTTCACTTTTTGGCTCCCCCGCACCGTTTTAACGGCCGTTTCCATCTGGCGAGCATCGACTTCAAAACTGCGAAACAACCGCCGTCCAATTCGATCATCTTCGGTCAGGGCCAACAGCAGGTGTTCCACTGAAATAAAATCATCTTGCAAAGCATTGCGAGCCACCTCGGCTTTGTCCAGCAACAAATCTAGGCCTTGACCCAAATAGAGTTGTCCATCTGAGGCAACCCGGGGTTGGCGTTGAGCAAAGCCTTCCATCTGCTGTTTGAATCGCCCCGGATCAACCCCAGCCTTAGTCAGCATGGTCTGGACTGCCCCTTCTTGATCCAGCATGGCGATCACCACATGCTCGACTTCTAGCTGCTGATGTCGGAATCGCCGCGCCACATCCTGTGATTTAACGATCGCTTCCCAGGCTTTTTCTGTGAACTTGCTCGGGTCAGTGGGCTGCATAACGAGATAGGGAGTGATTATAAATACTCAAATATTAGAGCCTTTAGTATAGCAATCAAGCAGTTTGCCTCAACGCCACCCCAGGCAGAGGAGTCAGCAATCTCCAGGTCAGGCATTGCCATCGGCTAGTCTACTAACTCATCGTCGGGGCGGGGCTTGGCTGGAGAACGTCGTCGGATGAAGGGCAAGTCGGGCTGGGAATTCGGTAAACTACGGGGTAACTCACTGGGTTCACTCCGCGGCGGATCAGGAGGAGCAGACTGAATCGCTGCTTGCTGGGTTTCTGACAGCATGTCACCTGCTCGATCGGGCGGGGTTGGCTGCGATTCCTCCAGGGGCAAAACCTCAGGACGAACTTCGATCGGTTCCAGAGGTGGTCGTTCCAACCGTTCCAGCCGTTCCAACCGTTCCAAGGGGCGACTCTCAAGCAATTCCAATTCAATTCGATCGCTTTCGACCGAGATTGCTTCTTCGATGAGGACAGGCTCAGCCAAAGGCAACTGACGTAAATCAGGCAATTCAGCAGTTTGCGTCTCTTCGACCAGTGCTTTTTGGGTTTCCTTCAGTTCGATCGGCAGCGCAATGGGCTGTTCGATCCAACACTGAGCGGTTGGCAGTGACTCCTCTAAGTCTTCCAACGGGCGAGGAATAATCATTACCGCATGAAGTTCACCAATTCGATCAGCTTCATGCATCCCAGCTTCTACCGCCATCGTGACATCCGAGACTCGCCCTCGAATCACAGCGGTGCACAGCCCGTCTCCAACAATTTCATAGCCGGATAGATAGACTTCGGCCGCTTTCAGCATGGCATCGGCTGCCCCCACCATGGCCGGAAAACCTCGGGTTTCCAGGAGTCCCACAGCCTGATTGCTCAATCGGCTATAACCCTGTTCATAGGCCAACCGCGCTAGCCGATCGCTGATCGGTAACACCGAGTCCAGATTAGCCAGGGGGCGGGGAATGATCGTTTGAGCAACCAACTGCCCAACCTGCTCGGCAAAATGCGCGCCTGCCTCAACTGCCAAACGTACATCTGAGATGCCACCCCGCACAACGGCGGTGCAATAGCCACTGCCAGTTCGCTCATAGCCGACCAACCGAACTGCTGAAGCTTTCAACATATTGTCAGCGACTCCGACAATTGCTGGAAAACTGCGAGTACAAACAAGTCCCAGCGCACTTTCACTAGGAATGGGCGGACGTGATGCCATAGGGTGAGAAACAAGGTGCCATTAAGGCGGTGGGTTGGGCAGCTCGGATTCAGATCGGTCTGGATCGGAATCGAGCGATCGACGATGAGGGAACATCGTGATCATAATGCGTTCTACATAAGCTTGACCATAAACCTGGGTCAGGGCTTTACGAGGTGGGGGTTCAGTGGGTGGACTGGGGGGAGCCACATCGCCTATCGGGGCAGGGGGAGCAGCCTGAGTAGTTGCCCCAACTGAAGCCCCAGACCCAGACACCCGAGGAGGATCGGCTGAATTAGCTGACGGATTAACTGACGGATTAGCTGGCTGGGGTGGCGATGGCTCAGATGAGCTGAAGGGTGGCATCGATGATTCTGGACGAAAGCCCGAACCAGTCTCGGCAGCGGGGCTCGGCTGAACAGCCATCCCTGCCCGGAAGGATGCTCCGGAACGAAATCCACGGTTGGACGTGGCAGAGGTTTCTGGGGTCGTCGATGGCGGATCCGCACTACCATTGGTTTCTATCGTTGATGGAGTCACCAGCTCGATGGATCGGCTTTGATCACCGAGTAAGGAGTGCGGTGGAACCAGTTGCTGAGCAGCTACCGAACAGCTCATGATCGTACTGAATGCACCAATACAAGCATGATGACCGATCGTGCCACGACCAATCAGCAGGACTCCATTGCCAATAATGGCTCCCGCTTCCAATGTTAGCGAGCCCCGATGGGCATGCAGGATTGAACCAGAACCAATGCAAACCCCTGCCTCGATCGTAATCCGACTCCCTGGATCTGCTTGCAGGAGCACACCCGGTGCAATCACAGCCGACTCATGCACGACCACTTCACCACTCAAGTAGAGGTGGCGATCATCGATCGGGACTGGAGGAAGGGCATGCATGAAAAACTCATTGCTCAACGAGCAAAGCTCAGACAAAGCAGAATTCAGTCAGACGGACAGGATCAAGGTAGGGGAAGGCTCAGACTATGGACGTTCCCAAGACGTTCCCAGTCCAGGGCGCTCTCGGACCATAGGCGCTCTCGAACCATGGGTACTCTCGAACCATGGGTGCTCTCGAACCATGGGTGCTCTCGAACTATGGGCGTTGGAGAATCACTTCCGCCACACGGCGTTTCGACTTCGTATCAACGCCTACCAGACGAACATATTCACCGCTATTTTCAGCCATACAGCTTTCAAGGGCGGCTAGTACATCCGTATCCCTCGTGGATTGGATGGGAGCACAGGTTTTCCATGAGCTGGTCTGGAACCGACGAGAATCGGCATGTTCTGCGGTGACTCGATACCCTTGAGCCAGCAGTTGCCGGACTTGACTCACCACATCAGCGCTGAGTCGTCCGCTGGATGCTGCACTACTGGAGGCACTGTGCCCATTCGAGCTGTAGCTGCTCGTGGGAGCGGGGGGAGCGTAACTGCCATTGGGGCTCGGCGCGCTGCCACTGGTTTTGCCATTGGGACGCTGGATGATCACTTCCGAGATCCGTCGCTTGGCTTTAGGATCAATCCCAAATACCCGCACATATTCTCCCTGATGTTCTGCCATGCAACTTTCGAGGGCGGCGATCGCCTCAGTCGCCCGGCTGGTTTGAATCGGAGAACAACTGGTCCAAGAACTGGTTTGGAAGCGACGAGCATCGGCATGTTCAGTGCCAATTTTGAAGCCCTGGTTGATAAAGTGATGAATTTTTTCGACAATGTCAGCACTCAGCTTAGACCCCCCATAGGAACTGGTCTGAGGGCTGCTGTAGCCGCTAGCACCACTACCATAGGCACTGCCGCTGTAATGGGAGGGAGCAGTGGATTGGGTGGCAGGCGTGCTCCGCAGTCCAGAACCATCGGGACGCTGGATGATTAATTCTAAGACGCGCCGTTTGACTTTCGGATCTACACCGACCAATCGCACATAATTGCCCTGATTCTCCGCAATCAACCCTTCTAGGGTATTGAGAACTTCTGCCTCGCGAGTGGATTGGATCGGGGCACTCGTCCAAGAGCTGGTTTGAAAACGACGCTTATCAGCATACTCTGCTCCAACCTGAAACCCTTGAGCAAGTAACTGACGAACATGGTCAACAACTTCAGAGGATAAACGCATAGTTTGCATGGAATTAGAAGTATGGCTAGAAGGACTCGAAAAATTGGAAGCAGACGGTACGGTGCTACTCGCTGGATCGTGAACAGTATCGTTCTGGTAGGTTCGCTCCAGTTGCCGTCGAATGGGAGCAATACGCGCCAGTGTTTCAGCAGAGTGATATCCAGAACGCATCGCATCGTTCATTCCCGTTATATGGGCTGCAAATTGTCGATCGGCATCCTGCACATCCGGCAGCCGATCGGCCTGCTGTTGAGAGGTAATGACAGCACCTGAAGGGACAAATTTATGGGGGGGAATTTCTACATCCTGAATCAGGGCATGCATCATGATGATGCAACCCTCTCCCACTCTGGCGTTAAAAATGGTGGAGCGAAACCCGATAAAACAATGACTTCCCACATAGGCTGGGCCATGTACCAATGCCATGTGGGTAATAGAAGTATTCTCTCCAATCCAGACCGCATAGTCGGTTTGGTCATCGCCAATAACCCGACCTCGATCCAACCCATGGATCACCACCCCATCCTGAATCGTACTGCCAGCCCCAATATGAAATGGACCACTCCCATCAGCTCGGATGGAAGCACCCGGAGCAACCAGAACATTGGCGTTAATCTTGACATCCCCACTCAAACTCGAGAAGGAATGCACATAGGCAGTCTCATCGATTTGGGGTTGAACCAAACTCTCAGACCGGGAGGTCGGTGGAGCAGCAGAGCCACGGACTACCATATATTTTCTCTCTTGCCAGAAACAGCAGTATCGTGAGCTGCTAGATGCCAGTTGCCCACTCTACTCAATCTTCTCACTGAAGCTTAATCGCGATGCGACTTGGTCACAAAGCGGAACGCAACGGCAATCAAAAGCCACAATCGAAAACAAAGCTAAAGATTTGCAGGAACCCAACCGGCAACCCTTTAGAATAAGCGAAACTTATTCCTTGAAGTTGCCGGTTGAGACGGCTAGCGATCCTGTTCCCGCTTGCTGTAGAGTTGTCCGCTTTCAACACTCACAGTATCAATAATGCCAATGATGAGAGCATCGAGCGGACGAGACTCGCTTCCCGGAATCTGACGAGCAGCGCTACCTCGACTCACGAGAACCCACTCATCGATTCCAGCGCCGACACTATCCCCTGCCACCTCGTATTCGGGCAGCAATTGGCCTTCGGCATCCAGAAACTGGACAAGCAAGAACTTAACCCCTGTTAAGCTTTGTTCCTTTTGGGTGCTCACAACCGTACCGCAGACTTTTGCAATTTGCATTATGAGCTACGACGACTAGGAGCGGCTAATCGGGCGGATACCACTGACGCTCTCGCGGAATGCTTCCACTGCTTCGGTGTAACGGATCGGTAGCACATATTCCAGGTTCTCATGGGGACGCGCAATGATGTGGGTGGAAAGCACTTGTCCACCATTAACGCGCTTCACATTGTCAATGCCTGCCGCGACAGAAGCTTGAACTTCAGAGACATCGCCGCGTACAATCACGGTCACTCGGCCGCTACCGATCTTTTCATAGCCGACCAATGTGACGCGAGCGGCTTTCACCATTGCGTCTGCTGCTTCCACAACGGCGGGAAAACCAAGCGTTTCCACCATTCCAACTGCAATAGCCATGATAAATCTCCCTTCCAGTGTATTTTGAAACAGAATCAATCTGACTGAGCTTATCCCCTCAGCCTAGGAACTAAGAACCCAACGGTTTCGAGTCATGCTTAATATCCAAGCACTCAAAAGTTAGGAACGGAACTGCTCAACCGCTTCGGTGTAGCGAATCGGCAGAACATACTCTAAATTCTCATGGGGGCGCGCAATGATGTGTGTAGAGACAACCTCACCGCCATTCACCCGCTTCGCAGACTCAATGCCTGCTGCCACAGAAGCTTGAACTTCGGAAACATCGCCGCGCACAATCACGGTCACTCGACCGCTACCGATCTTTTCATAGCCGACCAATGTGACGCGAGCCGCCTTCACCATCGCATCCGCCGCTTCCACCACCGCAGGAAAACCCCGCGTTTCAATCATTCCAACAGCAATCGGCATCGTTTATCTCCAACCCGAGAAGATGTGTAATCGCACAACCCAAAAACTATGACGGGAAGCCCGATCGTAGTTTTTAGCAAAGCACCTTAAGAATTCCCAAGCCTAAGAATACAAGGGAAGATTCACCCTTTGCAATATAACTTAGGATGATTATTTTTATAAGAAGCATAATTTTAGATTATCACTCATCGACTGCGGGTGCAGTTGATTGACCTAGAACAACAGATTGAAACAATTTATTGAAACAATCTATGGAAGGGAATTTTTCCATTCATCTTCAACTGAGTTCCTACTGCCAGATGGTGATTTTCGTGGTTAAGCTCTAACCCCAGATTTCTAATCTTGAAAGTTCAATCATCTGTCTTGAACAGCGATCGAAAACGACATGTTTTTTGGCTGCAACTCGCATCAGCACCAGGACGAAGCGATATGGATCATGTCGAATAAAATCTAAATTTTGCGTGATGAGCGTCAATGAACCCTCTCAATATCCTCTAGTTTAATGATTTCAAATTATATCATTCATAAGTAATCGTTTATCTTTGAAAATCACCCGCAATCTTGAAGTTTATAGTTTTAGTTGCGTCTATCAAAATTATTAAATTGAAACAATCAGAAACTTCGTAGGCAAAATGCTAACATCCACTTAATAAACGCTTTTAACTGACCTTCTATTCTGGACTGCCTGGTTCAAACCCTGCGGTTTTCCGCCATTCGTGACTGATTAATTTATTTTTGTAAACTTTTACATAGATTTCTCACTCGATCGGCGGGAGCATGGGCTTGGGGAGATTCAGGGGGCATCAAGCAGAGAGGTTACTCTGTTCTGAGCCCGTTTTGCGTTGGGGTAAGTACGGATTTTGATTCAGTGCCAAACCAGTGCCGAAACCAATGCCAAATGGCTAGCCGATCGAGCTCTGGCTCTTCAGCAATGCCGACCACAAGGGCTTGAACTGAGCTGGAATCGGGCTCAATGCAGACTGCTTCGGATCGGTTTAATCCGGCTGAATTCGGCTGATTCTGAGCAGTGTATCGATACAAATAGAGTGTACGCGAAGAGTGTATCGGATCGGGGTTAATCAACATCAATCAACCGAATCGATTTGGGTTGATCGAGGTCGATCGGTTGACTGGGTTGACTAGGTTCGCTTAATTGTCAGTTCACTTCATAGGAAGTTCGGGGTAATGAATCAGCTCCTCTATCAAACAAGCTGGTGGGTTCCAGTCTACGGCTTGGCAGGTGCCGTTCTAACGCTACCGTGGTCGATCGGCTTAGTGCGGCGAACCGGGCCGCGTCCTGCGGCTTACATCAACATTTTGATGACCGTGCTGGCGCTGATTCACACGGGCTTCGTGCTATGGGCAGTTTGGGATCATCCACCAGAACGGTTATTGATACCCTGGCTGAGTTTACCGGGTTTTGATCTCTGGCTCACCTTTGTCACCTCCCGTACCAGCGTCGGGGCCGCCTTTGTGATTACTGCCCTCAGCCTACTGGCGCAGGTGTTTGCCCTCGGCTATCTGGAGAAAGATTGGGCTTTAGCCCGTTTTTACGCACTGATGGGCTTTTTTGAAGGAGCGATGACAGGCATTGCCTTAAGTGACTCCCTTTTTCTCAGCTATGCGCTGTTAGAAATGCTCACCCTTTCAACCTACCTGTTGGTGGGGTTCTGGTATGCTCAACCCCTGGTCGTTTCGGCAGCGCGAGATGCCTTTCTGACCAAGCGAGTTGGGGATCTGCTACTGCTGATGGGAGTAGTGACACTTTCTACGATCGCCGGGAGTTTAGACTTTACCCATTTAGATCTATGGGCTGCCACAGTACAGCTCAGCCCGACCGTAGCAGGTTTCTTGGGAATTGCCCTGCTGGCAGGCCCCACCGGCAAATGTGCCCAGTTTCCCCTCAACCTCTGGCTAGATGAAGCTATGGAAGGGCCGAATCCGGCCTCGATCCTGCGGAACTCTGTGGTAGTGGCTTGTGGAGCTTATGTATTGATCCGACTAGAGCCGATTTTGGCTCTGTCACCCCTGGCTTTAAATGTCTTGATGATTCTGGGTGGCATGACGGCGATCGGGGCTTCTCTGGTAGCCATTGCTCAAATCGATATCAAACGGGCTCTATCTCACTCCACCAGCGCCTATTTAGGATTGGTCTTTTTGGCTGTTGGCACCCAGCAGGAGGAAATCGCACTGATGTTGCTGCTCACCCATGGGATAGCCAAGGCATTGCTGTTTATGAGTGTGGGATCGGTGATTCTGACCACCAGTACTCAGGATTTAACCGAAATGGGCGGTTTGGGTTCCCGGATGCCGGCCACAATCACAGCCTATATGGTGGGTGCCGCAGCTTCGATCGGTCTATTACCCCTGGGTTGTTTCTGGGCCATGCTGGAATGGGCCCAAGGGGTTTGGGCTACCATGCCCTGGTTAATTGGCATTTTGCTGTTGGTTAACGGTTTAACAGGCTTCAATTTGGTTCGGATGTTTGGTCTGGTGTTTGGAGGGCAGCCGAAACCGAAAACCCGTCGCGCTCCAGAAGTAATCTGGTTGATGGCATTACCCATGGTAACCCTGACTATTGTGACATTACTGTTACCCCTGATGTTGTATCAATGGCGTGGGCTACCCGATTGGAGCCAAGTGAATCCGCTCACGATCGGGTTGCTCTTAGGGTCTGGGCTGGTTGGCTGTGGAGCAGGCGTATTCTTCTACTTGAATCCCAAGGTCGAAAAGCCGGTGAGTCTGGTGGGCAAATCGATCCGCGAAACTTTGGCCTACGATTTTTGCATCGATCGTCTCTATAAAATCAGCGTCGTGTTAGGTGTCGTGCAGGGAGCTCGATTCACGGCCTGGTTCGATCGCTACGTCGTGGATGGCTTTGTGAATTTAGTCGGGGTGGCCTCTATTTTCAGTGGTGAAAGCTTGAAATACACCATTTCGGGGCAATCACGCAACTATCTACTAACACTCTTTGTAGGCGTGATTTTAGCGTTAATGATGTTGGGCTGGTTTTACTGGAGCTGGTATTTCTAAGTGAGTCCATCCAGCTAAGTGAGCAAATCAAGAGGGCATGAGGGAGCCAGGGCATGTTGAGTATCTTAGTTTGGGCACCAATTTTAGGCGCAATCCTAATTGGTTGCCTGCCGCAAACGTTGGTGGCGCAGCGCGGTCGGCAAATTTCATTAATCATTGCTAGCTTGCTGTTAGCGTACTCCCTGTACTTAGCAAGCCAATTCGACTTGATGAATCCAGGTCTACAATTTTCAGAGTCTCTGCCCTGGATCGACAGCCTTGGTCTGACCTATCAGTTAGGAGTTGATGGGTTGTCTCTACCGCTGGTGGTGATCAATAGTCTGCTGACTTGGCTGGCAATCTTGAGTAGCGATCCACGAATTAACCGTCCTCGGCTTTACTACGTGCTGCTACTCGTGTTGGGGAGTGCGGTGGCAGGGGCATTTCTCTCACAGAATCTGCTGCTGTTCTTCCTGTTTTATGAAGTTGAACTGATTCCCCTCTATCTAATCATTGCCATCTGGGGTGGAGCCCGACGCGGCTACGCGGCTACCAAATTTCTCATCTATACTGCTGTCTCCGGCGTGTTGATTCTGTCCGCCTTTTTCGGGCTGTCGCTGCTGAGCGGGTTTTCTAGTTTCGACTATGGTGTTTTGCAAAGCCATACCCTACCATTAACGACCCAGTTAATTTTACTGAGCACCTTGCTGGTTGGGTTTGGCATTAAAATTCCAATTGTGCCACTCCACACTTGGTTGCCTGATGCCCATGTGGAAGCTCCCACCCCGGCATCGGTGCTATTGGCAGGCGTACTGTTGAAATTGGGTACCTATGGACTACTGCGCTTTGGACTGGGACTATTCCCAGAAGCATGGAAAGCTTGCTCGTCAGTCTTGGCAGCGATTGCCGTTTTGAGTGTACTGTACGGCTCCTTTGCCGCGATCGCCCAAACCGACATGAAAAAAATTGTCGCCTACAGTTCTGTCGGGCATATGGGCTACATTTTGCTGGCGGCGGCGGCGGGAACTTCCCTCAGTTTGCTGGGGGCGATCGCCCAGATGATCAGCCATGGCTTGATTTCAGCACTGCTGTTCTTGGGGGTCGGTGTCGTCTATGCCAAAACTGGCACGCGGGATATCAATGTGCTGCGAGGGCTCCTCAGTCCGGAACGGGGCTTGCCGGTGATTGGCAGTCTGATGATCGTCGGAGCGATGGCCAGCGCTGGTATTCCAGGCATGATGGGCTTCATTGCCGAATTTATTGTTTACCGTAGTAGCTTTGAAGTCTTCCCGATCCAAACCTTGCTCTGCATGATCGGCACGGGGTTGACTGCCGTTTATTTCCTGATCATGATTAATCGTGTTTTCTTCGGGCGTTTGCCAGACCATTTGGCCAATCTCCCACCAGTCCGCTGGATGGATCGTATTCCTGCCGTGATCGTCACTATGCTGATCATCTTTTTTGGCATTCAGCCTAGTTGGATGATGCGCTGGAGTGAAAAAACCGCAGTGATGATCGCCACCGAACGGTTGGGGCGGGAATTGACTCCTCTGGTGGCGGTAGAACCCGATCGAGTTGCGATGGATCTGCCCCTATCTCAACCGCCTGTTGCCTTGAAGGCTCCATTCGTCCCGGCTGCATCTTTGCCTGCATCTTTGCCGGTACTCAGGCTGAATGATTTGAAGAATGATGTGCAGTCTGACTAACTGCTTCTGACTAATTTCTATCGCGTTGTTTTAATCCTGTTGTTTTAACCACATTGACCGTTGCAACGAGTTTATCTAGACGATCGTTGATGCTTCTGTGACTTACCTGTCACTTACCTGTGACTTACCTGTCACGCTCACTCATCACGCTCACTTGCTACTTGCTGATTCACCTTGCACCCCGCTGACCTGCCATGTTGACTGCAACTCCTCCAACTCACCCACTTGCTCCTATCATCGATCGGCTGGAACAGGGCGGAGCACTCTTGCCCGAATCAGCCGAAAACGTTGTTGAAGTGGTCGGCATTCTCAAAAGTTACGGTACCGTATTGGATGCCTACCAAATTAATCTCACTTACATTGCCGAACATCAGTTTCTGGTGTTGTTTCCTTTTTTCAAATATTTCAATGGGGAAGTCACCTTATCCAAACTGCTGAAGCATTGGTGGCACGATCGAATTAACTATGAATTTTCCGAGTACTGCATGAAGGCAATGTTTTGGCATGGAGCCCATGCATTAGATGCCTATCTCGATAGTGAGGAATATCGTCAGCGGGCCACAGCCGCGATCCAAGCCAAGCTGAAATCGAACCCCTTCATGGGCGGGCTGAACCGGCTATTTCCGGAATTTTTATTAGAGCAAGTGCGCGTGCTCTGCTACTACAGTGCTTTGGGGCAATTCTGGAATGTGATGAGCCGCATGTTCCTGATTCTGTCTGATCGCTATGATCGCGGTGAAATTAAAACGATCGCAGATGTAGTGGATCATATCCGTAACGGTTTAGTAGAAGCGGCTGCCGACCCAATTACCTACAAGGTGGTGATTCAGGGGCAAGCCTACGAGATTATTCCCCAGTCTGCGGGTTTGACCTTTTTGATGGATACGGCTGTGCCCTATGTCGAAGCCGTGTTCTTTCGATCGTTTCCCTTCTTCGGCACCGTATCCTATAACGCTCAAGCCCACCAGATTTCGGAAGAGCAGGCTGACTTTAACTATGGGGCTTTGTTTGCCGATCCCCTGCCGATCGGGGGAGCAGGCATTCCTCCCACGTTGCTGATGCAAGACATGCTACACTTCATTCCACCTTACCTAGACGAGATTTACCTGAAGGGGTTACGGGGTCGCGATGATATGCGGGTCAAAATTTGTCTCAGCTTTCAAAAGTCGATGTTCTGTGTCACTACGGCCGCCATTCAAGGGTTGGCTCCCTTCCCACTCACCACCACCGATCCAGAACAGCGCCAGCAAAACCGGGCCTACCTGGAAAATTGGATGGATCGATTTGTCACATCGCGGTTACTCTCGGTTCAGTGATTTAATGAACGGATGAGCAAAATCGCGATCGTAGCTGCACTCAAAATTCCCACCATGGCGTAATTCCAGCCTGTCAGTTGCCATGCGCCTAAATAGCGAGAGCCAACCAGAATGCAGTGAATGGTCGTAAACAGTAGAGCCGGGACTGCCAGCAAATGAATGGTTCTCCACCGCTCACCCAGCCATTTTTGGGCCCGATCGAAACTCGTCAGGGCTGCTGGTAGCATGAGCAAAAGCGCCAAACCACCGGCCCCGATCCCCCATTGGTGCTGTGGCAACATAAACCCAACTGCCCGTAAGTTCCACTGCCAAGCATGTTCAACCATATGCAGTGTATGGGTAACGGCCAACACAAAGGCACCCACCCCCAACACGCGACGATAGCGCAGAGGCACTACCCAAATCTGGCTCAACGGCCGGGCGATCAAAGCCAGCATCAGACAGAGCAAAGCAGCGTGACCAGTATAGTCTGCCATCATGTCGCCTGTGCGTAAGAGGGTTAGGCTGCCGATCGTCAAGGTGATCCAACCCCCAATCCGCGCCAACTGACTCCGCCGATCCATACTCAACCGGGCAGCCGATACTCCTACCCCCAGCATAGTCGGTAGCGTACCTAATCCAAACGCCAGCAGGGTCGCACTGCCCATCCAGAGATTGCCCGTTTCGGCGGCTTTAATCTGAGCGGCATACAGAAAGCCACAGGGAATCAATCCCCAAATCATGCCTAGCAAAAAGGGCGTGCCCCAATGCCGCTCAAAGGACAATTTGAGCATGGCTTGTTGCAGTCGTTGATGTAGTTTGCCTTGAGTCAAAGGATGGATGAACGGCAACTGGGGTAACCCTTGCGGATAAATTTGCAAGAGCCCAAACCAGATCAGTAACCCGCCAGTCAACAGAGCCATGCCGCGCCGTAACCCGCTGCCGACTCCTGCCATTTGCCCACCCGCTAGCAGAACAGATCCCAACGCTCCGATCGCCGCTCCTACCAGTAAATAACTTAGAATTCGTCCCAGATTCAGCAGTAGATGAAACCGCATCTGCTCGATCAGGTTCTGATCAGGCTGATCAGTTCGATCAGTTCGACCAGTCTGATCAGTTCGACCAGTTCGATCAGTTCGACCAGTCTGATCAGTTCGACCAGTCTGATCAATTCGACCAGTCTGATCAGTTCGACCAGTCTGATCAGACCAGTCTGATCATGGGATTGCCGATTTGAACGTAGCCCAGCATGGGGTTGTAGCGAAAGGGCAAAAGCAGTTGCGATCGGGCCACACATCCCAGCACAGTGACCGAAACTACCCAAAAAACCCAGGCTACAAATCAATAGCAAATCCAACATTGGTTCAGAGCACTCGCTGATTCATTTTGCCATTCCCACGCTTGTCCCCAATCGGTCTTATCCGAACGAACTCACCCACCCTCTCAACCGATCGCACTGGGCACAGTCATCAATTGGCGAATTAAATTCAGAGTCTGGCGATGGGCGATCGTAGCACCCTGAGAACGAAAAAAGCGGGCCGCCTGCTCAAAATCCGCTAGCGCTGCGGCTCGATCACCCAGTTGTTGCTCAACCAATCCTCGGCTCAGGTAAGCCTGGGCATGATCCGGGGCAAATTGTGTCACCTGATCAAAATCTTGCAGGGCTGCGGTCAAATTGCCTTGATGATGATAGGCACAGCCCCGGTTATAGTAAGCTTTCAAGTCATTGCCACTAAACTGGATCGACTGGGTGAAATCAGCAATCGCCTGCGGCCAGTTTTCCAAGCCCAAGTGAGCGATCCCTCGATCGTTATGAATCTCCGCCAGCATTCCATGAGACAACGGAGATACTTGCCGGATCGCTTCGCCATAATCCACGATCGCCTCTCGATAGGCTTGCTGTTCCGCTTCAGCTAGGGCCCGGTTATAGTAAGCCCGAAAGTCGTGGGGTTTCAGTTGCAGGAGTTGGTTGTAGTCGGTGATCGCAGCTTCTAACTGACCCAGCCGATAAGCTGCTAGCCCCCGGTTGAGATAGGATTCTGTATCAGTCGGATTGAGTTGCAGCGCTTGCCCACAGTCCTCGATCGCGGCGGAATAGTGTTCTAGATAAATCTGGGTAAGACAACGATTACTGAAGGCAGCTCCATAGGTTGGGTTCGCGACAAGAGCCTGATCGAAATCGCTCAACGCCGATCGGTAGTCTCCTGCCTGAAACGCACTCACTCCCGATCGCAGCCAGTCTTTAGCACTCAAACTGGTGCCACTTACATCAGCCCAGGCTAGGTTCAACCCCAACACAGGAATACATCCCAGCCCTATCAAAATTAAGATAGTGAGCCCCAATCTAACGCTGAATTTAACCCTGTCTATTAAAAATTGGCGCATGAGCGTTGCAGGATAAGGAGCGTTGTAGGACAGCGTTGATCAAAATAATCACGATCACACGATCAATAGAGAAGGGGTTAGAGATTGCCAAAAACCGGCAAATCAGATTCGGTCGGGTGAGAATGAATTGAACTGAATCTCCGCGGTTGGTTGAAATCAACTGAAACTGTTTCAATCAACCAGGGTTTGCCACTTCATCTCTAATCCCCCAGGCTTGATGAGCTTAAGCCAGCAATCTTAAGTCAGTAAACCTTAAGCCAGTGACCTTAAGCAATCATGACCGGACAAACAACCAGACTGAAGCTTTACCAGCCTTTCCCTGCCTGATCGAGCACATAGGCTGCAACATCTTCGATCTGATCAGCCGTGAGCCGTCCACTAAAAGCAGGCATTGCATTTTTACCATTAGTGACCTGGGTTTTGATCGCTTCTAGAGAAGCCATCTCATACTTTTCCAGATCGGCTTTTTTCAAGGTTTTGGTCGCATTAACCAGGTTACCGCCTCCGACATGGCAGGCTGCACAGTTCGCGCTAAACACTTTAGCTCCACCCGCCAAATCAGCGGCCTCAGCAGGATGGCTAAACCAGACGGCGATCAGGGAAATAGACAACACTAAAATCGCCACAACTTTCTTCATGGGGATCGTTCTCGCTCTCAAGGGTGATCAGTCTCGACTATCTCGACTATTGACCATCCTGAAAAACTCAAGCGGATCTGTCAAAAGACACCGCGTCAAAGATGAATAATCGTAAAAGTTGTCTCCATCCAGGGAAAGTAAAGAATGATCACTGGTGCCGATCGACCCAGATAGAATGATTAGCATGATCGCCTCGGCATGAAAATTAAATCACTGGCGAAATTCAATAGGCTGTCTAAGCACAGGATGCTGCACAGTCCTAGCCTGTTCTCAAACATTTCAGCAACGATTTGAATTCATCTCTTGTTCCTTAACCCAATCTACTATGCCACCTCTGCCCCACCCTCGCCCTAAGCATCTGTCATTGGGCCCATTAGAAACCGAAATTTTAGAGATCCTCTGGAGCCTGGATGCTGCGACGGTTAAAGAAATTCACGATCGCATTCTGGCCGATCCCAACCGAGAGTTAGCCTATGCTTCTGTGACCACTGTGCTGCGACGGCTGACCCAAAAAGGTTGGCTGGCCTGCGATAGAACCGATCGAGCATTTCGCTGGCGACCCCTGGTGAGTCCGGAAGAGGCGAAGGTGCTGCAAGCCCACGATCGGCTGCAAAACTTTTTGGCGATCAGCAATCCAGAGGTGGTAGCTGCTTTCGCGGATGCATTGGATGTGGCGAGCATTGAGAAATTGGATGCGATCACTCAACGGCTGAAAGCGGCTCGGCAAGCTAAGGAGGGAGCGTAATGCATCTAGATTTACTATTGCTCGCGTTAGGGGTAGCTATTCTGGTGCGAGTGTTGGCAATGCGATCAGGCAGAACCTGGCAGGATCGCTGGCAGCGCACATTAGGGCTATTTCTATTTTCACCTCTGCTCCTGGGTGTGACTGCCTGGTCTGTGCTCAACATGGGGCAACATGGGCAGATGTTGGGGGTGCCGGTCGGGCAGATTGGCTTTCTCTGTGCGTTGGGGTTGGGGGCAGGGGCAGGAGGTAGCCTGATCTGGCAAGTGGGACAGGTGTGGCGATCACTGCGGCAGTTGCAGCAGCATCCCAGTATTAAAATTGCCGATCAATCTGCTTATCTGCTAGAAATTGATATGCCTTTTGCCGCTCAAGTTGGATTTTGGCGATCGAGGCTGGTGGTAAGCCGAGGGTTACTCGATCAATTTTCGCCGGAGCAACTGGCAGCCGTGTTTGCTCATGAGCAGGCTCACGCTTACTATCACGATACATTCTGGTTTTTCTGGTTGAATTGGCTCCGGCAGGTGACCGCTTGGTTGCCTAATACCGCAGCACTGTGGCAGGAGCTGCTGTTGTTACGCGAAATGCGAGCCGATCGCTGGGCAACCCAAGAAGTGGAAGCTTTGTTGGTGGCAGAATCCTTACTTCAGATGGCGAAAGCTCCGTTTGTCAATCCAAATTTGCAGCTCGAAACAGCCTGTACGGCCGTGGCGGCTGATCTAACCCGTCTAGAAGAAAGGATCGAGGCATTACTATCAGAGACTCCAGTACCCGATCGGGCATTTCCCTGGTTGTGGATTTTGCTGGCTTGGATTCCTTGCCTGACAATCATTCTGCATCAATAATCAGCATCCATATCCATAATTTGCATCCATAAGAAAACACCCCCACTTGGGGGGTGCTCCAACCAGCTAACTTGAGACAAACTTATTGCAGTTGCTATTGCAGTTGCTCGCTTATGGCAGCCCCACGAGTTTAGCCCCTGCTCTAGCTCATAGCTGCTTGGCTACGATCGTAAGAGGCATCAAAGCTAGGATGGGAGCCACCGCGAATGTGGTTCCAGAAATGGGAGGCTTCACTAGCCGGTAGCCCAACTTTGGCATCTAAACGAGCGAGCATGGCTTGCTGACGACGCTTCACATTTTTGTGATGATTCATCATCAATCGTCTGGCTTGCTCCTGCACAGAAGTGACCGCAGGAACGGCTTCAGTTGCCACTGGTGTATCAGCATGGGGATGAGTGGTGTAAGCCGCACCCCGATACACCAAATCTAGAGTTGGTTGAAGCACTGGTGCTTTTTTAATGTTGCGAAATCGGATGTCAACCCCCCGATATTTGCCCACTTGGGTGGAATCGCCATATTGCACAGCGGGAGGATTGTAATCGTAAGATACGCCGCGATAGGTAAGTTTCATGGTCTTCGCCTCGGTTTCAAAATGTAGTGAGTTTGAGGCGCGTTCCTTCAGGAAAATTCCTTACTTCCGTCTCCCGGCTTCTAGCCGCTCAGTTTTAAGCTCTGCGTTAGCTCTGCATTAGCTCTGCGTTAGCTCTAAGCTTCAAACTGTGATTGGCTTGGCGAGAGATGAACGATTTATTTCTGTATTCATTGTTACCGTTTTGTTGGTTTCTGTCAACTCGGAGGGGCAATCTTGTCATGAAACCCTAACTTACCTATCCAGCAGCCATAAGACCGCCGTGAAACCACCGTTAGGCAGCCATGGAACCGCGATCGAGCCTGTCCCGATCGCTCACTCAATCGCTAGCGAAACCCGATCGCCCCCGGCCGCTTTCATTTCCCCCAGCAGACTAATCACCTGTTCGTAGGGTAATTCTTCCTCTGCTTGCAGCACTACCGCTCCTTTAGGATTTTCTGCTAAAAATCCTTTAATTTGCGTCGTTAAGGCCGATTTTTCGATCGGCTGATCATCAAATTGAATTATGCCTTCCGGTGTGAGTTGCACGATCGCCACTTGCGGTTCCACCTCAGTCGGTTCCGCTTCTTCTGGGCTGGGCAACTGTACCTCCAGACCTTGCTGGGTCGTCAACGTCATTGACACGATGATAAAGAAAGTTAACACCACCATCAGCACATCTAGCATCGGCACTAGATTCACTTCCGGCAGTTGGGAGCGGCGGCGCTGCTGTTTAAATCGCATGGTGCTTCAAGGAGGTAGCAAGCAGATTTCATTTACTTCCCAATCATATCCAATGCCTCTACAATGCTTCGATCCAGAATGCCTCGATCCAGATTTTGGGTTCTGGGGATTCAAGTCAATTGCCGATACACATCACTGGCTGCTCGATGCAGCACCGAATGGCGATAGACCAACGCCTGCATATCCTCCGCATAGCCACCCCCAATCACACTTGCCACCGGATAGCCCTGACCGAGGCAAGTCGTCAAAACCTGCATTTCTCGACAAAGCAAGCCCCGATCGCTGAGCCCTAACTTACCCAATCGATCGCCCAAATGCACATCCACCCCAGCATCGTAGAGCACCAGATCAGGTTTGACCTGACTCAATAAATCCGGCAAATAGTCCGCTAAGGTTTGTAAATAGGCCTCATCTTCCATTCCTTCCGGCAGCGGCACATCCAGATCGCTCGTTTGTTTGGTGCCCGGAAAGTTGATGGCGCAATGCATCGAGAAAGTGAAGACTTGCGGTTCCGACTGAAAAATAAACGCCGTGCCATCTCCCTGATGCACATCTAAATCGACGATCAAGATCTGATTCACCACCCCTTCTGCCAGTAACACGCGGGCAGCGATCGCCAGATCGTTAAAAATACAAAACCCGGAACCATAGCTGGGAAATGCGTGGTGCGTTCCACCCGCCGTATTGCAAGCCAGCCCATGCTGAAGCGCCAGCCGCGCCGTCAAGAGGGTGCCGCCCACTGCAATACAGGTGCGATTCGCCAAGGCTGGACTCCAGGGTAGCCCGATCCGCCGCTGTGCCTTTGGATCGAGGGTGCCTTGGCAATAGTCACGCACGTAGTCCGAGGTGTGAACCTGTTCGATCCACTCGCGAGGCGGCAGTTCAGGAAAATGGACTTGGCAAGGATGGATCACCCCATCAGCAAGCAGTAGATCATGCAATAGCCGAAATTTGGGCATCGGGAAGCGGTGATCGGGTGGGAGCGGAGCCACGTAGTCTGGGTGATAAACGATCGGTAAATCCATCAGCAATTCTCAAGAAATCTTTGTGTCTCCCCTGGACTAGAATAATCTGCGTTAGATCAAACTCATTGCAAGCAAATCATGCAAAACAGGATTGTTTGGCAGCAAGAAACCAGTAGCCCTAGCAGCGCCAATGATTTTGCCGCGATCAGTCAGTGGTGGAGCGGTCTGGCTGGGCAGGAAATTACCTGGCGACAGCGGTTGATTCCAGAATCGGGGAACCTGTCTGACTTGGACTGGGAGCCACAGCGGTTTGACGAAACAGTTGTGATTCAATCTCCCAACGTGCGGGGCATTACGCTGTATTGGCGATCACCTCACCTGCCCGATGAGCGCAGCACAACCCCTTACAAGCTAGAGCTAGATCCGATCTACCAGCAATTGTTCATTTATCCCCAAACCCAGCGCGGCATTGTGATTCGAGTCGCCTTACCGCAAGTGGAATATCAAAAAATTACGATCGCCCAGCCCCAAATCGCGATCCGGCAGTTGTCTGGACGATCGGTGCTCACGATCCGCGACGAGTCCCAACTACTGGAAGTGTCCGTGAATCTGTCGCCTGAAGCAATCACGATCCTGTCTGAGGCATTGCAATCAACCCACTAATCCAGTCGTTCATCGCTCGTCCGATCGCCAGATCGCATCCGCCACCCGGCAGACATCCCGCAGCTCTGCCACATCATGAACCCGTAAAATATCCGCTCCACCCCTGATCGCGGCACAGCAAGTGGCTGCCGTTCCCCAAAGCCGCTGTTTTGGATCGGGCTGGTTGAGCAGATGCCCGATGAAGCTCTTGCGCGAAGTGCCCACCAGCAATGGCAAACCTAACTCACGTAGTTGGGGTAATCGACGCAGAATCTCTAAATTTTGATCAAAGGTTTTGGCAAAACCGATGCCCGGATCAAGGATGATCCGATCGCTGGCAATACCTGCTGCCCTCGCTGCCGCCACTCGCTGCTGCAAAAACGCCGTAATCGCCTCAACGACATCCTCATAATCAGTTAACTGCTGCATCGTTTTTGGGGTGCCGCGCAGATGCATCAACACGATCGGCACCTGCAAGTCCGCAACGGTGGCTAACATATCTGGATCGAAGATCGCCCCTGAAATGTCATTAATCAGATCGGCTCCGGCGATCACAGCGGACTGAGCCACCGCCGCTTTCGTGGTATCAACTGAGATCGGAATGGTCAGTCCGGCTTGACGGATCGCCTGGATGACTGGCACCACTCGCTCCAGTTCTTCCTCTAACGACACATCCTCTGCTTGAGGCCGGGTAGACTGCCCGCCAATATCCACCATATGGACTCCTGCTTCTACCATGGCTTCAGCCTGTTGCAGTGCCGCCTCTACGGTATTGAACTGCCCGCCATCGCTGAAGCTATCGGGTGTGACATTGAGCACTCCCATCAGGTAGGTTTGCTGCCCCCACTGGAAGCAGGTATCGCGAATTTGCAGCGGTGATAAAGCGGTAGGCATAGATCAACAGAAGGCTTAAATAAACAGCATATTGAAGGCAGGGCGATCGAAACGGGGCGATCGAGGCAGGGCGATAAACTCCCCATCCGAACGGGAGCGCTAACGGGAGAGCTGAAGTAGCACCAAATAACAGACAGAGCTAGCGGAGGAGAATTGTAGCATGGGTTGGCAACTTAGCATGGGTTGGCGAGCAGATCGCAGCAAAATCGGGGGGATCGCCTCAGAAGCGCCCCAGATCAGAAGCAACCCAGACCAGAAGCAACCCAGACCAGAAGCAACCCAGACCAGAAGCAACCCAGACCAGAAGCAACCCAGATCAGAAGCAACCCAGATCAGAAGCAACCCAGACCAGAAGCAACCCAGACCAGAAGCAGCCAAGACCAGAAGCAACCCAGATCAGAAGCAGCCAAGAATGGTTTAATCGGGTTAGCCTAAAACTCAACCCGACTAGACACTAACCTCATCTGCCTGGATCTCCACCATGACCGTTCGTCAATTTCGCATTCCGGGGTTACACCGCCTTTCCCAATATCCACGCCTGTCGATCCAGATGATGATCGCTGGCATGGGAATTACGCTGATGTTTGTGCTGGCGGCGCTGCTGGCACCACTGCTGCAATCTTGGGGCTGGCTGCAAGATCCCCTAGAGTCGTTGGCCAACCCGATCCATGACCCACCCTCGGCTGCCCATTGGTTTGGTACAGCACGGCAGGGTTACGACGTGTTTGCGCGCACGGTGTTTGGTAGTCAGGCGGCTTTGCAGGTGGTGATCCTGGCGACCTTGCTGAGCGTGGTGGTGGGGGTGCCGCTAGGGATGGTAAGCGGCTATCTGGGGGGACGGGTCGATCGCATTTTGTTATTTTTGATGGATACGATCTATACGCTGCCCGGACTGCTGCTGTCGGTGACTTTGGCATTTGTGGTGGGGCGCGGCATCTGGAACGCAGCGATCGCCCTCAGCATTGCCTATGTACCACAATATTACCGGGTGGTGCGCAACCATACGGTCAGCGTGAAAACCGAGTTATTCATTGAAGCCGCCCGATCGATGGGAGCTTCGACTTGGCGCGTGTTATCCCGCTATTTATTTTTCAACGTTATCCAAAGTGTTCCTGTGTTATTCACACTGAATGCCGCCGATGCAGTGCTGGTATTGGGTGGCTTGGGCTTTTTGGGACTGGGCTTACCAGAAGAAACACCAGAATGGGGGCGCGATTTGCAGCAAGCGCTGGATGCTTTGCCTACCGGCATTTGGTGGACGGCCTTGTTTCCGGGTCTGGCTTTGACCCTACTGGTAGTCGGGCTGTCGCTGATTGGGGAAGGGTTGAATGAGTTGATTAATCCCCTATCGCGATCGGAAGATTAGCGCTGCGGTCAGTCGCCCGATCGAGGCTTGCCCCCATGGGTTTCAGTGATCCGCAGGTGATTTGGTTGGGTCTGCACCCGATCGATCCAGGTGAGGATGCCGGGAAAGCCACTCAGATCGAAGCCTCCTTCATCTGCAACATGGGTGTAGGCATAAAGGGCAATATCAGCAATTGTGTAGCGATCACCCACCAAAAACGGATGCTCAGACAAACGCTGTTCCATCACTCCCAAGGCAGCATAGCCCGGTTGCCGCTTTTGGGCGATCAGGGCTTGAGATTGCTCATCTGGTTTGTAGGTGAGCAGAAAGCGCGAGGTGGCAATGTAAGGCTCGTGGCTATATTGCTCAAAAAATAGCCATTGGTTAACGTAGGCGCGTTCTAGCCGATCGGTGGGTAAGAAAGGGGTGTTTTCACTCAGGTAGAGCAGGATCGCGTTCGACTCAGACAAGTACAGACCTGGCTCCAGCTCCAGCACCGGAATCCGACCGTTGGGGTTGATCGCCAAAAAGGCTGGTGTGCGAGTTTCGCCCTGAATAATATTCTTCTCAACGTAGGTGTAGGGAATGCCAAGCTGAGTCAGCAACAGGCGAATTTTGTAGCCGTTGCCCGAGGGTCGATAATCATACAACGTATAAGTTGTCATGGCTCATCCTTCTACCAGATTAAACCCTACCAACCATTCGCTTCCAATGCCAACAATTCTGGCACCGTCACAAATCGATACCCCTGAGCCCGGAGTGCTCGAATCAACGAAGGTAAAGCCGCCACTGTTTTCGATCGATCGCCTCCTCCATCATGCAGCAATATGATTGAACCAGGCTTGACCGATTCCACCGCCGTTTCCACCAATTTTCTGGCATCCATCTCTGAATCAGTATCTGGTGGTGCTGCTGACCACATCACAACGGTATGGCCTCGGCTTCTGACATAGTCAGATAAACCATTATCTAGATAACCTCCGGGTGGACGAAAGAGGGTGGTGCGCACCCCCGTGATTTCATAAATTAACTGAGCTGTTTTCTCAATTTCGGTAGCAATATCAGTGGCATCGGCGAAGGCGTAGCGATGGCTCCAGGTGTGATTGGCAATGGCGTGGCCTTCCTGCACCACTCGCCGCGCAATCTCTGGGTGATTCTGAAGTGCCTCACCCACCCAAAAGAAAGTGGATTTCACGTTCGCCTGCTTCAAAATATCTAGAATTTGATTGGTGGTGACATGCCAGGGCCCATCATCAAAGGTGAGCGCGATCGCATCTTTCGCTACTTTTAAATTGGCTTCATGCACGATCGCCCCCTGAAATTGGGGTGGGGCTGTAAAGGTAAGGTTTTTTTGATCAGCCATGGTTTGGGCTAAAGCTTGAGCCATGGCAGGAGCAGGGGTTGGAACTAATGAAGACCCTACGCCTGGGGCGATCGAGGGATGCACCAGGGGTTGACCCTGCAGTGGTGGGTTCGCTGGATCGGCGGCCGGGCTGGCGGCCGGGCTGGTGGCTGAACTGGCGGTTTGACCCGAAGGAGCATTTCCAGCCGGGGCAGTGGCTCCATTTTGGGCGGGATTTTGGGCGGGATTTTGGGCGAGGTTTTGGGCGGGACTGGCAACCACCCACTGCCGCACCAGCCAAGTTGTGAATAGGGTGCTAATGCTAATGGTCAGCAAAAACAGGGAGAACACCGTCATCCAAGAGCCCTGTGAAGCTGGCTTGATCAGTTGTCCAGACTGAACCCTGGGTCTGGCACTGGCCGATCGAGGGGAGGGAACTGGCTTGACAGGAACTGGCTGGGTGGGGAATGGGTTCGCGGGCGATCGGTAAGCGCGAGTCATAGCAACACATTTGAGACAGCAGCAAGATTTAGGCTTGAATTGTAGTTCAGAGCTGACTCTATGGATAGCGTTTTTCGTAATGAAATATCAAAAAAATTTCTATTCATAGGGTTTGTCGATCGACAAGCTCATCCCCTGATTGACTGACAAATCTTTTCCCCTCATCCCTAAATCCCTTCTCCCACTAGGGGCGAAGGGACTTGCAATCAAATCCTGGTTCGAAAGCCCCTCGTCCCATTAGGTCACTGAAGCAGACTCCAGCTCCAGATTTTTCCTGACATCTGCGCCATCTCAATGGTTATACGGTGGTTTCTGACTACACGCCAAATACCTCTGAGTTGTACTTTCGCCAAATCTGGCGCTCAAGGGTTTCCTCAACCGTACATCCGTACTCACTATGCTGACCAACTGTGAACCATTCCTCAACGGTATCTAACATAGAGTCAAGCGAAGTAAAGTATGGATCCAGTACCCCCTTCCCGGTTGCAATAATAGGAAGTCCTAGATTTGGACACATCGCTTGACCTGGATAGCTTAAATACAGACAAAATCCCTCAAAACCAGCAAATGGAAACATCCTTGCAGGTTCTAAATTGATGTCAGAGCTATTAAAAACGCTCCAGAAGTATTCTAAATTCAACTCATATTCGGAAACAGAATTTTCAAAACTCAACCAAGCCATATCTCTGAAAATTAAAAAGTCTTGCTCATTTGTGCCATTATGCCAAGCATACAAATCGATTAACTCTGCTGGAAAATAGAAAGAGTATTGTGACACTTTTTCTTGAAGATATTCACGACTCAGTCCAGGCAGAAAATGGTGATCAATTGGTTGCCCAATTTCCCTACGAAAATCTATAAGTTTCTGAATACGAGCGATCAAATTATTCATGGTTGAAACGCCTTCTTGATTGCTCTAAAGTTTTCGCATTTCGCCAGTACTGGTCTCCGAGTCCCCTCACTGACGATTCCAAGAGGTTAAACAGGGTCTTTGCTACTCCAGGGCAGGAACGGCGTTCACTAAGGGTAACTTGAAAGGGTTTCCAGGCATTCAGGGATTTGGGCAGTTCAACCATTAGCCGTTCTTCAGTGGTAGTGGTACGGCTGCGGATCATGCGGCTGCGGATCAAAGGAACAAAGACAGCCCACAGGGGTTGGCCCACATCGCGAGATTGACATGTATCTTGATGAGGCTGAGAATTGACAGGCAGTATGGCTTGTAACACGCTGCCATACAACTTGTGAGCGGAAATTATCCGCATCGAAAAGTTCATCAAGAATAATTTTGACATGACTAGCGACTGAATCATCCAAATGAACAAAAATACTGCTATCCCTCTTTTGTGACTTTGGCTGTAGAGAGAAAGCAAGTTTGTCTGGGGCTGTTTGGGCAAGCGAGAGGAGGTGACGAGAGGAGGTGAAAGGGATCCATTTGCTCCATCAGTTCCCTCACTTGAGCGCAGGACTCGGAAACACCCGTATCCATGCTTCTAACTATCCCCAACACCAGTATGGCTGCAACAGTAATCGCAAGTTGTTGAGTGCACTTTTCCAATGAGATAAGCACTGAAAATCAATTCCCACCTTGAACTCAGCTACTCCTAGCTTAATTTCTTCTCATTGAAGTCACAAAGGAGGGATCAGTCGATTTCTGTCGATCGATTTCCATCTTCAAAATTGCTGGCTAACCCACAGCGTTCTCTAAACCCACAGCGTTCTCTAAACCCACAGCGTTCTCTAAACTCACTAGGACAAGATTTACGTGATCTCTCCCACCGTACTGGTATGTCAGGGCAAGGCTTGCCGCAAAGCTGGATCGTTAGAAATACTGGCAGCATTTCAAGCAGCTCACCTAGAAATTTCCGTAGTTGGTTGTCATTGCTTAGGTCAATGTGGCAACGGGCCCATGATCTTGGTGCTGCCTGAACAAGTCTGGTATCATCAAGTTCACCTTGGCAAAGTGCCGACGATCGGGCAACAACACCTCCAAAATGGACAAAGGGTAACAGCCTGGCTCTACCCTAAGTTTCATTGAGTCTAGGGGAATCTACATAAAAATTGGTTCATCATGGCTTCGCAGTCTGTGAATCTGCGCTTGCTTTGCATGGGCTTCCTCGCTTTAGTGGAAACAGGACAGGGCAGATATTAAGACATCAAGTGCTCCATGCAGAAATTTCATGCAAGGATCTTATGTTGATGATTTGGGCTTGTTCTCATTCATGCTAAGTCGCCTAGGTGGAATTCAAGAGATGACTGCACCCCAGTCTCTTAAAAGGATTTAGTCCACTTAATCTACTTAGCAGGCAGAGTTGCAGATCGCGCCTGCTCGATTTTCTCAATGGCACTCATGGGTAGCCCAGGCAAAGTACGAATGTCCGTCTGTTTTTTTGAAACCACCTTTTTTTGGAATTACCTTTGGGTACTTCAGTGCTACTACCGTTCCCATCCACTTTGTTGAGATGAAGGGTGCTGTCGCCGATCATGACCAAGCTACCGATGACGTTTAACTTGAACCGTCACACCAGTCATTCTGCCCGATCAGGATTTTCCGCCGATGTTCTGACCCAATCTTTTCCGTTTTTTTTAGCGATCCAGGCAGATATGCAAGTGACGCAGATCGGGGAGGCCATGCAACGGTTCAATTCCCGATTGTTACCGGGTGAACCCATCCAACAATACTTTCGGCTCCAAACTCCCAATCTCACCTTCGATTTTGCCACGCTCTGCCACCATACAGGAGCAATGGTACTGCTAGAGTGCATCCAGAACGAATTTCAGTTTCACGGACAGTTGCTCTATGTGCCGTCGGAAACAGCACTCTATTTTCTGATATCGCCAGTTGTAGATGATCCCAGCACTTTAAATTTGCTGACTTTGAAGGTGGCCAATCGCCCAACTCGAGGCAGTGCTTCAGACATGTTACTGCTGTTGCAAGCCCGCACTACTTCCCTTTCCGATACCCGTCGGCTCGCTGAAAAAATTGCTGAGCAACGGGCTGAACTCCATTATGCCCTCCGTCAGGCTGAGTTGGCGAAGGCGGTGTTGGAACAGGCCGCAGATGCGATCGAAATTACGGATGCTGAGTCTCGTATTTTGTACGTTAATCCCGCGTTTGAACAGATTACCGGGTTTCGTCAGGAAGAAGCTGTTGGCAAAACTCCGGCTGAATTGTTGCGATCAGGACAACATGATGATTCATTCTACGAAGAAATTGCTGCCAATATTTCGGCGGGCAAAGTCTGGCAAGGTTCCTATCTCGGGAAGCGGAAAGATGGATCGATCTATCCCCAGGAAGCGACTATTTTCCCCATCCATAATAAAAATGGTCAAATCACCAATTATGTTGCCTTGAAGCGCGATATCAGCGATCGAAAACGAACCCAGGAAAAGCTAGGTAATTCTCTATCTTTGCTGCAAGCCACGTTTGAAGCTACGGCTGATGGCATTCTCGTCACCAACGGCCAGGGCAACATCCTCAACTTCAACCAACGGTTCGCCGAACTTTGGCAGCAGTCCACCCATCCTTCAATTGCTTGGGATGAATTTCATGATTTGCAGTTTATCGCTCGTTTCTTGAAAAAACCCGATCTCTTTTTAGGGCGCGTCCAAGAACTCTATGCCCAGCCTCAAATCGAAAGCCACGACATTTTAGATCTCAAAGATGGTCGTTACATTGAAGGGCGATCCTGTCCGCAGCGCTTGGGAGATTCGGTGATCGGTCGAGTCTGGAGTTTTCGGGATGTTACCGAACGGCTCCAAACCGAAGCCCAGATTCGCTACCAGGCTTGTCATGATCTATTGACCGGGTTGCCCAACCGCAAGTTCTTTAACGATCGTCTTGCCAAGGCTCTGTTACAGGCAATTCAAGCCCAGAAACTCTTGGCGGTCATGTTTTTAGATCTGGATCGGTTTAAGCTGATCAACGATTCCTTAGGTCATGCTGCCGGAGATCAGCTTTTACAGGAAGTTGCCCGACGCATTCGGGGCTGTTTACGCAGGCAAGATTTAGTCGCTCGCTGGGCTGGGGACGAGTTTACTTTGCTGTTGCCCGATCTGAGCGAGGCAGAGGACGCAGTCATTGTGGCTCAAAAAATCCTCCATGCCATGAAGCCAGATTTCAACCTGGAGGGACATACTTTACATGTCAGTAGCAGTATTGGCATTGCCGTTTATCCCAATGATGGTGAAGATGCCGAAACCTTACTTAAGAATGCAGATGCTGCCCTATACCGGGCCAAAGATAGCGGTCGGAACGGCTATCACCTCTACACTTCAGCGATCAATTCGGAAACTTCAGAATGGCTAACGCTGGAAAGCCATCTGCATCGAGCTTTACAACGGCAGGAATTCGTTCTCTACTATCAGCCGCAAATTAATGTAGTGACTGGGGAAATTACCCAAATGGAAGCCCTGATCCGCTGGCAACATCCGGAGATGGGGCTAGTTTCACCTGCCAAGTTTATTCCACTGGCGGAGGAAAACGGCCTAATTGTACCGATCGGGGAATGGGTTCTGCGGACAGCCTGTGCCCAAAATTGCCGTTGGCAGGCGGCCGGGTTACCTCCCATTCGCGTCGCAGTCAATCTATCAGCTCGACAATTGCGGCAGCCTAATCTGGTAGAAATGATCGCTCGTGCCTTGCAAGAAACGAGGTTAGCCCCCCGCTATCTAGAGCTAGAGATTACGGAAACCACGGTAATGAAAAATGTAGAATTGACCAAAACTATCCTGCATACGCTCAACCAGATGGGCGTTTCCACAGCCATGGATGATTTTGGGACAGGCTATTCTTCCCTCGGTTATTTGAAAAATTTTCCCTTCAATACCCTGAAGATTGATCAATCCTTTGTACGGGATCTCACCACCGATCCCAACGATAAAGCGATCGTAGCAGCCATTATTGCCATGGGGCGGGTGCTCAACCTCAAGTTGGTAGCAGAAGGCGTGGAAACAAAAGTCCAGGAACACACCCTGCTTTCCTTAGACTGCGAAGAAATGCAAGGGTTTTTGTTTAGTTCACCCCTATCGGCTGAGGAAGCAACCCTCCTCCTAGAGAGTCAGCTTTTACAGGCTTAAAGGCTCCCAGCCAGATTATCCTATTCCTGAGAAATCTTCCGAGCGAGAGCTTCCTGATCCGCCCGCTCAACGGGTAGTATAGTGTTAGCGATGTCGTGCCTTCGGGCCGCATTGATGTTGAGTTCAAAATTCTCATGGACCCAAGTCCATCCCCCCACAGTACATCCCCTCTCTAGGCGGGTGAGGCCTCGGTCTCTCAGCGCGTGAGAGGCTATAGGAGGTTGATATGCTCACTACCCAAGAGAAGCAAAATTCTCTGTCGGATATGGTTGGCTTAGACTTTGCTGGACTGGAGCTAGCTGGTTTAAACCAGATGAAATGGGAGCTCAATCAGCTCCCGGCCGTGGATATTGGCGACTATATTGTTCATTTGCCTCCCGATCAGCAGGGGATCGCGTTTCGGCTGCTCAACAAAGACACGGCAACTGATGTATTTGAATACCTCCCGGCAGAGGTGCAGGAAGATTTGATCAGTTCCTTGCAAGCTGCTGATGTGCGCCAGTTGGTCGAATCGATGCGACCGGACGATCGCGCAGAGCTATTTGATGAGCTACCAGCCCGAATCGTCAAACGGCTCTTGCAACAACTCAGCCCTGCCGAACGTCAGGCCACAGCTACCATTTTGGGGTATGCCGAAGGTACTGCCGGTCGAGTCATGACCACTGAGTATGTGCAGTTGCGAGAAGGTCTCACCGTAGGTGAAGCGCTGGAAAAAATTCGCTGCACCGATCAAGACAAGGAAACCATCTACTACGCCTATGTGACGGACAATCAACGCCAACTGATGAGCGTCGTTTCGTTGCGGCAACTCTTTTTCACCATTCCTTCAACGCTGGTGCGCGATGTGGCGAGTGGTCGCGTGATCAAAGCCTACACGGAAATGCCTCAGGAAGAAGTCGCACAAATCATGAAGCGGTATGATCTGATCGCTTTACCCGTGGTGGATCGGGAAGATCGCTTAGTGGGGATCGTCACGATCGACGATGTCGTGGATATTTTAGAAGAAGAAGCCACCGAAGACATTCAAAAGCTAGCAGGGGTGAGTGGTGGGGACGAAGCCGCTCTCTCCTTACCCCATATCACTATTCGCAAACGACTCCCCTGGCTCCTTGGCAACATTGGGCTCTATGTGGGAGCGGCAAGCGCGATCGCTCCATTTCAGCCAGTGATTTCTCTGGTGCCAGTGCTCGCTGTTGTCATGCCCATTTTGTCGAATACCAGCGGCAATGTCGCAATTCAGGCCTTATCCGTGACCGTTCGCGGCCTGGGAATTGGCGAAGTTACCCATGCCGATACCCTCAAGATTCTCCGCAAAGAGCTGCTGGCAGGGCTTGGCACCTCGCTAGCCTTAGGATCCGCCTTAGCTCTCCTCTCGCTGATCTGGGCAGTGCCGGAAGAACGCTGGGTATCGATCGTGGCAGGGTTAGTGATGGTGATTAATGTTTTCGTCGCTGCCAGTCTAGGGACTTTATTGCCCATGGGCTTGAAGCGGCTCAACCTCGATCCGGCTCTGATTAGCGGTCCGCTGTTGACTACCACCCTGGATGCCGTTGGCTTTATGACCTTCCTCAGCTTGATTTCGATCGCGCTCAAGGTCGTAGGAACACCTGCCTGATCGGGGCACCGATCTCTGATGCTCAGCTTGGGTCGTTTGATATCCTCATGCGGCTCTCTGAGTCAGCAAAATATTGGCTAATTCACAAAATCCTTCCACTTCAGCAGCTTGCGTCAGGTAGGCAGGCAGAGACTGTAATTGATCGGTATAGTGAGCCAGATTGGCGACCCCGACCGAAATCGGGAAAAGTGCTGGATCAAACAAGCTTTGATCGTTGGGGCTATCTCCCACCGTTACCACTTCTCTGAAGTCGTAATCCGCAAAAAAGCGGCTCAAGACCGTCTTCAGCCCGATCGCCTTATCCTGTCCCAATGGTCTAATATGGCATTGCACCGTACTGTAGGTAAATCCCCATCCTTGCGCTTGACATTGACATTCCATTTGGCGTAATTCCAGCAGTGAGATTCCCTGCACATCAAATGTCCAATCGGTGATCCGAAATGCATTATCTTCAGAAGTACGGATTTGAGGAAATTGTTGCTGTAGGGTAGCAAACATCTGCGCCAAACGTTGCCGATGCAACTGGAGTTCAGGCAATTCAATCAGCCGTTCAGCCATTCCCTTGCGGTAGAAGATTCCGCCATTTTCAGCGATCGCTCCCGCAATCGGCAAATAATGTTCGATCGCATTTACCCAGCCCGCCGATCGCCCCGTCACAATGAGCACGGGAATGTTGGCCACTGCCAAGTCAGTCAGGGTTTGCAGTAGCTTTGGCGTATATTTTTCATGTCGCGTTAGAGTACCATCCATATCGGTGGCGATCAACCGAACAGAACGAAGAACATTAGCAGACAGGATTTGCATCAGCCTCAGCGTTTTATACTCTTAGTGATTTCATACTATTTATGATTCATTATAGGATAGGATCGGTATCATCTACGCCGATAAGATAGAGACTAAAATCTTAGAAATCACATATATTGCCATTATCTTACTTCTAGATCAAACCCTGTTAAATCAGCACCGGAATTCCAAATCCTTATAATTTATAATTCTCATCATCCATCAAATACATATATTAGAAATAAATTTAATATTCCCAACTTCTCAAATTTGCTTCCTCTCGAAGATTATGAGTTTTTTTCACCCTGGGCGGGATCGTTGTCCCCCGATTGGTTGACCGATCGGTAGGAAGCAAACCAGTCATAAAATCCAGTTTAATCAAAATGCAGAGTTAGGTAATTTCCATGCTGTCTTCAGAGCAAGAGCGATTCCTTACCGAGTTCTATGCCCTGTGTCATCAATATAAGCAGGCAGGCGTTGTCACCTGTAGTCATGGCTTTGTCTACAATGGTTATGAAGTATCATTGCTCATTCAACCGAAAACCGAAATACAAACCAAAATGAAAAAGGTTGGGACGGCGCAGCTCTAAAGTGCTGAACTGGCGATCACACCCAGAAGTTGCCTTTGCCAACCAGCGACAGGTAAAAATGCCACTTGTCGTAGGTGCAACCGATTCGTAGGTGCAACCAATCGGAAACTGGGCATTGGCGCGGCCAACAATCAAGATGGGCTGTTTGCAAGCATATTGGACAAAACATGACCCAAATATAGATCGGAGTATGCACTTAACTCACAATAGTGCGATCGTAGGAACAGACCCGTTGCGAGAGCGTTTTGATCTTTGGCAAAGGGTTTTGGATCGATGATCGCTCGATTGAGAGCCGTCAGCAATTGGGACGAATCACAGACTGAGAGCCGCCACCAATTGAGACGAATCATCGCTGCATGAGTGGCCGAGGGATGAGTGGGCGAAAATCAGAAAAGACCAAATTCAGGTTTTATTCGGCTAATTCATTCATTTTCTTGGCCAGTTTCACATCTAGCTCGGTAATACCACCAGCATCATGGGTGGTCAGATCGACAGTGACGCGGTTATAAACATTGAACCATTCTGGGTGATGCCCCATCGATTCCGCCACGAGGGCAACACTAGACATAAACCCAAACGCTTCTACGAATGAAGAAAACTGAAACTGACGATGGAGTTTACCTCGTTCCACACTCCAGCCTGGAAGTTCAGTCAGCGCAGCATTGATTGCATCGGTAGATAATACAGAAGTAGCCATAGGAGTTGCTTCTACGATAGAAAGAGGAACATTAGATGGAATGGCTTGGACAGGTGCTAACCAACCAGGTAACGAGAAATTAAAAATATCGATCGATCCGGGAGCTAACCCTAATGCTACACCAGTCAGGAGGCTAGGCAGAAGATTCTGCCATACCCAGTTAAAAGGTTTTCTGTAGAGCATAGATAGAAGCAGGTCTATAGATTCAAAAATTGACTGTTCAGATTGACTATTCAGATTGACTATTCAGATTGACTATTCAGATTGACTGTTCAGATTGACTGTTTAGAAAGTGAGGTAAATCGGTAGATGAGGGATCCATTTCTATTGCAGCCTCTCCCCATTTTTTAGATACGGATGATCGCCTGATTCAGATTTTTCCTTTTTATGATTTCTCAAGCTTTATTTTTCAAGCTCTATTTTTTCAGCTCTATTTTCCAATACAAAAACGGCTAAAGATTTGATCGAGCACGGATTCGGTGATTTCCTCGCCCGTAATCTCGCCTAATGCCTGAATTGCGCTCCGGAGATCGATCGTCCAAAAATCCAGCGGGAGTTGCTGCTCGATCGTTTCCTGGACTTGTTGCAGAGCAATTTTGGCACGAGTCAGGGCCGCCGCTTGGCGTTGATTAATAGCAACATCCAGATTCGCCGCTTGCAGGTTGCCTGCCTCAACCCGATCGAGAATCGCCTGTTCTAAATCCTCAATGCCCTGCTGTTGAGCGGCAACCGTCGTTACAAGAGGCAAATCTGACAAATCAGACGGCAAACAAGGTATCTCCACCACCAAATCTCGCTTATTCCACACCACAATCACCGATCGATGACTCACCTGCTGATAAATTGCTTGATCTTCTGGAGTCCAGCCCGCTTGGGCATCCAGCGTAAACAACACCAGATCAGCCTGGGCCGCCGCATGACGCGATCGTTCCACCCCAATTTGCTCGACTCGATCGGTCGCTTCCCGAATCCCGGCTGTATCCAGCACCTGAATGGGAATGCCGCCCACCACCAAATGGGATTCCACCACATCGCGGGTCGTACCTGGCAGATCGGTCACGATGGCGCGATCGGTGCGGCTCCAGGCATTTAGCAAGCTAGATTTGCCCACATTCGGCCGACCGACGATCGCCACTTTCAACCCAGTCCGCAGCAGTTCACCCCGGTCGGCCGTCGCTAAAATTTGCTCAACCTGCCGCAAGAGTTCAGTCAATTGCCGCCGAATTAGCCCTTCATCCAGCGGTGGCAGATCATCTTCAAAATCAATCCGGGCCTCCACTTCCGCCAGAATCTCTAAGCTCATCGATCGCAATTGGCGGATCGGCTGTGCCAGTTTTCCTTGCAGTCCGGCTAGCGCTGTTTGGGCTGCCTGGGGCGATTCTGCTCCCACCAGATCGGCAATGCTCTCAGCTTGAGTCAGATCCAGCCGCCCGTTCAGGAAAGCCCGCAGCGTAAATTCTCCCGGTTGGGCCAGTCTAGCACCCTGCTCTAGGCAAAGTTGCAACACCTGCTGCACTGCCATAATCCCGCCATGACAGTGAAATTCCACTACATCTTCTCTGGTATAGGAGCGGGGAGCCAGCAGCAGCAGCAGCAGCGCCTCATCCACTGTTTGCCCAGACCCCGGCTGCCGCACAAACCCATAGAGGATGCGATGACTCTCCCAAACCTGGGATCCGGGAGCATGAAACAACGTTTTCGCGATCGACACAGCCTCCGCACCCGACAGGCGGACAATGCCCACACTGCCCTGCTGCGGCACAATCGCGGTCGCAATGGCAGCGATCGTCTCTTGACCTGAACCTGACACCATCAACCTGCCTAACTGATAAAAGTATTGGAGCCTGAAAGACAGGCTGGAAGGGGAGCAGGGATTAATTGAGACTGGTCAGTAACCACACAATTAGGCAAACCTATGTCCCCTATTTCCCGCCTTTATGATGCGTTGTCTCGATCGCTGAGTCAATGGCAAGTTCACCTCATCTCAGCCCATGAGACTCAAAATCTGATTGACTGACAAATCTTTTCCCCTCATCCCTAAATCCCTTCTCCCACTAGGGGCGAAGGGACTTGCAATCAAATCCTGGTTCGAAAGCCCCTCTTTGAGTTTTGTCAGTCAATCAGGACTCAAAATTCACCATTGAAAGAGTGAGAAAACTCAGACCTATTCCTTTAGTTTAGGGAGCGTTTTGGAGAAAGAGTTGATTGAGTGGAATCCCGATATCAGGAAACGCAACTGGAGCAAGTACTGTATTGGCCGTGAGAATAGTTTCCTGTTGATAACCCTCTTGGGTTGGTTCTCGAAAGACATCGATCTGTTTGGTATTTACGGCCAAAATCCAATAATCAGCAATTCCAGCTTTGGCATAGATTGGGGCTTTTTGTTGACGATCGCTGAGTAATGTAGAATCTGCAACTTCAATAATCAGAAAAATTTCGTCCGGTGCGGGATGACGAGCACCATATTCATAAAGTATGCCAGAAGACATCCAATAACTGGAAAGATCTACCTCTTTGGAACAAAGTCAAGTTAATTTCGCATTTCTTAAACTTGACGCAGGGTGAAAGCTAGAGTCGCTCAGTCAAGCAGTCGGTGAAGCAGCAGAGAACCTGGACTGCCAACTGATCAGTCCAGTGATAAAAGCAGGCGGATCGCCCACTGTCAAAAAGTATGTACTGCTAAGGAGCACAACCGTGAACGATCGTCCTTCGTTTGAAATGCTGGCGTTTCTCTCAAATCTGCGCAATGGCATCTGGTTATTGGGTATTTCCTCCTGGATCTTTGGGCTCTGCGATCGAAGCTATGCCTCATTTTCAGATGGCTACCTCTCGGCTTTAGATATCACCCAACTGTTCACAGCCTCCTTCTTTTTTGTGAGCTGGCTGTTCTTGAAACCCACCTCCCTCAAGGTTTTGGCGGCCAGTCGTAAGTAGTTCAGGCTGGAGTGCTGTCAACTACCTACATGCGCTCCAGTACCTCGATCCCCAATAGGGACAACCCTAGCTTGAGGGCACGAGCGGTGAGATCGGCCAACCCCAGTCGAGAAGCCCGTTGCGGTTCTTCAGCTTGCAAAATCGGACAGCGATCGTAAAACTGATTAAACTTCTGGCTCAGTTCAAACAGATACTGGCAAAGCCGATTGGGCATCAGATCGGCTTCTAAGGCACTCAAGACTTCATCCAGCCCTAGCAAATGCTTCGCCAAGGCAAACTCAGTTTCTTCGGTGAGCTGGATCGTGCTATTGGCGAGCTGTTGCAAATCGATTTCACCTTTGCGGCTAATCCCCTGCACCCGCACATAGGCATAGAGCAAATAAGGAGCCGTATTGCCTTGCAGCGATAGCATTTTGTCGTAGCTAAAAATATAGTTACTGGTGCGATTCTGGCTGAGATCGGCGTACTTGACCGCACTGATGCCCACCACTTGGGACACATGGGCAATAAACTGCTCCGATTCTTGCCGCCCTTCTGCTTCCAAACGCGCTTCTAGGTCAGCCCGCGATCGATCGATCGCTTCATCCAGCAAATCCCGTAACTTCACCGTGTCGCCCGATCGAGTTTTGAACTTCTTGCCATCTTCACCCTGCACTAAGCCAAACGGCACATGCACCAGCTCCACCGAGTCAGGAATCCAGCCCGCTCTTCTAGCCACCTGCCACACCTGGGCAAAATGGTTCGATTGCCCTACATCGGTGACATAGATAATCCGTTCCGCCTGATCTTGCTGAATCCGATAGCGCACAGCCGCCAGATCAGTGGTGGCATAGTTGTAGCCCCCGTCCGATTTTTGGATGATCAGCGGCAAAGGATTGCCTTCCTTATTGGTGAAGCCGTCCAGAAACACGCACTGCGCTCCCTGATCGGACACCAGGAGCCCAGCCCGATCTAAATCGGCAACCACCCCTGCCAGCAGTGGATTGTAAAACGACTCACCCCGATTGGTAATTTGAATATCCAGCAGGTCATAGATTTCCTGAAAGGCGATGAAAGACTGCTGACAGAGCAGGTTCCAGGCTCGCAATGTCTCTTCATTCCCGGCTTGCAAGGCCACCACTTCTAAGCGCGAGGTTTCCCGAAATTCTTCATCTTCATCAAAGCGTTGCTTGGCCTGCCGGTAAAACGTGGTCAGATCGCCCAGTGCCAGTGCATTCGCCGTGGTCAAAGCTTCTGGGTAAGCCTGCTTCAGGTGGGTAATCAACATACCGAACTGGGTGCCCCAATCGCCCAAATGGTTGATCCGCAGCACATCATGTCCCAAAAACTCCAGCACCCGTGCGATCCCATCACCAATAATGGTCGATCGCAAATGCCCCACATGCATCTCTTTGGCAATATTGGGGCTAGAAAAATCGACGATCGTGCGTTTCGGTTGCTTGGTCTGGGGAATGCCCAGCCGCTGATCAGCCTGCATTTGCCGCAGTTGTTGTTCTAGATAGGCAGGCTGCAACCTGAGATTAATAAACCCCGGCCCCGCCACGGTCGGAGGTTCACACAGATCAGCCAATTCTAGCTTTGCGACGATCGCCTCAGCAATCGCACGGGGAGGTTGTCCCAGCTTTTTGGTCAGTGACATCGCCACATTGGCTTGATAGTCGCCAAATTTGGGATTACTGGCAGGCACCAAAATGGGATCGGTTCCGGCTAACTCTTCCCCGAAAGCAGCTACCATAGCCTGCTCGAAGCGGTCTTTGAGTTGAGCGATCGTCGCGTTCATAGGATTTAACTCTGCAATCGGGTTGAGCTGGATGCGGGTTGAGCGGGAGCAACAATCGATCCAGATGATCGAAATTCTATCGAGTTCTGCGATCGACTGGCAAAAAGCTCAGGAACCATCCCAATGTCAATTGAGAGACGGCGAAATAGTGACTTGCAGATTTAGGGCTGATTTAGGGCTGAGGACAGTCTTGCTGGTTCATCGTTCCATCTGGCATTGTCGTGTTACAAAAGATTGTTCCTTCCAACTGAGCATTCCTTAAGTTGGCAGAGCGAAGATCAGCACCCTTTAGATCGGCACCGCTTAAATCGGCATCACTGAGATCGGCACCGCTTAGATCGGCATTCATCAATTGAGCGTGAATTAAATTGGACTGACTGAGATTAGCATTCTGCAGATTGGCACCCTTTAAGGCAGCCCTGGTTAAATTAGACCCAGCCAATTTAGCACTCTTGAGTTGAGCTTCTGTTAAATCAGCCTGAACAAATACAGTACTCACCAATTCTGCATTCATGAGCTGGGTACTCGGCAATTTTGCATCTGTAAAGTCAGCACTGGCTAGTTTCGCATCGCTCAGATCTGCACCTAACAATTCAGCTTGTTTTAAGTTGGCATTCTGTAGACGAGTCTTCTTTAAATTCGCGCCTGCCAAATTAGAGCGCTCTAAGTTAGCATTGTCCAGAATTGCCTCTGATAGATTTGCTCCACGTAAATCAGCAGCTTGCAAATGAATGCCGGGCAAATTAGCACCCTGGATATTCACATGGGCTAAGGAAACCTGATCTTGGGCTAAATCTTGGAGAGCATCTAACCTACCACCACTGGTTCGCTTCCCTTCGGCAGCATTAATGATTCCCCAAGCTTGGTAGTGCGATTGTTTGCGCCGATTATCAGCTTCCAGCACAAAAGTCACAACGCCCCAAACAATTGCAAGTTTGCCCAGGTAATCCAAAACTTCAAACAGAGCAATTCCCTTGCACCATTTCACTAGCTCTTTAAGTTGGGTATTGATCCAAACCAGGAATCCCATTTTCTTTTCCCCTCACTTTCCCCTTTCCATAAACAGTACTGATCAGTAATTCTTAACTCATTCAGCATCCTTCACAATATTCAGAACATTAGTCAGGCAATCCCGATAGAGATGGCTGATCGGAGGTAAATCACTGATTAGGGTTAACAGCGAGTTGTAGCTATATGGAATTCTAATTGTGCAAGAATAATTGCTGCCTTGATGGGAAATTTGATAATCAAACCGCAAGGGGCCTCGCTGGGTGGGAGGCGTAAATTCTGCTTGCTCAATTAAGCCATCTTCTTTTAACTTCATGCCAATTGCGTAAAGAGTCTCAAAAAAAGCCTGAAAGCCTATCCCCAGGGCTCCAGCTCTTTGCAAACTCTCCAGAGATGCCCGATACTCACCCATTGCATAGAGCGATCGACTTCGATTCAGCCACATGGTTGGATCGCGATTTTCATCCAGGATTTCAGCATCCAGTGCCTCTTGAAATCGCCCCTGGTTTCTCAAAGCATCTACCAATCCATTCCGGGCTTGGCTATAATCTTTACCGTTGGTTAAGCGGTTATAGATTTCAATTGCTTTTCTAAAAGCCGTTTCTGCCTCAACATACTGCTGCTGCTGAGCCTGCACTACTCCTGCCCACCGCCAAGCCACATAACTTTCTGGGTTATCATCAATGACAGTCGTAAATAGTTTTAATGACTTTTCATATTCTTTAACTTGAGCCAAGATCACGCCTTTCACAGTTAACGCAAACGGTGTATCCTCTTCATCCAGAGCCATATCAAGACATTGCAGCGCCTCATCATATCGCTTCAGTCGGTAAAATCTGTTAGCGTACTCAAGGAACTGCTTCATACTGGAAATATCACTGGCTTCACAGTCAGATACTGAGCCACCCAGCAAAGAATCAATATCTGTCTCTGCCAATTTAATCGGTGGCAACCGATCGCGACTGATCTCCAATCTTTGCAGCGATGAGGGAGACATAAATCCCGAGAAATAGCCATTATTAGTATCTCTCAAAAAAATCAGGAATGTCTCAATAGGAATTCCCATACTGTATCCAAATGTGATCTTCTCAACCACATCCCCTTCTGCCTGCCCATGAATTCCAATTACTCGTCCACTGGTATCAAGAATCGGCCCGCCACTCATTCCATGATAGGTTTCATTGGTGTACAAAAACTCATAACCACTCTCAAGCGGAGTCAGAGCAAACGGAGATTGGGGATTTCGATCGATCAGAGAGCCCAACGTTAATTTTAATCCTTGTGCTTCAGTCTCATCGGCTGGATATCCTGCAATTAGAATCTGGGGTGAAATCAGATTCTGTTGGCTATGATTCCTGACAGGGTGACAGAGGTAAGCAGGAGAGTCTACCGGTTCATCGGTTGTCATCTCCTTGCGAGAAGATAAATGATTGGGGTGATTCGTTCGATCGCCCGATCGGCGAAAGCACCCTTCAAATAAGCTGGCAAGCTGATAAGTGTTATTTTCGCTGTTATTTTCGCTCTTATTTGCACTGCTATTTACGTCATCATTTGCACTGCTATTCGCGACAGTAAAAGAAACGATTGCGATCGTTGTTCCATCAACCTTATACAAATTTTTCCGGTCAATGGGATGTAGAACTCCATCAGAAGTGACCACCGTATAACTCGTTTCTAAGCTGTGAATCACATGTTTGGCGGTCAACACATAGTATGTATTATCCTGGTTTCTGCGAGCAACAATCACCCCTGATCCGGCATTAATATCCCGACAGGTTGTAGGATTATCGCATCGCCGTTCTAAGATCCTGACCGTAATTTTTTGGGCAATGTCTGTTAACTCTTGGGCTGTTTTTGCCGGTTGAGCAGTTGCAGAATGACTCAGAACAGCCAAAAGTGCTGCTGAACTAGCAAACAGAACTGTTAACTTGCCATAGGATAATTTCATCGTTCTTAGCCGCATTTTGTCTAAAAATTCTGGGGAACCGGACGACTCAGGCAATCATCAAACTCAGGCAATCATTAAAAGATACAACCGAATCAAAAGATACAACTGAATCAAAAGAATTTGAACAACGAAATTTGTATATATAGAAACAGAAGCTACTGCATTAATATCTGGGCTGGAATAGCCCAACTGAGCCGACGCATCTGTTCCCGTAACTCTGCCGGCGGTCTTGATCCATCTTGAAAAATATAAGGATCGCCCCAGAGAGGATATTTATCCATGCCATGAACACCGATCACTTGCCCATGATCATTGAGCAGTGGGCCTCCACTCATACCCTGAGCGACTGAGTTGGTATAACCAATGCGGTAACCATGCTCTAAAGCCTGATCTAAAACCAGAGATACTTGCCCAGGGGTTAAGACAAAATCGGTGGGCTGGGATAGTTCAACTTCAAATGAGTAACCCGCTGCAAAAACCATATCGCCGACATTGACTGTTGTTAAAGAACCTAAAGATGCCAGTTGATACGAAGCATGGCTCCCCTGGAACTTCAAGACTTCTATATCATTGGTTTCAGATTGCCAAGACTCTAGCTTCTGCGCTGGATAGACCCGTCCATCCAAGGTCTGCACATGATATTCATCTCCCAAGTTGATTAAATGCCTGGAGGTCAAGACAGTATAGGTGTTGTTCTCTTTATCTACTAAAATTCCTGAGCCCCAGGTATTCCCTGCAAACACTTTCACCGTGATTGCCTGCGCTAGCTCATAAATTTGTTCGGTAGACAAGGGTGGATCAGCATCTGGATGCAGGAATGCTTCTTGTTGTCGGACAGGCTGGGGTGGCGGTGCAAGATCAGTTGGCGGTGCAAGATCAGTTAGCAATGCAAGCCCAACTTGCTCAACAGCACTGATTTGCAGCTCAATACTGTGCAACGACAGATTGGGGATTTGCAGAAATACCAATCCCCATAAAGCAAGGCTTGTGTGAGCTGAAAGTTGTTCTGAACGTTGATTCAATTTAAGTCTACTAACGATTGAACTATTTAATTGAACTATTTATCTGTAAGCGGGAAAACATCTCGTTCTGGATCTGCCTCACTGCTTAAGTAGGCCGTCAGATTAAAGTAAATAAACTCTTGCCCTCCCTGCAAAAGCGGGCCCTGAATATACCAACTCATCTGCTCTAATTGCTGACGAATTCGATCGGCCTCTTCCCAGGAATTGAGCGTAAATAATTGTTCCTGGCAACCTGCTTCTGGCGAAGTAGCAGCACAAACCACCGGTAAACCATCCCGGCTGCCGATCGTAATGTAGCTCATGCTCTGTTGCCCCATGTATTTCTGAAACCGATTCGACACCATTTCACACCGATCTTGAGCCGAATAGTCACCGAGATCACTCCACATGACGATCGGTTTCTCTCCATCGGGTGTTTTGGCCATGGTTGTTGGTTTACCCCGGTTTACACCACAGAAGTAACTGATACCTGTAGACTGAGCTTGGGCGATCGAACCTGATGCCAAAACCATTGCGATCCCAGCAACATATACACTGAAAGGGAACACCAACCGTTTATATTTCATTTTTATTCAAGCCTTGTTACGACTACAACAGGAAGCTGATCGTTTTACATATTTGAGGGTCATTATTGTACGTTTATCCAGTTTTTTCAAGCTGGAGAGCAAGTCTAGGGTTATCCTCACTAGCCACAATCTAGTAGCCACGATCTAGTAGTCACAATCTAGTAGTCACGATCTAGTAGCCACGATCTAGTAGCCATAATCAATCCTCACAATCAGTAGCCACCAAAACAGGAACGATGGTTAGAAATTATACTGGAGCCCTAACTCAACCCTATAAATGCAGTTTTCAAGTGAGTTATTCTGGGTTGAGGGAACTCTAAGAGGAGATCCTGCCATTTTTTACCATTAGGGATAATCATGGTTACAACCCCCACTGCCACTGATTCAGGCTCGCCAGTCGCATCCTCCCTCAATCTCCTGGTTGTTGCCCGTGAGTTTCGCAACGAACCACCGCAAGTAAAGCTCATTCGCTGGTTTCAGTCCTCAACCGGTGGACAGCGACAGGCAGAATTTGCCTTGATGTGGCGCGATGGAGAAGATCGAGGCCCGATCGATTTTGTACAAGTTTTCCAATCCTACAAGGCCTTACCACACCAGAATGCCGCCTTGAAATGGCTAGAAGAATCCAGCCAGCCCAAAACGTTGGCAGGGTTATTCCGCATGTGGCAAGACTGGAACAGCGCTCGCCCCCAAGGCACCCAACTCTTGTTAAAGGTGCCTTACTACCAGCAAGTCGATAACCGCTATGAACCGATGCGGACTTGCAACACCTCCAGTTGTGCCATGGTAGCCCGCTACTTGGGTGCCAAGATCAGCAGTGATGATCAGTACTACCAAATTGTGCGTAAATATGGAGACACCACCGATCACGGAGCCCAAACCAAAGCATTGGCAGAAATCAAAATCAAATCCACCTGGCATACCAATTTGGACTTCGCTGATCTGGATCAATCGTTAGAGGCAGAGCTACCGATCGTCATTGGAATTCTGCATCGTGGCTCCATCCATGCTCCAACGGGCGGTCATATGATTGTAGTGATCGGCCGAACCGCCAATCGGGACTATATTTGTCATGACCCCTTTGGCAGCCTGCTAGATCCGGGCGGGGGCTACACAGGCACAGTTGAAAATGGCAAAGCTGTTGTGTATCCTCGGTTTATTTTGAATCGTCGTTGGCTCGTAGAAGGCGAACAATCCGGTTGGGGCAGGCTCTTCCAACGATAGCCTCTCACTCATTTACCTGGCACTGTGCCTTACTTTGAAATTCCCACTGGCCTCAATTAGACAATTTTCATGCTCAGATCCAGCCAGGTCGATCGAGTAATTGGGGCACTACTCGAAATATAATCAACTCCTGTCTCGGCAACCTTCCGAATTGTATCCAGGGTAATATTCCCAGATGCTTCAATTTTGACTCGATCGCTGGCAGTCCGAATCAACTGGACAGCTTGCTGCATCTCCTCGATCGCCATATTGTCTAGCATGATGATATCGGCTTTGTGGTGGATCGCAGCTTCGACTTGAACCAATGATTCTGTTTCTACCTCGATCGTCAAAGGATAGGGAACTCGATTGCGAATTTGCTCGATCGCGATGCCGATTCCACCTGCCGCTGCAATGTGGTTGTCTTTGATCATGACCCCATCATCCAGTCCCATGCGGTGATTAACAGCTCCGCCAACCTGGGTGGCATATTTTTCTAGTAGTCGCAGTCCAGGAGTAGTTTTGCGGGTATCAACCAACTGGGTCGGCAGATCGGCAATTTGATCGACATACTGACGGGTCAGGGTCGCGATGCCACTCAGGCGCATTGCCAGGTTTAAAGCTACGCGCTCGCCGGTTAATAATGCATCCAGCCCACCCGAAATTTCAGCGATCACGCTACCTCGATCGCACCACTCACCTTCTTTCACCATCGGGCTGAATTGCAGGGTCGGCTCCAACAACGCAAACACCCGCGCCGCAATGGGTAAGCCCGCGATCACCCCTGCCTCTTTCACGATCCAGAAAGCCTGACCCACCGGCACCCGATCCCTAAATAGCCCTTGCGTAGTGCGATCGCCCCGGCCAATGTCTTCTTGCAGCCAGTCTTGCAATAATCGATCGAGCAATAGGGAAGGAGGAAGAATGGGAAGCGGCATCATGAGGTCGGTTTGTCGTCGATGAACAGTAGCGGGAGAGAAGCAGGAGAGAAGCGGGAGAGAAGCAGGAGAGAATAGTTAGTCACAGGCTAGTCATGTGCTAGTCACACTGAGGACTATTCACAAATTATCGGTTACATTAAATTAATCATATATTAGATAATTCAGCGAATATTAAATATATCATTCAATAAACTAGGGAATAAATTAGTCATACAATGAATCGGTATCAGCAGGCAACTCGAACGGATTTTTGGCGGCCGGAAGCTCACGATGGGAGTCATGGGGAGCACGCCACTGATCTAGAATGTCCCGAATCAGAATTTCTTGAATAAATGTTTTAGCGATCACTGCCAAGGGCAGGGCTAACAGCAACCCTAAGAATCCGAAAAAGCGGGCAAAAATCAATTGGGCTGCCAGGGTCATAGCGGGCAGTAAAGATACCTGATTGGCCATGATCGTAGGGGTAATTAAATAGGATTCCAGGTTCTGAATGACAATATAAAGAATTAAGACGGCTAACACTTTCCAGGGTGCATCCAAGGCAGCCACCGTCAGCGGAAAAACCATGCTGAGGGTTGGGCCAATGTTGGGAATAAAATTGAGCAGTCCGGCCAGGAGAGATTGGGCTAAGACAAATTTAATTTGAAAGGCCCACAATCCGATCGCAGATAGAATGGCAACAACGGTTGAACTAATTAATGCGCCTCCTAACCAGCTTCCTAATGCCACCTCACATTCGCTCAAAACTCGATCGATCCGCGATCGATAAAATGATGGGAATAATTGAACGATCGCATTACGATAAGCCAGTGGATTCGCCAACAGCATCAACGTGAAAATGATCAGCAGCAACATTTGCAACAAAACAGCTAACGATCCAGAGAAGATCGCGAAGAAGTTTGGCAGCACCGCGCTGAGGAAAGGTTGGATTTCATCAATCAAGCTAGAAGGACTGGGCAATTCAATATTGGTCAGCCAATCGGGGCGATTATTCAGAAAATCTTCCACCCAGGTCACCACCTGCACAAAACCCACCGGCACAAGTGCCACCAGTTGCAAAAACTGATCGACAAATGGCGGCACAATTAGATAGAAAAACAGAAAAGACACCAACAGTGAAGAACCAATGGTCAGCAACACTGCGCGCCCTCGAGTCATCCCCAACTTTTGAAACTGACGCACAATGCTATTGAGAGCTGTCGCCAGTACAACTGCTGTGAAAATGAGTAGCAAAACCTGTCGAATTTGCCACAAAAAAACGAGGACGATGATCAGACAAAGAAAACTGAGCCATTGACCAAGATTCACCGTATCAACTCCTGATGTGAAGGCGCAGAGCTAGGAATAGGCTTTATTCTAAGCTGAGGTGCCCTGGATTGGATCGCCCTCGCGGCAAGAAACGGTTGATTGATCGGTTGATCGATCGGTTGATCGATCGATATGACTCGTGAGATGGAATTAATGGGATCAATGGGATCAATGGCAGAGTGGCTCAGCAGGTAGATTGGTAAGCCATCGATCGGGCTTAGCGGCTTAACCAGGCGATCGCTTCTCGGATCCATTCCTCCGCATCTGCGGTTTTCGAGAGCGCGGTTTTCTGCCCAACCGCACGCAATGCCTGCAAAATTTCGGTATTGGTATAGCCCAAGGCGATCAGGGTCATTTCAACTTCTTCTTGAACAGAACCCGCCGGGCCGGCATCAGGAGCTGTGCTTAAGCCTGATTGTAGCCGCCACTCAGCCAACTTGGTTTTCAACTCTAGGGCGATCCGCTCTGCGGTTTTGGCACCAATTCCGGGCGTGCGGGAAAGCAGCCGCGTATTACCTGTGACGATCGCCTGTACCACATCCTGAAGGCTCATACCATCGAGTAAGGCCATGGCAATTTGGGGCCCCACCCCACTCACTCCCGTTAATTGGCGAAATAGATCGCGTTCTGCCAGCGAGCCAAACCCAAATAACACCATCTGATCATCCCGCACCTGTTGATGGGTAAAAATTTGGATCGTTTCGCCGATCGCCGGAATTTGTTGCAGCAATCGGGGCGTAATTTGTAGATCGTAGCCGACCTGGTTCACTTCCAGAGTCAAAATGACTCGCCCGCTCGTGGGTTTATGAATAGCGGCAACGATGCCTTTCAAATAGCTGATCATAACGGCTCATCACGGACAGGGGCTGGAAATCTAGCCTTCCTAGTATAACGGCAAGACAATTGCTCCGGACTCTAACCTGACGAGCCGGAACCTTCTACAATGGAGATCGAAAAACACCTTTGATTGATGGTTAGTTGCTATGCCTCCGCGTTGGTCTCGAGTTCCCACCCGCCAAGATGCTGACTATCGCCAGCTCGACGATCGCATGAATTTCGCTGTTCACGTTGCCGGTTTTGCCGCCATTAATTCCGGCATCTGGTTTGTTCGCACCCTACAGCAACAGGACTGGACTTGGACGGTTTGGGTTACTGGAGTCTGGGCCGCAGTGCTAGTACTCCATACCATCTACATCTTCGCCATAGCTGATTATTCCCAATAAGCCATTCCCAATAAGCCATTCCCAATCAGACATTCCAGATTCACTATTCAAGTCAGACATTCCAGATTCACTATTCAAGTCAGCCATTCATCAGACAAGAGCACGCTTATGAGCAGTGAAGCGATCGAAAAACTGGCAGCCGCGATCGGCGAAAACGTCTATATGGATGTGGCCAAGTGGCATCTTTACTTACGCGATGCCCATTTGCACACCCCGCTGGCCGAACAGTTTTATGCCCTCATGACCCAGGGTAGCCTTTCGGAAAACCAGGTCAACGAAGTGCTGCGTAAAACCCCCATTAAGTTAGGCGGCGGTAAGTTAGAAGTTCCTTTGGCGGATCTGTTACCGATCCAATCCCAGATGCACTTGATGGATGCCCTGGAGGAGTTTCAGCGCGATCTTTAGCCAAGACTTAGCCGAGACTTAGCCGAGACTTAGCCGAGACTTCACCTGCTGGAGTAATCCTTCCCGGCTCGCTCCCAGCATAATCACTTCGCAGTTACGCAACTGGGCAATTTCGACAATGGCTTCGGGAACAGGTTTGCCCCAAGTTAAACAAGAGCGGACAGGGCAATCGAGCTGGGTCTTCAGATCCGTCACAATCTCCTGAACCTGATCGGCTTCGGCTGGGTCGGGCGGCTGCTCAAAGACGCGACAAACGCGTACATCGGGGGCGGTACTCAAGTGCAGAAAAGCCGGTAAAAGCCGCAAAGCTTCTTGGGCATTGGGCCCACCTGCGATCGGGATGAGCCAATGATTAAATAAGGCCGGTTCCGTTAGTTTGACCAGAATCACTTCACAAGCAGCTTGGCGAATGATCGCGTCCACAGCACTGCCAAAAATCCGCCCTGGGGTGCTGGTGCTGCCTTTCCAACCCATCAAAATCAGGTCGATATGGCGTTCCTTGATCACTTCCAGCATCGCTTGGGCCGGGTCATGGGCCAGCCGAATTTGCGTATGCACAGCCACCCCGTAGGATTTAGCCAGTTGTGCCGCCTGCTTCAGCAATCGCCGACTCCGAGTGGTTTTGACAAACGCTTCCGTGGGGGCTTGGCTGCGCGGAATGGTCACCACTTGCAAGCATTCCAATTCATAGTGGCGATCGATCGCGATCATAGCCGCCAGTTTGATCAAAGTCGGAGCCGTTTCGGGATTACTCAAGGGCACCAACAACCGACCTGTCCCGATCGCAGGGGATCGAGTTTGATAGACCAAATAGGAGGGTTCAGGTTGCGGCCCAAACGAGCGAGTGCCTCCATTGACATGATCCGCTTCTGCCCGAATGATGTCAGCACGGGTGATGATACCGACTAGCTTGGTGCCCTCGGTCACAGGCAGGCGACTGAGGTTAAATCGATTCAGCAGATACAACACATGAAATAGCGGATCCTTGGGGCTGACGGTCACGGGCTGAGGAGTCATGATATCGGTCAGCGTAATCGTTTCGTTTGGTGGGCGGCGCGATCGATCGGCCAAATCACTCTGGGTGACAATGCCCACCAGTTTGCCCGCATCCACCACTGGAAAGCCGCGATGGTGCGATCGAGAAAAGGCCTGCACCGCTTCTTCTAAAGTCATTGAGCTGGCTAAGGTTTCAACTCGTCGCTGCATTAGATCGGCGGCCCTCAGTTCTTCCCATTCACTCACCGCCGCTTTCTCTAACTGGATGCCATTCCAGGCCAGCAAGCGCGTGTAGATCGAACCCGTGGCAATCCGATCGGCGACTAGATAGGCAATCACCGACCCAATCATCAGCGGCAGGACTAGATTAAAATCCGTCGTGATTTCGAATACGATCACGATCGCTGTAATTGGGCCACGAGTCACCGCACTAAAAAAGGCTCCCATCCCTGCCAGCGCATAGGTAGCGGGCGAACTCACCCCCATGGGAAACCCAGCCGGGATGCCAATCCAGATTTCCAGCACTTGGGCAGAGACTCCGACCAAATGACCGAGCGAAGCGCCCAATAACAGCGCAGGCGCAAACAAGCCACCGGGCGTTCCGGCACCATAGGCGAGCAAGGTGAGGGCAAATTTGACCGCGAAGACTAGGAGGGTGAGCCAACCGCCTGCTCCACCTGTACTGACAAACTCCTGCAAACCCGTATTGTCTCGAAAGGAATCAGGTAACAGAATCACCACCAGCCCTGAGATGAAACCAGCTAGCCCAATCTTGAGTGGCCAACCGACCCGGAGCAGCCGGCGATACAGAGCCAAACTGAAAAAGATACCCTGACTAAATAGCGCTCCTAGTAAGCCCGCCAGTAAGCCTAAAATCAGGAAAAAAGGCAGATCTTGCAGCGTGAAGTTCACCCCTGACTCCATCAGCACGGGATTGAGACTTAAGCCCTGCCCGCCCAACAGCCGCGATACAACTGCCCCAATAAACGAGGCTAAGATCGCCGTGCCCAGAGTCAGTCCGGAAAAGTCTTGCAGAAATTCTTCCACCACAAACAGCACCCCGGCGATCGGGGCATTAAACCCAGCCGCCAGTCCAGCCGCCGCACCGGCCGCAATCACCTGACGACGGTATTCGGGTGAAGTGGGCAACCATTGACTCAGTTGGGCAGCCAAGGCCGCCCCCACCTGGACAGTCGGCCCTTGACGACCCAAATTTAAGCCCGATCCTAATGCCAGGATGACACTCACCAATTTGACGATCGCCACCCGTAAGTTGAGCGCGATCGGGACATTGGCTAAAGCCGCCTTGACCTGCGGAATCCCACTTCCGGCCGCCTCCGGGGCAAACCGCTCAATCAACCAACCGGAGATCAGCCCCCCAATTCCGCCCATCAAGGGCAACACGATCCAGGCCGGAAACTGGTGTGACAGTTGCACTCGCCAGCCCCCCAGCCAACCGATCCCCTGTTTCAGCAGCACGGCCGCCAGCCCCGAAACCAGACCGATCATGCAGGCCTCAAAGATCGCGAATCGGGCAGATCCGACCCACAGATGCCGATACCGTTGAGGCAAAGAAAAACGCCACATCTCCGAGCCACCGTCGAGTTGTCAACTAGATAAAACTGGATTGCCCTGGATTGCCCTGAATTCCCTTGATGAGAATAGCTCAAAAGCTGCACTCAAAGAGTTCCCGCTTGGCAATTTTGCCGGAAATCAGCGATCACAGTCCTTCAACCTTGCCAGATTTAGCGGGCAAGAACAATTAACAAGAACAATCAACAAGAACAATCAGGCGGATCAGGCTCCTTTCCATCTCGACTCACCCATGTTTGGTAAACGGCACTGGAGAGTAGGATTTGAGAAATGCTTCGGCAGCCAAATGGCTGAGGGGTTCTGCAAAGAAATAGCCTTGCCCATAGGAACAGTGTAGTGATCGCAACTGCAAGAGTTGATCGAACGTTTCTACACTTTCAGCGATCGTGCCAATTTCCAGGCTATTTGCCAGGGTAACGATCGATCGGACAATTTCACTGTTCTTCTCATCGTGATGCATCGATTGGATGAAGGTACCATCAATTTTCAGCACATCTACCGGAAACCGATGCAGGTAACTGAGGGAGGAATAGCCCGTGCCAAAGTCATCCAGCCCAATTTTGACTCGGAGTTGTCGCAGCCGGGTCAGGGCTTCAATCACCAGCTCAGTACGCTGAATGACTGTATCTTCCGTGATTTCTAGCATCAGACAGTGCGGCGCTAAATGGCTCGTTTGCAACAACTGTTCTAGATAGGTAACCAGATCCGGCTGGGTCAGTTGTCGCCCCGATAGGTTCACACTCACCATCAATGGCGTGGCTCGGAACCGGTAGGCTTGCCAGGCTGAAATTTGCTCACAGGCTTGCTGCAATACCCATCGTTCGATCGGCGAACTGACCCCGACCTCTTCGGCAACCGCCCAAAAATCGCCGGGAGCTAGTAAGCCTCGTTCCGGATGTTGCCACCGAATCACCGCTTCGAAGCCAGCAATTTGTTGATTAATCAGGGAAACGATCGGTTGATAGAACACTCGCATCTGTCGCTGTTCGATCGCCTGTTGCAGATCCAGTTCGAGTTGCCGCCGCGTTAATACTTCCGCATACATCACCGCATCAAATACAACATAGTTACCCCGACCTTTCCCTTTCGCCCGATACATGGCAATATCCGCTTGGGTCAGCAGTTGCGTAAATGGAATCTCGATCGAGTGGGCAGTGGCAATACCCACACTGGTACCAATCTGGATTTCATGGCCGCGCAGGTGAAATGGCAAATGCAAAGCAGTCACGATCCGTTCGGCAACCTGTTGGGCTTCAGTCAGCTCACTCTGGGTCAACAAAATGGCAAACTCATCTCCTCCCAAACGGGCCAGTGTGTCTCCTTTGCGGATACAGAGGCGGAGCCGTTCAGCAACCTGTTTTAAGAGTTCATCGCCGGCCTCGTGACCCAGCGTATCGTTGATTGGCTTGAAGCGATCGAGATCCAAATAAATCAGGGCAATTTGATCCAATTGGGTGGCGGCTTGTAAGGTTGCTTGGCCGATGTCATAGAGGCGACGGCGATTGGCCAATCCGGTTAAGGGATCGGTAAAGGCTAACCGTTCGATCTCTGCTTCATAAAGCTTACGGTTGGTGATATCTCGCCCCACGGATTGGATTTCGACCACCTGGCCGCGGGAGTTGAGAATGGCTCGATCCGTCCATTGTTGCCAGCGTAGTTCACCACCCACCAAACTGGGACGTTCGGACACCCGCACCGGATCGGCCACACTTAAGGTGGAAAGCTGAGCCAGTAGGGCAGCCAGTTGGGATTGGGAGATCAGGTCAAACACATTGGGCGGTTTACGAGCATGGGGTTGAATGCCAAAGGCAGCCGCATAGGCTTGATTGACAAAAGTGAGGGTGCCATCGCGTCGGAAGCGACAAATCATTTCCATCTGGTCTTCGACGATCGCCCGATAGTGCGTTTCGCTGGCTTCTAGGGCAGATCGACTGCGGCGGAGTAAAATCATCAACCCCAAGACCGCGATCGTCATCACACCCGTGGCCCCAATCGAGGTTTGAATCTGGTCGTAGGAACCATTGCGCCGCATCAATTCGGGCAACATAGCTGACATTCCCACCACCCAAATTCTCTCGCGATCGGTGTTGGGGAATACGACCACCGGGCTCCAAGCCGCAATTTCACGCCCTGCATCTTGCGTGAGCGGTTCCCACCAAGGTACCCATTCCATCGCCTTATCAGGCTGCCAAATGTACCAACCGACCCCCTCCCGACCTTGCATCACAGCCTGGGTCATGGCTTCATAGTGTGTGGCCCCATGTTGACGCTGGAGGGCAAAAATCAGGGCCATACTTTTACCCTGGTATTGCTTGGGAAAATCCTCACTTTCATCGAAGACCACATAGTCGGGGGAATAAATCCAGGCATCTCCCACCGATCCAATCCGAATCGGCTTGACAAAGTGAGTGAGCACTTCCTGTTCAATTTCATGGATCGCCTCCGGACGACGTTCCATTTCACGAGTAATATAATTTTGCGCCGCTCGAGCCGCACTGCGTACCACTTCCAACTGGGCCTGCTGATAGGTTTCGATCGTTGAAGTTTCCAGGCTCTGGCTTTGGGCGAATACAGAATACCAGCCGCAAGCAATTAAAAATAGCGGCAATGTGGTGCTGAAGCTTGGGCGGATGTGGTGACGTTTTCGATGGTTCATGCTGAATGGCGATCGGGCAACGATCGATTTCCTAACCTTAGGATGACAGACGATTGACCTGCTGCCGAGTTCGATCGATTTTGGAACACACGAAGCAACGAATCCTGAAGGCAAATCCTGTCAGCCTTTCAATCTGAGCGGTTCTGGTTTGCATCGAAAATGGGCTTACTCCCCTTCTCAGATCTCCTCTCAGTTCCCGTGAAGCAGAATCCTTCCCCAATTCTAAGCGTAACTGAGCCAGTAGCATGGTTAAAGCTACCAGTTCATGTAGGCTTAACCAGAGGGATACCGCAGCCGTTCTGAGTGGGTTTCAGGGTGAGTTTCAGGGCGAGTTTCAGGGTGAGTTTCAGGGTGAGTTTCAGGGTGAGTTTCAGGGCGAGTTTCGGGGCGAGTTTTCGCTCGATGAACCCCTTTGAGCGGCATCTCTGCCACCAGATATTGGTCAATTTGACTCGCTTCTACGGGCATGGAAAACAAGAAGCCTTGCACTTGCTCACAGCCAATTTGCCGCAAATAGTCCAGTTGTTCCTGAGTTTCTACCCCTTCTGCCACCACGTTCATCCCCAGTTTATGGGCCAACACCGCGATTACCTCGACAATTTCCAAATGATTGCCAGGTTGATCAAGCTGTTGAATAAACGATCGATCAATTTTGATTGTATCAATCGGAAAACGATAAAGATAACTGAGGGAAGAATAACCTGTTCCAAAATCGTCAATACAAAGCTGCACACCTAATTGTTTAACTCGTTTTAATTTCGATCGGGTAATTTCATCAGAATTCATCAAAACGCTCTCAGTAATCTCCAACTTTAACGATTGGGGTGGCAGTTTCGTCAGAGCCAAAACTTGCTCAAGCCGCTGCAAAAAGTCAGCCTGAAAAAACTGTCTACTGGAAACATTGATACTGATCGTCATCGATTGGCTAGCCGGAAACTGCTGCTGCCATTGATACATTTGCTGGCAAGCATGGTGTAAGAGCCACCAGCCCAACCGCAAAATCAGCCCCGTTTCCTCAGCAATGGGAATAAAATTTTGCGGCGACATCCAGCCCTGTTGAGGGTGATACCAACGTACCAAAGCTTCAAAGCCACTCAATTGGCTGGTGTGGGTATCAACGATCGGTTGATAGTAGACTTTGAGAATTTGTTGTTCGATGGCCCGCCGCAAATCCATTTCCAGTTGGAGGCGATCGACAGCATCAGTATGCATTTGGGCATCAAACACTTCATACCCCGATTTACCATTATCTTTGGCTCGATAAAGGGCTATATCCGCATTGCGCAGAAAGCTTTCGGGTTGATTGCCACCATTCGGACTCATCACAATACCAATACTCGTACTAATAAAAACCTCCTTGCCGTCTAAATTAAATGGTTTTTGTAATTCTGTAGCGATTCGATCGGCCAAACAGGTCACATCTTTAATATCCTGAACTGGATCTAACAAAATTACAAATTCATCCCCACCAAAGCGAGCAATTGAATTCTCGGTATAGTCCGATCGATATTCCAACACACATTTTTTAAGACGGCGGGTCACTGCCACCAAAAGTTGATCGCCTGCTAAATGCCCCAGACTATCATTCACATGTTTGAAGTAATCTAGATCCAGAAATAGAACTGCAAACAAATAATGAGGAGGAGCCACATGTAAGTCTGAATGATTTGGGCGATCGAAAACTCGATATTGATCTGCGGCTGTTTGTAAAAAATAATTCCGCCGACTAATTGCTTCTTGCAGTCGTAGGCGAAACGCAGTTTGATTGAGTAACCCAGTTAAGGCATCATGGTAGGCATTGTATTGTAAAGCGCTAAAAGACATCTGGAGTTGCTCGGCCATGTGGTTAAAGGCACTCGCCAACAATGCCAATTCACCAAAGCGCGATCGGGGCAAATGCTGGTTCCAATTCCCTTTAGACAGTGCCTCTGCGGCGGCCGCCATCCCTAAAATCGGCTGAATCAACCAGTGTGAAGTCACCAGTCCCAGGGTGATGGCCACGCCCAAGGCACCTAAACAAAGCCAAATGGTTGTTCGAATGTTGGCATGAATGGTTTCCATAAAGTCGGCTTCCGGCACTGTCACCACCACCAGCCAATCCAGTCCCTTCGCCCCATGGAACGGCATCACCTGCACATACATTCGATCGCCAGCCGTACGAAAGTCCAATTGCTGGATCGTACTCACTTGGGCTAAATCGCCAAATTTTTCGATCAGAAATTGGCTAGTTTCCCGAATGAGTTGACTCTCACTTTCGGTAGCCAACAGGCGTTTTGGAGCTTGAGTTTGGGAATCAACTCGAAAAGGATGCTGCTGGGTTGAGGCTGCAACCAGTTCCCCATCCCGCTCTACAATAAAAGTCTGTCCGGTTTTGCCAATGCGAATATGGGCGAGAAATTCACTCAGGCTAGCAAGGGTCAGTTCGGCATCTGCCACCCCCAACAGCCGCCCTTGAGGATCATAAAAAGGCCGATCGGCTGAAATCACCAACCGCTGCGGGTTTACTGTAATATAAGGTTCTTGCCAAATGGGTTCGCCTGCCTCAACAGCAGCCTGATACCAGGGACGCTTGCGATGATCATAGTCCTGTTGAATAATAGTATTGATAATTTGATCTTGATCATTCAGTTGATAGTCGATTACACCTCCATTGAGAGTATCCCAAACCGTCAAGACAGGTAATCCTTGATTATCATACATCAGCCCCAAATAGTTGGGCTCTTCAGTTGCGATCGTAATCCCACTTAAATTCTGAAACTGCCGCAGTTGATTTTTAATATGAGTTTTCGCTTGAGCCGTTTTGGATAAATCAAGCATTCCAAGCTGAATCGCCTCAACATTAATTTGATTAACCAGCGGAGCAGTCTCCAAATGATTACTCAGCTTCTGTTCGATTCTGGCAGTCACTTCATTCCGCAACTGAGCAGCTAAATCATTCACCGCTTTTTGCCCATTCTGGAGAGAAACCCAGCCCGTCAATCCAACAATGGCAAAAATTTGTAACACGAAGGGAACTACCAACAGGCAGCGAAGTGAAATCTTGTGAGGGTGAGATCCACCAAGATTAAACATGCAGTTGACATCCGTTCAGAATTGCAGGGTAAGCCAGCTAAAGCACAGAATTGCGGAAGTTCGCCCAGCGGAAGCAATCATTTGGGGTGATAGGCTTGGAGAAGCTGAACCTGACTCAACAGCACTGCTTAAGGTTAAAATTCCTCCACAAGCATCGGGGAGGGATAAGAGAAGAAGAGAATTGATCCGGTGTAGATGCAGTGTAGAACAAACCTATCCTATGACCTTATTAGAGCTTGGTGAAAAAGTCGGGGAACGGATACAAGTCGATCGCGAATTAGCCGATCGCCTGAAGTTGTTGCCAATCTTGCTGGAGATGTTTGCCCCACTGAGCCGCCAGAGTCACATCGGTAAAGGGAATTACTACACGCTGAGATTCCAACTCAAACTCCAACGTAATTGTTTGACCTGAATCGGGGAATTGGTTGAAATCTACGACTTGATGATTCACCCGCAGCACGATCGATCGCACCTGCCGTAATGAAAACGTTTGCAAATCGATCGGTTGGCTACGAGTCGGCTTGCCCCAAGTCAGTTCGCTGCCTTTCTGCCCTAACACGGCATAAATGTCATATTTGGCATGGTCAAACGGCTCGGCCCAGCGACGATAGGCTTCCACCTTTTGATACTCATTCCAGCCCGCCCAAGCCAACCAGCAAAACACCGCCAGTAGGGGCAACCATGCTAACCCTCTTGCCATAGGTCACGTTTGCAGAGTACTCCCCCCATTCTACGCCGATTGATAGATTTATTGCAGGCTTAAGCTATCCCCGGTAGGGGGATGTTAGGCTAGAGGGCAGTTTGGATGGGTCAAAACGGCTCAGCCGCAATCCATCCTCTTTTAACCTTATCCACCCCCATTAACGTTCACGAGGTGCTTAGCGTGGTTGCGACCCCCGAAACCAGTCAGCAGACGAGTCCCCAGTTGACTCAACCCACCGCTCAACAGCCGATCGGCGATTCCTCTGGGGCTACCACGCCTCTCGATCGAGTTGCAGTGCTACTGATGGGCTACGGCGAAGTTGAGAGCTACGAGGACTTTGCCAACTACAACGAACAGGCACTGAATCTGTTGACTGCGAAGTTTGCTCCAGTCCCAACCTGGATTTACCCTAGTTTGGCCAAGCTACTTGCTATTTTTGATCTGCATGAATGGCAACACCAACATGGAAATTTCATCTCGCCTCATAATGCCATTTTTGAACAGCAGCGAGCAGGGATTGAACACCATCTGCAAGCCAAATGGGGCGATCGAGTGCAGGTCTTTAAGGCATTCAACTTTTGCGCTCCCTTCCTTCCCAAGCAGGTGCTGACCGAAATTCAAGCCCAAGGTTTTGAAAAAATCCTGATCTATCCCTTGCTGGTCGTCGATTCCATCTTTACCAGTGGCATCGCCGTCGAGCAGGTCAACCAGTCGCTAGCCGAACTCGCTGGAGAATCGGAGCATTGGGTGAAAGGGCTGCGCTACATTCCTTCCTTTTTCGATCGCCCCGACTATCTCGATCTCTTGGCTCGGCTCGTGGAAACCCAAATTGAGACAGACCTGGCCGATCGCTATCTCCCTTCTCAAATCGGCATCGTCCTGATGAACCACGGTTGCCCTCATAAGGCCAAAGGGTTCACTTCGGGCATTGATGAAAGCCAGTTGCTCTATGAGCGGGTGCGGGAACGGCTGATTCATCGTTACCCGTTGATTTCAGTCGGCTGGTTGAACCATCAAACTCCCCTGATTGAATGGACTCAACCCAATGCAGAATTGGCCGCTAGAAATCTGATCGATCTCGGTGCAAAAGCCATTTTGTTTATGCCGATCGGATTTGCCACAGAGAATCACGAAACGCTGCTGGATGTAGAGCATATCATCCATGCCCTCCAGCGCAAACGCCCTCAGATCGCCTTTGTGCAGATGCCCTGCGTCAATGATCACCCTGATTTTCTGGCAATGGCTGCCGGTTGGGCTGAAGAGCATATCAATGCCCTCATGACCAGTGAGGCGCGGTCAGTCAATCCCAGTCTGGCGGTTGCCGCTGCGCAAACGAGCCATTCTCACGAGCACGGGCATTCTCACGGGCATTCTCACGGACACGGGCATTCTCACGGGCATTCTCACGGACACGGGCATTCTCACGGGCACTCTGGATCTGATCACTCCCATCATGAGGGTCATGATCACAGTGGTCATAGCCACAATGGTCATAGCCACAATGGTCATAGCCACAATGGTCATAGCCACAATGGTCATAGCCATAATGGTCATAGTCATAATGGCTGATTGACTGACAAAACTCAAACTACCCACTGCTACGCAGAAGCAAGCGACACCCCAACCCCTCTCCCAGAGCAGGCGAGGGGCTTTCAAACCAGGAT
>JALOOM010000009.1 GCA_025454395.1 Elainella sp. Prado103
CTTCACTTGGTTGCATAGAAGGATTTGAATGACTCATGATAAACCTCTGTGACCTCTGGTTGATTGTAACCGTCCCAGGAATTTAACGAAAGTTTAGGGGTTTTGAACCGGGAGTCCCGGTAGGTTGAAACGATGAGCGACGAGATCGAGATTGCCAGAATCCAAGTGTCCAGGGCAGATTGGGACGCGACGGTTATTGTTGGGAATAGGAGCAGGGCATTGAGCGTTATCAATGAAAAAACCATCTGAACAATCAGAGCAACTTCGGGAAGTGATCCGTGCCGCGTACCAGCAGGGTGAAGAGGCTGTGATTGCATTAGTTGAGAGCTTACTCAAAACTCAAGCGGAAGCAATCGAGAAATTAGAAGCGCGTATCAAAGTGCTAGAAGACCAAGCGAATAAGGATAGTCGCAATAGCAGTAAACCGCCGTCTGGAAATGGGTTTAAGAAACGAACCCAAAGTTTGCGAAGCAAAAGTGGACGTAAAAGTGGGGAACAAACCGGACATCCTGGCAGCACATTGGTATAGGTAGATGAGCCGGATGAGATTGAGCAACAGGTGATTGAAACGTATCAAGGGTATGGGGCATCGTTAGTGGCGATGCCAATTGTGGAATGGCAATGGGCTCAAGTGCATGATTTAGTCCCACTTGAGATGAGTGTAATAGATCAAACTTAGTCTGACAGAAGGGAGTTACCGGACACTGACAAAAGGTGTCAGATATGTCTCCATGCCGTAACCAAATGGAGCGCACGCCACCGGGAGAGACAAGGATGCCTTGCTTTTTCAGTTCGTTCGACACCCGGACTTGTCCATCAGCGGGTTGTTCAATCGCCAAGTCCACCACGGCTTGTTCAATGTGCGCTTCCACCCGATTTTTGAGGCAGGGCTTTTTGCGATCGATGTCTTGGAGTGCGGCTTCTCCCCAGTTTCGTACAATTGTTTGAAGCGGTAGAAGCTGTCACGAGACACGCCCATTGCTTTGCAAGCTTGGGAAACGTTGCCCAGCATCTTCGCGAGGTTAAGAACACCCAGTTTGCTTTGAATGATCTTGTCCTGTGTATTCATTTTGACACTCCTGATTTACTCTCAGTTTACAAGAAGTGTCAGATTAAGTCTTGACCATCACACTTAATGACTAGAATCGCGCCCGCACCTGAAACCGCTGTGATGCCATCCTGAGATGGGCTTAATCGTTGGCTGAGAAAACTGAGAGACAGAGATCGGAATGTGGCGCGATCTCGCTTCGATTCCTTCCGTCTCCAGTCCACCGAGGCTGGCCACGCGCTGCCAGAGGCTTGAAGACCGGGTGGGCATGAATGCGACGATTGTGACGCACTTTCGATTCGACATGACAAAACAAGGACTCTAAACTAAGCATGGGATGGTTAGATGGGTTGAGAATGAGGTACTTTCAACTGTACCTGTTCCACCCTTCCTGATCCCGAACTGACGTTAAGTGTAGCCAGATTGAAGTGAGAAACATGGATTCAGAAATCGAAACCCAAATTCGCGAGTGTGAAGCACGACTTTACACCGCCATGTCAGCCTCAGATGTGTCCGAATTGGACATGCTCATTGCCGATGACCTCCTTTTTGTGGATCCAACTGGTGAACTGGCAACTAAAGCAATGGATTTAGAGCTACATCGTACTGGGGGTACACAGTTTCACGAGTTTGTGCCCAAGGAGTTAGAAATACGTGTTTGGAGCGAGCACTTTGTTCTTGCCTCGGCTAAAATTTTCTTAAGCGGCACCTATTTAGGAAATGCCTTTGCGGGTGATTATCGCTATATGAGAGTTTGGCGCAAAGATCAAAACGGCTGGCAAATTGCTGGTGGCAGTGTTATCGCGATGGGCTGAAGGTTGAAACTCCCTAACTCTTGTCGAGTGACGAGCGTTCGAGTCTTGGAGGGTTATCTCAGATTTTGCACGCCCTAATGAGGATTCAAACGCATTTTGCGAATGGTGAGCAATCATATGGGTGATCGCCTCCACATCAGTCCTGATCCCGCCCCTCACCCACTCGCCCGCAGCTTCTCATGATCTTTATCTCCATAGTTCAGGATTCAAATTAGCACTTGTCCATCCTGTTGCCATCCAGATCACAGAGCGAATACAGTCGCGCAGGATACGAAATATTGATTCTGAGGGAGTGTCACCCGAATCAACGGGAATCGGCGTGGCCACAATACCATGACTGCCTAAAACAAAAGTGGCAATGGCTTGCGATCGAGGCATGTGATGCTTTGAAGTGATCAAGTAAACATGTCGGATATTTTGAGTTCTAAAATCTCGAACATTGCAGGTGAAATTGGTGACCGTATCAGTTGCACAGAAATCATAGCGGACTTGCTGGGCTGAAATTCCCGCCTGCTTAAAGATGCGACGATTCAGCTTGAAGCGACCTGGATTGCCAGAAACCCAGATTGGCAACTGGGGATGCAACTGGGCAAACTGAGCTGCGAACTTGACTCGATCGGTATTCCCTTCCAGCACCAGGATCGCCTGCGGTTGGGGTACCTGATGTAGAGTGAGGGCTAGCCTGATCGGAATAATCCCGATCCCACCGACCACGCCGAGAGTCAGCAGCCAGCGTCCTAGCCCAACTATTCTTTGCTTGAGCGGATTGGTCAACGATCGAGTCTTGGGCATGGTGATTCTCCGCAAGGACTACTCCGTCCCAGGTTCTAGCCGAATCAGTTGTCCGTTATCGGCATCGGTGATCACATAGAGCAATCCGTCTGGACTCTGCCGCACATCTCGCACCCGCTGACCGATCGCAATTGCCTCCTGGCTAGCAACGTTGCCCCTACTATCTAAAATAATTCGCCTGACTTCCTGAGCGACCAATCCGCCTGCGAACAGGTTGCCTTGCCAATCGGGTATCCGATCGCCTCGGTAGAGGGTGAGTCCGGAAGGAGCAATAGCATTCATCCAGACGAGTTTAGGATCAACCAAGCCAGGACGCGATCGTTCTTCAGAAATCGGTTCACCTGTGGCATATTCCGTACTGTAGCTGACGGTAGGCCAGCCGTAATTGTTGCCTGCTTGGATAAGATTTAACTCATCTCCACCGCGAGAACCATGTTCGGTAGACCAAATCTGCCCGGTTGCTGGATCGATCGCCAGTCCCTGAATGTTGCGATGCCCATAGCTCCAAATGGCTGGTGCTGTGTTATTCTCTTCCACAAACGGATTATCAGCCGGAATGGAACCATCCGGGTTGAGTCGCACAATCTTACCCAGATGACTCTGCCGATCTTGGGCCTGCCAACGACTGAGTTCCCCATCAATTTGGAGGGGCGGATTGCCACCATCGCCGATCGAAACCAACAAGGTACCATCCGGCAGCCAAACCATCCGTGAGCCGAAATGTTGATTGCCAGATTTGGCGGGTGTCGCTTCAAAGATGACTTGTAGGTCATTAAGCCGATCGTTCTCCAAGCGGGCGCGAGCCACCCGGGTGCGATTCTCAGCCTCTGTTCCATGGGCATAGGTGAGGTAGATCAGACGGTTTTCGGCAAAATTGGGATCGATCGCCACATCCATCAGCCCCCCCTGTCCGACCGCAAATACTTCGGGAACTCCTGCGATCGGGTTGGAAACGAGGGCTCCATCTCGCACGAGCCGCAAACGTCCTGGACGTTCGGTAATCAGGATGGATCCATCCGGCAGCCAAGCCAACCCCCAAGGGTGCTCTAATCCTGCAATCACCGTGACGGCACGAATTCCTAAGGCCGCTGGTACATCTCCTGCCGTCAAAACAGGGGGGGAATTAGTTGGAGGCGAAGGAGTAGGCGTAGTCTGAGCAGTCTGCGGGGAAGTGGCCGGTTCCGAAGCAGGCGTAGCGGGTGGGGCAGGCTCCATCTGGCTGGCTGATTGACCAAAAGTACAACCGATGGTGAGGCAGAGCCCGATCGCCCCTACTGTGCCACCCATGACCCGTAAAATAATCCTGTTCATGATGAATTCCTACTTTCTCAGTCGTCTCCACCTTGAATCAAAAGACTCGGTAGAGCGTTGAATCTTAGTACTCTCAAAGATCTACATCAATCGACTAGGGTTAAGCCTCTCAACTGGGGGTGATTTTAGCTCGTTTTCAGGATAACAATTTTGCTGGACTCGCATCCGCAGACGCAAATGAGTCCGAAGTAGGAGTCCAAAGTAGGAGTCCAAAGTAGGAGTCCGAAATCAGACTGAAACCCAAGAGCACACGAAGCTACTGTCTTACTGGATGAGGTTAAGCGAGAGTCAGGGATTGATCAAGAGTAGTGAGCAGAGACATGGAATGCAATAGATGTTCAGGTAGAAATGCCTAACCTTGCTTGTCATCAAAATAGGCATAAAAAATGGAAGCGAAACCATCGATCGGTCGCTTCCATAAAATGACTTACAAACTATTGATTTGAAACTGAATGAGAAAAAGTGAGATTAGCTTGCCAAGGTCTCTAAATACTTTTTGGTGGGACGGAGCACTAATTGCTTACGTTCTGGAACTTCTTTGGTTTGTCCAGTTTGCTCGTCATGAACAGATTTAGCTGGAATGGTTTTCGTCGTTACCTTAGCGATCGGAGAAACGAACTCCTCACCCTCTAAACCATTATTAACCAGGGTCATCAGGACGAGATCTACAGCTTTGCGAGCCTTGCCTTTAGGTAATCCTAATTCAGCGGCAACCTTTTCAATCAGCTCTTTATTTTTCATCATCACTATCTCCTTGAGTGACTTATGTTAATCCTAATGTAAATCAAATACTCACGGACGACAAGAACTTTAATGTATTTCCTAAGAAGTCTGGAGAAAGTTTTGTTTATTTTGGATGAAGTCTCCATTTATAGCGGGAGATTTACACTTGAAAGTAAGGGTGTTGATACTCCCAACCATTTGATCGATTATTCTTTATGTTAGGACTGAGCAGTAATGAGTCGCAAAAAAAGCAGCCCGTCTAGCTCAACTCAGATTTGACCTCATGACTGCTGCTATCTGAGCATAGTTGGACTGCAATGAGCTGCCAATTTGTAACGCTAAATCATCATGGAATGACAATGCGACAAAATGATGGCAAGGCGAATGAGTTGCTATCGTCCCCGAATTGATTCATAGTTGGTGGCAAACCACTGATAGGTCTGTTCGATCCCAGCTTTAAGGGAAGTCTTGGGTTGCCAGCCCAAAGTGCTGAGTTTTGTAGTATCGAGCAACTTGCGGGGGGTACCGTCTGGTTTCGTGGGATCGAACTTCAATTCACCCTGATATCCTACGACTGCCTGGATGGTGAGAGCGAGTTCTTTAATCGAGACCTCATCGCCGGTGCCGACATTGACAAATTCTACGTCGCTGTAGTTCTGCATCAAGAAAACCAGTGCATCTGCCAGATCATCAACATAGAGAAACTCTCGTAGTGCCGATCCTGTACCCCAAATCTCGACAAAGGGTGCGTTTCCCAGTTTGGCTTCATGAAATTTCCGCATCAGTGCGGGCAACACATGGGAGTTGGCTAAATCAAAATTGTCGTTGATGCCGAATAGATTAGTCGGCATGGCAGAAATGAAGCTGACTCCGTACTGCCGACAGTAATTTTCACAGAGCTTCAAACCTGCAATTTTAGCGATCGCATAGGGTTCGTTGGTTGGCTCCAGAAAGCCGGTCAATAAATGTTCTTCCCGCATCGGTTGGGGGCAGAGCTTGGGATAGATGCAGGAGGAACCCAGAAACAGCAGTTTTTTGACACCAGACTGGTAAGCGCTGTGAATCACATTGGCTTCGAGAATCAGGTTGTCGTAGATAAATTCTGCTCGGTAGGTATTGTTGGCATGGATACCCCCAACCTTAGCTGCGGCCAGAAAGACATATTCGGGTTGTGCTTCGGCGAAAAAGGCTTCGACTTGAGCTTGACGACGCAGGTCGAGTTCTTGACTGGTTTTGAGGATGAGATTGGTGTAACCTTGGGCTTGTAAGGCTCGAACGATGGCACTACCGGCGAGTCCTCGGTGTCCAGCGACATAGATTTTGGCGGTTTTGTCCATTGCTCTACTGGTAGAAAATTAAGGGTTAACAACTCTAGAGTTCCCGCAATCATCCCGTGGGTCATCGATCACTCAGCCTTAAACATCGACACCTAAAGGACTCCGTTTTTTATTACAGTATATTGCAATTGACTACAACCCGCCAGCGATCGGGGTTCCATCCTGAATCAAAGCAATATAGGAATCAAGGATTGAATGACACTGCTTGTTGCGGGCTACCACGGCTGTTGCAGGCTACCATGAACCTAGACTTACTTTGGGCGATCGTCCTATTGCCTCATAAGACTTACTTGCCTCACAATACCTACTGCCTCACGATACCAACCGAACTCTGACTGCTTCAAAGGTGAGTTGACTGAGCAGACTACTTGAGCAGACTACTGAAGAGATCCAAAGTGATACTGATACAACGCAATATCTTTTTCGTAACGCTGGCTAACCTGTTCTTTCAGTCTTGGAGTGTATAGGTTAGCCGCACTGGGTAAGCCATTGAATTGTCGGAGTTGAGATGGATACATCTCATGGCATTCCAGCGAGTGATCGAAGTGTTGGTAGAAGGTTTGATATTCCGGCTTGTTGTGATACTGGGATGGATCGCGAGTAATTTGAATGTTGAATTTTGCTTCAAGGATCTTGAGGGTCTGCTCTAACTGCTCAAACTGACCAATGAGATCAAAGTTAATCAGGTTGTTGTCAAAAAATGTATATTGAGGTCGCCAATGCTCATTCATCCAAACATTTTCAGTATGAGTAAGATAATCAACAAATTGGCTAAAAGTAATAGAACGATGAAAATCTAAGGGTTGATCGGAACGTTGACAGACATCTTGAACAACAGTCTGAGCAAAGGATTCAAGCTCTAATGGTTTAACAAATTTATCTAGATAAGCACTCACCAGGCGCTCAAAAGGATTTCTGAGGATAACGAATTTGAAAAACGCCTGATCTTGGAGGTATTCAAGCTGATCTAAACCGAATCCGGTATTTTCTCTGGCAACGTACGAATGGATATTTTCACCTGATTCTTGAAAATGTTTTTGACTGTCACTATGCTCCACTATCATTAGCTTGAACAGGGTACAAGCATTTTTGGGGATAGGGCAGAAAATAATTTTATGTTTGCGATTAATTAAATAGCGCTGAATGAGGGATTGCTGTTGGGCTTCTTGAGTTTTTTGTGCGTATATACGCATTAGCCCTTGATACGCATCAGCGGTAGTGTAGCGGTTCTGACTGGATCGCAATACGGTTTGATAGGTTGTGATGGCAGCTTCTGATTGACCTTGAACTTCTAATAACCTACCTAAATTCAGATAAATTCCAGCAGGACAGTCAGGTTTGATCGCGATCGTTGCTTGATAGGCTAGGATTGCTTCGCTGGTTTGTCCCAGTTGAGTCAAGATGGTGGCCAAGGAACTATAAAACCAATGCGGTGGACTACTATGCAGTTCAATTGCTTTACGATAATTAGCTAATGCGGGCTGAAAATCTTGCTGCTTGTGCTGAGCAGCGGCTAAGCGATAGTGAAGGTTAGCATTTTGTGTGAATCGATCGATCGCCTGCTGGCAAACAGCTATAACATCACTGTATTGTTTCAGATGATGAAGTGAGTAAGCTAGATCGAGATAGACCTTCGCAGGCTGATTGGGTTGAAGCTCAATAGCTTTTCGGTAAAATAAACTCGATGCTTGAAAATCCTGTTGTTGCTTGAATAGATTGGCAGTCTCAATGAGTGCTCTAGGATCGTTGATACCAGTTTCTAATTCAACCTGTAGTGTTTCCTGTCGCATGTTCAGAGACGCTCAATGGTTACGAGAGTAGTCAAACCAAGTTTGCAGGCGAAACATCGGTGGTTGGATAAGAGGAGTAACTCTCTCTCCTATGTAAAAATAAGGTAACGATCTAGAACCATTTAAAGTCTCTATTTAACAAGTTCTTCAATTCCTGATTAAAAGGTTGAAAATACTCATTCAATCGTTCTTTTATCTCAGACGGTGGTGATGAATAACTATTAGCATATACTTTCTCAAGATCATCGATTATAGGAGTATCAAGCTCCAAAAAACCAAATAGCTCCTCTAGAAATTTCTTGGGGCGATGCTCTAAATCATGGTAATCAATGATCAGAATTTGTTCTTTAGGAAAGACAGAGAACCAGTTCTTTAATTGGGCAGCATACTGACCATGGAGTAAGTAACGACTGGTATTCCATGTATCCAAAGTTCTGAACAGGGGAACATTATCACCATGTAAGCTCATTGCTTCTACTGCTTGCTCAAGATTAGCGACGCTAAATGCTTCTTCTAAGGAGCGTTGCTCATCTTTTACACGCTTGACTTGGTGGTGGTAATGAGAAATTGCTCGCTCAGTAGGATTTCTCAGAGAAGCGATAAGTTTAACCTTGGGAAAGGTTGCCTTAATCCGAGCCGGTGAATCAGGGTGAGAAATATAACTGGGGCTGGCATCTCCCATCAAAAGCTGCTCAGGTGATAATCCGTGTTGACGAGAATATTCGGCTCGACCAGTAAATAAAGACAAATACCATCCCCAGCTTTTTTGATAAGGTTTGGGTGGCTTTGAAAAAAAGTTGACTTCCTTAGGTCGGCGTGGAACGACCTGTGGATGGCGCTGAAGATAATCGTATATGGCTGATGTAGCGGCTTTCATTGCACCGATGATAATGAAATCAGGCCCTACCCCATTTTGAATGATTTGTTCAGTGCTGCATGATTTGCAATCAATCTGACCGATCGATACTCTATCAGCATTTGAGAAGACGGCTTTAATAATGAGTGATTGCTCGTTCAACAAAGTAGGTAGATTGAGAATTTGGCGAAAGCCAAACTTGACATTTTGCTTCTCAATCAGCTCGCCGAACCGCTGGATTAATCCTGGACGTTCAATATCGGTAGGGAGTTCTCCAATCAATTGATTATCTAAAAAAACTTCAACGGCAATAACTGGAAGATGCTTGCCGATCACCCAACCTGATAGCTCCAAGCGTCCCTTTCGGTCAATGATGGTTCCTGCAGAGGGTTTCACAATGCGGTGAGAGTGAAACAAATCATGATTTATTGCAAAATTATCAACATGGGCAATAATGGATACCGATTGCTCTGCAAGATCGGGAAAGTTTGAAGTCACTATTACCCTCCAAAAAAATCAATAAACAGCGAACTGAATCGAGCTATCTAGTTCAAAACATCAGAATTATCAAAGGAGCGGCTCTCGATTCCCGACTACCCGCTGGTAGCTAAACGATCGATGATTCCGGTCTTGCTAACGAGGAGGTTTGCTATTTACCCACAAAGCCGCAAAAATATCGAAAGCCTTTTCTAAGGTTAGGGCATAGCTGCTGGGATTCGGCTTGGGGAAATCGTAAAAGAGGATGCCATCTTCCCGATTGAGGTAGTGCCTAGCTACTTTTGAATTGGAAGGCTCTAGGTGTTGCATGAAAGAGGAAAGTTCATCCTCATCTAGCCCCATCCGTTCATTTGAAGAGATTTCACCCAGCAATTTGATCAGATTTGCTCGCCTTACATTCACATTTCCCATCTGTCTAAATCTAATATTTAATAACCTCAGAAACTCGATACAATCTGGATCTAAAGAGACATTATAGTAGGAATCAGGAATGTCAAAACTTGAATCTACTTGAAGCCCGATAATCCGAGAAAAATCTTTAATCAGATCATTATCTATGAGTTGACCTTTTTCAAAAACTCTAACCACTATTTTGTGCTTGGCAAAAATAGAATGCCATTTCTCCAAAATTTCCCAGTAGTCGTAATGATTTTTGAGAAGTGCACCGCTTGGTATTGTGAGAGATTTGATATTTCCAGATTTAATAAAGGTGGAGTATGAGCTAAGTAAGAATGAGTCCTGCCTTCGTAGGTAAATAATTAGTTCAATCTCTTCAACAACCGACTCAAGAAGATCTCTCAGTGCAGTAATCTCATCAGGGCTAGTAAGCCTAGAAGAGCAATGTTCATTAGAGAGGATGATCTTGTCTGTATTGGAGCTTTTAACTTCCTCTAGCAGCTTTGATCTTAAATCTTGTCGGAAGCGTTGCACATCGCCCTGTGTTTTTAAGGCTAAATTCTTGCATAAGAACTGATCATTTAAAACATCTTGAAATGCGTATGCAGCAAGTGCAAGATGGTTGACTTCTCCTAATGCCTTTGGATAGGAAAAACCCTGTGAGCCTAGCAGATGGCGGTTGTTAGCAAAAAAGTGCTGTAAGGAAGTTGTACCTGTTTTCTCAGTTCCTATGTGAACGAATGCTTTCATCATTTCTCTGACCTATTGACTTGTGTTGATTCAATGAATGTAAACTATCATACTTCTACTTACTAAACCAACTTCTCTTACCTCTTGCTAGACTATGGATTATGTTGCTTTAAAGATGCGATCACGCCTCAGATGACATCTTAGCTCTGTGAAGTTTTCATCCAACTAAATTCGGATCCAAGCAATTTTTGAAGTTCATAATTGTGAGCTTCATAATATTGATAGAGTCGTGCATAAAGTGAATCTGATATCTTAGGGTATTCTACTCTTGACCTTGCTTGAATACTCATATCTTCATGGTAACTTAGCCCAAGAAATGAAAGAACTTCCTGCTGAACAGTGTTTTTTTGACCAACAAAGTCTTGATAATCCAGAATCAAAATTTGCTCTTTAGGAAAAGCCCTAAACCAATTTCGCAAGTGGGTAGCATATTGTCCATTGTATAAATACCAAGATGTATCAGCATGACCCTGATCGAGGAAAGGAAGCTTAGAGAATTCAAATTGTTGTACAAGTTCAATCGATTTCTCAATTTCTGCTTCACTAAACGCCTCATCTAATGTCCTATGCTCACCTAGCTTTCTTCGCCGATAATAATAATACTGTGAAACCGCTCTCGCTACCGGATCGCGAAGAGAGAAAATAATTTTAGTGTTTGGAAAAAGAGCCTTTAGTCTGACAGGCGCTTTTCGTGAAGCCAAGTAACTTGGACTGGTTTCACCAATCAATTTGTTTTGAACTAACTCTCCATTTTCAAATATGGCAAAAAGGGATAAATACCAATCTAGATCATGAGATTGATGATCGTTAAAGAAGTCGATTTTGCTAGGATGCCGTCTGATGATAGAAGGGTGTTGGGACAAATAGTTGTAAATAGAAACAGTTGCGCCACGAACAGCCCCTCCAATTACAAAGTCTGGGCCAGGTACGCCCTTGAGTGTTTCATCGGCATTACGGGATTCTAGAAAAATTGAGAAGAAAGGAATTCGATCGCCATTTTCAAAGACAAACCAGAGATCTATATTTCTAGTACCTATGAATTCTCCTACGCAAACATATTGTGAAAAAGATAATTCAAGTTTATTTTGAGTATTAATTTGGTCATGGTAATATCTACCCAGCTTAGTTTTAGATCGGGCTAGTGGAATAGCTTTAATGGTTTGATTATTGATGCTAACTTCAACAGCTTTGATGAGTGCATTACTAATCACCCAGCCTGAAATGGGTAAGGTATAGTCTAAAAAAAAGTGCCCTAGTGAAGGTGTCTGGAGGTTGAAAGCTGCTAGTCTGTCGTCTTTTGGGAGAATTCTATTTGCTGCCTTAATAAAAACTCCTTGTCTTGGATGAATACTTCGCTCAATTTCTTCATCAGGGTCAATGTCCAGTTCCTCTAAATTCGATTGGCTTGAACCAATGATAATACTTTCAACTTTTGAAAATGCAGATTCAATGTTATATTGCCGACATACTTCTTCCTGCGTCTGAGACATCCATTTGAGTGAGCTATCTTGGAAATCTTGGGCAAAAAGTTTTTTGAGTAGTCGAGATAATGTCTCAGCATTAGGCTTCCCAAAGACAACATATCCCCATTTATCTAAAATAAATCGACTGCCACCCGTCTCGCTGAAACAAATCACTTGCTTGCCTAGAATTAAGGACTCGAAAACAACGAGTGGATAGGGATCTTCACGAGAAGTCAATGCAAGAATATTGGATAGCCCTAAGTAAAAGTAAGGGTTATTGACTTCTCCAGTAATGAAAAAATTACTTAAAGCCTCTGTTTCAAATGTTTGATGAGCAGGGTTAGAGGAGTCAGTATTCCATTTGCCGATCCACAGGAACTGGAACTCAGGTAATTGACGTGCAGTATCAAAGAAGATATCGACTCCTTTGCGATAACTAGCAGTACCACAACCGCAAATAATGGGTCTATCTCTCTTTATCACTTCACCTAAAGCATTGTTCGGTAAAGGCATTTCAATCTGAGATAGCTCACGCAGCCTATCACACTCAAAGAAGTTCTCTAGAACAATAGAATTTTTAGGTTTGACTGGGAGAACTGCAAAAACATCATGCTCGACATCTCTTGAAACACAAATTAGTTGGTCAACATAATCCATGATGTCAAGAGACAGACACTTCGTTTTTAGGGCACTATTCAGCCCAATTTTCATCTCATGTAAATGAAAAATATTTCGAATTTTTAACATCTTGGCTGCGATTGCCCACTCGGCTGATTCGGCTGAGTTGGCATAAACGAGGTCAGGCTTGACTCGATTTAAGAATAATCGTGCTGTCTCGACTTTTTCTTCAAAAGAGAGATTGCAAATTCCATAGGCGGTATTTGCATTATGAAAAGACATACCATGAGGTTTTTCATCTAAGATTTCATCCCATAGAGGCCCGCTCTCTTTGGTCACAAGAATGATTTCGTGGTTGTGTGCCAACTTCCTTGCAAGCTGAAAGATAACTTTGGGAGCACCAGTTAATGAAGCATTATGGGAAACACAAACTATTTTCATTGTTTCTACTCCTGCCAGTCAATCTGTAAATGTTGAGAACAGATCGTACTAACAATTAAATTCTGAAAGAAGGGTTCAAGCTCTTCATGTTGACTAATCAAAATGCTGCTTTCTCCTTCTTGAGTGAGACCTGAAGAACTGAGGCTCTGGTATATGGGATATAACATTTTAGTTTTAACCATGAATATAGAACCGCGAGAAAAAGCACATTGGTCAGTCATGCTGGATGTAACAGCTTTTTCCCAGACTTTTGAATAGTCGTCATTCTTCAACTCTAGGTGTTTACTATCATCGTGGGAACACCCAATGGCACCGATCGATGTATTGTCTCGGAGTATACTAAGGTTCGACTTGATTCGATCGGGTGATCCAAATAGTTGCTCTAGTGAGTTAAGTTCTGGTAGCACACGGCTCTCATCTTGTTGTTGCGGTTGTAGAAAGCAAAGGATGTCATATTGAGCCCATTGCATTTGTCCCATTGAAGCGAGTTGTCCAGTTAAGCTACGGGTTTTGCCAGTAATGATGATAATCTTGCAATCTGGGATTTTTGAGTGGAGCTGACTATGAATTAATGGATTCCACACCTCCTCATGAATGCTAATAAATACATCATGTGGAAATTCGTAGAAATTAATAATGTATTGTTCAAACTGGGACAAGGATTGTCCATAGTCAATGTGGATGAGTATTGCGATTCGTCTTTCTACTGAATTGGATAAAAGCTGCTTTGGGCTGATGCTTGCCTGACTGCTGCTGGTTCGTGAACTAGAAAAATACAATTGTTTGGCAGAGTATACTCTCCCTTCATATCTACCATGCTTTAAATAATGAGCAATTAGTGCATATTTATTTTTTTGATACCCTTCTAGATCAGAATTGATCTCAGCGTACTCAATATAATTGAAGTCAACAGGTAACTCTGACTCATCAACCCCTAATTTTTGATAGAAATCTTTAATTGAAGCTGCCCTACCTTCATGCCTCCCATAATTGAACCAATGTTCGTAGGCTTCTTCCCGACTAGACAAATAACTTAAGTCGTTGTGGTAAGTAACATAGAACATCCAGTCAAATGTAAGTTCCTGACCAGAATCATCTCGCTGTTTTATTCCTGAAGTACTATTGGTGTGATTTGACTGATAATGACTGGAAATCTCTCGAAGTAAAAGCCGCAGTTTGTCATCTAAGGATACAACTGTTTCAGGAAGTGCTTCTTTTTTAATGTCATTTTTATCTTCAATTTCTTGTTGTTTCAATTGTTTTAATCGGCTAAGTAGAGATGTATTCTGAGGATATTGCTCCGCTGCCTTTTGATATATTGCAATTGCCTCAATTGAATCACCTCGCTGACACAACAACTCAGCTAATGTGCTATAAACCCAGGTGGGTTGTACTTCAAGTTCAATTGCTTTGTGATAGCTCTTGATCTCTCCCGCAAAATCTTGAATTTTTTCCTGGATAATTCCTAGCTCTCGATACAACTCAGCCCGATCGGGATATAGTTCAATTGCTTCTTGATAGATCTCGATCGCTGCTGAGTACTGTTCTTGTTGGCTTAAAGCGATCGCCCGTTGCCAATACCAATCTAGGGATAATCCTTCATCTGCTACATCTGTTCCCGTTTGAGCTAAGTCCTCCAACCTTTGAATCAAGGCTTCGTCATTGGGATATGCAGCTATTCCTTGATTACAAACTTTAATTGCTTGAGTATTCTCTTGTCTTTGAGTCAATAGATCGATTAAAGTGGTATAAACCCATACAGGCTGTGTACTTAGATTGATTGCTCTACTGTAACTTTCAATCTCTTCTAAAATATCTCCGCTCTGTTTCTGAACAAACCCCAGCTCTCGATGAAATTCTGCATGATTGGGGTGGACTTTAATCGCCTGAGTATAAACTTGGATCAGTGTATGCCAGTCTTGTTTCTGCGTCAGCAAAGCTCCCAAAGTAGTGTATACCCAGAGCGGTTGTTCGGGTTTCAGCTCTACAGCCTTCTGATAGTTGAGAAGTGCTTCGGTGCGGTAACCCAATCGATCCTGTGCTAATCCAAGTTCACGGTATAAATCACCTTGCTTGGTATGATAAGCTATCCCACTTTGATAAAGTAGCAATGACTCATCCCACTGTTCTTGTTGTCCTAGTAGGCGACCTAATGCGATATAAACCCAGGCTGGAACTTGCGGATCTCGATCAATGGCTTGGCGATAATTGGCTTTAGCCTCCTCCAACTGATGCGATCGCTCTTGAACAAATCCTAGGGCTTGATAGAGGGAGGCCGCTTCTGGGTAAGCTTGGATTGCCAACTCATATAGTTCAATAGCTTCTGCAAAATTTCTTTCCTCTATCAATACCTGTCCCGCTTCCAAATATTGTTGGAGCGAATACTCAGATTCTGTCACAACCATATTCTCTACCCTAGCGCTTTGGGAACTTTAACCGAGAGGAATAATTGTAGAAATTGCTCAATAATAATTCATTAAATATCGCCAAAAACTGGCTAATTCGAACAAAATTGGTGATAAACCGAAGATACTCGGAATTTGAAGGACTCTGACTTATAAGGCAAACAAAAAATACTTTAGAGTAAGAACTGATAATCTATCGATTAACTCAGTAGTCGCTCTCAAATATTCAGGTTTACCAGGAACCACAGTCTTGATTAGCACAGTCTTGATTAGCACAGTAAAAAAGCTGATCAGCCATTCAATGAGTACAATGACAAGCTAACCTAACTGTATATCCACTTTGAAAAACTCAGTTTCAGGAACGCTTTTCAACAATCAACACAAGCTCACGTAACCAAACTTTAACTAAGATATCTGAAAAGTGAGCTTAATTGCTAGCTTTTTGTCAAGTTCATAATTTCTTTGTAGTATGCAGGAGAGACCTCAAAGAATTGCTAAAATTTAAGCCTGATTCCAGATCGCGATTCAAATAACAATCACCGACTTGTTTCTCAGGGAGTTTTTCTGCATATATTTGGATAGGAAAATACCATTGCACCATAGGACAAATTTGGTTCTGAATCCGGTTCCCTCCAAGCACGAGACAATGTTAGCTATAACTTGAGCATAGAGGTAAGTGGAGACTCAGGCGTTGCTTCAGACGCAGGTACAGTTCCTGGTGTCACCTGAATAGTTGCCAGTTCTAGAGATTCACCATTTGCCATTTTGGCAATGATTTTGATTGATTCTGCGCCTTGAACCGTCAAATTCTGAAATTTGAACCGGGCTTTGGCACTGGCCGCGATCTGCTGATATCGTTTAGCGGCGATGGGTGATGGCAGTCCCAACCGGGCCGCGATCGATTGATTGGCAAAACTGGCAACCATTTCCTGGATGGGTAAATCATCCTGAACCGGGACTACGACTCCACCTAAGTTAAAGGGTTGATTGACATAAATGGCATCTGGGATTTGATCGATCATGACCATTTCAATCCGAGAGGCGTAGCTGTCCCTGGCAGCCAATGCATAATTGATAAATTGATTTTTCAGTTCGATCGAGGATGTGATAGTGCTGTGGCGTTTGGATAGCACTTGATCGAGCGTAGCCTCACAGTATTCTGCGCCGAGAAATTGAAACAGATCCGCTAGCTGGCTGGTTTTGCCAACCACATCTTCATAGGTAATCTGGAAGCTGTTCTGTGGATGGTTCGCTGCATATTGATTAAAGAGTAATTCCAGAGATTCGATCGCCTGCTTGCTCTTCTTTTCATTGGCATGGAGCCACCAACCACTTTTCAGCACATCTTCAAGCTTGCGAGTATTGAAAATAAAGCAAACATTGGGAAAGATCCGCTCTAAAAATGCCAAATAAGCCTCAAACTCAGGCAAAATTTCCACATATCGCACCTCCTTGAAGCCATAGCAATAAGAAGCATTGGGTCGATCGGCCAACAGAATCTTTTTGACCAAAGCGGCACAATCCTGGCAGAACTGATCCGGATCGATCAATGCTGCCCCATACCAGGAGTGAGTCGGCTCTAAATTTTTGTGAGGCGATCCAGCCGAGGCTTTGGCGCGTTCTAAACTCTTGTAAGCCTGGTAGAGCCCGAATATGAAGTTATCATTCTCGCCGCGGACTAAAACGCCAGGGATACTATTCAGAACGCCTTGTAGCAGGGTGGAGCCACTACGGCCGTAGGTGACTACGAGCACGGTATCAAAGTTGAGCGGGGGTTGCATAAACTGGATCGACTCCTTGAAAGCTTGACAATTTAAGTGGGGCTAATAATAAGCTGTGAACCCGGTTGAGTGTTGTAGCTGATTGACTGACAAATCTTTTCCCCTCATCCCTCAATCCCTTCTCCCACTAGGGGCGAAGAGACTTCCAATCCAATCCTGGTTCGAAAGCCCCTTGCCCGCTCTGGGAGAGGGATTGGGGTGTCGCTTGCTTCTGCGCAGCAGTGGGCAGTTTGAGTTTGGTCAGTCAATCAGGTGTTGTAGTCAGTATCCTGCCGTAGCTTACGAAATCATGGACTAGGGCAGTTCAAGAGGGTGACCAAATCGCTCCCAAACCTGCCGAATCACTGCAATATCCTCAGGATTAGGAATCGACATATCGAGCTTGTCCCACTCGTCGCGACGGGAAAACTTCTTGTTGATTTTGTCAGCAAAATTCTCCTTATCTTGCTTCCACTTATCCTGATTAGGTACATAAACATAGTCAAATGCCTTAAGCACAGCCGGATCATAAGGCACTGCCAGGTGCTCAAACAGCGCTTTAACGGAAGCTTCTGGCTCCTCTACAAGCTGATGATAATTGACCGCGTAGGTGACTTGAGAAGCGGGATGCAAAATACAACGAGACATGGTGGCGATCCCATGCCAGACATTACCTTGCTCACGCCCCCAATATTCACCGGAAGACAACACAACATCACAGGGATGTCGCAGAATGGTGATGAATTTGCCCTGCGGAAATACCTGCTGCAAGATACTCCAGTAGAGCTGAAACCATTCTTCCAAGCTCATGCCATCCTTGCGGAGATAGTTGATCACAAAAGGCTGACCGATCGGCTTTTGCATCCAGTAGGGCGTGTCGAGCTGCAAAATTTCATCAAACACAGCGCGCACACCTCTGGCAACTCGCTGTTCCCAGGGGACTAACTTACCGTTGCGAATGAGCCCAGGAATAATGCCTTTGGCCCGTTGAATGGAATACCAGGTGCTAAAGATCAGGTCGGCTGTTTCGCCAGCAACTGAGATATCGGGATGGGCATCAAAAATGTTTTGTAATAAAGAAGTGCCCGATCGCCCATGGGAAATCAGGGTAATCGGTGATTTGAGCATATGATGGCGATTTGCATTCATGGGTTGACCCTTCAACGAAGCCGAACGAACAGTCGAACAAGAGGAAACAGGGGCGAACGGGATGGAATCTTTTCAAATGGAATCACTTGAAACTGGGAGTTCCGGTGAATATTGAAATGTCTTGAAATCTTCTTGGTAAATGGTTTGCACCAGTTTTACTACCGATGGATGGGCATAAAACTTGGCTAACTTGTCATCAGCTCCCGTTTTTCGGCCGCGCCGCTTGGGGGTATCGCGGTTTTCGGCAGCGGTCTGGGGCTGAGTCTGCTGGTTCATGTGAGATAACACTTGCTGCCAGTCTTGCTCTAGGGTTTCGAATCGGCCAATCAAGTCATAAGAAATTTGTTGACCAAAGAGTTGCGCGCTCTGAGTTCGCCAGTGCGGATCCATCTCTAAGACCGACTGCTGTTCGATCACTTGCAAAAATTGCTGGAAGGTGATCGGTTCGTCGATCGACTGATCGAGGGCATCGGCAATTGTTTTGCGATATTTACCTTCTTTCCAGCTCAACTTGCTCAGGAAGGCTGAAAGAACCCGGGTGTAAGGATTGCGGACAAAACAAAACTTGAATATTTGGGGATCATTCAACAGGGCATCGAATTGTTCAATCCCGATATCTGAAGGCGACAGTAAGGGAGAAAGCTTCTTATTGTGGATGGTCTCCATGTCTTTGGCCGGTGGGGGTTGTCCCAAAGCCTGGGCTTCGATGGCTTGCAGCCGGGATTTGAGGGTGGAGCAAGCTACTTTAGGCACCTCTACATAAATAAATTTGTTTTTTAAAGAAATGTGGATATGGTAATTGAATTCATGTTTGGGCATGAACTCGCAAAACCGAGCTTGCAGGGCTCGATTGACAGGCATTTGAGCAGATGAGGTAGCTAAGACATCCATAGAGCAGCAGTGAATTAGGAAGGGGAGGACGATAAACCGGCAGGCAACGAGGGTTGGATGGATCGGTGCAGTCGATCGTGCAAGGTTTGGCAGGCTTGTTGCCAAGAGCGCTCGGCAGCCGCAGCGGCCGCAGCTTGTTGGATCTTGAGCCTGTGATCCGGCTGAGCAATTAGTTTCGTCAGGGCGGTCAGCACAGCTTCCGTGAAGAAGTGCCCGGTGACATTCGGGATAATGATCCCAGTTTGCCCAGATTCGATCGCTTCAGAGACGGCTCCTACCTCCGAGGCACAGACAATCACCCCAAGCCGCATCGCTTCCAACACCGTTAAGGGTAATCCCTCCCAATAGGACGGCAGCAGCAACACATCGGCCCAGGCATAAGCCTGATTGAGGGCTTCCTCGGTGAGGGCAGGGGGCTCAATCAAGGCAGCAACCGGCGCTAATTCGCTAGCGGCATCCTGGTCTTTAACAATATTTTTCCCAACTAATCGCCACTCGATCGGCAGCGATCGGTTCTGCGCCGTGGTGACAATATCGACCAGTCGATCCAACCCTTTCTGCCGATCGAACCGGCCGATAAACAACACCCGCAGTGGGCGTTTCAGTGGTCTTTGCCAGCGTTCAGATAGCAGGGCAGCAGTGATGGCTGGATCGAGCGGATAGCCACAGGCATTGGGGACAACAACGATCTTGTCTTGGGGCACTCCCATGGCATGACACCAGCGGGCCATTTGGTGCGAGCAGGGAATCAGGAAATCATAGGCATGTTCATAACCCAAAGCGAGATGGCTAAAGCCGTTGGAGCGGTTCCAGGGGGTGAGATCATGCACATGCAGTGAGGCGATCGTTTTGACCCCATGCCGACGCAGGAGTCCCATTAGCCCATTGGCTGCAACACTATGGAAATTGATCACCGCATCTAACCAGGTCATCATCCCCAAGACTTGTTGGTGATCTCCCTGTTCAGACCAATTGTCGTAGGTGCTACCTAGATAGCGTGAGCCCCCCCATTGATACATGGCAGGTTCATTCAAAAAATTAATGGTGTCAAACCCGTCAGCCCATTCTGGCAACTCCTGCATGTAGGTGTTGAAGACGAACAGATGCACCTGCCAACCCTGCTCTCGAAAAACACGGGCAATATTCAGGGCAACCTTCTCCACCCCACCAAATTCCACGATCGGTAAAATAAACCCTAGATGGCGTTGTTGAGGTTGGGTGAGCTTGGGATAAATCGTCTGACACTGGAGAGCATATTGGGCATCTCGATAGGTTTCCGATCGGGGTGGAAAGTAATTGGTCTGCCAGTTCCATTTCGACTGAGATTGCCAAGTACGGGACTGCCGCTGTAGATCTTTTAATGTGGCTAGTAACTCATAGAGGGCTCCCCCTCGGAGTGAGCCCAAATCTTCTGGATCAGAGCCAGTGAGCTTCAGGTTAAATAGCTTGGGTTTGGGTTGGGATGTCATCAGGCTCTGGATCCATTCATCGCTACTGTCGCGCAAGCAGGCATCCAATAGCCGCGTGGTCGTCATCACCAAGTGATCGGTTTCGCCAATCACAGGATGATCCGTATCAAGATACTCCGTGATGCGAATTTCAGGGGCAGATTCCCGTTCCAGCCTGAGGGTTGCCAGGTTAAAGTCAGCTTGGGCTTGCTCTAATCGCCAAAATGCCCAATGGAGCAGCTTCTGGTTCTGCAAAAATTGTAAAACCGCCTGCCGTGTGAACACCAGAAATGGGGCTCGATGGTGCCAAGTCGCTCCAATAAAGCCACAGCCGTAGCGAGCCTGGTAGTCTGGCAGGCTGATGGTGCGATCCAACTGGGCAGGATCGGCAGTCAGGACAATGGTGCCGGTATCTTTGAGAAAAATCGCGTAGCGGGGAGCTTCCTGATGCTCCAGAGAGAGAATTGCTTGGTGGGTGAAGAGGCGGCGATGTTTGCGGCGCATGTAGTCGATAATGCCGCTGCGATCACGCTCTGAGTCCCGTAGCATACTCTCCGGACGCTTGCGATATTGGAAGCCAAATTCGGGTAAATGTTGCCCGCGAAAGCCAGCTTCGATCGCCTGCCACCAAAATTCCCAGTCTTCAAACCCCAGTCTCATCGATTCATCGTAGCGGCAGCCCGCCTCAAAGACGCTGCGGCGCACCATACTGCCTGCTTCACAGGTATTGAAATGCAGATGACGCAACACGCTGTAATCGCCGCGATAGTTTCCACTATCTTCATGCCCAAACATATGAATGGAGGGATAGACCCAGCCCACCTCCGGTTGTTCCTGTAAAACCCGAAAGGCCCGATCGATCGTATGGGGGGTAATGCGATTGTCGGCATCCAACAGGTAAATCGCCTCCACCGATGCCCAGGTGGTGAGGGCAAAGTTGATGCCCGTGTTGCGAGCGGCACTCAATCCACCATTGGGGCGGGCCAGATAAATGACGCGATCGGGGTAGGCAGTAGCAAACTCTCGCCCAATCCGATCGGTTTCGGCAAAGGGGCAACCATCATTGACGATGACCACAGCGATCGGGAATTCGGTTTGTTGCTGCAGGGCACAGCAGATGGCTTCACCCACTAAAACGCTATGCTTATAAACCGGAATCACGATCGCGATCCGAGGGGCTAACCCGCTCTGGGTGTTGATCGCAGTGGGGATTGGGGTGGGGGTGATTGCACTCGTCACAGGAACTCCTTTCCTCTCCAAATGTCTGATCTACCAAATGTCTGAATCTACCGAATGTCTGATCTACCGAATGTCTGATCTACCGAATGTCTGAGCCAAATGTCCGGGCAGTGGGTTAATTGGTCTGATGTTCACTCTGAGCGACCCAGGCGCTGTGAGATTTCAGATTAATGAGATTTCAGATTAAACGGCAGCTACGGTCTGATCGGCAGAGGGCATGGCTGCGATCGGTGGATCCAGGGTAATCTGAAAGCTTCGCCATCTGGCCCAAGCAAACCGTTCCGGACTGTCGGCAGGTAGACGGGTAGCGATCACCAGATGGCAGTGTTGGCTAGGCGGCTGGGCGATCGTGACTTGGATCTGTCGCGGGGTTCCAGGTTGGACGGCAATCCAATCAGACTGGGCCAACGTGGCGGCGGTGGCGGTGAAGCAGTGCTCCGGTTTGGCATCGGTTGGCAGGATCGCCATGGCATATTCCACGACTCCTGCCTCAGCATGTTCAGTGGCGACGGTGGCGGTCACGGCAGTGGTCTGAGGCGGGCACCCATAGGGTAGAAGGGCGATCGTCGGACTATCAGAGCGCGGTTGAGTTTGAATTTTTTCGCCTTCGCCAATCACCAACAGGTAGGGCACCTCATCCGTCGGTAAGTTAGGCGTGACTTCCGTGACCCTGGCCAGGGTTGCCTGACCTAGATAACCTGAGGCAGATGGGGTTGGCAGTGGCTCAGAAGGATTTGATGCCACGGCATAGGGGCTGAGGCTGAGGCGGCTACCGGGTAACCCTGTCCACAATCGGAAAGCAAGGCTGCGATCGAAATGCCGATCGCCTGTTAGCAGTTGCGCTTCCGGAATGGGCTGAAGATCGCCCAACGACAGACGTGGTGCTGGGCCAAGCTGGGTGTGCCATTCAATCACCAATTCCACATCTCGACGATAGCCAGCATCGATTTGGGGGAGATCAAGGGCGAGCCAGCCCGTCTGCAAATGCTCGTAAGGAATTTCCCAGCGGGCTAAGTCACTGTTTGCTTCAGGAACCCAAAGGGCGATCGTGAGGTGTCCTCTGGCGTGCAGATAGGTTTGAGCAATGTGAATTTCGACTTGGGCTAGACCACGGGAGGGGATGGGCAACAGTTGCCGGAGCCAGTAAACCCCCTGTTTCGTTTCGGGAAAGATCTGTTTTTTGCTGGCTTGATATTCGAAGGCAAGCTGGAGGGGGGGCAATTTGGCCTGACTGAGAAAAGCTTCTACGGAAACAAAGGTGTTATGGAGGTTTTCATGCAGGGTGCGGAGTTCGAGATATTGCTGTTGTAAGGTACTGAGGCGCTGGGCCATCTGGCGGGTTTCACCATTCAGTTGGTTAGCGATCTGTTGCCAAAAATTGGCTTTCAGTGCGATCGGGTGATCCGTCACATTCAACTGAATTGGGGTGGGCAACATGGGTGAGCCCGATCGCGTTTGCCACCACTGGAAGAGGGCTTCAAGCTGTTGCTGTCCGGCTGGCGATGCGACACAACATCCTAAAACAAACTGGGGCGCGAACTGAATTTCGACCCAGTCAGCCGCATCGGTCTGTCCCCAAGGCAGGAGCACCCCGGTCTGGCTGGCCATATCCCATTTAAAATGCAACAGGCTGAATTCGCCAGCAGGCAAGAGGGATCGCAGTGCCGGAACTTCAGGGGTGGGAATGAGCAGTTTCAGGTCGGCGGAGTAGAGGGATTGTAAATGGGCCTGGCTGCCCCATAGTTTCAAGCCTGGACTGGCACTGGGTTGTTGGGAGGCTTGGCGGCGAGGGGCACCACTTTGCGGTGAAATGGGGGTTTGCAGGTCTGAAGTAAGCTGGGGTTGCAGGGATTCAGTGGGGGAGGATGGGCTGTTTGCTTGGTCTCGATCGACAAACCCTTTGGCTTGATTTTGCAGCGATCGATTCAACTTAGCTGCCACATCCACAATTTCGGCTGAGTTGGCAGGCAGTTGACTCACGGCTTGATAGGCGCTGACGGCCACTTCCCATTCACCCAGTTCAACCGCCACTTCGCCCAATAGATAGTAGGCAAAGGCATCCTCGGATTGAAGTTGAATGGCTTGCTTGAGGGCGGCTCCGGCGGCCAGTGGCTGCTCTAAATTGACGTAACAGCGGGCCAGATTTAACCAGTGCCAGATAAAGTTGGGATGAATGGCGATGGCGCGCTGATAGGCTTCACTGGCCTCCTGCCAGCGCTCTTGACGAAACAGGATATCTGCCCGATGGACTTGAACTTGAAAATCGTGGCGTGTCGTTTGCCAAAACTCTGGATTGACCTCCGACAATTTGGCATAGAAATGGATCGCCTCTTCCAGCCGATTAACTTGACAGAGAGCCACTGAGAGATTGTGATAAGTCCAATCGTAGTGGGGATTGAGCTGTAAGGAGCGCTCATAGGCTGTGATCGCTTCTTCCCAACGCTGAAGTCCAAGTAACGCATCACCCGCATAGGTGTGAGGTTCCCAAGTGGTTGGCTGCAATTCACTGGCTCGCTGACAACAAGACAGCATGTCTTCCCATTGCTGCTGCTCCCGATGATGCTCCGCCTGCTTCAAATAGGTTTCGATCGTTTCCATAACGTTAACAATGTTCTGGCAATTCTCTGGCAATGTTCTGGCAATTCTCTGGCAACTTTCTGGCAATGTTCTGGTGATTTTCTAGCAACTTTCTGGCAATGTCCGGTGATTTTCTGGCAAATTTACCGCTGGGCAAGCTTTCAATACACGGGAAATTCCACGAAAAATAGCTGATCTGCGGAAGCAGCCTGTAGAAATCCTACAAGCTGAATTGAACGCTTGATCGAACCTGTAAATGCTTTTTACCGTTTCTTCATCTGCTGGGCTGATATAGGGCGAGAATCAGATGAATTTGAAGATTGTTTATGTTTTTGAGCTTCAGCTTCGGCTAGAAATTTTTGGGCTGCTTGATAATTGGGGTTAATGGCTAAGGCGCGTTGAAATTGCTCGATTGCTGCGGCCCATTCTCCCTGTTTCAACAGCACTTTACCCCACCCTTCATGGGCTCGAAATTGCTGAGCATCTTGCTGAATTGCCTGCTGAAAAGCGGTTTCTGCTTCAGGAAATTGCCCTGTTCGCAAGTAAGCTCGGCCCAGTCCTTCGTAGGCAGTCGTATAGGTTTGATCGCAGGTAATTGCTTGTTGAAATGCCGCAATTGCCGCTGAAAAGTCTTCCTGTTTGAGATAAACTCGCCCTAGCATTTCATGGGTTTGGGCCAGATCAAACTGCAGATCGAGAGCCTGGTGTAAATGATCGATCGCGGCTGCATATTGATGATTTCTAAAACAAGCAGTACTGGATTGTTGCAACTGTTTGATTCTTTTCGCCAAAGAAGGCTGGGGGTTGGGGCGATCGGCCTTGCTGCTGCGCTTAGGATGCGTTGAGTTGAGATCGGTCGTTCGGGGCTCAGTCGTCTCTGGTCGGGGCGCGAAGGGTTGGATCACATAATCTGCCTGCTCCAGCTCAGATTCAAACTCGATCCGAGCAATGGTCGGTAATGTTTCGCCCTTGGGAAGATGGCTGGGCAAGGCATGATTTTTCCGCCTTTGGGGTGCTCCAGTCGCTGATTCTTCACCCCAAAAATGCTGCTGACCAATCCAAAGCAGGACTCCTATGACACAGAGCAGAATGAATAATCCACCCAGCATCAGGAAAGCGGCACCCCACCCCAAAGCGCGAATCACCAGCCAGCAAATGACCCCATAAAAGAGTAGCAAGCCAGCCGAGAGCAGTAACCCCTGCTGGAGGGTAAGGGTCGGAGCTTCATAGGGGAGAGCCGCACCTTTTCCGCCTCGTTTTAGGGGAGCATTATAGTCCGCATTTTTGCTTCTTCTCAACCCGCCCATGCGTTTGGGGCGCTTGAATTCGGCCGCATTTGACTTGGATTGGGTACGAGATTTGGAATTAGGCATGACTCAAGATCCAGTGCAGTGCAATAAGTCAGTTGAGGGAATCACGATTTAACGAACAGATGAGCGGGAGGAGAAGGTCGATCGGGCGAGCGGGGTAGAGAGATCGGGAACGATTTGTCGTAAGCGATCCCATTCTGCCAAGGTAACCTGGAGGAGCAGGGATTGCTGTAACCGTTCTGCCCGCATGGCTAGGGCTGTTTCATAGAGCACCATATCTTGTGCATTTAGATCGGCAATCTTTGCCATTAGATCTGGATTTAAGACGATCTGTCTCAACTGTTGAAAATAGTTAGGGTTAGGGTTGGTATTTTCGATCACGGGGTGAAATTTAGGCCAGCCTAAACAACGCTTCAGCTCTAATAGATCTTCGGTGAAGAACTCTTGAATCCCGACAAAATAGAATTCTGTTAAGGGCAATTCAGCCGTAAACGCCGTCATCACATTGCGAGCCTCGGTCAGTTGGGCATATTCCAATAAGCTCAAGTTTTGATCGACCACCTGCACATGAAGGGGATTATTGCGATCGTTAAAACTTTGGGAGAAAAAGTAATCCGAAATCACCCGAAAAATAGGATGTCGCAGCCAAACGATCTTTTTGGCATCGGGGAAATAAGGCAAATATTTACTGAGGGGATAGTGGCTATGTAACAGCTTGATTTTGAGCAATTGAGGATCGTTGGGCTCACAAGCTTGCCCGTCTAAATCTCGGTAGATCTGATCCGATCGATACACCTGGGTCAAAATCTCCCAAAACGCTGTACCCGCAGTTTTAGGAATATGAATGGATAGCACCTCTACCATGCTTTACCCCCGCTGCCTCAAAATTTCCTGCACCATAGCACGAATGTCACCGCTGGCTCTAGCCAAGCTCAAAATGCTCGATAGTGGCAACTCTTCTGCATTCAAATGCCGCAATCCACGATTTCGCACCACGGTATCAAAGAGCTGGTGTTTGGAAATGGCTCCATACACGGAGTTAGAGTAATCGCCTGTTTTTTGATAGTCCCGGTGATGATAATTGGCTAGCTTTTCCGGAATCACACCAATGTCATATTTCATCAAAAAGCGGAGGTTGAAATCCCAATCGCCGAGAACGGGTAAGCTTTCATCAAAGCCACCAATTTCTTCGTAAACCGCCCGATCGAACAGGAAGCTAATCGGCGCAAACATATTACCGGAGGCCATTTCATAGAGCGGCACGGTCATGACCCAGTCTTGATAGGGTGTGCTCTCCAGTAGTTCGACCTGATCGCCCAGAATTGCCTCAGACCAGCGGGTAGCATGGGTGATCACCCCTCGCATTGAGGGAACGGGCGGGTTTTCTAGAAAAGCGACCGTGCGTTGCAAAAATTCTGGTTGCCAAGTGTCATCATCATCGTGAATCACCAGATACTTCGACTGGGATGTTTGAATGCCGCGATTGGAAGCTGCCTCCATGCCGATCGAATCAGGATGATGCACCACCCGCACTTGCCGCAGATCTACGGGTGACTGACGAAGGATTTGCTCGACTGCTTCTGCCTCACCCCCATCATTAACGACCACCCAAACGAAATCCCGTAAGGTCTGGGCGGCGACACTCTGGGCGGCTCGCTTCAGCAAAACGGGGCGATTTTTGGTGCGGGTAATGATCGCCACTTGAGGCAAGTCTGACAAAATGGTGAGTGGCTCCGTTTCTGGTTGGATGTCTGGCTCTTGTTTCGCAAAGAGAGCCTGTTTGGGGTGATAGTCTGTCGGATGATCCAGGGCAATTTGACCCTGCTTCCAGATCGCGTGCAAGAGGCGATCGTCTGGAGTGCGGTTGGCCAACCAACTGGTGCTGCGACAAACGACGGTGTTGGATTCTCGTTTGCCAAAGTCGGGCGATCGAGGGCGCACATCTAGTAAATCGACATCGCTGGGGGAAGGGAAGCGAATTTTCCGATCGAGAATTTGCCAGGCTGCACGGCTGTTGGAGCGAATATCCAGTAAAGTTTGGCGGCGGGTGATCGACTGAAAATACTGTAGAACCCCTGCATAGTGATGCTCGTTTGCTGTGGGCGAGCGATAGTCGAATTGGCGGCAGGGTTTTGGCGGCAAAACAGCACCAGAGTCCCCATCAGACACCAAATACTCCACGCTGGGCAGTTCCGGTTCCAGCAAATCTTCGATGATGTGGTGGTGATAGTGAATGCAGGTGGCAGGCTGTTTGGGATCATAGGCGGCTGACTCAAACATCAGCCCGATCGCATTAAAGAAATGCCAGTTCTGGTGAGGGGCTCCCATGCGACCAAAATAAAGCCCCTGCCAATCGATTTCTGGAAACCCTTCCATCAGCAGCCTCTGGGTGGTCGCCTGCCAACCACTGTCTACCAGAACTGCAACGGGAGCTTGCTGCACCAATGCTTCAATTTGCTGCTTAAACAGGGTTGATTGTTGGTTGTAATGCTGCCGCAATCGATCGGCAAAGCCACTGCTGTGGGAGAAAATAGCCTCCAGCAGTTGGGGCGAAGGCTGGCTACCAAGCTGGGACTTAAAGGCGCTAGTAAAGCTGAGATCGAGCCCCCCCAGTTCATCCGCTGGGAGCAGGCAGGGCAACATTGTGGTGACGGTCGTATAGCCGAATTCTTTGGCGAGAATCTGAAACGTCGCCTGTGGGTTGCGCACAAACAGCCCTTTCGCCGTCATGAAGCGGGAAGTCCAGAATAGTTGGTGGGGATTGGCGGGCGGATCAAATCCTTGGGAAGCGAGAAACAGCTCATAGAGATATTGCAGCCGCAGTCCAGCTCGCGTGCAGAACAGAAAAACTGTAGAGCGATCGTCAAAGGCGAGAAAGTGGGTGTGTAGCCGATGGCAAAAATCGAAAAAGATGGGGCCTAAGATCTCATAGCCCAACTGGATTCGCTGAGCTGGCATGTCCTGGTGCATGACGATGGAATACTCCTGTAAATGTGCTCCCTGGATGAGGTAGATGGGATCAATAACGCAATGAAAGAAACAAAGGTACTACTCAATAAATGGTCAACAAATGACCCGATGGCTCAGTTCAGAAACCCGTTAATAGACTAACGTTAAGTCAAAGCCCTGCTGCTCTAAAGTGGCTAAAAACTGCTGTTTGTGTTCAGCTCGCTGTCGCAGTGCCCGATCGGGAATGGGTAAATGGATCGCCTGTAACCCTTTTGATTTGGCTGATTTCACATCCGCATGAAAGTTGTCGCCCCAGTGCAGGATGGTCGATCGCTCCACTTTGAGATCGCGAATCACCTGTTCAAACAACAGACCGTTGGATTTGGTCAGGCTGTAGTCGGCGCTAGAATAAACTGCTTGGCACTGGAGATGGGGATAAAAGTGTTGAACAAGCTGGTGGATATGGGTTCCAGCCAGGTACATATCGCTGACCAGAATGATAGCTTTGTTGACGATGCGGGGATGTTGGAGCAATCGATCGAGCAAAGGATTGGGGCGGAGATTTTGTTGTTCATAGGTCAATTCAATATCCAGTACCTCATCCAGTACCTCATTGACCCAGGAAGGCTCGATCGCCAAGAGTTTGAGCATCAGGGTCAGGATGTCCAGCAGCCTACCTTCGCGGCTCATCAGTTGATGCGGCACAGTGCGATAACAGGTTTTGAAGGCGACCAAGCGAGCCGCGTAAATGTCCCAAACGGTCGCGGAGTTGAACCCTCGCTGTTGCAAACAGGTTTGTACCCGCTGGGAAATTTCCAGGTAGCGATACAGCTCATATTTCTCGTTTCGCAATAACAACGTATCGAACACATCAAAGGAAAGAATAGAGATGCGATCGAAGGACATGCTGGCATCGAGATAATCGATGAATTGGGCAGCATAGAGGTCGGCTTGCTCCGGGCTGATCCAGTCACTGTTGTCGGAGAGCAACTTTTCCAGGGAGCCGATCGGTGCAAGGGAACGAGTGGGTGGCGGGGAAGTTGGGTAGGACATGGGCAACTGGGAAGGAGAAATGGCTAGATCAGGTTGGGTAGGCGGTGGGATCGGGCAAGCCTGGTTAGAGCGATCGAGCAGGACGACTAACGCGAATTGTTAGAGGTGACCAAAAACCAGTCTGGATAAAGCCGAGCATTTTTCTTCTGTGCCCAAGAACCGGGTGAAGTGGCTAATACGGTCAGCTCGGTTGCTTCAAACAAACTCCAGAGATGGGCTGGTTCGTAACCCGTGAAGCAAGGTTGATAGTGGGAGGCATACCAGAGTCCCGGAGCAGAAGGGCTCAGTTCTTGGTGTAGCCCCGTTTGTTGACGGAACTGGAAGAAGTCTTCATCGATCGTGAAAAAGGTCAGATAAGCCATGCCATAGGGATCTAGATGCTGGCTAATGGCTTGGAGATATTGCACCGTATCTTCCTGATGCAGATGATTGAATACCGACAGCGCGATGATGCAGTCAAATTGACGATCGCCTAAGAAACTCAAGTCATACTGGTTGATCTGCCCATTGTCTGGCTCATAGTAATAGTTGTTAGCTACGGGCAGGGTATGAAACTCAAAATTGGCATTCTGAGGGGCTAGATTGTGGTTGCACCACTGGATCGCCGCCGGATTCACATCTAACCCCATATAACAAGCTGCTGGGTCAAGATACTGCTGAAGCACTTGAGCAATCCGGCCAGAGCCGCAGCCAATCTCCAAAATCCGGCTTTTGCGACTCAGCAAACATTGCTGCACAATATCAGCCGTATAAAAAACACCGACATCCCGGTAGCTGGGAATGGTATAGCTGCCCGAAGTGCCAATGAGATGCAGGGGGGGAGTGGGATAGAAGCGATGTTGGCTCAACCGTTGGCGCAATGCCGTAGCAATTTTGTCATAGATTGGCTGGAGCGTAGAGCTACCTTGATTGACCCGAGCAGGAGCCGATCGAAAGCGTGGGGTGGTGGCGATCGATGGAGCAGTTGGGGGGATAGGAGGTGCAGCAGCAGAATTTCGCTTGGAAACCGTCAGCAGGGGAGGCAGTCCAAGGGGGCTCTGATTGAAGGCAGTCGTGGCAGCATCCGTCGTGGCAAGATCCAGCATCGATGCAGCCGGAATCGCCGCTTCTAGTTGGGGATGACCGGCTAACTGAGGCATCAACTCGATCGCCCGACGATAATGAAGGACTGCTGCCTGAGTTTCTCCGCTAGTCAGTAGGGCTTCTGCCAAGTGATAGTGGAGTTTGGCGGTCTGAGGATTAAACTGCAAGCCTCGTTGGAGGGTAGCGATGGCCTCTGAAGGACGATTGATCTGTTGAAGCGTTTTACTGAGGCTAATCCAGACTTCCCATAGGGTAGGCTTGAGTTCGAGCGCTCGCTGATAGGCCGTGATGGCCGCTTCCCATCGACGCTGGTGGACTAAGAAATTGCCATATTGCTGTTGCACCTGAAAATCATGGGAGTGATGTTGCCAAAATTCAGGATTTAACGCAGCCAATTTTTGACAATAGGTGAGTCCGGTCTGCCATTGCCGCAGTTGGAACAGGGCAACTGATAAGTAGTGATAGCTCCAATCCAGGTCAGGATTGAGTTCTAGCGATCGACGATAAGCGGTAACGGCTTCCTCCCAGCGTTCAACCTGCATGTAAGCCTCTCCCAGCGCACTGAAGGCTTCCCAGCAATTGGGCTGTTGTTGACTCCAAGCCTGACCGTGGGCAATCATCTCCTGCCAGGCTCCTTGGGTGCGCAGCCGAGCGGCCTGGGCTTGCCAGTCAACAGTCCAGTCAACAGTCCAGTCAACAGGGGCGATCGGTTGAGGGACAGGCGAAAGGGGAACCAGAGGTTCCAAGGGGAGAAGTGGGGTCAGGTTGCTAGGATCCATAGTTTGCCTTCGTTTGCCTTCGTTTGCCTTCGTTTGCCTTCAGTCTGGAGGTTGGGTGCCATCTTGTCTGTTCAGCTCGGCTTGAGATGCAGCCAGGGATGGCGCTGTTTCATGTCTACAATCAGGCGATGCAGATTTCGTTGTTGATGGGTAGTGGTATGCAACATGGATTTGGGATGCACCCGATAACGGGCCAAAATTTCTGGCACCAACACACCAAACTCGCCCCGCTCGGCAAACTTGCACCAGAGGTCGTAATCTTCCCAACCCCAAGGCATGTGGGTATAGCCAGCAACGGCTGCGAGGGCTGATCTGCGAATCAAAGCCATGGCATCAATATCATTTTTCTCGGCCAGCCGATCGCGACTCCAAAGGATATTGCCCATAATGCCGGTTGCAGAACCAAATTTCTCGATCAAAGGATAGGCAAAGGCGGCATTGGAGGACTCGATCGCTTCTAGGCACTGGGCTAAACAGCGGGGGTAGATGACGTTATCAGCATCCAAAATAAAGACTAAGGGGCTAGTCACCTGAGCAATGGCAGTGTTACGGGTGGCAGACAAGCCGCTATTTTGACGATGACGCAGTAGTAAAATGCGGTTAAACCGTTGGTTATGTTGACTGAGCCAGGCAGTTGTCACAGCGATAGAAGTATCCTGGGAGGCATCATCGACGATGATTAGATCGATCGCGGCTAAACTTTGCTGGTAGACCGAAGTTAATGCTTCTGGAATGTAGCGAGCATAGTTGTAAAGGCTGATGCAAACCGTGATCGGAACAGTTTGATTCCCCACTTGCTCAAACAGAATGGCATAGGGTTGGCTAGTCAAAGTCATGCTACGCCTCCTAGAAGGGGTCGGGATCGCTCCATCTGATCCAAGTAGGTTTGCAAAATGGGAGCGATCGAAAAGTGCTGCATCAGGGCTGCATGACCGGCGCGTCGGATATGTTCGGCTTCAGTCTGTCCTGCTGGATCGGTGAGCAACCAGGCTAGTTGGGCAGGCAGATCCTCAAGGTCACATTCAACATAGTGTTGCCCAGGAATCAAGCCTGGAATTCGCAGGCAGGGTTCAGTCACCACTAACGTGTTTTGCCATAAACCTTGCCAGATCAGCCGCTGCCACTCAAAATCTGGGTATTCTGTGCGGTGAACATTCAGCAAGATTTTACTGCGTTGGCTCAGTCCGATCGCGGCCGGGGTGGGCAAGATTTGATCGGCGGCAAGCTGAGAACCCGTGGGGCTAGGCAAATGAAAGAAGCAGCGAAAAGCACTGAAACAAGCGGCTTGCTGGGCAAAAAATTGGGCCCGTCGATCGCTCAAGCTGCCGATAAAACAGAGGTCAATCGGCCGCTGGTGCAAGGGAGCTGCCCGTTCCGGCACTCGATCGCGTAGGGCCGGCGGTAAACTACGGAGGGCCAGCAGATCGGGCAAGGGCTGATTGGCGGCTAAAGGGGCATAGTCCGCCAGGTATCCTAGGGGCAGAAAATGGGCGGGAATGCCCAATTGGGTCAGCACGGTGGCAGCCTGGGGATTGAGGTCAAATACCCAATCGGCCTGCTGCAAACTGGTCAAGGCTTTGGCAAATTCTGGGGTGTGGGGTTGGGCCACATTCAAGACGATCGATCGCGTCGATCGAGTGGCAATGGTGTGGGCAAACCAATCTGCTCCCGATCGCTCACAAAAGTCCTGGGCAGCCACCACCCAAGCCAGATCTAAGTGAGCAGGTTGGCTACTCGTTTCCGTGAGCCGAATTACGGATTGGCCAATTTGCCTCAGGGCTGTAGCCAATAGATCGGCCAGATCGGCAATCCAGGGATAACTTTGGGAATGACAATAAATGCCGATTTGATCACCAATTTGATCACTAACAGGAATCTCTGCCGCTTGGAGGCGATGAATGGGTCGCGCCTGGGATAGAGACAGCGGTGGAATCGCAGCTTGCTGAGGCGATGAACTGGATGAAGTGGATCCACTCAATGCCAGGTGGGGGTTCCGATCGGCCGGAAAAGCAATTCTGCCTTCAGTGCTTCCGATCGCACAATAATGGCCGAGGGGAGTTAATCCTGTGGAAGCGAGGGTGGGAGATCCGCCCAGGTAAAACCAGCTATCAAACAGGGGGTTGGGATCTAACCCTTGGGATGCGCCTTCGCACAGATAATGAATTAGCGGATTGATCCGATTTTGAACGGCAACGGGAGCCTGGTTGAGGTAATAGTGGGTATGAAATAAACGGTGCGGATTGAACCCTTGCCATGCTCCCTGCTCAAGATAATGCTCGATCGGGTCAGGAACAGGTTGGGGGAGCTGCTGTAAATAATAGGTGCTATCGAACAAGCTACTCTCAGCGATCATTTGAGTGATTGCTTGACGATCGTTCAGATCCGGCCAGGGTAAGGACTGGAGCTGAATCCTTTGCCCTACCATGCGAACGAGTTGTTCAAATCGAGCAATTTTTTTTTAAGCTCCGGATCAAGCTGCACAGCCATTTGGTAAAAAACTTTGGCTTGTTCCGTCTCTCCTTGTCTGAGCAGTGATTTACTCAAACCTATGTAGAGCGATGGATTGCGCGGATCGAGGGCAATGGCTTGATGAAAAAAGTCAGGATTATCCGGTTCGCGCTCGATCGCCTGTTGATAGTAGGTTTGAACCCGCTCCAAATCTGCTTTGGCCCGGTAATGTAAAGCCTCATGCAGTTTCCGTTCTGCTGCCAGGCAAGTCGGTTGCAGTTGGAATGCTCGCTGGTAAGCGGTGATCGCGTTATCCCATTGGGCTTGCTGCCCGCACACATCACCCAAGTTATAGTGCGACCAGTGAAAATCGGGATTGAGGTCGATCGCTCGCTGGTAAGCCGCTGCTGCTGCCTCCCATTGCCCTAGCTTCTGCAAGACATCTCCCAAATTGTGGTGCGACCAAGAGTAGTCTGGTCGAAGCCGGATCGCCTGGGTATAGGCCTCAGCGGCTGGTTGCCACTGATCGAGCTTCAGATAGACTCCTGCTAGCTGATGGTAGTGATCGGCACTGGGCTGAAGGTCGATCGCTTTTTGATAGGGCGCAATGGCGGCTGCAAACTGGTTTTGCTGGCAGAGGATATCCCCGATCTGCCGGTAAGTGCCAGCGGATTCTTCTTGGCGCAGTGACCATTCGTAGCAGGTCAGGGCTCGCTCCAACTGTTTCTGCTGCACAAAGAGATCCCCAAATCGTCGGAGTTCAGCCGCCGTGACGAGGTTGGGTTGGAGAGATAAGGCTTGATAATAGCGATCGATCGCGGTCTGCCACTGGCCATTCCGTTCTAGAATTTGGCCCAGATGCCAGTGGGCGGTGGCAAAGTTTGGATCGAGGGTAATGGCTTGCTGATAATACTGGATCGCCGTTTGCCATTGCTGCTGTTGGGCGGCTGCATCGGCTTGGCGGCACAGCGCGGCAGCGGGGCTAGCAGGATTTGATACAGCAGGAGTAGAACGTGGCGCATCCGCTTGAGGCTTGACTGGCTCTGGGGGTTGGGCGGGAGCAGATTGGGGAGCCTTGCGGGCCCGCTTAATCACCGTGATGACTGGCTCCGCATCGATCGGCTCAGAATGGGTAGCGGTGGCAGGTGGATCGGGAGGATTGGGGGGAACCGCCAGGGATTCTGGAGAACGTGAGGGGGGTTGAGAATGAGGTGGTTTTTGAGAATGAGGTGTTTTTTGAGAATGATCAGAATGAACTCCCTCTGGAGAACAGGCTAGCTGTTCAAGGGCTTGCTTGGCGGCAGCAAATTGGGGGTTGAGCTGGAGCGATCGTTGAAAGCAAGCAATGGCAGCCGGTGTTTGATGCCGCTCTAGCAAAATGTTGCCCAGGTTGAAATGGGCCGAAGCAGTCACCCGTTGGGGATTAGCTGCAAAAACTTCCAATAGCTTGGTGGGGGCAACGGCATCCTGGCCGATTTGGAACCAGAGCCGATCGAGATTGGGCTGGAGGGCGGTTAATTCTGGTTTGAGCGTGATGGCTTTTTGATAGCACAACAATGATTTCAACCACTGCTGCTGTTGGGCGTAGAGCGATCCCAAATTGGCATAGGTTTCAGCACTGGCTTCTAGCTGGATCGCCTGACGGTAAGCTTGTTCCGCCCGGTGGGGTTCGCCTAAACGCTGAAGGCTATCGCCCAATAACTTATAGGACTGTCCGGTGGGTTTGGCTTGCAGAGCCAGGTTGCAATATTCAACTGCCAACTGAAAATTACCCTGCCCGATCATCTGTACCGCTAACTGCTGGAAAGACTCAGCCGATTCAGCCAAGCTCCGGTGAGGCGGCTGGGTAGGGTTCGATTGACCTGTGAGCTGAGCACCTTTGAGCTGAGCACCTTTGAGCTGAGCAGGTGAAGCAGATAACTGTCCCGATCGTGCTAAAGGTTGGGAGTGCTGGGAGTGAGAGTTCAGCATGATGCATCACTGGGAAACACAGACAGGGCAACACAGATGGGGGAATACAGGTGGGGAAATACAGACTGGCGAACATAGGACAGATGGGCAATCCAACAGGGGCGATCGAGTGATGAAGACATTAAATTCAATAAATTCAATCGGGTAGTAGCCACGGGCTAATCAACCCTGTCACATCCAGTGCGATCGATTCAGGAACAGAGTTAAAACTGTTCTCGCCCAATTAGCTTTAGCCCAATTAGCTTTAGCCCAATTAGCTTTAGCCCAGCAGTTCTCGCCCAATTAGTGAGCCAGAATGACTCAAGAGAGATGGCGAATTCAACTTTCATCCCTATTGAATCATAGAAGCGTGAACTCAGGCTTGACATCAGTATGTACCTTCTCATTCTCTTTAAGAATGGGGGTATAGTGACGTTGATTTTGCAAAGCGGGCTCTACAAACGATGGAACCTGCATGGGTTGGATCGGCTGGCTGGACTGACCTGGCTGATGTTGACGGGCCTGATCACGCCGGATCATGGCATCGCCAAAGGCCAAATAGTACTCGGTGGCATCGGGAGCCAGTTTCATGGCCTGCTGATAGGCAGCGATCGAGGCTTCCCACTGCTGAGTGGCAAGCAAGGCTTTACCCAGGCTGGCATAGGTTTTGGCCCGGTTGGGATGGCGATTTACAGCTTCGCGATAACATTGAACTGCCTCGCGCCATTTTTCTTGTTGGCTGAGCAGATCGCCCAAGTCAGCGTAAGAACGGGCAATCAACGCTTTTTGACACTGTTCTAATTGGGTTAACCCATGTTGTAATACGGTGTATCCCTGCATGTCACTAAGGGTTAGCTTGGTAATTTGCTGGTAACTTTCGATCGCCGCTTCCCAATTTTCCATGGCGGCAAACGTGCGGCCTAACCCTGCCCACATCTGCGGTTTTTCTGGGCTCAGTTCGGTAGCCTGACGGTGATATTGTAAAGCTTCCTGCCATTTCTGCTGTTTGCCCAGCACCACGCCTAAATTGTGATAGGCTTCGGCAAAACTGGAGTCGAATTCGATCGCCCGATGATAAACCTGCTCGGCCTGAGTAAATTTGCCTTGCTCTGCCAGCGCAGTGCCCAATTTCCAATGTTCTGAAGCGGTTGCCCAGGTCGGTTCAAGTTGCAGGGCTTCATACCAGTGATCCGTTGCCCGGTGTCGATCGCCCAATTTTTGCCACAGCTCACCGAGTTCCCAATGAGCCGCCGCAAAGTCAGGCTTGAGGTCGATCGCTTTTTGATAGGAGGTCAGGGCTTCATCCCATTGTTGTTGTTCAACATAAACACTACCCAAATAGGCATAGACCTCTGCCGATTCCGGTTGGAGGGTAATTGCCTGACTATAGGATTGTTTTGCTTCTTCCAGTTGCCCTTTGCCTTGTAAGGCTTGCCCTAACAAATGATAGGCTTCGGCCGCTTTCGGGCCGAGTAGAGCGATGGCCTGTTGGCAAGCATCAAGAGCCGCATCCCAGTTCTTCAGTCCACATTGGACTTTTCCCTGCTGAAGATAAAAAGCCGCTGCCTCATACCAAGGCATCTCTGGTGCTTCAGCCGCTTCAGCCGCCTCCGATTGATCTGATTTACGACGTGCTTTAATCACTCGCACTGGGCTGGCATTGGAGTCGGTGTGACCGATCTCAACCTTGGCAGGTGGTGCAGTCAGTTCGATCGCCCGACGATAACAAATCGCAGCTTCCTCCAGGTTCCCTTGCTGACTCAGGGCTTGGGCGAGATGCTGGTAGGCTTCACCTGAAGTCGGGTTGAGGGCAATTGCTTGACGGTATTGCTCGATCGCTTCGGTCAAATTACCCCGTTGCAACTGGAGTTTGCCTTGCTCTAGACAATCTGCAAACTGGGAAGTGGAAACAGGGGAAGCAGGTTGGCGATCAGAGACAGCCGATCGCTTCTGTACCGAAATCAACCGAGGCAACAATACCAAAGGCTCTGGCTCTTGAGTCGGCAGGGGATCAGGGGACACTTGCGACTGAGGGAATGAGGTCTGCATATGCGAAGTAAAAGGCGAACGGTTGAACAGGGCTGGGCAAGCAAGCAAATGGATCGGGGGCGATCAAAACTGGAGAACGACTAGAAAAACAATCAGGGAATGAGATAGGTTGATCTATCAACCCAAATCCAGCTCAGATGAGAATCGATCTCACCCATGACCTGAATCAGCGGACGCAACATGTTTTCGAATAAAAAGTTGATATCCTTGGTAAACCAAATCAACTTCCGATTGCACGGTAGATAAGAAAGCATCAATGCCGATTTGGGTGTCTTGGCCAGGCTTATTGGGATCAGACCATTCGTAGTCATCAAAGATTACTAAACCACCTGGTTTGATTAGCTTCCAGGACAAGATGCCATCTATCTGAACGTGATCTGCCCAATGGCAGCCATCGATATAAATTAAATCATAGGACTCAGGTGCTAACGTGGCTAGCACTTCATGAGAATTTCCAACAATTTTATTGATTTTATGAGAAAATCCTGTCTTTTGGAGATTCGGGTCAAAGTTCTGGTGGTAGTGCGGGTCAATGCAAGTGAGTTGGGCGGCTGGATGGGTGAGGATATGTTCCAGGAACCAACAGGTAGACATGCCTTCAAAACTGCCAATTTCCAGGGCATTGACGGGCTGATCCACAAAGCTTTGAAGCTGGGTTTGAAGCACAGGAATATTGTGGGCAAACCAATCATGGGTGAAAGTATATTCTTTGAGGGCGGGACTGTGCCAGCCTCGAAGTTGCAGCCCTTGGCGAAATAATAAAGCGGCTTGCTCTAGTTTACCCTGTTCAATACAAAGTTCTCCCCAACCAGAGTAGGTTGAATGAACTTGTGGATCAAGCCGAATTGCTTGCTGATAAGCTTTTTCAGCAGCTCCCCATCGCTGTAACTCACCCAGGGCTTGAGCCAGATTATGGTGAGCCCAAAAGAAGTCAGAGTTGAGTTGAATGGCTTGGCGATAGGCGGTGGCGGCTTTTTTCCACCGTTTCAGCTTCAGCAGGGCATCGCCCCAACAATGATAAGCTTGCCAGGTGGGCTCGCGTTCGATCGCCCGCTGATAGCTGCCTGCTGCTTTCTCATAGTGCTTTTGCTCCATCAACACTTGCCCAATCCGCATGTGAATGGCTGCTTGATCGGCTTGTTTGAGCGCCCAACGATAGCAAGCCAGGGCACGGGCCAACTGATGGTTTTGCTGCAAAACATCGCCGAAACGACACAGATCGGGAACTGCTAAGCGAGTTGGATCCTGGCTGAGGGCGCGAAAGTAGTGTTTCATGGCGGTCTGCCGTTCACCCTGAAGTTCGAGTGCCATGGCTAAATTCCAGCGCGCCTGGCTATGATGCGGATCCAGCTTGAGTAGTTGCTGATAGCATGTTTGGGCTTGAGTCCAGTCCTGGGCTTGCAGCGCGTGGGTGCCCTGTTGCCACCAGTCCTCGATCGATTGAGCTTGGGTATGGGTTGGGAGTTGGCGTGCGGTTTTACGACGGGCTTGCTGATCCGGACGATCGGCAGAGTCTGCCCCCGATCGCTTAACCACTTGCACCAGGGAAAACTGTTCTCCGATCCTGGGCGGTTCTTCTGCTTGGTTTTTGTCCAGGTTTTTGTCCTGACCAGATGGTGCGTTGGGCGCGGCGATCCGGTCGGCGAGGCTGCTATCTAGTGTAGGTGGTTGCCCTTCATGCCGTTGCATCGACACCTCCCACCTGAACGGCTGGATCGCTACCGGCAGCTACTGGGGATGGATCTGGGGATGTAGCCGGGGATGTAGCCGGGGATACATCTGGAAATTCGGATTGAGATGTATCTAGAGATGCAGTCAGGGAGCACTTCCGCCCAATCAACTGATAGCCCTGATGCAAAATTTCTATTTCAGACGGAACGGTGCTCAGAAAAGCCTGGATTCCTTGACGGGGTGCCTCGGTAGGATTGCTCGTATCCAAGCCGTAGTCATCAATAATGATTAAACCATTGGGCTTGAGCAACTTCCAAGCTTGGGTGGCGCTGCGTTGGGCTTGCTCGGCAAAGTGGCAATCTTCGAGATAGACCAAATCGACATAGATCAGATCATAGGAAGCTGGCAGTAAGGTGGGCAGGAGCTGATGGGGATGGCCGACTCGTGCTGTCACCTTCTCAGCCGCTCCCGTTCGGGCCAGATTGGGGGTAAAGTGCTCTAGAAAATGTCGATCGATGCAAGTGAGGGTGGCATGGGGATGGGTGAGAATGTAGTCCAGTAGCCAACAGATGGAGATCCCCTCAAACCCACCAATTTGCAAGGTGTTCACGGGCTGATTGGCCAATGCCTTCAAGTGTTTGATCCAGATCGGTAAATTGGGCGTAAACCAATTGTGGGTAAAACAATAGCCCCGCACTTCAGCACAGTGCCACCCCTGGAGTACTGCACTTTGCCGATGGAGTGTGATCGCTTCGAACTGATCACCTTGATCGGCCAGTAAATTAGCCAGTTCTAATCGGCAGTCAACCCGATCGGGAGCCTGTTCGATCGCCTGTCGGAGGGTGTGAATGCGTTGCTTGAGTTGTTCACGCTGATTCCAGATCGGTGCGAGTTGGGCATACCAATCGGCTTGATGGGGTTCTAAGTTGAGAGCCAACCGATAAAAGAAATAGGCTCCGTCCAATTGCCCTAAGGTTTGCAAATGAGTCGCAACCTGGGCATAGAAACTGGCTTGATCAGGGTTTTGACTCAAGTTTTGACCCAAGTTTTGACTGGAATCAGAGTCAGCAGTACCCTCCGCCTGAGATGGCGACTGATATCGAGACTGATACCGTTCGATCGCCTGCTCCACATCGGTTTCCAGCCATTTGCGCACCGCATACCCTAGTTTGTGATGAATTTCGGGGGATTGAAACTGGAGACGCAACGCTGCCAAAAACATATTGATCGCTTCATCCCACCCTTGTTGCTGGCTGAAGGCATCCCCCAAGTGGCAGTAAGTCCAGAGTGAATCGGGCAACCGCTGGATCGCTTGCTGGAGAGCGGTGATTGCCTCCGGCAGCTTACCCTCCTTTAACCGGGCATAGCCATAGTTGTGATAAGACCAGGCAAAATCTGGGTTAATTTGAATGGCCTGTTCATAAATGACAGCCGCTTCTGACCAGCGTCCTAATTTGAGGAGCAGATTCCCAACGGTGTGACAGGGGGCAAAGGCTTGTGGATTGAGTTCGATCGCCCGTTTTCCCCACTTTAGGGCGGTGTGCAAATCAGCCTGTTGCTCGGCAATCTTACAGAGCCCGAAATAGGATTCGGCGTGATCCGGGTTGAGGTTGAGAGTAGCTTGATAGGCGGAGTTCGCCTCTTCCCACCGTTCTTGGCTAGTGAAGATCACCGCCAGATTGTAGTGGAGTTGGAACGAATCTGGTTCGAGTTCCAAAGCCCGTTGATAACATTCGATCGCCCGATCAACCTGATTGACCTCCAGCAGCAGATTAGCTAGCTTCAACTGGTTGCGCGGGGTTGCCCAATCGGGACGCAGCGTCACTGCTCGATAGCGAGCTTCCACCGCTTGGAGCCGCTGCCCCTGCTGAGCATAGAGGTTAGCCAGATTGCGATAGGCCGTTGCATTATTGGGATCGACCTGAGTGGATCGCTGGTAATAGGCAATGGCTTGTGTCCAGTTCCTTTGCTTAGTGCAGAGTCGTCCCAAACTAGCATACAGAGATGCGGGATTCAGCTCTTTCTCGCGGGCAGTCGTATGCCAAAACATGGCTTCCTGAAAACGCCCTAACCCTTGCAACACATCTCCTAAACGTTGGCAATAGGGCGCAGGGGAGGTTTGTTCAACAATGGCGGTTTCGCAAGCCGCAATCAACTCATGCAATTGTTCGGTCGGGGTCGCAGGAAGCTGGGAGCGAGTCGAGTAGCTGGAGTCAAACATGATCAACCGGGGTGAGGGAACAGGGCAGTGGGAACAGGGCAGTAGGAGTAGGACAGAGTGAGCCGAGGCAAGGGTAAACAGTTAGGTGGGGGGGGGATTGAGATCTAACCTGGCTAACATAGAATCGAAGATATTGAGATCGATCCAGATATCTTCCAATAGCGGATTTTGGTACATTAAATCACGGATAAATGGAGCATCCACTGACTCTCCCACTAAATAGTAATGTTGAAGTTGAAGTTGGCGGCTAATTACCCAGTAGTAGGAACGAATATAGTGGGGAGACATCAGCTCGATAACCGTGGTGCCGGGACGACAAAATAAAATATTAGTCAGCCCACTGCCATGGGGAGCCACGATCACTTTAGCATGGGCAAATAGAGTCACCTGCTCTTCAAAAGATAGGGTTTCCAGTTGGATTGATGTAAAGCCACAAGCCTGCAAGCGATCGAGCAAAGCAGGCTCATTTAAGACTTGACGATGTTTCGCCCCAGCCCGACTGATGTAGATGAATTCAGGGAGAGGGGTGGTCGGATCCGGAAATGTGGCTGTGGGTTCGACGCAGTTTGCCAGGGGCAGAAAGGTTTGCCGCAGAAACGCAGTGGCCCAAGGTTCGATCCAACCAAATGGGCTGGTGAAAGAAGGTACAATTAAATGATCAGCCTGAATATAGGGATGGTGATCGCTAGAGAGCAGTTTCTCGACCGGAATGCCTAAATGACGCAGGGTTGCTTGCTGAAAAGCGGCATTGCCGCCATTGATCAGAAATCGATCGACTTGGTCAAAGTCAAGTCCACTGCGACGGAGCAATTCAATGCGAGGGAGCAGATCAACCATCCAATGAAAGTAAGTGTTTCCCGATAAGCTGGATAACGCAACAACCCTGCCATCTACAGTTTCCAGGGCAGGAAGATTGGTCTGGGTAAAAATTCGATGAAATTTCGGACTTGAATTTTCACAGTCAGGCAAATTTCCGGGATAGGAACGGGACAGATCGGCTAACAGGATGCGATCTGGAGTCAAAATGGCGGTGGCATTGCAGACCATCCAGTCATTTTGCTGCGGCACGTTCCAAGCCTGCCCTTGGGGGATGGTGACCACAAACAGGGAGACTGGATCCAACCTGGCGGGTTCAGGTGCACCAGTACAATCATACAATTGCTCACCTAAACCGATCGGACTGAAGCGTTCATGAATGGTTTTGAGGCAAGCATTGCAGTTGATGCCAGCACAAGGGGTTTCTCCAGGTGCCAATTTTGCCTCTAAGGGGCAATCTCCATCGCAGGATGGCAATGCGGCAGGTGTGGAGTGTTCAAAATGTTCGGATAGTGATGCTTGAGGCAGAGATTGATAGATGGGCTGGGGTGTGGGATGGCTCCCTACCCAGGTGAGTGTGGTCGGGTAAAACTGCTGAATGGAGGCTGATGAGGGGGCTGGAAATGCTGTGAGTGAAGAGGGAACATAGGCTGCAACTGGAGAAGGCACATTGGGCTGATTTTGCAACTCTAGTGCAGTTTGATAAGCATGAATGGCTGCTTGGAATTGTTGTTGTTGCTCTAAAGCATAGCCCAGTTGCCAGTAAAATTGCCAGGTGAATGTCCCATCCAATAGATGCGTCAGTCGGTTTCCAGATGAATTCGACGATGAATAGGATGATGGATATTGGGACTCCTCAGCGATCGATAACTCCGAGCTGGAGGCTGCACTGAAGGCAATCGCAGTATGACAGAGCGTAACAGCCGCATTCCATCGCTGTTGTTGAATCAGGTTATCAATCAGCCCAACGAGCAGTGCTGGATGGTAGGGCTCTATCTGTAGGGCTCGCTGATAGAAGGTTTCGGCACGTTGATATTGTTCAGTGCCGCCATAAGTGGTTAAAGTGTTAGCCCAATGATAATAGGTCTGCATTAAATAATGCAGAATTATAAAATGATCAGCTTCCGCGACTGTGGCATTGAACGAATTCAGTAAAGCATTTAAGAACTTTCCGCAGAAGTGCTTGGCCAAGGTGAGTTGATCAGTCTCGGAATGTTGAGCCACAGTCTGACAATAGGCTTGGATCAGCTCAACCTCAGGTAGAATGGCAGATCGCATATGAACAATCATCGCATCAAATTGACCCAAAACCAGGCGAGAAAAGGCGCAGTCATTGTGAATTTTGGCCTGATCAGGTGCCAATTGGAGGGCTTGCGAAAAGGCTGCTAGTGCAGCTTGATGTTGTCCTTGATGCTGTAGCAATAGCCCAAGATTATGATGGGCGACCACCAGATCGGGCTGAAGTTCAGTTGCCTGACGATAGGCTTGGATCGCCTGAATGGGATCGTCTTGAAATAAGGCTCGCCCCAAGTTGTTATAGAGGGAGGCTTCTTCGGGCTGAAGTTCGATGGCTTGTTGATAAATCTGGATTGCCTCCTGCCAATTTTCTTGCTGCAGTAAGAGACAACCCAAATTGTTCAAAACCTTGATGATATGAGACTTTAGCTCATCAGAGTAAGAAACTGTAGAAGGAACTGGATCATTCAGTGAGAATGCCAGGGGCAGATGATCGGATGACGGAATAGTAATCGCTTGATAATAGCTTTTCGCTGCATCTGCCAACTTACCCTGCTGGTGCAAGACACATCCCAGGTTGTAGTAAAGCTGATGTAAATGGGAAAGCAGTGACGATTGAATATCCACTCCGACGAATACCTTGAAAACAACCCCGACTCAGACATTGAGTATCCAGATCAACTGAGAGCGATCAAGAATTTGCATGAAAAGAACAGACTTTGTCAGTCAAGCCAGAACAGTCAAGCCAGAATGGTGGCATAAGGCTTCCGTTCTGATGCAGGAGCTCGGCAAAGCTGTAGAAACGTAGAAAATCCCAGAGAAAACTTAAAAAATCCCAGAGCCGCTCCCTATCTGAAGTTTGGAATACTGACAGATGAATTTCGAAGCTTCAAACATGGAAGACATCGAATGAACTATTGTAACTTCCAAACTACAGGAGAGATTCAGAATCAGATACCATAAAAGTATCTGCAAGAGTATCTGCAAGTTAGCGTCAACCATCAATTACGAGCAAATCGATCGGCATTGGTTAAGATGCACCCTGTGGCCAGCGAACTAGCCAGCTCACAGTGTGGTTCAATGCCTACACTTGGATCGATTCGTCTAGATTGAAGTCGTGTGACCTGCGATTGACTATGTGACCTACTGATGTGGCCTACTACTAATGTGGCCTACTACTAATGTGGCCTACTACAGACTACACGATGCGGAAGGCATCAGCATCAAGATTCAGACCTTTGCCCATTTGCACTAAGGCTACTGGAGAACCTGCACCAGGATTGTAGTAAACTAAACCAGTGCTGCTTTCATAAACCACTTTGGCATCGCTGCCAGCACCGATCTTGTTGACCACTTCAAAGTCTGCTGCATCCAGAACTCCATTGCCGAGCCCAGAACCGGGTAGCAAAGAGCGGTTGATTTGCAGAATATCTTCGTTGGGGTTGAAGTCGGTGATCGTATCCAACTCAATGTTGGCACCACGACCCAGACGGAAGCGATCAGCACCTGATCCACCAGTCATTTCGTCTTTGCCAACGCCTGCTGCCAGCAAGTCGTTGCCAGCACCACCGCGCATCCAGTCAAGACCTTGACCACCAAAGATCGTGTCGTCACCAGCCCCACCGGCCAGAGAGTCATTGCCTTGACCACCAAAGATGGTGTCGCTGCCAGTGCCACCACGAATGGTGTCGTCATCGCCTTCACCAAACAGGATGTCGTCGCCAGTGCCACCCAGCAAGCGGTCAGCTTGGTCGCCACCGTAGACTGTGTCATCACCACCGGCTGCGAACACGATGTCATTGCCCTGTCCTGCGAAGACGATATCATCACCCGCTGCAAGAGAAACGATATCATCACCATTGCCAGAGTTCACGATATAGTCGAACTGGCTGGAGGTTGGATCTTCAGCAAAGATGATATCGTCTGAATCGACATTGAGATCTTGGGGCTGAACCACGATGTCTTGTCCACCACCCGCAGCGGCAGCAGCCGTTCCAAAGGAACTTGCTGGGCCAACAACGTAAGCAGCTTCACTGAAAATTTGCAAACCAAAAACAGGCTCAATGGTGCCTGGGGGGGTAATAACCTCTGACATGAAAGAATCTCCAAGTTATTCAGGGACAATCGATCTTGGGTACGTAACCATGCTTGTGAACTTTACAGTGAACCTCTCGATCGGCTGCTAGAGACTGAATCATTTCAGTGTCCAAAAGCCACAGCCAGGCTTTGAGAAGATCGCTTCAGTTCACTCCTTAAAGATGCTGACCCATAGATCACACACGCGACGATTTGGAACTCTGTCAGTATAAAAGTGAATCAGAAACACTACGTAGTGTAGCCCAGCCTCTAACTGAAAACAAGCGAACAAAGCCTTCCTGCGTAAAGCTTAAGTAAAGATTGAAGAAACACGGGTGAACTGCAATCAATGCTGGCGTTCTCTGGCAAACTCGGCTATCCCTCAATGCCATCAGTGATGGGTGCTGAACTGTCCCGTTCAAATTGCTAAACTGATCGCAGTCAGTTAACTGATGCGACAACTAGACGGTTAATTGAGGGATGGAGTTCAGTAGATCTGCGAAAACTGAGGCAGCAGATTATACAGGATTTGATATCGCCATGAGATTGCAAAGCTTGTAGACGATGCGGGCTCCGACATTGCTATCCCACTCGCTATTACCTGTTTCAGACACATCAAACCCAATAATGGTTCGATCGCTATGAACGATCTCTCGAATCAAACAGATTGCCTGTTCTAGTTCCAATCCTCCTGGAACTGGAGTCCCTGTGTGGGGACAGAGTTTAGGATCCAACCCATCCACATCAAAGCTGACATAAACCTGTTGCGGTAGTTCCGCCACAATTTCCTGACACAAACTGAGCCAGGGTACTCCTCCGTACAGTTTTTGTTTAAGTACAGGATCAAAATGAGTACTAATTCGGCCATGGGACTGCTGAATTAGCGTGACCTCATCATGGCAAAAATCTCGAATGCCCACCTGAACTAATTTAGAGATTTGCGGAATCTGAATGGCATTATACATGATAGATGCATGAGAATAATGAAAGCCTTCGTAGGCATTTCTGAGATCTGCATGAGCATCAATATGTAAGATGCCGTAGTTGGGGTATTGGGTGGCTAATGCTTGCATATATCCCAATGGTGTGCTGTGGTCACCACCAATCACTCCAACTCTTTTGCCTTGCTGGAGTGCAGTTTGAGTTCGTGTAAACAGCCACTGGTTGACGGACTCACATTCCTGGTTAATTTGCTGTAAGAGTGCGGCCAGATTCGGATCGGACTCGATCGATTTTCCTTGCTCTAGATATTCAATAATGTGGGCTGCCTGCTGTCGCCAGTACTGATTTTTGGATTGAATTTCAGGGGGAATCTCAGCCATAAAAATGCCTTGTTGCCAAGCTTCTGGTGCGTCCCAATCATAAATATCCAGTTGACGGGATGATTCTAGAACTCGCTGCGGTGCTTGAGCAGTACCCGCCCCATAGGAAACAGTAACTTCCCAAGGAACACCGATGAGAATAGTTTGGGCGGTCTCATAGTTAAATGGCAGACCTAAAAAGTTACCATTATCGATGCCAATGCCGCTCGGATCGAAATTAGCTGGGTTGGATTGATTAAACATAATGGTTTGACTAGATTTAGATGAATGGATGGATCTGACAGAGGTAAAAAGAGATAATAAATTAGCAAATAATAGGAAAGTAGTAGATCACACTTGAATGAAGCTTGGGAGTCAATTTTGAATCACTGGGGATTCCCCAGGAAAAGGCTATTTCTGTTTGCTGATTTGGAGATCAGCCTTGGACTCCCTGTGACCTCCTCGATCCCGAAATTGCCTTCCTAGTGTAGCGTCCTTAAGGCCGATCGACCGTGGCGGATCATCAACCGATTGGGTGAAAACCCGCACCGATTGCAGCAGCAGTGAATAATAGATCAAGTCAGAGGGGAGCTCAATGAATTGGGTTTAGTTGATAGCCCTAAGTTTGCCGTAATTTCCCGGACAGGGATTGTCCGGTGCCGCCGCGCCGCACTAAAATCAACTCCGCACTAATGCTGACCGCAATTTCCGCAGGGGTAAGAGCACCGATATCCAGCCCGATCGGTGCGTAGATCGATCGCAAAATTTCCGGTGCCACGCCAGTTTGCTCGATCGCTTGATACACCTGCCTGACCCGTTTTTCGCTGCCAATCATGCCAAGATACTGGCAGGGTGGGATCCGTTGTAGGAGAGATTGTAAAGCTGCCAAGTCGTGCTGGTAGCCCCGAGTCACTAAGGCGGCATACAGTTGGGAATAGTGAGCTAGCCGATCGATCGCCTTTGGGATCGGCTCCGCTAAAATTTGAGTGGCTTGAGGGTAGCGTTGGGGATTGGCCCACTCCGGCCGATCGTCCTGGATGATTACCTGAAAACCAATTAGATCCGCAACTTTAGCTAACTGCTCTCCCACATGCCCAGCCCCAATGATCAACAAGCTAGGTGGAGGTTGGATCTGTTCAGTAAAGCCCTGCTCAGTCAAACCGGCAGGGAGAGGGAGGGAATTCGGAGGGAGTAAATGCGGTTGTCTATCTGAGGCAAAGGGCGTGATCAGTGTGACGATCTGACCCGATCCCAATCGCTGTAAGATTTGCTGCACCAATCTTTGCGCTGCTGCACCTTGCCAGCGTTCCAGCCACACTTGCATTTTGCCGCCGCAGACTCCCTCGGTTTGCCGTTGGGGGCTGCCGGTCAGATCGATTTCCACGAACTGCTTTGCGCCGGTTTGCAATACCTCCAGGGCTTGACGAATCACCTTGGCTTCTCCAGCTCCCCCGCCGATCGTGTTAAAGGTTTGCCCAGCGGCATCGATCACCATTTTGGCTCCAACCTCACGGGGCACCGAACCTCGTACCGCCATTACGGTAGCCAGCACTGCCGCACCGCGCTCTAGGGCAGCCGCCAACTGTTGATAGCAATCCGTCATCATTTCAGCGATCGTTCCATCCAACGTTCGATCTAATGGGGGAAATCTGTGAGCCCTGGTAGATCAGCAGAGATCACTAGAGATCACCGGAAATTTTTGCTTTGATTTAGGTTCCAGGGTTGATCGGGCTCTCAGGACAGGTAGGAGTCCAGACGGGTGGAACTTCAGAATGCTGGGTTCCAGAGCGAACTAAGACTGCACAAGCGATGGCTGCGATCGGCCGGCCCGAACTTGCTCGATCGCCCAGAGAGTCGCTTCCGGGGTAGCGGGTAGACCGAGTGGCACGGCATTAGCGCAGCCAAAGGCGGCCACCGCCGCTCGAATTGCTTCTCGTACTGACATAGCCAACATAAAGGGCGGTTCGCCAACGGCCTTGCTGCCATAAATCACGCCATCTTGAGCAGCTCGCTCCAACAAATGTACAGTAAATTGTTCCGGGACTTCGCTGATGGTCGGAATTTTGTAAGTGCTGGGGGCAAAGGTGCGCAGCCGTCCCTGATCGTCCCAAACCAGTTCTTCCATGGTCAGCCAGCCCATCCCCTGAACAAAGCCGCCCTCAATTTGACCGCGATCGATCAGTGGGTTGAGCGATTCTCCCACATCATGGACGATATCAACCTGCCGCAGCTTAAAGGTGCCGGTGAAGCCATCGACCTCCACCTCAGACACGGCGGTGCCGTAGGCAAAATAGTAAAATGGTCTGCCTTTACCTAATTTGGGATCCCAAAAAATATTCGGGGTTCGGTAGAACCCTGTAGCCGAGAGGCTGATCCGTTCGCTGTAGGCTTGTTGCACTACTTCTTCAAAGGGGATGCGGGCACTGGGATAGGTGCGGCAATAGATCCAATCATCAGCAAACACCATATCTTCCGGTGCATCCAGGTTGAGCATCCGCACGGCCACCGCCGCCAGTCGAGTCCGCAGGGTTTCACAGGCATCTTTCACCGCCTGGCCGTTCAGATCCGATCCACTCGAAGCCGCCGTTGCTGAAGTGTTCGGCACTTTGTCCGTGCTGGTGTGCATGATGCGAATTCGATCGATCTTCACTCCCAGAGCTTGAGTTGCTACTTGCAGCATTTTGGTATGGAGCCCCTGCCCCATTTCGGTGCCACCATGGTTGAGCTGAATACTGCCGTCGGTGTAGATCAAAACAAGAGCACCCGCCTGGTTATATTGCACCTTATTAAAAGAGATGCCAAACTTGACCGGCGTGATCGCCAACCCACGTTTTTGGTAAGCACTGGTGCGGTTAAATTCAGTAATCGCTGCTTGCCGTGCCTCATAGTTCGATCGCGTTTTGGCTTCCGTCCAGATTCGGGCGATCCGATTATCTACAATTTCTTGCCCGTAATGGGTAGTACTTGTTTCGCCTTCCCCAAAGTAAAAGTTCCGTTCTCGCACGATATCAGGGGGCAGGTTAAGGGTTCTGGCAATTCGATCGATCACTTCTTCAATGCCAATCATGCCCTGGGGCCCGCCAAAGCCCCGATAGGCCGTGTTGGAAACTCGGTTGGTTTTAGCGATCTGCCCCTGCACGACTAAATGGGGAATATAGTAAGCGTTGTCAGTATGCAGCATGGCCCGCATCAGTACCGGCGGCGACAGATCTAAACTCCAACCGCCATCGGCATAAAGATGCATCTGTAAGCCCGTGATTTTGCCATCGCTGCTAAACCCAACCTCATACTGAGCCAGGAAACCATGCCGCTTGCCAGTAATCAGCATGTCATGGTGCCGACGGAGGCGGACTCGGACTGGCCGACCTGTTTTATGGGCTGCCACAGCGGCGGCGGCGGCAAAGGGATTAGCTTGGGACTCTTTGCCCCCAAAACCGCCTCCCATGCGTAAACAAGTGACAATGACTCGATGGCTGGGTAGACCCAGCACACGGGCCACAATCACCTGGGTTTCGCTGGGGTGTTGAGTCGAAGCATAGACCTGGTAATTGCCTTCGCCATCAGGCACGACCCAACTGGTCTGGGTTTCCAGGTAAAAATGATCCTGGGCTCCAATATCGATCGATCCGCTCAGACGGTGTTCGGCTTGTTGTAAGGCGGTTTCAGGTTCGCCGCGTCGGATGATTTGGGGTTCGGCATGGAAGTGATTAGATGTGATCGCCTCAGCAATGGTAGTGATCGCCGGTAGGGGCTCATATTCAACCACCACTTGAGCAGCAGCTTGGCGAGCAGCAGCTTCAGTTTCGCCGATCGCCCAGACTACAACCTGACCAAAATAGCTGACTTCATCCGTCGGCAGCATCACTTCATCTTGACGGATCGCACCTGTATCGTTGGTGCCCGGAACATCGGCGGCTGTCAGTAAAGCGACACAACCGGGAACCTGTGCGGCTTGGGTGGTATCAATTTGGGTAATTTTGGCTCTGGCATGGGGCGACAATACGGGATAAAGGGACAGCATTCCAGTAGGTAGCCGCTGATCGTCCGTATAAATAGCTGTGCCACTGACATGCCCTGCGGCGCTTTCATGACTTTTGTGTTGACCGACCCTGCTCATACGCTGCCCTCTTCCTAGATGCTCCTTGGACTGTTATGTAACTGTGATATGCAACTATGATATGTAACTGTGATATGTAACTGTGATATGTAACCGTGATATGTAACTTTGATACCGATCGAGCTATGATGCAAATTTAGATTTGATGCAAATTTAGATTTGATGCAAATTTAGATTTGATGCAAATATAAATTCGATAGAAATACAACTATAATGCCAATGCAAATCTGATGCAAATGTAAATCTGATGCCGATCGAGCTGTGATGTCAATATGATTATGATGCCAATTTAGATTTGATGCCAATGTGATTATGATGCCAATGCGCCTATGGTGCTAATAGTAAATACAGTACTAATAGTAACTATGGCACTAATGCATCCATGATAGCAGCATAACCAGGATAGTGATGTAACTGGGATAGCAATGTGACTGGGATAGTAATGCAACCGGAATAGCAATGTAACCGGGATAGTAATGTGACTGGGATAGTAATGTAACTGGGACACCGATCTAGCTGGCCAATATGCTAAATTTCTCCTGCCAATCCTGCTGTCATTCCCCACTCCTGTCTCGATCGGGCTTGATCTAGGCTAGGGAAATTCCACAAAAAACTTTTCGAATAAATTGACCACTAACCGTTTGCGGTAGTCGGCACTCCCCCGCAGATCGGTCAAAGGAGTAAAAGCCTCCTGCAATTGTAATCGTACCGCCTGGAGAGTTTCAAGGCTCCAAGGTTGGCCAATCAGCATCTCCTCTACCTCGATCGCCCGAATGGGAGTTGCTGCCACGCCTCCATAGCCCAACCGAGCGTGCAGGATTCGATGATTGGCATCGAGATCGATCACGAACGCTGCGGCCACAATACTGATGTCATCGGTTCCTCGTTTGCCGATCTTATAGGACTGGGCCAATCGGCGCACCGTGCCAGGGGTTGGCAGTTTGGGAATTTGTACCGAAACAATCACTTCTTGAGGTTGCAGTTCGGTTTGGCGATAACCTTTAAAGAAATTGGCTAGCGGAATGATTCGCTCTCCCACCGAACTTGCGAGTTTAACGCTGGCATCCAACGAAAGTAACACGGGGGGCAGATCGCCGATCGGGGAAGCCGTGCCAAGGTTGCCGCCTAAAGTAGCCCGGTTGCGAACCTGTCGAGCCGCGAACCAATGTAGCATTTCATCCAGGCTGGGAAAAATGCCGTGTAGACTGGTTTCAATTTGACTGAGAGGAACAGCCGCACCAATTTCCAGTACCTCTGGAGTTTGGCTGATCTGCTTTAGTTCGGTAACGGCTTCCAGGGAGATTAAAACGGGATAGTGCTGACGATGCCAACTCATTTCCAAACCCAGATCAGTGGCACCGGCCACGAGGGTTGCTTCTGGATGTTGTTGCCACCGATCGAACACTTCCTGTAACTGAGTTGGGCGGTAAAACTGTTGATTGTTACCCAGGTAAGACAAAGACTCCAGACTCACCGTCGCAGTATTCAACTTGTGGGTAAACCCGTCATCGATCGCAGCAGCGGCAGCAACTTGTTGGGCAGCCCGTCGAATCGGCAAATAGCCTGTGCAGCGACAAAGATTACCTTCCACGGCTAAATCATCAACCTGCCCCTCGTAATAGGCCGCGAACAAACTCATGATGAATCCAGGTGTGCAGTAGCCACATTGGGAACCGCCCGTTTCGACCATCGCTGCTTGTACCGGATGAAGCTGATCGATCGCTACACCTGTACTATTGGATCCGGGGCGATCGACAATCCCCTCAGCCGTGAAAATCTCTCGTCCAGCTACGGCTCCTAGGGGAATCAGACAGCTATTGACTGCCTGATAATGGGGTTTGCCATCGGCTCCAGCACCGATCATGACTACTGTGCAGGCTCCACAGTCTCCATCACCACAGCCTTCCTTCGTGCCCGATCGACCACTGTGGCGCAGATATTCTAGCAGCGTCATCGTGGGGGCAAAGTCACGCAGGTGAACAGGTTCGTCGTTGATCTTAAAGGTCAGTAAGGTCAGTTGGGTTGCAAGTTGCTGATTCACAGTGCTGTTCTGAATTTGCTGCAATTGTGAAAGTGATGGCTTCTGCAAACATTGAGTTTTTTGCCTCCGGCTGTGCGTCAAGCTGTGCGAACCTACCCCGATTTCTACAGAATTGATCTAATTGATCTAATTGATCGACCAGATCGATCAGATCAATTAGATCGATCGATAAAACCAATCTACAGAATTGCGCTAAAGCAGGGGAGACTTCACGACAGGCGCTCACAGGCAGGGCTTATTCAGAGGCCGTAGCAAAGATTAATGTCTAGCTTGCTGTGAATTAAGTAGGCTAAGTAACAAATCCATAAAAATTAACCTGAATTTGCACTCTTCACAGGACTCTCAGTAGTCAAGGAGAACCTACCCATGAAACGATATCCGGTGAAGTTGGTTTTGCTGGGGCTTGTGGTTGCTGGCTGGATCGGAATGGGCGGAGTGATGGGAATGGTTGGAATGGTCGGGGCTCAGACACCAGTGCCGACACCAATACCAGTGCCTATCCCCACGTTAGCTCCATCACCTGGGTTATCTGAACCATTACCTCAATCAGACACGGTTCAACAGATCAAAATCGGTGGAGATACCATTGTCAATCCGGGGCAGGTTGTTGAGCAGGCCGTAGCAATTCGTGGAAATGTAATGGTCAAGAGTAATGGATACGTCACCGATCAAGCTGTGGCGATCGGCGGGAATATTACTTTAGAACCGAATGCCCGCGTCGATGGCGATGTTGTAGCGATCGGTGGACAGATCATGCGCGATCCAACGGCAAGGCTCGGTGGACAAGAGATTGCAGTTTTCCCAGCATTACAAGGTATTTTGAATCGGTTTGGTGTGTTTGGCACCCTGTATCTGGTGAATGCAATGATTTACTGGACAATGCTGATCTTTACTGTAATTGTCGGTATTTTTCTGGCATTACTGCTCCCTCGTCACTTGCAGAGGATGGGAACAATCTTGAGGCAAAACTCGTTTCAAAGTGGAGTTTGGGGGGTTGGGGGTTTCCTGGCGACCCTGTTGGTGAGCACGCTGCTATCAGGCAGTTTGCTGGGAATGTTAGTGATCCCGGTGGTCAATCTGCTGCTCTTGATTGCCGGACTGGTAGGAGGAGTGGTCACTGCCATTTGGCTCGGCGACAAGGCCTTATCTCGTTCGCCTCTCCCATTCGCCGCCGAGAATAGTCTCTCCCAGCCTCCACCCCAACCATTGATTCAACGCTTGTTGCTGGGGATGCTTTTCCTGGCGATCTTGAGTTTGATCCCGATCGTAGGCGGGTTACTGCTCGCGATCCTGAATCTATTTGGCTTTGGAGCCGTCTTGCAGTCTCGATTTGGCAGTCGTCTCGCCCATCGTGTTGAATCACCAGTTGGATAAAATCTGGCTCATTGCCGGTATGGCTCATTGCCGGTATGGCTCATTGCCAGTATAGGTCGAGTCCGGTATGGGTCAAGGCACCTGCAAAAGCTGGTAGGGTTAGGCTTGATCGGACTCCACCCTGGTCATCGATCGGCGGATGGTCATATTTTATCTAACGCTAACCCTACTACTCCTTAACCGGGCTCAGACAAAATGGGAGGTAAAGCTGGCAGTTCCGGCTCTTGCATTGGCTGGGGTGATACACCTGAAACTCGCTTAATTTGAGCGATCAGATCTTCCAGATGACGCTCGCTGGTGTGCTCTTGCAGCAGATATTCATAGCCTTTTTGAGCTTGGGCTTCAGCCAGTTGTGGGTTTTGCAGGAAATGCTGGATCGCCTGCTTCATACCCGCTGCATCTCCAGGAGCGACCCCAACGACCACACCCAGGTCGATCAGTCGTTCTGCCAGTCCGGGGGTGCGGGTAATGATCACCGGACGACGGCAAGCCATGGCTTCCATCAGGGTGGTCAACCCAGCCGAATAGGTGTTGTAAAGCAAACTGACGACAACCAGGTCTGCATTCCGGTAAAGCTGCCGGAATTGCCGCCATTCCTGCGGGTGGGAGGACATGTTTTTCGGCATGACTTCCGGGAATGCCACCCGCGTCTTGGCAGAAGCATTAGGAGAAACAGCACAGATTTTCACATCGACATCCAAATCTTCAGTTGCTGCCGCTAATGTGACATAATCTCGCTGCTCCAAACCCGCACTAGCGATGATCGGTCTTTCTTTGCCCGGCGTAACGGGCCCAGGGCAGAAAAACTGCACATCGGTTTGCTCCCGCAGCACATATACCTGGCTCGCAGGTAGGTTAAGACGGCGGCGCAAGGTGTCTGCTTTGATTTGCGTGTTAGTAATGAATAGATCGATCGACTGAGCCAGTTGGAAGAACTGAGACATGGCGCGCACTCGAATGCGGTTGGGCTCCATTACCGAAACCGTAATCCGAGGCCGATTGGTCTGGAAGCGAGTCAGGATCGCCAACGGAAACCCAATATCTTCCCCGGTACAGAAAACAGTGTCATTGGCTGTGAGCTTGTGCGCCAGAGCGCGAGCCAGGGCCCAGTGCTCCGGTTGGCTAATCATCTTAGCCATGGCTCGATCGATCCACTGGACAGATTCCACATCGGGCTGATGAACCGTCGCATTAAGTTCTTGACTCATCGTCCACATCGTGTGACGCGGACATTGATCAAGCTGAGCATCCTCATGAAATTTCTTGAGATTAAACGGGCGGCTCAACGCAATGTGGTACTTCATAAAACACACGTCTCCAGTCAGAACTGCCTAGAAGTAAATTTGTTTGGTAAAGCTGGGGATATGGCAAGAGTTAATCTTCCCATCCCAGCGGTATTTCTTGGTGACATTCCTGATCAGGGTACCCAAATTTGAGTTTGGCAGTGACTCTATCGATAATTTCTTTTCTATAAGTCACTGGCTAATTCCTGATTCAGTCACTCAATATTCTAAGAAGAGTTTTAGTTCGCACTAATCATTTATTCAATCTAGTCTCAATCAATTCCGTACAATTTTGCAATCATCATTGAATGGATAATATTGATTAGAGATTAGATCGGTTGTCCTCACAAAGAAGTGCTGCCTCAATGATGGGGAACTTCTGAAACTCTTAGAACCTTTGATGAGGGCTACCCTGTTGAAAAATCGATTTAACTCGATCGGTTAGCTGTTCAGACAGGCAATCGTAAAGGGAAAGCGCTGAATCAACAGCATAGATGCATGATAGATACATGAGGTACAAGTGAGATCAACCTAAGTCAGCGTATAGCTAACGATCGGTATTGATCACACGGTACTGATCACACGGGGGATTGTTGGCTTTGCGATCTGCAATTAATTAGAGATTACACGCTCCATCTACTCCTGACAATCGAGAGAGTCGCGTTTTGCCTGATCTTCATTAGAGTTTAATCATCCGGTGAAGCTCGATGTAGCGTTGGGGGCATGATGCCGTGAAATTAATCAAGAGTGTGGGTCATTTTTGTCTGGTTCGTGGGAGGAGAGATCAGGCTGATGACGGTAATCTGAACAGCAAGTGGATAGTGAGTCAGCAGCGGCAGGGACGAGCGAGTTAACTACGTCGGACAGGCTTTACCCTGGCACCGGAGTCAGATTCTGGCATTTTAGGAGATTTGCAGACGACGCATGGAACCGTGAACTTGGTGGGATTGGCTGATCCACGGAGCCGGATTGCATTACAGGGGACAGGTCTCCAAACGGTGGCCGATCGAACTGGGCGATGCCTCTTCACGAACTTGCCCTTGGCGATCGGGTCAAATGCTTTGACAGTAGTGGCTACTGATCAATCCAAGCGGACTGATCGGGTTGCTCTTGGTTCTGCTCGCCAGACTCGCCGGTTTACCACCACCATTGAGCGGGGGCTAACAGAGGTGGGGGATGCGGTCTTAGCCTGGAATGCGGTAGCGTTACGAACGTTGCAAATTGCTTTGCTCCAACAGTTAGCCGTACAGATGGACTTGTCGAAATTTCGCTCCCACCCCAGAGGCTACCTTGTACACACAAGTCGTTCCGATCCTCCCTAACCCTCCTTAACCAGGAGGGAACCGAACCCAAAGTCTTCAAAGTCCCCCTCAACAAGGGGGATTTAGGGGGATCAATCAGCGATTTAGCAGCAACTCAGCGATGTGTGTACACAGTAGCACCCCAGAGGAGAGAAAAAGAAAGTCCCCAAACCCAAACGGCAAAAAGATAAACCTCACGTCTCCACTGCTAGCTTGCTGAGTGAATCGAGATCTAAAAAAGATAAAAAAGCACCTTGAAAGGGCTGGTATCTGGATCCAATGCATATGCAGGATCTGCTGCCACGATTTTGAATCGCACCTTTGGGCAAACCGCTTTTACAGCTACTTCACTGGATTTGCCGGGGATTCCCTTTGCTTTTCCTTCTTTTCAGGCGGCGGCTGAGCAAGCTGGCATGAGCCGAATTTATGGTGGAATCCATACGCGATCGGCCAATCGGAGGGGATTGAAACTTGGACGGGATATCGCTAATTATGTATTATCCGTTTGAGATGGCCGAGTTGGATGCTCCATGTGCCAGGCTGTCCAGAACCAACCGCAGACAAAAGGTAGCCAGAGCAACAGCCGTTCAGGGGTGGTGAGCCTCCAATCCGGTAACCGACTGGGCAAGACAAAATAAATGAAGCTAGAAAGGCTGACGAGACGTACCCCCCAATTTTGATGCGGCACAGCGAACGGCACGAGCCAGGAAAAATACCAAGCGTGAACGATCGGTGAAAGTGTGAGTAAGCCAAACCAATACCATTCAATGAATGCTAGCAGAGATGGGGCTCGCAGCAAGAGCCAACCTGTGAACAGCGCGAGAGGAAAGGCATAGATCCAGTTGGCTTGCAGGGATAGTGGCCATATTCGGGCAACTAAATCAGGAATAAACTCAGCACTGCGACCGTAGGAGACAAACACAGACTCGGTAGGAATGAGTGGGCAATGATCGAGCTGACAGAAGGGGAGAACCGACCAAGCGAAGGGTAAAAGACCCAATAACCCGATCCAAACCGTTTGCCTCATCTTCAGTTGGGTGAGCGATCGAACCACCAAAAACACCAATATGGGTAGCGATACCCACTTGATGGCAACGCTGATGCCGATGAGCAAAGCGCTCCCCCCCCATCGCAGGCTAGCAGGAAGTTCATGCAACTGAGATTCATGCAACTGAGATTCATGCAACTGAGATTCATGCAACTGAGATTCATGCAACTGAGGTTTAGCGGTTTGCCACGGCCGACGCTCAAACCAGAGCCACCCGGCAACCAAAGGCAGCAAAAACCAACTATCGTAATGCGCTCCACCGGCAAAAGTGTAGATAATTAATGGATTCCAGGCGTATAGGATCGCTTGAGCCGCACCCCATCGCTGCTTTAATAAGCCACTGATCATCAAATCGGCCAGAACAAAGCCAACCTTAAACAGAAGTGGCTGGGGGGCAAGGGCAGCCAACCCGCGAAATCCGAATTGGGTCAGCGGTGGGTAGATGGTGGTGACATCTGGGTGATTAATCTGGCTCCACCAAATTGGGCGATAGGGTTCTAGTTCAGGTGCGTTAGGGGCGAAATGATAAGGGCTGAAGCCTAAGTTTTGAATTTGGCCTTCCCAAATATAGCGCCATAGATCATCACCGGGCTCCATTGGCAATAACAGCAGGCGGGTCACGATCGCTACTCCCCAAAACCAGACCACTGGCACGACTGATAACCGCCAAGAGAGCACAAAGCCGCTGCTCATTACGCCGATGCCGAACCAGAACCCGGAAAGGCTCGCAGGCTCAGTGAAATGGCCATGGGAGCGGGTTAACCCTGCGCCTAGAACGAGCAGCAAGGCACTGAGTCTCAACCAGCCGCTTCTCAACCAGCCGCTATGGGTTAGGCGAAAATGGGATCGCGATCGACTGAATAACTTCATGAATGCCCTAAGAATTTGCGACATCGCTGCTTATACCATCGCTGCCCATACAAACTTCCCAGGGTCTTGAGAATCACCACACCTGCCTGAATGCTGCCTTGAATGGTGCCGGAAATTTTGGATCGGCCACCCTGCCGACAGCGGTAGTTGACTGGCAATTCACAAATGCGTAAGCCACATTCGATCGCTCGCACTTGCATTTCTACCGTCCAACCAAACCCGCGATCCTGCATTTGAATTTGCTCTAGTGCGGCTCGTCGAATCAACCGTAAGGGGCCCAAATCTCGGTATCGATATCCCCAGCCCAGCCAGATCAGGCGCGTAGACAGCCAATTGCCAAACCGTTGAGCAGAAGTCATCGCGGCTCGGCCGGCCGCAGTAGCAGTCCGATCACCCAGAATGAGGTCAAAGCGATCAGATTGGTTCAGGAAACGATCCAAGGCCAATAGGTCATCACTGCCATCGCCATCACAAAACAAAATCCATTCAATGGCTGGAGGCAGGTGTTGCAATCCACGCCAGCAAGCTCTGCCATAGCCGGATATCGGTTCGTATACCACTTCTGTGCCAGCGTTGAGCGCAATTTCAGGACTACGATCCCAACTGCCATTATCGACGACTCGGATCTGTTGGAACCCCCAATTCTGCAAAGTACGAATTACAGTTGCGATCGTTGCGGCTTCGTTGAGGACAGGAATAATGACGAGGATCGAATTGAGATCAGGAATACTGGGGTTAGATAGAGTCACAGTGGTCAGATCAAAATTACCCTGAATGGTAGCAGTTGTCGCATCAAAATTTAAATCCGTAAACGGGGATTCTTCTGGATCCGATTGGCTGCTAGATGGCTGAGTTGGCTGCAAGGCTGTTTTGGCAAGGCGAGTGATCAAGAGAGTAGTGACCCCTGCACAAATTAAACCGATCGATTTTACCAGCCATCCGATGAGAGAAATCTGATGATGAGAGGGTAATGGCATAAATAATGAGGCCAGATCGCCGATTAAAACTCCGATATAAACATATAAAATTACGCCAGGGATAATTCCGAGCGATCCAATCATATAATCTTTGATCGGAATACAAGTGGCTCCAAAAATATAATTGGTTAAGTTAAATGGAAAAATGGGTGAAAGACGGGTTAATAATACAATCTTGATCCCTGCTTGGGCTACTGCGCGATCGATCGCTTGGAAGTGGGGACGGGTCTGCAATTGTTGATTGACCCAATTCCTCGCCCAGTAGCGCCCGATCAAGAACGCAAAAATTGCCCCCAATATGGCGGCGATCATGACATAAAGTGAGCCCCAAAATAACCCATAGAGTATGCCTGCCCCCAAGGTTAATAAAGAACTGGGAATCAACAAAAGGGTAGTGACATTGTACAAAACAATAAAGACTAGAACTCCTAACCCACCTTGGGCTTGAATCCAAACTAAACTGGTTTGTAGAAATGCTGAGCAGGTAGCTGCCCAATTGAAGTGCTGAGCCCCAATCGTAATGATAACCACAGCGCCTAAGCCCAGGAAAGCTCGCTGCCAAAATTTGGAGTTTGCTGATCGCGATCGTCTCATGCAGTCTCGCAGTTCAATTTGCCGCAGTTAAATTCGTCTGTTGTTAGACGGTAGGGCAAACGGCTGAGAAAATGCTGAGTTTTTGCTGATGGTTGAGCGAGAAATGAACGCACTTGTCGCTCCCTGAACGCAGAAAGAGGGCACAAAGTGCTTCCCGGCAGAAGAACCTTGGTGCCCCAGCTTTGCGCTAGATGTTAGTCACACCGAACTTGAGAAATTGAGAAGCATATCCAAGCTTAGCGCTTCAGAACCTAGCGCTTCAGAACCTAGTGCTTCAGATCGAGATAGCTCCAATGCCGGTAATAAAGCGGCAAATTACCATAGGGCTGATCATATTGGGGTTCTTCGCGGTTGGGTTGGGGTTTTTGCCAATGTTTGATCGCCATCCAAGACCAGTGCGGAAACTCGACGATAAAGTTGCGGTTACGCTGCTGGCCCCGAACTGAATGGGATGTTGAATGGTTATAGTTCGAAGGATTGAGGAATGTCATGGGTGCTCTCCTTTGAGTAACTCTTCAAGGAGACACATCCAAACCTGTCACCATGCCTTTTCGACTCAGACTTGCTATTCTTTAGAGGCGGCACGCTTTGATGCTTGCTGGGGTTCAGCGGTTCAAGCCCTCTCTGACTGAATGCAAACAATTTGCCGTCTAGAGCATGTTCGAATCTTTTTCTGTGTCTTATAATACATATTATAGCCTACATCTTAGATCGTGATCTACCTTTGGGTAGAAAGCCAGATAAATCGATAAATTAAGGACTGGCAATTTCTGATCTCATTTCTGACATGAATTGATGGGGAAGAACTACTTCCCCTTGATGATTCAAGATGATTCAAGGCTTACATTAACTCCTTGCAGAGCTACCAGTTGCCTGTTCAGAAGGGGAAGAAGATGGATCGGCAGTTGGAACAGAAGTTTCACCGTTGAGGGAAAGCATTAGCCGGGAAATACCAGTCAAGAGAATGCTAAACCCGACGATCGTACCCATCACCCAAGCCGCATCTAACGGCCAGTGGAACCAGATCATGCCACCCAAAAGCAGTGTGATGATACCGTTGCTGAGCGACCAGAGCCAGTTAGTTTGGGGACGCAGCCGAAACGCCAGAATGATTTCAAAAATTCCTTCAACGAATAAAAAACTGCCGAGCAACAAAGTCAGGGTGAGAATGCCAGTTGAGGGATAGAAAAACAGCATTATCCCTGTGGCAACATAGAGCAGGCTCAACAGCAGTTGCCAGATAAAACCGCCGGAGTTGCGAGTTTGAAAAGCATAAACAAGCTTCGCTGCTCCGGCAGAGATGAGAATTAAAGCGATCCAGGTTTCTACAAATAAGGTGCTCACGATGGGCAGTGCAATCGCTCCAATTCCCAGTAGGATGAGCAGAATGCCGATCAAAGGCGAGGTGGACAGTTTGGCGGACAGCGGCTGACTGGTGGTGGGATTTGAGGTTGCCTCAGGAGTTACGTTACTTGTCATCGGTGTCAATATCCATGTGGGTTGCAGGTTTCGCCCCTAGAATAGGCAATTTTTTACCTGTGCCCATCCTCCTAAGGTAGACTCTGCAATCGATGCGCCCCCATTTGAATTTGCCAGAGATTGGCGTAGATGCCTTGTTGCTCAAGTAGCATTTCGTGGGTGCCCTGCTCAACCAGTTTGCCTTGCTCCATCACATAGATCCGATCGGCATTGCGGATGGTGGAAAGCCGATGGGCGATGGCGATAGTGGTACGGTTTTGGGTGATGTGCTCTAAGGATCGTTGGATAGCAGCCTCCGTTTCGTTATCCACGGCTGAGGTGGCTTCGTCCAAAATCAAAATCGGCGGATTTTTCAACACTGCCCTGGCAATGGCTAATCGTTGCCGTTGGCCACCGGACAGTTTTTGTCCCCGTTCCCCCACGATCGTGTCATACCCGTAAGGTAGGTTTTGGATAAACTCATGGGCTTCAGCGACTTGTGCAGCTTCGATCGCGTCAGCCAGGGTGGCGGTTGGGCTGCCGTAGAGAATATTTTCTAGCACGGTGCCATGGAAGAGGTAGACATCCTGGCTCACCCAACCGATGGCGCGTCGGAGTTCCGCCAATTGCAACTCACGAATGTTCACACCATCTAACAAAATTTCTCCAGCCTGAATTTCATACAGCCGTAGCAATAGTTTGACCAGCGTACTTTTGCCTGAGCCCGTTGATCCAACGATCGCGATCGTCTTTCCGGCGGGAATATGCAAGCTGAGATCATGGATCACAACCGGACGGATAACGTTATCCGAGACCTGAAAATCCCGATAGGCAAAGGAAACCTGCTTCAGCCAAATTTCGCCTCGAATCGGAAACAGGCTGGGATCGGCTGTTGGTTGAGCGGGTTGAAAGGCGTGGGAAGTGGGTTCTGGCTGAGCTGTACTGTGGTCGCTTCGATAGACTGGGACTAGATTGCCCGCTGCTGGCTTGCCTAATCCCAAAGCTCCCTGAGCAGTATGCCCCGAATCAGAACCAGAACCATTCCTCCTACCGTTAAATGGATCAAAACCAGACTGTTGCTGCCCGATGGTTTGCCCAATTTCTGCCCAAGTGAGCTGACCCGAATGGATCGCGATCGGGGTATCCAACAGATTCATGACGCGGTTGGTGGAAGCCATTGCCCGCTGGTATTGATCCAGCGTTTCGCCTAACCGGGTCAGGGGCCAGAGGAGACGCTGAATCATGAAGAGCATCATGCTATACACGCCGACGGTTAGCCGACCACTCAATGCTTCCAAGCCTCCATAAACCAGCAATGCCGTAAAGCCGAGCAGGATAATAATTCGGATCAGGGGGGTAAAGGCCGCACTGAGGCGGATCGCCCGCTGGTTACTTTGGCGATAGGCTTCACTGTCAAGGCGGAGTCGTGTCACTTCTTCGGCTTCCGTAACAAAGCTTTTGATTGTCACGATGCCGCTCAAGTTATTGGATAAGCGGGCACTTAAGGCACTGACTTTTTCCCGCACATCAGCATAACGGGGGGCAAGCAGTTTCTGAAACGAGAAAGAGCCCCACAAAATAAATGGGATCGGTAACATCGCCATCCAGGCAATGCTCGGAGCGACGATCCAAAATCCACCGCCGACCAGCAAAACCGTGGTGAGCACCTGCAGAACCTCATTGGCCCCAAAATCGAGAAATCGCTCTAGTTGATTGATATCGTCATTCAGAATGGCGATCAACCCGCCTGTATGACGAGACTCAAAATACTCTAGCTCTAGCTCTTGCATGTGGGCATAGGCATCTAGCCGTAAATCATGCTGAATGGTTTGTCCTAAATTGCGCCACAGTCGGGCGTAGGCATATTCAAACAGCGACTCTAAGCCCCAAATCACCAAAGTGAGCAGCGCTAAAAACAACAACTGAGATTGAGCTGATGGCAAACCGAGCCGAGCCAGGGCGGAAGCTTCCCGCTGCACCACCACATCGACGGCAATGCCAATCAGAACCGGTGGAGCCAAGTCGAAGGTTTTGTTGAGGACGGAGCAGAGGGTTGCCAGCCAAAACTGCGATCGATAGGGCCGACCATAGCGAAATAGCCGAATGAGAGGATGGGTGGGAGGAGAGGAGACAGATGAATCAGTTGAAACCGCGATTGTCATTAATGCCAGTCCTCCCCTACGTCAAAATCCAGACCCTCTATCCAGGGTATAGTAAAGTCCGGTAGGTTGAAGGGGATCGATCAAGCTTTGACCCAGGGCAGATGGGTGGGAATCTGCCGGAACCAACGATAGCTGATCCGCACCACATCTAATAGGAAGTAGGGAAGTTGTAGCCTCAAAGGAGACAGCAGCGGCAAGTAGAGCCAGTAATAAGCTCGTTTCAAATCTTGCCATTTCGAGCAGCGTTCAGCCTGGAGAAAATCTGAAACATCGACCACCAGTCCGCGACCTGCATCCATCATCACGTTTTTGCCATGGACATCATGGGGATAAAGTCCCTGCCGGACGGCATACTGTAGTGCCTGATCGATATCTTCAATCACTTGTCGGGGAATCTTCAGCCCCAGATGCATACAGTCATACAACGTGGTGCCATGTAGCCGCTTTAAAATCAAAAAATTCTGGTCAGCATAAAAACATTGGGAAAAGGCTGGATGGGAGCCTAAGCGGCGGTAAACTTCCTTCTCCTCTTCCCACCCTGGTCGTCCAGGGGCATAAACCTTAACCACTCGATCGGGCATGGTCGGATGGCAGAGTACAGCGGCATAGTTGCCAGCCCCCAGCAGTTGCCAAGGGCGAGGTACCTGATGCACAACGACTGGATGGTGAGGATCGAGACTTTCAATCTGCAAATTGGGCAACAGTTCTTGATAAACGCGCTCAATTAATAAATCCATTGGTTTAACCTGGCACTGGACTCATCTGCTCCAGAATAGGTCGATTGCGTGCAATGTTGAATTGCTGACGAATCAATCGATCGAACTCATTTGGCTCAACTGCTTCACGAATGCTGTAGGCGATGCCGTTTAGGTGAATAGATTCAGGATAGCAGTCGGCGGAACCTTCCATCCATGCCAGTTTTCAATGGTGATCCCCAGGGTGCTCCCTAGAAGTCGATCGAGTCTTTATAAACCATATAACCAGATGATTAACAGTGGGGTCAGAATGGTCAAAATCAGGTTGAGTGGGACACCAACTCGGGTGAAATCCAGGAATTTATAACCGCCTGGCCCATAGACCATCGTATTGGTTTGGTAGCCGATCGGAGTCATATAGCTATTAGAAGCTGCAAAGGTGACGGCAAACATGAAGGCGATCGGGTTAAGGCTGAGGGATTTGGCCACTTCGACGGCGATCGGAATCATCAGTACAACAGCGGCATTATTCGACAAGATTTCTGTCAGTATGGAAGTCGCCAGGTAAAAGAACAACAAGATCCAAAAACCAGATAGGTCGCCACCCAGTGCTAATAGTTGATCAGCCAGCCATCGCGTGGTGCCAGAGTTATCCATGGCAATGCCTAATGGAATTAAACCTGCTAGCAAAAAGATAATATCCCAGCGAACTGCACCATAGACTTCACCCGGTTTCAAGCAACCCGTGATTACCATCAACACCACACCAATTAAAGAGGCAACTAGAATTGGCAGCCAGTCTAGAGCAGAAACGACAATAACCCCTAAAATGATGCTCAAAGCAATCCACGCTTTTTCAGGGCGTAAGTTTTCTACATCTCGTTGCTCTAATACGAGCAACTCTCGGCTGGTTTGCAAGCCTAAAAAGCTTTCTCGCGGGCCTTGTAAAAGTAGCACATCACCAAATCGCAACGGAATTTTTCCCAGCCGTTCCCGTAAGACTTCCTCGCCTCGCCGGATTGCTAACACAGTTGCGTTATAGCGTTGCCGGAATCGCAATTCTTTTAGAGTACTGCCACTCAAACGAGAGTTGGAAAGAATCAAAACTTCCGCAATTTTTTCTTCTCCAGTGCTTAATTCTGCTTCAATCTCCTCTTGCCCAAATTTTACATCTGGAAGAATATCCAAACCTCTTTCATCACGGATCTTGAGTAAGTCTTCACGGGTGCCACGGACAAGCAAAATATCTCCAGCTAACAGAACTTTGTCAGCAAGAGGTTGAGGGAAATGCGCTCCATCTCGAATCATTTCCAGGACATCTACGTCAAATTTACGTTGAAGGGCGCTTGATCGCAGCGTCTGACCAATCAAGCTGGAGCGAGGGGCCACAACCAGTTCACTCACATAATCATTCAAGTTATAGTCTTGCTCGATCGAACCCACATTCTTTTTGCGATCGGGAAGGAGTAAGGGGGCGACAAGAGATAGATAAACCAGACCCACTAAAAATGTTATGACCCCCAGAGGTGTAAACTGGAACAAGCCAAATTCCCCATAACCCAGCTTCTGAGAAATTCCACTAGCCAGCACATTCGTGGAAGTACCAATTACGGTAATCATGCCACCCCGCGGTGATCGGTCCCACGATCGCCCCCATGACGAAAATCTGTTGAGAGGGCTTAGAACCGCCCCACTCTATCAAAAAGTTGCGGATCACCTGAATTACCCCAGTTTTGGTGATGCCCGCACTTAAAATGAACATGGCCATGACCGTAATGGTGGCCGAATTGCCAAACCCGGAAATTCCTTCTTCAGGACTAACTAAGCCGAGTGCCATCAGAGCAACCGCTACAATCAACGCTGTTAAATCGGCAGGCAACCACTCGCCAACAAAGCAAACTAGGGCCGCAACGAGCACCAGCAACGTGAGCAGAATTGGATTCAAAAAGCTAGTCATGTACTGTTTTGAATGAAGATTAGGGCTGATTGCGTCTCACCAGGAGAACAGACATCTTGGCTGATTGTAGGAGAGAAACGTGGGTGATTGCATAAATCTTCTCGCGTTTAGGCTAAAGCTTTGATGAAATGTAGATAAAGTAGCGAAAGGAACAAAGAATTTTTGGGATAAATTCATCTCTTCATTCACTAATTCTCACGCACCGAATCAACATGCAGTAATCAGCCCAATGACCTGTCCTCCCTCTACGTTAAGTTTCACCGAACGACTGATTTTTTCTGCTCGATCGATTGATCGTTCAAAAACCAGCGGATAAATAGCTTCTCCAATTCGATCCACACAAAGATGAGCGAACTGAATCCGATACAGACGAGTAGTTCCATCCCACTCAAATAATGAGTATTAAAGAAATTACGCAGAGGTTCAATGTAAATCAGTAAAATTTGTAGAATACTGGTGGTAACAACCGCTACTAAAACAAACGGATTAGAGAAGGGATCCACTTCTGCCATTAAGCGATTGCTAGAACGCACAGCAAACGCATGACCCATTTGGGCGAGACAGAGCGTTGTGAAGACCATTGTTTGCCACCGATCGCGATCGAGCCCATTACCTTGAACTTGCTCCGTGTAACCGTATGCCCAAACCATCATGGCGATGGTAACCACGGCTAGAATAATCCCAATCCTGATCATATAAGATCCCAATCCACGGGCAAAAATGCTTTCCTGTGGATCTTTGGGCGGTTGCTCCATGATGGAAGGCCGACCCGGTTCGATCGCCAATGCGAGTGCGGGTAAACCATCGGTGACAAGGTTCATCCAGAGGATTTGGAGGGGCGATAAGGGAACTCCTCCTAACCCTAACAACGGTGCGGCAGCGATCGTTAACACTTCACCGATATTAGACCCCAAAATATATTTAATGAACCGGCGAATATTGGTGTAAACGACCCGGCCTTCTTCTACGGCTGAGACGATCGTGGCAAAGTTGTCATCTAGTAAGACCATGTCACTGGCTTCTTTGCTGACATCGGTGCCGGTAATGCCCATGGCCACCCCAATATCAGACTGCTTCAAAGCAGGGGCATCGTTGACTCCATCACCAGTCATGGCGACCACTTGATGCTGCTGTTGCAAAGCCCGCACAATCCGTAATTTATGTTCTGGTGCCACACGAGCAAAAATGCTAACTTGTTCAACCGCTTGTGCTAATTCAGCATCGGTCATGGTTTCGAGCTGGCGACCCGTGATGGTTTGATCGCCAGGTTGAGCAATCCCCAGATCTTCGGCCACAGCTTGGGCCGTGAGTTGATGATCGCCCGTGATCATGACTGGACGAATTCCGGCCTTGCGGCACTTGGCAACGGCATCTCGTACTTCTGGGCGGGGAGCATCTAACATTCCTACCAGTCCCAACCAGATCAGCCCTTGTTCCGTTTGCTCTTCTGCTTCGATCGGTGGAATAGCCGATAGTGGTTTGCCTGCAAAGCCGAGCACTCTTAAGCCTCGCCCAGCCAACTGGCTATTTTGTTCCAGAATCAGGGTTTGTTGTTCAGGTGTGAGGGACACAGGCTGATCACCTTGAAGAATATAGCGGCAGCGCTCCAGGGTAAGTTCTGGTGACCCCTTCGTGAACATGAAATAAGGTGAGCTGTGATCGCCACTTTTGACAATCACACTCATGCGTTTACGTTCCGAAGAGAACGGAAATTCGGCTACACGGGGATAGTAATGCTCCTGTTCCTCTTTGCGGAATTTGGCTTTGCCAGCCAGGGATAGTAAGGCTCCTTCCGTTGGATCGCCTAAAATAGCCCATTCCCCCTGCTCTTTCTGTAAAACGGCATCATTACACAGCATGCCAGCCAAGAGTAGATTTCGCAATTCTGGGCTCACCTGGGTCATGGGCTGCCCCTTTTCCTGAAATTCCCCGCTGGGTGTATAGCCTGTGCCTGTGATCTGGAAAGATTGCTGAGCAGTGTGGACAGCCTGCACTACCATTTTATTTTGAGTCAGCGTGCCGGTTTTATCGGAACAAATTGTCGTGACCGATCCTAACGTTTCGACGGCGGGCAGCTTGCGGATTAAGGCATTGCGTCTTACCATGCGCTGGGTACCGAGTGCCAAAGTAACTGTGATCACCGCAGGCAATCCTTCCGGCACCACGGCCACGGCCATGCTGAGAGAAACTTCTATCAGTTCGGCAAACAGATCGCGATCGTAGAGCGTTCCCCCAATCACGATCACCGCAACCAGCATCAGGGAGCCCGTCACCAAAACGTTACCCAACTGGCTCATCCGCTTCTGCAACGGTGTTGGTTCGGCCTCAACTTCTTGTAAAGCTGTGGCAATCTTACCGAGTTCCGTTTGCATTCCCGTACTCGTGATCAGCACGGTTGCCCGACCTTGCAAGACTTCGGTTCCTGAAAATACCAGATTGATTCGATCGCCCAAAGCAGCATCGTCCGGTAGCAACGTCCCTGCCTGTTTGGTGACGGCATGGGATTCTCCCGTCAGGGCCGATTCCCGAATTTGCAGGTTAGCTGCTGTTAAAATCCGTCCATCTGCAGGTACCTTCACGCCTGCTTCCAGCAATATCAAATCCCCAGGCACCAGCTCTTTTGAATCTACTTCTAGGGTTTTATCGCCCCGAATCACCCGGACTTTCGAAGAAGCCAGATTTTTCAGAGCTGCCAGCGCCTTTTCCGCTCCACTTTCCTGCACATAGCCCAAAACGCCGTTCAGCAGCACGATCACTAAAATCGCCACCGCATCTTTAGGAAAGATAAACTGGTCGGATGCTAGAGATTCACGAATATCGAGCAAGGCAGAAATCATCGCAACGGCAATCAGCATGATCAGCATGATGTTCTTAAACTGATCAATAAAGATAGTCAGTGGTGATCGCCCTGCCATTTCCACCAGTTCATTCAAACCGTACTGTTTTGTCCTGGCTTGAACTTGGGCTTCACTTAACCCCTCTGTCATGTGACTCTCAAGTAACTCGGTGGCTTGTTCAGGGGCTAACGAATGCCAAGGCTGTGAAATCAGTGAGGAATCACGAGTAGGGGATCGAAGTGGCATAGACTGCAACAAGTGAGTGTAGAGGGCAAACAGCACGATCAAAACGTGTGCCAACAATCAATCTAGCACTATTTTTTGGTGTTAAGTTAGAAGATGGCATATTGGTAAATAACTTTCATGAAGCTGGTGTCTGATGCAAAATGGTCTTTTTCTATCCCAGCGGTTGATCGGTAGAGAGGCTGAGATACAACGGCTCTGTCAAATCTTAGTGGAGGATGGGGACTGTCTATTAGTGGGGGCTCCAGGAATTGGGCGACGCAGTTTGATTCGAGCAGCGGCTGAACAAATGGGCGTGAGGGTGATCGAGATCGATTGTTTTCGATCGACCAGTGCGACGCGCTTTTTGCGCCTACTGGCTGATAGTGTGACCGATGTCTTTGCCAATCCGACTGAATTGAGGCTGCTGCAAACCTGGCTCCAGCCCTATCCGATCGTCCTGGAACAACAGGTACCCTCCCGATCGCGCTTAACCTGGCATCTACCCCTTGAAGATGAATGGATGCTGTTTCAAACATTGCTGGATTTACCGCAGTTTATGGCAGATGCGCTGAATTGTCGGGTCGTCATCTTATTTCTCAATTTTCCTCACATTCGTTCCTGGGATCGATCGGGGCAATGGGAATCTCACTTGCGACAAGCCATTCAACAGCAGAGCCGAGTCAGTTATACCTTGGTGGCATCGGTGGTGGAGGCTTGGGCAGAATCCAGTGATTTGCATATTATTGCCCTCGCACCGTTAGAACCAGAAATTATGGAGGCTTGGATCGTGCCAGCAATGGCCACAGAAGGCTTTCAATTTACCCCAGAGGCTTTGAAATTATTTTTGGAGATTGTACAGGGCCATATTGGCGATGCCATCAGCCTCGCTCACCGAATTTGGCTGGATGGTCAGATTCGGGCTGCCGCATCCAGGGATTGGAGTCAGGTGAAGGCAAAAGCTGAACCGGCATGGATTGAAGCCCACCATGTTCACCGGAGTGTGATTGCCTTGATTGAAGATCTTGCCACGACCTTTGAGTCTTTAATCTTGTTACTGCCACCGAGCCAAGTGCGAGTATTGGAAAGCTTAGCCCTCGATCCCACCGATCGCCCGCAAGCACGGGAATATATCCAAAAACACCAACTCACCCGAGGCGGCAGTTTACAAGGCGCATTGGCTAGCCTGGAACAAAAAGGGTTGTTGTATGGACAGTCAGGCGGATATCGAGTTGCGTTACCTTTCCTGGCATTCTGGTTGCGCAAACGCTTGAGCTAGCTTACCAAGTTAATCGCGACGGCTGTTAGCTCCCATCCCTGTCAGTTCCCATACCTGTTAGCTCCCATCCCTGTTAGCTCCCATGGCTGTTTGATCAACAGAGGTCATCCTGCTGATATTAACTGGCCAGTACATAACCCATCAAATTTTGCCACTCTGGGGAATTGGTGAGAGCTGCTGTATCGGTAGGATAACCATAGTCGCTGCTGTATTGCTTAAAGCTGCTAATCCAATGCAAGATTGTTTCAGTTTTGAGGAATGGACTATAGCTCAATGCTTTCTGCAAGTGTTGCACCATAGGATTACGGTGTCCCGTAATATATAGCCGCCAAGCAATCCACACCAGCGTATAGTAGCGACTCTCCCGTTCTACTTTACGCAATTCTGGTGGAATATCCGATCGGGCAAAAAACTGTTCGCGAACTGCCCAACATTCTTCCGCTTGCACCAACGTATTTAAGGAATCATTGCGATCGTGCTGACGATACAGGGTTGTGACTTGCCGCACCCACTGAGATTGACAGCCTGCTAAAACCAGTCGTTGAACTAAATCCACATCACAGACTTGTTTGTATTGGGGATCGAGTCCATGAATTTGAAGCACCGCACTGCGCCGAAAGAGCATGGCACTAAACAGGACAGGCATCCGCCGAATCCAATCAACCGCATGGAGGTTAGGAGCATCATGCCAGGGTTCAACATCTGCGAGGGGCTTGCCATCTGCATTCACCAAACGCCAACCACTATGAACCATACTGAGTTCAGGATTTTGTTCAAAACACTGTACCTGTAATGTGAGTTTATTGGGTAGTAAGACATCATCTTGATCTAAAAATGCTACCCACTGGCCGGTAGCTTGGGCTAATCCCTGGTTGCGCGCTGCTGCCACCCCCTGATTCGATTGATTGATCAGCCGAATCCGATCGCTCTGACTTTCTAAATAGGGCGCAATCACTGCCAGGGTGCGATCGGTGGAACCATCATTGACGATCAGTAATTCCCAATCTGGGTAGGTTTGCTGCAAAACGCTTTCGATCGCGGCAGCAATAAAGCGTTCGCCATTGTAAGCTGGCATGACCACACTGACTTGGGGCATTGGCATGACACAATTGAAACCAGATGATTGAAACAAGATCATTGAAATAAGATAGCAATCCGATATTATCCTGCTTTGGCTAAAGGTGAAGGTTATCGATCGAGGAATTGCTCGAAAGTTCATGGAGGGATGATAGGCAGATAACCTAGCTCCGTTAGCGGTACTGGAAAATCATGCCATGAGGTAGAACATAGTTACTATCGGATCAATTCTTTGTATTTAGTTTGTAAAAATATTTTTTGATTTAGAAATCCATTAGCTCTTTGTGGTGGTGCAAGTAAGATCATTTGTTCTTGCTTTTTTTGAAATGGTTGGTCTGCCACACCCAGTTCAGTATCAGGGCAGTAAAAGGAATCTCGCGTCAGAAATTCTCAGATTTCTTCCTGTCAAGATGGAGCGATTGGTAGAGCCTTTTGCAGGAACAGCGGTAATTAGCATAGCTGTTGCCTCTAAGCATATTTCTCAAAACTTCTGGCTAGTAGTCTCAGTGGTGCCGAATGGCAGATCCTAAAACCGCTCTTGCACGAGATCTTGCCCAAAAAGAAACATGTCTTAGATGACCAAGGGCTGATTGAAATGCTGCTCAAGCATATGGATTACTTTCAGCAGAAACCTGAAACCCTGCCCAAGACGACAATTCTGCTGAACCATGAGTATCACCCAGAGAAGATACAAAAGGCGCTTGAGCAAGTGTATCGAGAGATTATGACGAAGATTGAGTTTGAGGTTTCAGCCAAACCCTCAAAAGCGGAGAAGGCGGCTCAGGGGCAATCAGGGTTTGTGCCAGTGGCTGTGCGCTGGGTGATTGAGCGTTCTAATGCTTGGGTAGAACGATGCAAAAACTTGGTCAAGAACTTTGAGTGAACCCTTGAACATGCCAGAACAAAGCTCAATCTCTGCTTTATCCGTTTGATGGCGAAACGTCTCGCTGCTTAAAAAGATGTCAAATGGATTCTATAAGGACAAGTTAATAGTACATGGAATCTACTCCATGACTTGGGCGGTTATACGGAACTTTGCTGTAGATCTCGCTCGATAGGGATGGATCTACAGCGAGGATTCTGTAGATCCAGCGATTGAGGTTGGATCTACAGCAAGAGACTCGTTGATTCCTCCTATACTGGTGGATCTACGGCGAAACTCTGTACAATAAATTGTTAGCTCGCTCCGACAGTCCCTATACTTGTCTTTTGGAACGATTGATCATCTTGAATTCCCTCAAAGCTGATTGCCTGTAGCAATGAGTGAGGGATAATTAAATTACAGGAAGGAAAAAATTCCAAAGTCAATTACTAGCAAAGAAGGTTGTGAATGCCGCGATCGCCCTCCAACTTGCAATCAGACTTTGGGCAAAGCCAGCTGAATCACCATTCTGATGCTCTTCCACAATTTTCTAATCATCTGCCCATACCACCCGTACTAACAAGCTATGAAGCGAGGTGGAGTTATGCCAGTTTAGAGTTTTACAGCCAACCAGCAGGAGAAACCCCAAAGCTTTGCCTTGACCACTACGCGATTGGTATCTACCTTGGGCAGGGCTTCCAACTTGAACATCAAATGGATGAAGTGGCAAAAGGACGTTTGCAGAAAGACTTTTATTTCAATGGTGGTCTGACACTCATCCCAATGCATTATTCCTACTGGGGACGTTGGCAGCAACCCATTGAAGCCATGATGCTCAATTTGCAGTCAGACTTACTGCTCCGCAATGCGGCAGAAATATTAGCAGTGGAGCAAGTTGAA
>JALOOM010000083.1 GCA_025454395.1 Elainella sp. Prado103
CGTTAGGTGGCTGGATTCCCCGTTGAAGGCAATCCCTGTAACCCTCGGTCAGCATTACAAGGTTGCTCTTCTACCGCTCTCTGAGTAAGCGGTGTAGGATGGTAACAAGGAGGGCAATATGAGTATTCCTATCATTGATGAGGTTGTTGAACAATTGAAGGTCATGCCTCAGCCCTTGCAAAGGCAGGTGCTTGAATTCGTTCGATCGCTGGTAAAAGCGGAAGTTCAAGGTATACCGGGACAGCAGTTGTTGCGCTTTGCTGGTTCAATTCCTTCTGATGACCTTCAGTTGATGCGTAAGGCAATTGAGCAAGATTGTGAACGGATAGATGATGAGTGGTAGGTTTTTGCTCGATACCAACATCGTCATTGCGCTTTTTGCAGATGAGGCGATCGTTAAAGAAAATCTGGCTCAAGCTGGCGAGGTTTTCATTCCAAGCATTGTCATTGGCGAGTTGTGTTACGGAGCCAGGAAGTCAATGCGGTACATGGTACGAATTGAACCCAGAAAGATGCCTTCGTCGAGTCAGGTCGCATACACCTGCTGGGGAGATTGACCCACAAATCGTTCACTGTGCAATCTCTCCAATACCTGTTGTCGTTCCTCATCACTTAAGGCACGGGCAGGTTTTGGTTTGAGCTTGGGTTTGGGCTTTGGGTCTTGCTTGGATTTTGCTTGCAATAATAGCTGGCACGACTGACTCCTAATCCAGCACAGACTGCTGTAACGCCAATGGTGGGCGCGAGTTGTTCGGCAGCATTCATCAATCGTGGTTGTCGTTGGGGTTCGTCGCCAGCATGATGTTCAAGATCGCTTGAATACCAATAATCAACTCGGCTTGTTGCAGCCGTTGACTGAGTCCTTCATTCTCCCGTCGTAGCCGCTCGACTTCAGCATTCAAAGGATTAACAGGCACAGGTTTGCGTCCCCGCTGGTGGTCTGTTAAGGCGAACAGTTGTCCGGCTGGGCGTTGTCGTCGCCGCGTCGTCAAGTGGGAAAGTCCTTCACGCCGTAAGATCGCACCAATTTGCCCTTCGCTACAGGTATCGGTCTCCTGAAGAATTCGCAGCTTGTACTCAGCAGTGTAGATTTGACGTTCCGCTTTTTCAACAACTTCGAGGTTTGGCACGCCAGGGATGACAGAACCTAATCGATTGGCACTAAACTTACAGGCAATTGACGATTTAATTCTTGCAACAATCGATAAGCCTGATGTTCGTATAGTTCTATCTCCAAAGTATTCGGCAGGTTGTTCATAAAGTTCCTGGATTGATCCAGATGATAGCCGGAAATGCGATGTAGGGTAGAACTGGAATCGAGAAGAGAGGCTGTATTCAGTGGTTTTTGAGCGATCAATCGCCAAGATCGAGGAGCCAGTTTCTCGCCATGTTCGATCCGGCGTAAGCCATTCAGAGAGGCTAAAACGATCACCCGATCGCCCACTGCTAATCGAATATCATCCGATGGCATCAGAAATTCAACACTATCAGTTTGAGAGGTACGATTCGCTGTCTGATGAAAGATGGGCATCACGCCGTACCCATACGCAACTTCAGCCAATAGACAGTTCACCAGGGTATCATTCTCAGCAATCATATATTCAGTTACCAAGATCGTTCGCTGATTCAGACGAAATAAGCCAAGAATATTTTCTCCAAAGGCAGAACCGACAAAAGCTTCTGCCGAAAGCGCATAGGCAGCCATCGCTTTAGCATCCGGTAGAAGTTGGTGTAAATTATCTCCAAAACGCTGCCCATAGGTGCGAACAACCAACTCGATCGAGTGATTTGCTTTTTGGGCGATCTCTCTGGCGATCAAAGCAGCTTCTAAATTGAGCATCTGATCTTCGGTAACTAGGATGACACTCTTGGCCGTTGCCACGTTCACTCGGGGTAATTCTGCAATTAAATCTCCTACGACGAGAGGAATTTGCGGAAACGATTGCCAATTTTCCGTCTGTGCTGTGATCGCAACCACTGGTTGACGAAACTGCTGAAGTAATTGAGCCGCCTGCTGCCCTACCCGCCCAAATCCCATGATCACAACATGATTTTGTTTAGGGATAGGAGGACGTTTGCGTAGAAAATCAAATCGCGTTGTCAATAATGTGTCAGCGATTAATCCAAATACCCCTAAGATAAACAGAAAACTGACTAAAGTAATGCCCAAACAGATGAAATTAACCCAAGTCGGTACAGTTGTTCCATCTGTCTCCAGTCCACCGAAGATATCGCCATAACCACCCAGCAGCAAGATCGCCCCGTTCGAGAAGGCTTGAGCCCAAGTCAGAGCAGGAACATGGGTTTTGAGGAGGATTGTGCCCCCGAGCCAGAGAAACAATGCACAGGTGAGTCCAATCCCGATCGTGGTTGCTTTGCGTTGAGTGCGTAACCACTGCCTTACCCCCATAATCTGGCTGAATTGCCCGATCGCCCAATGCCAGAATGGCGGTTGAATCTTGTGATGATGTCGAGGAGGATGCGGGGAGCGAGACAATGATGTTTTAGGGGAGAATTTGCTGGTTTGATCCACCAGTTCAATATACGCGATCGTATCTCCAGCTTGCACCTTCACATCTGGGTGCCATTGATGAAAGGTTCGCTCAGAAGATTTAAGCAGATCCAACTGAGCTGTAGACATAATAGCGGCATGATGGCTGAGGAGGCGATAGGCGCGTTTGTGAATCTGGAATGCAGGCATCTGATCAAAGCGATAATCTTTAGGCTGCACCTGTTGTTCAATCACCTGAAGTTGGCAGTCGCCGATTTTGAAGTAGCCCAAAATATCGGCATTTAACCCTGCGAGAGCAAATGCAGTAGCGGGGAGTTCGGTCGGATCAAAGGCCACAAAATTGCCGAGTTGGTGTCGTAGTAACTGATTCAAATTCTGCCGAGACGATCGAACCACTAACCGTACTTCTGGATTGAGCCGACGGGCTGCTAATGCGGCTTCGATATTGACATTGTCATTACTGGTGACCAACAAGATGGCTCGACATTGGTGAATGCCAGCCTGCAATAATACTCGGTCATCTCGACAATCTCCCAAGATCAAAGCCCGATCCAACAAACTGGGTAACTCCTGCACTTCCCACTCTGAAGGTTGTACACAATCAATTGCCGTCACATTAATTTCAAAAACTTTGAGTGCAAACCGTTTCAAGTTGAGCAGGCAATATTGTCCTAAGCTTCCCAATCCACAAACAATAAATCGATCGATCAACGGCATCGATTCATCCATATTGATTCACCCATATTGACTCATTCATACTTTTTCCTGGTTTAATCTATATTGTTTGATTTATGTCTTTTAATTATGTTTTCAATTCAATATTGCCTTACCTATACTGATTTAACTCACAACAATTCATCCATCTTTTTCATCTACTCAGGTTCTAGATTGAGATGAGCATCAAGGTGGTTATGGGGAGTAAATCGTTCATCAGGTAACACCCCTAAGCAGAATGATGCCTGCTTTTAGATTAGGCGCTCTTCTTCATCTTCTCTAAAAATACTAAGGATCCATTAATCATTCGCAGCATTTAGACTGCCGCGTTCCTCATTCTGCGGCTTGCCGATCCGACTCCACGCCGTAGTGTTGCCGCTGAAATGGATAGGTTGGTAGCACGATCGACTGACCTGCCCAATACCAGGCGATCGATGCACCTTGGACATAACGTTGTGCTTGCATCATTGCCTCTTCAACGGACGGTAGATCGGTGCGTTCATCATCGGTGAGTCCATCATCAATCGGATGGCTGACCGCCATGGAGGCAGCAAGCTGAATCTTGGCACGGTAGGTTTGAGGTGGGGTTGCTCCGGTTGCCAATTGGTGCAGTTTTTCCAACAAATCTGTCTGAGTTTGCGTCACTATTGCGATCCGATAGGCGAAATGAGATCGGCCATAAAAGGCGGTGTAACAGAGATCAGCCAGTTCCACTTTCGGATGCGCGACCAGATAGTGATGATATCGATCGATCAAGGCTTGTAAGGCGGTTTCTGTTTTGGCTGAGAGCAGCAGCAGGTAAGCCGATGGCGCATGGGTGGGTAGAATGGGAGGCGACACGGCAGTGGGGGGAAGATGGGACGGGCGATCAGCCACAATCAAATGGGCATTGGTGCCATTGAAGCCAAAAGCACTGACTCCGGCAATGCGAGGTTGATCGGTCTGTCGCCAAGCTAGGGAATGAGTGGGCACCTGAATTGGCGCAGTCCAATCAATTTGGGGGTTGGGGGTTTGCCAATGTAAATTAGCGGGAATCTCCTGATGTTGTAGTGCCAAAACGGTCTTGATCAGTCCAGCGATCCCAGCAGCGGCTTCTAAATGACCAATATTGGTTTTGACTGCTCCTAAAATCAAGGGTTGATCGCTCGCTCGATTCCCAAAGATGGTGGTTAATGCATTCACTTCAATTGGATCGCCCAAGGCAGTGCCGGTTCCGTGCGTTTCCACATAGCTGACCTGAGCTGGATCCACCTGACTTTGCTGGAGTGCCTGCTGGATCAAGGCCTGTTGCGCGATGCCATTGGGAACGGTTAACCCACTGGCTCTGCCATCATGATTGACGGCAGAACCTAAAATTACCGCCCAGATGGGATCGCCAGCTTGTACGGCATCGCGCCACCGCTTTAGAACCACCATGCCGCAGCCTTCCGATCGAACAAACCCATCTGCTGAGGCATCAAAGGTTTTACAGCGATCGACGGGAGATAACAGGCGAGCCTGCGCAAAATTTAAGCTAGTTGCAGGCTCCAGAATGCGATTAACCCCTCCCGCTAAGGCGAGATTACACTCGCGTTGTCGCAAACTCTGACAAGCGGAATGGACAGCCACTAGAGAAGAGGCACAGGCTGCATCGATCGCCACGCTGGGCCCTGTGAACCCCAAGACATAGGAAATGCGTCCGGCTGCTAAACTGTGGGTGTTGCCGGTCGTCAGGTAGGCATCCATTGCAGCCCAATTTTGACTCAGTAAGCGTTGCCAGTAGTCAATGCTGCAAATCCCTACAAATACCCCAGTTTTGCTTCCGACTAGGCGATCAGCCGCTAGTCCAGCATGTTCTAACGCTTCCCAACTCACTTCCAGCAACAGGCGTTGTTGGGGATCTAAACTCACTGCTTCTCGAGGGGCGATCCGAAAAAAGGCGGCATCAAATTCTAGTAAATGAGGAACAAAGCCCCCTTGCCGACCAATCGGGGTATCCAATGGGATTGACTCGGTTGAGCGGAATTTGGCCCAATCCCATCGATCGGGCGGCAGATCGGTGATGGCATCCTGTTGATCGCGCAAGAGTTGCCAAAAGTCTTCTGGCGTAGCCACCCCTCCTGGCAAACGACAACCCATGCCAACAATGGCGATCGGCTCATGTTGGGCGTATTCCAGTTCCGCGACTTTGAGTTGTAGCTGTTTGAGAGCGATCAGAGCCCGTTTCATGGGGGAAAGCTCGGCTTCTGATTTGGGCACAGAATCAGGTTTAGCCACAGAATCAGGTTTAGCCACAGAATCAAGCGGTAAATCGATTGCAGGAGATTCAGCAGAATGGATAGCCATAGATACGCCAGAGATTGGATCGATGTTGCATCAATCAGGGGAAGCGCGATTTGCGATCATTCATCCTAGCTCACGATCAGCGATCCCAGCTCAAATCGAGTGCTTCAACGATCTAATCCGCTCAAGTCGCTAGTCGAGCCTAATCCTCTCGTTATAGGCTGAAAATATCTTGTATGCTTCGCAGTTGACTGATTTGAACTTTCCGCAATTAACTGATTTGACTTTCTTTTAGTCGATCTATTCAATTCACTGACATTATATTGACCTGATACAGAAATACTTGGCTTAAAGCAACCATACAACATTGATCAGCACTCCTTGATTGCCATTCCATGTGTCTTAAATAGCTTTTTTCATGCTCGTTTCATAGTTGTCAAAGTCATCAAAATCTGCATCAATCAGATCACCCTCAGCAAAATTGAACCTGATCTATTAAACTGTATGGGTCAGATTTGATGCGAAGTGTACCTGGGCGATCGAAAATTGCTTGCGCTAAGTTAAATGCCTATCCCTGAATCTTGCTGTATAGGATTGTTTACATCATCGGATTCTGGCTTATCGGATTCTGGCTTATTTGTGAATTGGACTCAGGGTTATCTGTTAGATTGTGTCGTTCATTCCCTACTGTGCTTTGAACCATTCCTCCCCTGCCGATCGCTCTACCCCTCAAACGGGTGCTCTTTACGCTGTTCTGGCCTATTCCGCTTGGGGATTGCTGCCGATTTACTGGAAGTTTTTTGGCCAAGTGCCCGCAGTTGAGGTTTTAAGTCATCGGATTATCTGGTCGGCTTTATTTCTGATGGTTGTGCTGTGGGTGCAGCATCGCCAAACTGAATTCTGGCAAATCTGGCAGCCCAAATTGTTGAAAGGATTGCTGCTCACGGCGTTGCTGTTGGCCTTCAACTGGGGACTCTATATTTACGGCGTGAATACCGATCGGGTGGTGGAAACCAGTCTGGGTTACTTCATCAATCCCCTAGTGAATGTGCTGCTGGGCTTTCTGTTTCTCAAAGAACGTCTGCATCGATCGCAGCAGGTTGCCGTGGGGCTTGCCGCTTTGGGGGTGGCTTATTTTATCTGGCAGTTTGGATCTGTGCCTTGGATCGCGTTGGGGCTAGCAATCTCGTTTGCCTTTTACGGACTGCTGCGCAAAGTGATCGCCGTGGCTCCCCTATCGGGACTTGCTGTTGAAACGCTGCTGATTACCCCTTTGGCATTGGTGATTATCACCTATCTGGCTCAGACTGATCAGGGTCACTGGGGGGCAAATCCCGTCCTGACAGTCTTGTTTTTGGGATGTGGATTTGTGACTTCCTTCCCCCTCCTCTGGTTTAACAATGCTGCGAAGCGATTACGTTTGTCTACGTTGGGGTTTTTCCAGTATTTGGCTCCCAGTTTTCAGCTTTTATTAGGTGTGCTTCTGTATCGCGAGCCGTTTACGTTCACCCATGCCGTCACGTTTGGATTAATCTGGACGGCCCTGTTGGTCTATTCGGTGAGTTCGCTGAACGGGCGATCGGTTTGATTGGGTTGGTAAATTTAAAATTTAAAGTAGTAGGAGATTTTCGCTTAATATTTCGTCAGGGCACTAGATTCAGGGCGCTAGGTTCAGGGCGCTAGATTCAGGGCGCTATAGATAAGGCGATATCGAAGTCGCTCGCTGCTGAGCCATCTGCCAGATCTGCAAGAGTCTTGCCTCCAAGCGCGGCTCTAGAACTGCCAGAAACACACCCTCGCTAGCATCTACCTGGGATCCAACCCAAGTGCCAGATAAACAAACTTCGATTGACTCAGCATCACTCTGAGCAAATTCCACATCGGGCGCTAACTGTGCCAGTTTTTTTAACCGAGTGAGTTGCAGCAGGTCGATCGGCAAAAGAAAAGAAGCCGTAGCCGATTCAATCACCAGCCGCTGACCCAGCCGCACCGCAAGGGCAACCCGCAGCATCAACCAGTCTTCTAAATTCTCGGTTACCTGTTCTAAATAAAGATCATTTTCAAGATAAGTGAGCTTTAGCATGACCGAGAAACTCCGTACAATCGCTCTGCTCAAACCAATTGCCCCTCCTTCAATCGATCGAAGCAGGGGCGATTCATCCCATTCAGCACTGCTCAGTCAGTCGGAGAATCCTGAGTTTGCTGATTGCTAACTATCACTTGGATTGCCTCTCAACTGTCTGCCTCAGAACTGGCTTGAGGCTCAAATGCCCGCAACTCAAACTTTGGACAATCTATCGCTCTGTTTAATCTGCAACCTGTGTTTGAATCTACAACTTTGTTGAACTTGCCATCCGACAGCCCACCCAACATCAAAATATCTTCAACGGCTCAATCGCATTTTCCTGATTTCTCCATATCAATAACCCGGAACAGATCGATTTATGTAGAGAGTTCAGTAGAAAATTGCAGTTTAAGGCTGATTAAATTTGCATCCCACGGAATTTTAACTAAAAATTTTTGCCGAAAACTCAATAGCGAGGTGCAATAGGTTCAATGCGAACCAGACACCTTGCTGGTTCACCAGATGCCGATGCGACGGATCGTTGAAACTAAGGAACTCACCGCTGGAGTTTGCTCGCAATCTGGAATAAATCAATCAACTTGGGAATCAATTTCTCACCTAACCGGATCAACTGATTTGCATCTCATGATTAACATACTACACTTGTAATACGGAAGTGTCTAGCGATCTTGTGCTAATTCTAACTGAATCGCCGATCGATCGGAACGGTTCTACTTGGGGAACCAGCCGGATCAACGAAAATGCCGTGATCGCTCACTTCTGAGTCCTGCCCTCTGCAATAACGGGCATATTGACAAACCCTAACGAACAAGATGGAGATAAACCACATGTACACAATGAATCGCACCGCCACGACCGACATGGAAGTCACCAGCATTCGCCTGGAGCGGGAATTGAAGGATCGGTTAAAAGAACTAGCGGGCAACCAGGGGTATCAAGCCCTGATTCGAGATGTGCTTTGGAATTATGTGCGGCAAAAATCGGGAGATGATACCCCTCAGTTTTCTCCGGCTGACATTCGTGCCTGTGTGCAAGCAACCGCGCATCAAACTGAACGTTGTGCTATTACTGGCAAGACAATTTCGCCTCAAGCTCCAATGCTGTTGGGACTCACCACCAGCGGCGATATGGTGCCCCTCAGTGTGGGTAGTTTATCACCGCGCCAAGCCAATCGTTAAACTTCCGATTCGCAGCGATCTCGCTACAGGGCTCGAATCCGGTTCAGATCGCCCCGATCGCAACAGACAGGCGGGCGATCTTTTTAATTTTGTGAATATTTAATTTTGTGAATCCTTCCGGTTGTGAATCCTTCCAGTTCTGAATTAACGAGGGCGAATTAACGAGGGCGAATTGACGAGGGCGAATTGACGAGGGCGAATTGACGAGCAGGAATGAAGACGATGGGTTCCAGCAGCTCAAGCTCATTTATGATTGGCAGCTTACAAAAAGCTTGTGCCAGAATAGCCTTGAGGTAGAGAAACACCTGTATGAACGGACTTGTTAAATCAATCATTTTTGCTGGAATGCTCACGGTTGCGCCTGTGGGGATGGCCGCAGAAGCCTGGGTTGAAGTGGCCGTCAATTCCATGGGCGATCGGATCTTAGTGGATCAAAATTCCATCCAGCGAGACGACAACGAGGTGCGCTATTGGGAATATCAAGACAAACGCCAGTCTCGGAACTTGACGACTGAAGTGATTGGCGAACAACCAGTGTATGGCATGATGATCTACCGCACCGTCGATTGTGTGTCTGGTACCAGCCGGATGCAGCGGCTCGTTTTGTTCAATGCCGATCGAGAAGTGATCCGCCGGGTGAACTATGAAACGGCGGGCGGTTCTCAGCCGATGTCAGGCAGCAGCACAGCGAGTGTGATTCAGTATGTCTGTGATTTGCAATAGCTCCCGATCGTCTATCCCCCACGAGTTCATTCCCCACGAGTTCATTCCCCACGAGTTCATTCCCCATCTAAGTTCTGGGTGACTTCGAGATAAATATGCTCTAAGCGCACTGGCTGACGGGCAATTGATTCCAGCTCGATCCCTTCAAACCGATCGATCAGCTCCTTCAATTCCAGGTGTTCAGGGAGCCAGAAGGCCAGGTCATTGCCATAGTTGCGAGCGATCAAACCGTATTGATAGGCGCGATGGATGGCCCGATCGGGGGTTGGGGTTTGCAGAATCAAAATCTCCTGGGCCGGAAGATGGTGCCGCAATTCGGTGAGGCTGCCTTCAGTCACAATTTGCCCCTGTTTCAAGATGCCAATTCGATCGGATAGCCGCTCGGCTTCGTCTAACAGGTGGGTGGTCAGCAACACCGTGATGCCCTGTTGCTGGAGTTGGCGAATTAGCTCCCAGATGTCATAGCGAGCTTCGATATCAAGTCCAGTGGTCGGCTCATCAAGAATCACCAACTTCGGTTGGTGGACTAGCGCAATCGCCACATTCATCCGCCGTTGCATCCCGCCACTCAGGGTTTCTACCACACTGTTTGCCCGATCGCTCAAATGCACAGCCTCCAGACAAGCTGCAACTCGCTGGCGCAATTGGGAACCCTGTAATCCGTAGATGCGGCCAAAAAACTGGAGATTTTCAGCACAGCTCAACTGCCGGTAGAGCAAGTTTTCCTGCGGGGCAATCCCAATCAGGGATTTGGTTTGTTCCGAAGCAGGCTGCCCATTGATCCAGACTGTGCCCCGATCGGCCTTGAGGAGATTGCAAATGATGTTGATTGTGGTGGTTTTACCGGCTCCATTGGGCCCCAGTAAGCCATAAATTTCGCCAGGTGCAATCTGGAGTGATAAATTTTGCAGTACTGGCCGTTGACCGTAGGATTTGGAGAGACTGTCGATTTTTAGCACAAGGTTTCTAGCACAAGATTTTTAGCACAAGATTTTCAGCACAAGATTTTCAGCAGGAAATAGCAGGGGAACATTAGCGAGCCGGAATGCCATGAATTTTGAGTAGATCGGCGATCGTGGGGCAATAGGCTGGCAAATCAAGCGCGGCTGGATGTACCGGGTTTTGGTAGGTGAAATGACGATAGTTGAGACAAAACCGATCCCACTCGGCCATTTGGATGTGAAAAATTTTGATAATCCAGTTAGCCAGCGGCATCGATAGGGGCAAGCGAAACCAGATGCGCTTTTTGAGATGGGCACAAATCTCTTCAACCGTTTGGTTAACCGTCAGGGCTGGGTTGCCCAACACCAGCTCGTGAGGTTCGCCGTCGGGCTCAGGCGCATGATCGACCAAATAGCTCACCACTTGAGCAATGTCTTGGGCATGGAGATAATGGAAGCTGGCATCAACTTGCAGAAACCGGATCAGATTCATCCAGCGGATCACATCCTTAAAGCCACCGGAGAGATGGGAATAGGGCTTTTGTCCATCCCCCCCAAACACCAGGGTGGGAAATACCGTTGTAATTTGGGGTGCAATGGACAGTTTTGCGATCTGCTGGTGGCAAAGATATTTCGATCGAATATAGTCGGTGCCGATTTCTCCGGCTTCTGGTAGAGGCTGGTTCTGGCGATCGAGAATGCTGGCGGTAGAAAAATAGATCACCTGCTCACAGACCAACGGATCTAGCAGATTCATCAGCCGGATCGTTTTCGTCACATTGACATCGTAGGTTTGCTGTGGATCGCCCCAGGACGTAGCTGCTAAAATTGCACAATCGATCGTTTTCAGCAACCGTTCTACCCGCTCAATCTCCTGCATGTCACCCTGGATCAGCGTAATGCCCGGGCGAGCGTTATAGTCAAACTTCAGCTTTTGCGGATCGCGCACGAACAGAAAGAGATCGTGGGTTGTCTGCTGGATCAGCGTGTCGGCAATATAATGGCCAATACAGCCACTAGCTCCAGTTAGAAAGATGCGTTTGGGCAGCATGGCAGCGAGGGGGAGAGTGAATGTTGTGACCAATTGGAGACGTTGGGTGAACCAGCCACTGGCTTAGATTGCCGCATGAGTTTACTGGATTGGTTTGCTAAATCGACCGAACTAATTTGCTGCCAGCACCATCAGTTCAAACCGATAGTTTTCAATCACCGGGTTGGCTAAGAGTTGGTCACACATCCGATCGACCTGGGCTTTGGCCGCTGCTTCATCGGCAGCCGTCAGCGATAACTCGACATATTTGCCAATGCGCACCTGCTCCACATTCTCGTAGCCCATATGCTTTAAGCCAGACTGTACCGCAGTTCCAGCCGGATCGAGCACAGAGGGACGCAAGGTTACATAAATCCGAGCCTGATAAGATTGAGTCACGTTAGTTGAACCCGTTGATTGGAATGAATTCGGAGATCATCATACCCCTCAGCAAGTCCTCCGGGAAACCCTGTCGTTCAGGACAGAGAGGGATAGGAGCGGGGAACGCAGTTCTCCAATTAATCCGTGCAGCCTCACAAATAAAATACTAGGACATGGAAAGAGCCTTCAAGTATCGATTCTATCTAACTCCTGAGCAGGAAACCATGCTGCGGAAAACGCTTGGCTGTGCGCGGTTGGTCTATAACCGTGCCCTTGCAGCCAGGACGGAAGCCTGGTATCAGCGCCAAGAACGCATTGGGTACAACCAATCTTCTGCAATGCTGACTGCTTGGAAGCGAATTGACGTTTCTGAATGAGGTTAGCTGTGTTCCACTCCAGCAAGGATTGAGGCACTTGTAAACCGCATTCAGCAACTTCTGGGCTGGTAGAGCACAATACCCCAACTTCGAGAAGAAGCGGAACGGCGGCTCTGCTGAGTTTACCAAGTCGGCCTTCAAATTCAAGGATGGGTAAGTGTTTCTGGCTAAATGCTCTGAAGCGTTCTATGTCGGAAGCCGATCGATCGCGCTCAGATGTTCCCGTCAAATATTCCCGTCAAATATTCCCGTCAGATGTTCCAGATAGGGACTGCCGGAATGTGGCATGATTTGGCAAGATGAAGTCCTGATTTGTCAAAGAGCATTCCCATCCAGAGCACCCCTAACGAGCACTCAGCAGCACCATGAAATCTCAGCGGACTCGCAGCCAAGACCGAATTCTTAATCTGCTCAAGTCTTTAGAGCAAGCGATTTCAGCCCAAGATATTTATCTGGAACTCCGCAAACGCAATGAAAGCATGGGGCTGGCCACAGTGTATCGATCGCTGGAAGCTTTAAAGCTCGAAGGCTCCGTCCAGGTGCGCACCCTGGCCAACGGCGAATCACTCTACAGTACCCTGCAAGAAGATCGCCACCATCTCACCTGTTTGCAATGTGGGATGTCGATCCCGATCGATCGTTGCCCGGTGCATGAACTCGAAGACCAGCTCCATCATGCCTATCAGTTTAAGATTTACTACCACACCCTGGAGTTTTTTGGTCTTTGTACCCAATGTCAACTCACCCAGTCGGCAGAAGAACTCTCAAACTAGACTCTCAAACTAGACTCTCAAACTAGGTGCTCAAACTAGACTCTCAAACTAGGTGCTCAAACTAGACTCTCAAACTAGACTCTCAAACTAGGCGCTCAGACTAGGCGCTCAAACTAGGCGCTCCTAACTCGCTCTCAGAAGAATCTGCCAAACTCGATTTCCTACAGCTCAAGCATTTACGGCTCAAGCATTACCGTTGGCTTCTCCTACGATCGATCGGATGTTTTCCACCGTGGCCGCAATGTTTTTGGGATCCATAAACATCACCTTACTGCTATCGCTGGATCCAATCTTGGTGCCCATTTCAATGTAATGTTGAGCCATCAAAAACTGGAGTGCTTCACGGGCGTTGGGATCGGCTTGCAGGGTTTTGGCGATCACTTGCAGCGCTTCGGCCGTAGCTTGGGCTTTGAGCACCTGTTCTTGGCGGTTGGCTTGTGCCCGGAGCACGATCGCTTTTTGGTCGGCTTCTGCTTGCAAAATCACGGCTTTCTGATGGGCTTCGGCCTCTAGCACTTGCGCTTCGGCTTTCCCCTTGGCAGAGTTGATCGAGGATTCCCGTTCCCCTTCTGAGTTGAGGATGGCGGCTCTGCGGCGACGCTCGGCCGACATTTGCAGTTCCATTGACTCCTGCACTGCTTTGGACGGTACGATATCACGCAATTCAACGCGGGTCACCTTCACACCCCAGGGATCGGTGGCTTCATCCAGTTCTCGCAGCAAAATTTCGTTGATTTCCGATCGCGCCGTAAAGGTTTGATCCAGTTCCAGCTTGCCCATTTCAGATCGAATTTGGGTTAAAACTAGGTTTACCATGGCTGACTGGAGGTTCTGCACTTTGTAGTAGGCTTTCTCCATATCCATAATTCGCCAGTAAACCACTGCATCCACCGAGATCGAGACGTTGTCACGAGTAATGCACTGTTGAGGCGGAATATCGAGCACCTTTTCGCGGATGGTTTCCTGAAACGCTACTCGTTCAACAAAGGGAATGGTGAAACTTAAACCAGGGGGTAATTTGCGATCGTAGCTGCCCAAGCGCTCGATCAACACTTCGTTGCCCTGGTTAACAATTCGCACTGAGCCAGCCAGCCCAGCACCACCCAATACTAGCGCGACTAAAAACCCAAAAACATCCATATCCAGTCTCCCAATCAGTGAACTTAAAGAATTTGTCAGTGGATCGATCAGTGAATGAAGCAGGGGAGCAAAAAAATGCAACATCAGCGATCAATTAAGAAGGAGTAAGTAAAAGCAAAGGTGAGCTTATGCAATCAGATGACAAAATACGGTGAATTCTAGAAATGGGGAATTCTAGAGATCGCTTCTGGTAGTAATGCAATTAGCAGTGATTCATCAGAATCGTGAACAGGGATAGGGGCTCTCTGAGATATTGATCAAAGCGATCAGTGACTAAAGAATGAAAATTAAATCACTGACGGAATTGAATACGCTGTGTTCCACATCCTGCTATACCCCAAACTATCTCAGCAGCGCTTTTGATTCATGCTTGTTCCTATGTGATCAGCCTTCTCTCAACATCCATCCAGAAAAGAGCTATTGGAGATCTATTGAGGAAATCCATTGAAAAGATCCATTTAAAGGTGAACGATCGACTCAGGCAAAACCAACAGTGTAGTGCCTCGCCGACCGACCACATACACTTTTTGATTGGGGGCAATCTCCAGTTGATCATCTTCACAGCGAGCCTGCCAGGAATTTCCTTCATAGATCACCCGTCCCACCGATCCAGGCGCAATGGCGGTTAAAGTTTTGGCTTCCTTGGCATCTTCGATCGCCACTCGTTTCCGTTTGGGTAGCAGGCGGCGTAACAACAGGGTCAGCCCGATCGACAACACTATCCACACCATCACCTGCACGGTTAAAGGGGGAATAAACCAGGCCACCATTGCTACTAAAATGGCGCTAATTCCCATGGTCAGCTCAATGAAAGCAGTTGGAATCACCAACTCCATTAAGCACAAAATTAAGCCAACTGTTAGCCAAAAAATTGGAGCGCTCATAGGGGATTTTAGATGCAGTGTTCCGATGCAGTGTTCCGATGCAGTGTTCCGATGCAGTGACGCATTTAAGTCTTAATAACTAGGGTGTAACGATGAATCACGGCGAATCATGATGAATCACAGCGAATTAACAATTAAGATGCCCAACCGCGCCATTCCCGATCGCACCATTCTCGATCGTGCCGCCGGTTTTGAAGTTGCAAAATTTTCAGATTGTCATGAGTCGTTCTAGAGGAAAAGCGATATAACAGGGGATTGCAAGCGGGGAACCCGTTCTGACCCTAATCTAGCTCACTTAAGACCGGATCCCCAGATTGCTTAACCTTTCGGTAATTCTTTGGCAGAGGCTCATGAGCAGATTTTCGATCACCCTCCAATGCTCCAACCCTGAGTGTTTGTATGCAGACAACGCGATCGGTCAGCCCACCTGCGATCGATGCCAGAGTCCCTTGACCTACCGCTATCTGTGGGCCACAGGAGCCGCAGCCGCCCACCCCTCAATCGGCTCGCTGATCGGCTGCCGCTATGCCGTGATTAGCCCGCAAATCTGGTTAGATACTCAGCCAAGCCTTTCAACCAAGTCGGTAGCGAACTTACCGAACTCGCTGCTCAATACCCTACCCCATGCCCTATCCCATCCGCTGCCTCAGAGTGCTTTACCGTATCTGAAGCTGTATCCCTATCGGCTGCATGTGCCCGATCTCTTCGCGATTCATCGATCGGACGAGTCTGAAGCCCCAATTCTGTTGCTCAGCAATGCTCCGATCGATGCTCCTGGTCAACTTCAGCCTTTGCTAGAAACGGCCTGGTCAACTGCATCTGCGGTGCGACAGCTCAACTGGCTCTGGCAAATCCTTCGGCTCTGGCAACCGTTGAAGTCTCAGGGTGCGGTGTCTAGCTTGCTCAGTCCTGACAACCTATATGTGGAAGGCTGGCGCTTCAGGCTACGGGAGCTGATTCTCGATCGGCCGATTCCGGTCACTGGATCGATCGATCAGGAAGCGCGGCTAGCTGTTGCAGTAGGATCGGTGGCGGTGCATCCACCCCGATCGACGGTGACCCCACTGCCGTTCACTGCTGCGGGCTTTGGGGACTCAGTCACTCTGCCCTGTTTATCCGACTTAGCCGAAATCTGGCAACTTTGGGTGGAAGATGCGCAGCCGGAAATTCAAACTGAACTGCGGCAGTTGGTTCAAGTCTTACGGAGTATGCCCGATACCGATCGTGGGCTGCAGACGGTGACCGATCGGCTGAACGATATGTTGTTGAGGCAGGCGGCTCGAACCCCCTTACAGTTGGCAATTGCGGGGGCTAGCACTACCGGACTCCAGCGATCCCATAATGAGGATGCTTGCTTCCCAGATGGCACGGATCCCCATCACCTGCAGCAACTCGGTCTGGCAGAACTGCTGCCTTACGTGGGGATTGTCTGTGATGGCATTGGTGGGCATGAAGGCGGAGAGGTCGCCAGTCAGATGTCCATCCGCACCCTCCAGCTTCAGCTTCGGACTTGGTTGAGTGAGTTGGCAATCCAACCCGAAGTGTTACCCCCACGGGTGATCGAACAACAGTTGACAGAAATTGTGCGAGTGGTCAATAACTTGATCGCTGGTCAAAACGATCTACAAAATCGGGCCCAACGACAGCGGATGGGCACCACACTGATGATGGCTGTGCAGGCTCCCCAGCAGGTGAAAACGCTGCAAGGAGAAGGGAATAGCCATGAGTTATACCTGGTGCATGTGGGGGATAGTCGAGCCTATTGGTTGACTCCTCATGCTTGCCAGCTCTTAACGATCGATGATGATGTGACGAGCCGTGAAGTGAAAGCAGGTCGTAGCCTCTTGGTTGATGCCAGCCAACGCCCTGATGCCACGGCCCTCACCCAAGCCCTCGGCACCCGTGAAGGGGATCAGCTCAAGATTACGGTGCAGCGTTGGGTGGTAGATGAGGATGGGATCTTGCTGCTTTGCTCTGATGGGGTGAGCGACAATGCACTGGTGGAGCAGTTTTGGGATACGGTGACCCAACCTGTTTTGGCAAACAAGATGACATTGGATACCGCCGTCGAAAATTGGCTGACCTTGGCGAATCGTCATAATGGCCATGACAATGCCTCGATCGTTCTATTGCACTGTCGAGTCAGTAATGCGCTCCGGGTGCTTGATCTGAATGCAGCGGCAGCGAATTTGACCCAGCCGGAAACTGGCATGACCGAATCTGCAAAAGCGTTGCTGTATGATGCCGAAAATCAGGTTCCTAGTGAATCTCCGGCTGCCAAAACCGCCGTATTACCCCAAGATCTCCCGATCCATGAACCGTCGCGCCCATGGGGCGATCGTTGGGTGATGGGCTTGGCAGCGGCTGCTCTCATGTTTGTTCTGGGGGCCCTGAGCATTGCCATTTGGCGCGAGTTGTCTCCGACCGGCTTCGCACCCAGTCGATCGATGCCACCGGAGGCGTTGCCGGAAGCCTTGCCAGAAGTTTCTCCTGCAGCCAGTCCAGATGCATCTTTACAGCCGATGCCTGCGCCGATCTCTAGTCCTGAGTCTAATCCTCAGTCCAGTCCTGAGTCTAGTCCGGTCAGAGAATCTGGGGCTCGGTTAGAACGCTCCTCGGAAGCGATCCCCCATTCTGAACGCGATCCTTTCTCTCAAGAATCGCCTCAAGAATCGCCTCAAGAATCGCCTCAAGAATTGCCACCACTCCTTGATCCGGCGATCGATCCAGCCTATCAGCCAGAAGCTGCGGAACTGGATAGTCGTGAGCCTGAACCTGCGCTGTGAAGTGGATTAACCAGGCTGCTGGCTGCCATGGCGACCTGAGCAAGGGCTCGATCGCGACAAATCTTCAGCAAACTTCAGCCCAGTGTTTGCCTTAAGGAGAGCAGGATATGTGAAGATATTTATTGCCTTCCTTAATCTAGAGTCTGGGTCTGCCCATCTAACCCATTGGTGAGCCCCTGATCTCAAGTCAGGTCTGGCGTTTCATGCCAATCCAACCCATCGCTGGGTTCAATGCATCTCAAAACATTGAATCCTACCTCGCGATTCGGGTCGAATCTCATAGTTCAAATCACTCAAATAGCTCCATAGCTCAAAAAGTTCCAATAGTTCCAATAGTTCCAATAGTTCCAATAGCTCAAATCTGTCATACCCCTAGAAGAAACCGTTGTGAGTGCTCATTCAACCATTATGAAAGTTGGCGATCGAGTTCGAATCAAAGAGTCTGTCGTGGTTTACCACAACCCCAATCACCGCAATCAGCCGTTTGATCTCCAGGGCATGACGGGGGAGATCGTCGAAATTGTGCGCGAATGGCAGGGCAAACCTATTAGTGCTAACTTTCCATTGGTGATTAAATTTGATGACAGCCGGTTTCGGGCCCATGTGCGGGAGTCGGAAATCGAAGCGATCGAGTAAAACTGGCAATTTCTGCTAGTTTCTGCTAGTTTTTGCTAATTTCTGTTAGTTGTGCCGCCCAGAAAACCAGCCGAATAGGTTAATGTCATGGCGCATCGCTTCTAACTCCTGACGATGCTGGGCAGCGACCTGTTCATACCATTGGCAATGGGCTTCCAAGGCGGTTCGGTAGCGTACCTCGTCATAAAACTCAAAACTGAACTGATGGACGATCAGCAGCTCCTCAACTTCAGCTTGAGGCAGAGGCACAATATGTTGGGGAAATGGTTCAGACATGACAATGACAACGTGGTACGCCTGTGCTCCTCATGGGGCATTTAGCCTGCAAAGGGCGGCACTGATTCAAAGGTATTGATCGAGGTAAGGTATTGATCGAGGTATTGATTCGGATGGCACTGACAGATGACCCATCCTCAAATTATGCCATGCCCAAATTTTGCCCTACAGCCATCCCCGTAACCGATAAACCCCGATGCCGATGTATTCTTTCAGGGCACGAGTCAATTTGTGTAAGTTATCTGCTTCGGGAATGCTCCCCAAGATTTGCGCCTCGATCGTGCGAACGGGGTTTTGAATTTCCTCAGTCGCTACTAAAAAGTCAGTGGGGGCTGGAATCGCCTCAATACCCTGTTTTTTGAAAATCTGAATCGATCGGGGCATGTGAACGGCTGAGGTGACTAACAAAACGCGCCGAATCCCCCGCTGATCCAAAATCTTCTTCACATTCACTGCATTTTCATAGGTGTTCAACGAAGTCGGATCTTGCAGGATGGCGCTGGCAGGCACTCCCAACGCTTCCACCAACTTCGCCATATCTCCAGATTCCGGTGTTCCTTCTCCCTGCCAGCTAATGCGCCCTCCACTCAAAATCACCAGTGGCGCTTTGCCTTGTCGATAAAGCTGGGCGGCATGGATCGGCCGATCGCCTGCTTCTGTGACATCGATCCAGGGTCGCGGGGGCAGTTGCGATCGAATGCTACCGCCCAAGACTACAATTGCCTCAGCCGTGGGTAGATCGGCCGTTGGCACATACTGTTTCTCTAACGAATAGGTGATCTGGGTGGCTAATGTGCTATTCCCGCCTACCAGTAGCAGCCCCAATGCCACCCCAATCAACCCGGCTGTCCAGCGAGGACGTTTCCATACCGTGAATAAGGCGACTAGCAATAAAATGCAAGCCAATCCCACTGGATAGATAAATAAAGGTAGAAGTTTAGAAAGAAATAGAAACATAACCCTCTTCCATGAGTAGACCAATAGAGCATTTAGAGCATTTAGAGCATTGCTGCTGGAGGCGCAAATCATGCTGACCACGGTATTATTATCCCAGTTTGCTAATGCGGCTCATCCCTCGCAAACTGAGTACCGTTTACACGGAAGGCAGTAAAGACCCGACTAAGACAGCGGTTCGCTCTTGCGGCGAGATTTACGGCGAGTTTTCTGGGGGCTGGCAACTTCGATCGGCTGAATATCGATCCGCCAGCCTCGTTGTTCAAGCGCCTGCATAATATGGCTTAACCCCACTGCTTGGGCTTCCACAGCGGCAGCATGGCCGATCGCACTTTGGACGATCGATCGAATTTGAGCTTCATTCAAAATGAGTTTTTCGGCCAGGTCTTTCCAATTAATCGTGGCTTCGATCGGCACCTGAGCAGGAAAAGCCTTTTGCCACAGTAACCAGCGATCGGTTTCATCAAGCGGTGGAAAGTCGAGCCAGTGATCAAATTGAGAACGCCAAGTTGGAGGTAAGGCTTCCGGTTGAGCCACCGCCAAGAAAGTAACAGCAGCCTTCTGGTGGCGCTCTGCCCAAAATTTCCGCAGCGCGGGTTCTGCTAATAAACTCGAACGTTTTAACCAATATTCAGCAGATTGAATAAATAATACAGTAGGAGCAAGTTCGCGAATCTCATCGAGTACGAAACCATAATCGGTTGGCATGATAGTCGCCAGATCAATCTGCCAGAGGCTAGTCTGCAATGCTGTTGCTAAGGCAGACACGGCTAGTAATTGACTGAGGGGAGTGGTTCCAGTCAATAGCACGATCGACCCAGGCTGATAGAAATCCGATGGATGCAACTGCCATTGTTGTTGAGCTTTAAGATATCCCTGGATCTGGGTTTCCAGATGGGTCAAAGATGCCAACACCGACTGGGGTAAAACGAGATCGCTCCATTGTTTGGTCATGCTCGATCGATGCAAAAAGACGAGAGAAGCCGTACGGGCCGCTTTTTTTACCTGTGGCACGGGGAGGGGTGTATCTGAGGGGGACAGCGTCGCCATATTGATCTCCAACGACGGGTCTGGATGGGGGGCAGGAGAAACGCTTGAACTAGCTTGACTAGAAATCTTGTCAGTCGCTACATGGGTTCGTAGCAGGTCTTCTAACCCGGAGGCAGTCGGTTGATCGGCAAGCAAATAGTTGATCAATGCGTCCGTCAGCTTGAGAGGTGCATTCAATAAGGTTGCCTCTGTGCAGGGCAGAAACTGCAACAGTCGATAACGGGTCAACCGCGATTTGCTGACTAAATAATTGCGGCAGGAGCGCCATTCCTGATCATTTTTACTCAACAGCCGGAGCGCCAGATCGAGCGTGGGAAGATCCGTGGTGTGGGATTCATCGCCTTGTAGATAGCGGTAAAGCTGGGCATAACGCCGATTGACCTCCGGGGCAAGACTCATCAACACCACGTTTTTTTCAAACTGATTGAGCCCCAGTCGATCGCGCAAGAGCGGCAACGCCAGCACCACTCCAGCTTTTTGAGCGGCTTTAATTTGCAGTTCTACCTGCTGCACATGGGTTGTTTTGCTGGTGGGCTGGCGATATTCGTCGTAGGCCACAGTCCCTTCAGAAGCAATGATTCCCTTCCACCAATGGCTGGTAGCGCGATCGGCTTTGGAGCGGGCAACCCGATCGATTTCTTTGGATTCTTTTTGCTGCTTTGCAACAGCAGCGATTAACAATCGTTCCAACCAATACAGCTCGGTGCGTAAATATGCCCAGTTATCAGCAAACCCATTCACCTGCTCTGCTGCCATAAGTAATTCTAAAAATCTTAATGATTTCTATTGTGACCTGTTGTGACGGGCAATGGCGAGGGCAAACCTTGTTCAGTTGAGCCGCCGCTCAGGAGCCGCCGCTCAGGAGCCGCCGCTCAGGATAAGATCAAACCATCATCAACCATTGCCCCTACCTTCTTGCCCTATGACTTTCAGCCGCCGCCATTTCCTCACCCTTCTCGGTGCTACCACAGGTACCGCTGCCTTCAGCCTGGTTGGATTGCCCGAAACGAGTCCGATCGCGGCCACTCAGCCCGCCGCCGCTGCCAGATTGTGGGATCGCACGGCTCAAGCCAGCGAAACCTTCAAGCTCCCCCCCTTGCCCTATGCCTACGATGCCTTGGAGCCTCACATTGATGCGGAAACCATGCAGTTTCACCACGATAAGCACCATGCCGCCTATGTCAAAAATCTGAATGCAGCGATCGATCAATACCCCGATCTAAAGCTGATGACTGCTGAAGAAATGCTGCGGCAAATCGATACCATTCCGGAGTCCATCCGCACGACTGTTCGCAACAATGGGGGCGGGCATGTGAATCACTCCATGTTTTGGGAAATTATGAGTCCGACCGGCGGTGGAAGCCCCAGTGGAGCTTTGGCAACGGCGATCCGACAGGCATTCGGGAGCTTTGAAGCGTTCCAAACCACCTTTAACACGGCAGGAGCCAAACAATTTGGGAGTGGTTGGGCCTGGCTGGTGATGAACCCTACTGGCGATTTGGAAGTGATTTCTACTCCTAACCAGGATAGCCCCTTGATGCAGGGCTATTACCCGATCATGGGCAATGATGTCTGGGAACATGCCTACTATCTGAGGTATCGGAACAAGCGCGACGAATATCTCAAAGCCTGGTGGAATGTGCTGAATTGGGAAGCGATCGCCCAACGCTATGAGGCGGCTGTGCAAGTTTAGGGTGGATGGGGCTCAACTGGATCCCAACTGCGGTGAACTGGGTGGCACTGATCGCGTTTGAAATAAGCCATGAGGGGTGAGGCATAATAGAATGAGCCCTGCATCGGTACTGCACCAGAGTTCATATAAGCTGCTATCTGGTCAGTTTGATGTCTATTCAGTCTGATGTCTATTCAGCCTGATATCTGATAAGTTTGATGTCTGATCAGTCTGATATCTGA